>CAYWPR010000029.1:0-68904 GCA_964460115.1 uncultured Myxococcales bacterium
TGCATGATGAGCGACATCAACCTGCCGGTGGGGCCGCTGCGCGCGCAGATCGTTTCTGCGGTCGATATAGTGGTACAGCAAAACCGCTTGCGCGATGGCAGCCGGCGAATTGTTGGCGTCTATCAGGCCGATGGCTTGGGCAGCCAGGGTGAATATGTGATGCGTCCTTTGTTTGTATTTCAGGATCGCGGCGAAGAGCCCGGAAATGGGCGAATTATCGGCGAGCTTGTTCCGGTCGGATTGCCGACCTTTGCCGCGGACATGCAGGCTCGTGGCTTCAAGCTACCAGCGGTCAGTAGTCGCGAAATACCCGTCGAACGTCCGGGCAAGCATTAGAAGCGGATTTGCTTCCTACTGGGTGGGTGCTAGGGGAGAATTGAGCACGGCGCGAAAAGGATTGTGCGCATCGGCCGCGACGCATACCTGGTAATCATCGATGCGTCCGCAGGCGGCGTGCGAAAACCACGGCAGGGCCGCTGTATCGACAATATAGACTGTGTCGCGCTGCAACTCATGTTGCTCGATTTGGTTTCGTAGCGTTTTGCAATAAGCTTGTTCCGATAAAGACGGACGCCGGGCCAATGCGGCGCTGTTTATCGTCATTCCCAGCTTGTAAGCAAGGTAGCCAAGCTTTACGACATGCTGGCTTGGAAAGCTCGGCTGACAATCGAGAGCGGGCGGATAAAGGACCATGGCGCGATAGTTTCCTTGGGCCAAATTCCATTCCGGAGCAGCAGGAATCGCAAACGGAACGGCCGCCGCCAGAACTTTTGCTCGATGCTGCTCATGAATCTGTAGAAACAGCACGGCAGCAACAAGGACATGGGCGATTGCCGGCTTTTGCTGCCATCTGCGCAGCGTTGTGTGTAGCGCGAGGGTGAGCACAAGATAATACAGCGGCCATAGAAATCTTCCGGTGGCATGAAAAATATCGGTCAGTCCCATGAATGTGAAGCTGGAACTCATAAGCTCTTTGCCGGCGATGGTAATGCGCGGAAAAATCGCAAACACGGCAAAGGCCAGAACCACCAAGTAAAGCGGCCCCATTCGCGAGCCAAACACCGTTGCCCGCAGCGTCCGCCAGCAAATGAACGCCAAGCCGACTAGAAACAGTCCACCGGCTCCCAGATAGGCAAATCCTTCATACTGCCCAGGACCCGTTGGCAAATCTGCGAACCAAGCGGAACGACCCTGCGCATTGAAAAACGTCAGTAGATCCGCGGCATAATTGAGATCTCCACCGGCAACAGGGCCCGTTCCGTTGAAGTAGCCAAGCAGCGCCATCACCGCGCCAATCATTCCCAAATAGGCAAAGAATAGACCCAGCGCCCGTTGTCCGCTGAGCAAACAATCGCTGCGCCATAAGCGCCAAAGCAAGGCTGCGGACAGGCAGAAGCTCATCACCATGAGATAGGGGTGAAAGCCGGCGGCCAGCAGCAACACAAGCGCCGCAATGCGCAGCAATCTGCGCATCGCTTGCGCATCCGGGCAGGGCTGCAAATACAGCCACAACATCGCCAGCAGCAAAAAGTGCGCACACAGGGCCGCATGCGAGATTCGAAAGATTAAAAGCGGCGCCGCGGCATAAAATAAAGCCCCCATGCATTGTAGTGAGCGCCGCGGCGTCACAAGGGCGACAAGGCGAGCGCCGAGCACTCCTTGCATGGCAAAGCAGAACAAAAACCACGGACCAAAGTACTGAAATTGCGTTTGCGTTCGATGCGACAGCAGCTTGCAAAGTAGCGCCAGCCAGGGAATGGAATCCGTATAACCAACAGTAGTGCCCGATGGCTTGGGATAATCGACAAGCAGACCGAGCGGCAGATGCCAGGACTCACGCTGAAAAAACAGCCAACCCAGGTGTTGCCAGGCGGCATCGCCAGCACGCAACCAGTCTGTAGTATTTGGCTGGCAAAGCGGCCCCCCGCCTTTATGTAAAAACCAGGCGACTCCGAGGATGGCTGCGCATAAAATCGTTATCGGCGACTGCTGCTTCATGGCGCAAACCATAATGAAGTGCTTGTTAGCTGCCAAGCCTCTTTCGGTAGCAGATAGTGCGCAGGACGGGAACTTTGCCCATTTCCTCTTTGAAGGGTGTGCTTACTTTGTTACATCGTTACAAGGCAGGCGAGAAGCCGAAAAATGATTCGAGATTCGACTTTACAGCCAACTCAAATGATTTTGAGCCGTACTGATATGGTTCGCAAAAATGGAGGCCGCGCATGTTGACCCTTCGCAAAGCGCAAGATCGTGGACACGCCAATCATGGCTGGCTCGATACGCATCACACTTTTTCGTTCGCGGACTATTACGATCCGAAGTTCATGGGGTATGGGGTGCTGCGTGTGCTCAACGACGATATCGTGGCCCCGGGCGGCGGATTTCCCACGCATGGGCATCGTGACATGGAGATCATTTCTTATGTCCTCGAAGGTGCCTTGGAACATAAAGACAGCATGGGCACGGGATCGGTAATTCGTCCCGGAGATGTCCAGCGGATGAGCGCCGGCCACGGCGTAATGCACAGCGAATACAATGCATCCAATAAGGAAGCTGTGCACTTTTTGCAGATCTGGATACAGCCGCGGCGCGCCGGCCTGGCGCCGGGCTATGAGCAGAAATTCTTCAGTCCGGAAGAAAAACGCGGACGGCTGCGCCTTATCGCTTCTGCAGACGGCGCGGAGGGATCGGTGCGGATTCAGCAGGAGATTCGGCTGTATGCCGCGCTCCTTGAGGGCGGTCAAGCCGTCACGCATTCCTTCGAAAAAAGCGCCAAGGGCTGGCTGCAGGTTGCCAAAGGAGGCGCCGAGCTGAACGGCATCCATTTGCAGGCCGGAGACGGCGTCGCCATTGAAAAAGAAGCGCAGATTTCCATCCGTTCCGAGACCGGCGCCGAAGTTCTGCTCTTCGAACTTCCAAGCTGAGCGCAGCGCTGAAAAACGGATCGCGCGATAGATTCTATCTGCGTTGCCGTTCGCGCGTGACTTCAAGGGGCAACTCGGCATACTCTACGGACTGAAATGCCTGCCGATTTGACCGCCATACTCATGCCGCTGCCGCCGCGCGGCCTTCAACCCAACGAAATCGTCAACCTCGTCGCCCAGAACGCGCCACCGGCCGCGTGGATACGGCTTTGCCCTTTCGAACAGCACGAAATTCATCAACTGGAAGTGCTCGATGGGCAAACCGGATTTCCGGCGGTTTCGCCGTCTACCTTGCAGGTGCTGAGCAAAAACGGCGGCAAGGCGATGTTTCTGCACGTCAACCATCAGGCCAAGCAGGCGCTCTTGCACGCGTTTGAGGACTCCGCCGAAGTCGCCAGCTACTCCGGCGAACCCAGCGAGGAGTTTCACGCCCTGTTTTTGCGCCTAAGCGGACATACCCTCGATGAGCTTGTGTCTTTCGATGACGGCACAAGGGTGGGTTTTGGCCAGGCGGCGTCGCGTACCGCGGCACTTGTGCGCGGCCGATTGCTGCTGGCACCGGCGGGTACGCCAACGGGCCTAGGCAGCTTCTTCTTTCACGATCGCGGATATGATTTGGCAAACGATCCGCAAAAAGAAGCGCGGCTGCTCGAGGTGGTTGGTAGCGAGGACGACGAATCCAACGATGCCGAGACGACCCGGGCCGCTTTTTTTGCATTTGACGGCAACTTGATTCAGCAGGCTTTTGTCGAGCTGCCCGGCAAGCAGCTTGCGCAGGTGATAAAAAGCGCGCCCCCCGAAGTGCTAGGTCCCTTGTCGGCCTTGCGCAACGATACGGCCGCGACGCTAGAAACGCTAGATACGCCGCCGGGGACCGCCACCACATATGCGCCCTGGCATACCCATGCGTTCGAGATTTTAGCGCTGTGCCACGCCGGGGTTTATGCAGGCGGCGATACGCTGCGTTTTTTCGACCAGAAGCTTTTGGCCATGCTGGCCATTGGCGATGCCGTGCCGATCATCGACTCTGATGATGCGGTCGAGCTGGAAAAACTGCCGAGCGTGCTGGACGCAATGATCGAAGTGCTGCCCTGCGCCAAACCTCCCGGTGGCTACGGGCCGCTGCTCGAACTTGTGGGTGCCGACGAAATCGGTGCGCTCGTGCCGTGGGCCAAGCCAGACGAACCGTATGACGGTGCGGTGTTTTTGATAAAGCCCGACCGTCTGCTCCAAATGCTGCGCGAATTCGACGGCAGCAAGCTGGCCCAGCGCTTGGAACGCTTCTGTCGCGTGCTGTACACCGCCCGCTATGGCCAGCCTGAAGGCGAAAACATCTATCTTGAATGGCGCAAAGGCGTCGAAGAGCGCAGCCGCACTGAAATCGAACGCTTTTTGACCGCCTGGGCCGAGCTGCGCACTGTTTTTGAGCTAGCCATCGCCAACCGCCTGCATATCGGCCTTATCGTTTACGCCTAAAGAGCTAGCAAACAAAACCTGCTGCGCGTCCCAATCACGAGGCCGTCCGTGCTCACAGCCCATAGGCTGCTCCGCGCGGTCGTCCTCGCGCTTGGGCCTGCTCGCTACGGTTTTGTTCGCTAGCTCTAAGCGCTGGCTCTAAAGCCGCGTGTCATTCAAGCTGCGGAAATCTATGTCGATTTGATTTCCGTCGCTGTGACCCCGCTGAAAAATTTTCATGGTCGCATTGTTCTAGCGCAGCGCTGATTGTGCTGTAGTCTGCTCAACCGGAAGGGACAGAGATCATGAAAGTGGCCTTGTTTTTCGATGGAAAGAATTTTTACTCAGGTTGGCGGGAGCGGGCCGGCCGGCAGCCCCTTGACTTTGTGGCTTTGTCACAATGGCTGGTGCGGCGCGTCGGTGGAAGCGTTCTATGGGGCGCCTACTATTACACCGGCATCGAAGTCGGACCTTCGACACCGGGAACGGGGCAGGCGGCGCTGACCGGGTTTCTGGACAACCTCGAGCTTTTGCCGGGCTACTTTGTTCAGCGTTTTTCTCGGCGGACCAAGAATTACCAGTGCCGCGAATGTGGCAGCGAGAACCACTATACCCAGGAAAACGAAGTCGACACCACGATGGTTGCCGACATGTTGCGCCTCTCTGCCGTTGGGGCATTTGACATCTTGGTGCTGATGTCGGGCGATGCCGATCACGCGCCGGCCGTCGAGGGAGTTCGGGCGCTAGGACGGCAGGCCTATGTGGCGACCTGGGGCGGCATTGGTCTGGCACGTCGCATCCGCCGTGCCGCGTTCGATCATATAGACCTGCTCGATTCGATTGGCGAGTGCGGCCGGCAGTGGCCGGTCGGCGACGGAGACGAAGCCGGCACGCTTACTCCCAGCATGGCGATGCGGGTGCCCAGCAGTCAAAGCTCGCCGGAGATTCGCGGCGAGGACAGCCTGTATGTGCCCCATTTTGAAAGAACCGAGGACGAAGCGGCCGCCATTTTGTTAGACGAAGTGCGTCGCGCCGAAATCAAGTTTCCCACCGGCTACGTCGGGGTGAACTTCTTTGTCACGCGCTGGCAAGCTACGCATTTGGATCCGGATCCTGAGCTGCGGCGGCGCCTGATTGACAAGCTCGTCCGCGAAGATCGCCTAGAGCTATACACCACCGAAGATGCGACCAAGGCAATTCGCGTCAAGCCCGATGCCGCGCCGGCTACAAATTCCGCTGGCTTTGCGTCCTTGGGCGAATAGCGGTCCTTCACACCTCGACGCACCCTCTGCTACAGCCAGCCGGTGGTCCGGCTGGCCAAAACGCGGCTCATTGCGATATGATGTGGACGAGTATCGGCAGTGGTAGCCGCTATGCTCCTATTCAATCGCGTCCTTAGCGCCAAAGGACGCTGAATTGCGCATACACACATCCTCTAGATGCTATCTCAGCGATGAGTGAGGACAGTCATGATGGACCATTGGGGGCATTTTCAAATCAAGCAGGAATTGTTTCTTGGTGATGAGATTTGCATTCTGCGGGCAACCGCTGCGGATCATTCGCCAGTCGTGCTTAAAATGTCTCGGCAAGATCCCTGCTCGGAGGCGCTGGCGGGCAGGCTGCATCACGAATTGGCTGTCCTAAACAGCTTGGCCGACGTTCCCGGCGTCATTAAGACCCGGGGCCTCGAGCGCATCGGCGGGCAGCTTGCCCTTGTCTTAGAAGACACCCAGAGCCGATCTCTGCGCGAAGTGCTTTTGAGCCGCGGGGGGCTGCCGCTTGCCGACGCCTTGCACATCACGCGCAGCGCCGCCGCCATTCTGGAAGCAGTTCATACGGCCGGACTCATTCACAAAGACATCAAGCCGCATAAGTCTAATTAGCCGCATTTAGCGTCAGATAACAGGAATTTGGAAATGGCGTCTCCCAAATTCCTCACGGATACTCGATTGCGAATTTGCGGAGCAGAGCGAGCCCGGGCTCGCGCATTGACGCTTAAAAATTGATCTGCCGCATGACAAAGCGCGGCAGCCGGCGAATCACCATCATCACCGGTCCCCACATGCGCGGCGTGTACAGCACCGGCTGGTTGCGATCGATTGCCGCGACGATGTCGCGCGCCACCTGCTCTGGCTCGCCAGCGAAAGGCGGCGGCTTTAACCCCTGCGTCATGCCGGTTTTGACAAAGCCGGGCTTCACGCAGATGACGCGCAGCCCCTGCGCGTAGAACTTGTGATCGAGCCCCTCAAGATAGGCACTGAGGCCAGCTTTGCTGGCGCCGTAGCTTATCACCGGCTTGCGCCCGCGCTCGCCGGCCACGGAACTGACCACGCACAGGGTGCCGCCGCCGCGTGTAAGTAGCAGCTTGCGAGCATGTTCGCAGAAGACCACGGTGTTGGCAAAGTTCACGCTAAGCACGCGGCGTAAAAGCTCGACGTCGGCTTCCATCGCTGCTTGCGTAGCGAAAAGCCCGGCGGTGACGATGATTGCATCGACATCGCCGAGTGCCTTTTGCGCAGCGCTAAGCGCGGCGCAAAAGCCCTCTGGCGCTTCCAGGTCGCAGTGAGCGCTTTTCACCGGCTGTTTGGCACCGCGCATTTCAAGGTCGGCAGCGCTGCGTGAAAGTTCCAGGGCATCGCGGCCAAGCAGAAACAGCTCATCGCCGCGCGCGGCGAGCGACCGGGCGACGGCACGGCCAATACCCCTGGTGGCGCCAAGGAGGATGGCTTTCATGGGCGGTCTCCAAACAAGCGCTCGCTTTGCGCGCTACGAATCTGGTTGTGCGGATCCCACTTGCGTTTTACGTCCAGAAACCGCGCCAGGCGAGGTTCCATGGCGATGAAGTGTTCACGGCGCGTAAAGCCGTCCTTGGCCAGGTAAAAGCGGCCCCCGCAGGCCAGAACGCGTTCGTTTAGCGCGTCGATGACCTGCTGCACGTTGTCGCGAATCGGAATGTCGAGCGCTAGCGAGACCCCGGGTCGAGGAAATGACAGCATTCCTTCTCCTTCTGCACCGCAGTCTTTGATGACGGTCAGAAACGAGGATGCGCCATGCTGCGACAGAACTTGCAACATAGCGCGAATTCCGTCCGCGCCCGCGGTGTCGGGAATCACACTTTGATGCTGCGTGACTCCGCGTTTTCCATAGGCCCGGTTCCAGTGATGCACCCAATCGAGCGGATAAAAGAACGTATCGGCATCGACCACACTTGCGCGGTGCTGCGCCAAGTGTTGGCGATAGACCAAGGTATTGAATAAGCCGATGGTGGCGCGATTGAGCACCCCGGAAGGCAGCGCGAACGGCATGGTGAGCCGCAACTTGGGCCTCGGAAAGTGCGTCGGCGCCTCGTGCGCTTCCGCCCAGCGGCCGCAAAATAGGATGCCGCGCCCAAGCTCCTTGCCGCGCGCCATGGTGTCAATCCAGCCGACGGTAAAGGGCCAGCGTTGGCTTGCTTCTTTGAACTCCGACAGAAACGTGGCGAGATCCGGAATGCGAAAAGTCTCTTGATAGATATACGGCGAAGGCACGCGCACAAGCTGCAGCTCGACCTCTAGGATATGGCCAGTGAGGCCCATGCCGCCGAGGGTTGCTAGAAACAGCTCAGGCTCGTGTTGGCGTGAGCACTCGATGATGCGTCCGTCGGCGACCCGCAGCCGCAGCGCGCGCACGTGCCGGCCGATGGTGCCATCGACGTGGTGATTCTTGCCGTGCACGTCCGAGGCGACCATGCCGCCAAGCGTCACGAACTTGGTGCCCGGCGTCACCGGCGTAAAGAAGCCACGCGGCAGAAACAGCCGATATAGGTCGTTTAAACTGAAGCCCGCCTCGGCGCGCACGATGCCGCTCTGCGCGTCGAATGACAACACGCGATCGGCGAGCGTAGTCCCGACCACATCGGTCACTGCCGCGGGCGGCAGCGAGGCGTCGCCGTACGAGCGTCCAAGCCCGCGTGACAGCGTCGCTTGCCGCGTGATGCCCTCGAGATCCTCGGAGCGCACCTCGCGTCCAGGGACAAAAGTACGTCCCCAGCCGCTTAATGATGATTTGCCAACCACGACGGGCTTCTTAGCATAAATTCTACACTTTGTGGCGCAGCCGAGAAATGACATCGTGAGGCTGAGCTGCGATGGCGTATGTCGAAGCTCTCAGGGTTTCGCGCCGCTTTCGCCTCGAACAAGACTTCTAGCCGCAGAATTTTGCTTGCGTCGAAAAGCGGCGCCGACTGCTCAGCCCGCCGTCGAGAAAGGCGCGGACAGCGAAGCAGAGCAGTCGTGGCGCTTCCTTGTTGCGGCGTGCGGCTTACAATTTGCTGGCGTTTTCTGCCAGATAGCTGGCGACGCCGGATGCGGACGCAGTCATGCCACTGTCTCCCTTACGCCATCCGGCGGGACAGACTTCGCCATTTACTTCATGAAACTGCAGCGCATCGACGAGGCGCAAAAGCTCGTCCATATTTCGCCCTAGCGGCAAATCATTGACGATTTGGGATCGGACGATGCCTTCGCGATCAATCAGAAAAGTCCCGCGCAGCGCGACACCGTCGTTATGCTCGACTCCATAGGCGCGACAGATTTCGTGCTTCACATCAGCGGCGAGCGTGAAACGGACTTTGCCGATGCCGCCGCGCTCGACCGGCGTTTCACGCCAGGCGTGGTGTGTAAATTGTGAATCAATCGAGATGCCAATCACCTCGACATTGCGCTTTTGCAACGCCTCGACGCGGTTATCGAGCGCGATAAGTTCGGAGGGACAGACAAATGTGAAGTCCAGCGGATAAAAGACAAGTAGACCATACTTGCCGCTAAGGACTTTGGAGAGATGAAAATCCTGCACCATCGCGCCATCTCCAAGGACGGCCGCGCAGGAGAAATCAGGAGCTTTTTTGCCAACCAAGACCGACATGTTTTCGTACCTTTCTTTCGCTTTTTTCTATGCCGCTCTGAAACCCGGCAGCATGAACTCGCCTGCAAAATCGCGCTTCTTGTAACCCGGCTGAAAGTCGCGGGCCAGCTCATTTCGCGTCTCTGGTGTTAGCTCGACGCATTGCAGGGTGTCAAAGTAGTCGATGCCAAGCTGCGCCGTCTTTTGCGGATCGGCAAGTGCAGAGATCGCTTCGCGATCCAATCGAAAGCCGATGTACTGCACTGCACAGGTCGGATCGTCGTTGGGAAAAAGCGGCTGCGCTTCAATTGTCTGCATTCCAAGCTGCAGAAAGATAATTCGCGAAGTTCCCGCAAAAAGTTGTTGCGCCAGCTTTTGTCCGGCGCGGCACGGGCCTCCATGCAGCATTAGCGTTGCGGTTAACTCTCCGCTGCGGGGGATAAGTCGATCATATTCGGCAATTTCCTCGGCAATGCGCTGCGGGCGCAGGGGGCGTTCCATCCAGGCAATTTCTTGAATCTGCGCCAGCACCGTCTGACGCGACTCAAATAGCAACGAGACGTTCGGTCCTACTTCTACGCGCCGGCGGCGTTTCAAATCGATAAGCTGGCGACGATAATCAGCACGCAAGCGCTCGTAGACTTCGGTGGGCAGCAGATCGATGGGCTTTATCGGGGCCGTGGCTCTTTGGTGGCTCATGGCATCTGTCTTATTTGAAATTGAAAATCCTTTTCATTTATATGCATCCGTCGAGCTCTGTCAAGACGCAAAACTTTGTCCCAAAGTTGTCCGTAGCGCTGCCAAGTGCGCTTTTTTTCGCAGGAAAATCGAGCGCGAATTCTCAGCCGCAGAATTTTGCTTGCGTCGAAAAGCGGCGCCGACTGCTCAGCCCGCCGTCGAGAAAGGCGCGGACAGCGAAGCAGAGCAGTCGTGGCGCTTCCTTGTTGCGGCGTGCGGCTTACAATTTGCTGGCGTTTTCTGCCAGATAGCTGGCGACGCCGGATGCGGACGCAGTCATGCCACTGTCTCCCTTACGCCATCCGGCGGGACAGACTTCGCCATTTACTTCATGAAACTGCAGCGCATCGACGAGGCGCAAAAGCTCGTCCATATTTCGCCCTAGCGGCAAATCATTGACGATTTGGGATCGGACGATGCCTTCGCGATCAATCAGAAAAGTCCCGCGCAGCGCGACACCGTCGTTATGCTCGACTCCATAGGCGCGACAGATTTCGTGCTTCACATCAGCGGCGAGCGTGAAACGGACTTTGCCGATGCCGCCGCGCTCGACCGGCGTTTCACGCCAGGCGTGGTGTGTAAATTGTGAATCAATCGAGATGCCAATCACCTCGACATTGCGCTTTTGCAACGCCTCGACGCGGTTATCGAGCGCGATAAGTTCGGAGGGACAGACAAATGTGAAGTCCAGCGGATAAAAGACAAGTAGACCATACTTGCCGCTAAGGACTTTGGAGAGATGAAAATCCTGCACCATCGCGCCATCTCCAAGGACGGCCGCGCAGGAGAAATCAGGAGCTTTTTTGCCAACCAAGACCGACATGTTTTCGTACCTTTCTTTCGCTTTTTTCTATGCCGCTCTGAAACCCGGCAGCATGAACTCGCCTGCAAAATCGCGCTTCTTGTAACCCGGCTGAAAGTCGCGGGCCAGCTCATTTCGCGTCTCTGGTGTTAGCTCGACGCATTGCAGGGTGTCAAAGTAGTCGATGCCAAGCTGCGCCGTCTTTTGCGGATCGGCAAGTGCAGAGATCGCTTCGCGATCCAATCGAAAGCCGATGTACTGCACTGCACAGGTCGGATCGTCGTTGGGAAAAAGCGGCTGCGCTTCAATTGTCTGCATTCCAAGCTGCAGAAAGATAATTCGCGAAGTTCCCGCAAAAAGTTGTTGCGCCAGCTTTTGTCCGGCGCGGCACGGGCCTCCATGCAGCATTAGCGTTGCGGTTAACTCTCCGCTGCGGGGGATAAGTCGATCATATTCGGCAATTTCCTCGGCAATGCGCTGCGGGCGCAGGGGGCGTTCCATCCAGGCAATTTCTTGAATCTGCGCCAGCACCGTCTGACGCGACTCAAATAGCAACGAGACGTTCGGTCCTACTTCTACGCGCCGGCGGCGTTTCAAATCGATAAGCTGGCGACGATAATCAGCACGCAAGCGCTCGTAGACTTCGGTGGGCAGCAGATCGATGGGCTTTATCGGGGCCGTGGCTCTTTGGTGGCTCATGGCATCTGTCTTATTTGAAATTGAAAATCCTTTTCATTTATATGCATCCGTCGAGCTCTGTCAAGACGCAAAACTTTGTCCCAAAGTTGTCCGTAGCGCTGCCAAGTGCGCTTTTTTTCGCAGGAAAATCGAGCGCGAATTCTCAGCCGCAAAACATCCTGTTTGAGGAGCAGCAAAAAAAGGTATGGCTGCTTGATTTCGGCTTGGCCTCGCGCTTGGCTTTTGAATCGACGGTGGCGCTTATCCCCGAGGCGCTGGAGGGCACGCTGGCCTATATTTCGCCCGAGCAAACCGGCCGCACTTCGCGCACGCTGGATGCGCGAACGGATCTTTATTCGCTGGGCGTAACCCTGTTCGAGATGATTAGCGGCCGCCATCCTTTTCTGGAAACCGATCCACTGGCTTTGGTGCATGCTCATTTGGCCAAGCTGCCTCCCGCTTTGGACGCGCTTATGCCCGAGGTGCCTTCGTCCGTCGCGCGTATCGTCGAGCGACTGCTGGCCAAAGACCCGGACAAGCGGTATCAGACGGCGCGCGGCTTGATGCACGATCTAGACAAGTGCCTGGAACAATGGCAGCGGGAAGGAAAAATTTCGCCATTTCCAGTGGCCCAGCGCGATTTTTCGCCCAAGCTGCGTTTGCCCGAGCAGCTTATCGGACGTGAAGCGGAAGTCGAAGTGCTGCGTTTCGCCTTTGAACGCGCCGCCAACGGGGCCGTAGAGCTTTTGCTGGTCGGCGGTCCTTCCGGCATTGGCAAAACCGCCTTGATTCGCTCTGTGTACCGCGAAATGGCTCGAAGGGGTCGCGGACTTTTGCTAAGCGGCAAACACGATCAACTGGCCCGTTCCGTTCCTTATGCCGCGCTGGTGCAAGCCTTTGGCGGACTGATGCAGAATATCGCCGCCAGTCCTCGGGCCACGGTAGATGCTTGGAAGGAGTGTATTGAGACAGCGATGGGGGGCAACGCCCGCGTCATTGCCGACCTGATTCCTGAACTGAACTGGGTCATGGGCAATCTGCCGCCTGTGCCCGAACTTCCCAGCGATCAAGCCTACAATCGCTTAAAGCTGGCCTGGATTTACTTTGTTCAAGCTGTGCTCAGCAAAAGCGAGCCGTTGGTGCTTTTTCTGGATGATTTGCAATGGATCGATCCGGCTTCTTTGGAACTGCTCAAGGTGCTTCTGACCGATGCGGAACGCCGCAGTATTTTGCTGATTGCCGTCTATCGCGATAACGAAATCGACGCCACCCATCCTCTGTGGAATCTGGCGGATGCAGTGGTGAAAAACGGCGATCGAGTGTCCAAGCAGACACTGCGTCCGCTTGAAATTTTTGAAATTGCGCAGTGGTTGTCGGTTGCTTTGTGCGCGCTGCCCGAACATGTCGCGCCGCTGGCCACAGTGCTCTGGAATAAGACGCGCGGAAATCCCTTTTTCCTGGGGCAATTGCTGCTGGAAATGTATCGCAGCAAAAGCCTTTTGCGAAATCTCGACAGCGGAGTTTGGATCTGGAATTCGGCGCAAATCGAAACTCTGGCGGTGACGGATAACGTTGTCGATTTGATGCAATCCAAGCTGCGCGACCTGCCGGAAGCAACTTGCAGCTTGCTCGGTTTGGCGGCTTGCGCCGGGCACGTATTTACGCTGGATGAGCTGGCTGTGCTGTCGGCATCGGCCCCGCAGGCAGTGGCCCAGGCCCTTTGGCCAGCGCTGCGTGAAGGAATTCTTATCACCGCAGATCTACAGGCTCAATATGTGCAAGCCCTGGTGGAAGAGAATCAGCCGCTTGGCCAATTGCAAAGCCGCTACCAGTTCTTGCACGATCGCGTGCAGCAGGCCTGTCATCAGCTTATTGCACCTAGCGAGCAGAAGCGCGCCCATCTGGACATTGGACGCCGCTTTCTAGGTCGATATAAAGCGCAAGGCGGAACAGCGCAGGAACTGCTAGAACTCGTGCGGCACCTGAACTTGGGCGTGGACTGTATGGACTCGCCGCAAGAAGTTCGAGACCTGGTTCAGTTGAACCTGGACGCCGCGCGCAAAGCCAAGGCCGCAGGTGTGTATCGCTTGATGGCAGAGCTGGCCCTACAGGGATCCAATTTGCTTGGCCCTGGGCAGTGGGAAAACGATTTCGAATTGGCTGCGCAACTGGCCATCGAGCGCGTCGAAGCGACCTATATGTTGCGGCAAGCCGATGAAGTCGAAGCGCTGGTGCTGTCCCTGCTTGATCGGAATCTACCGCTTATCACCATCTGGACTCTGCAAGAGATTCGAATGCGTGCGCACTTGATCAGCGGAAAGATGCAAAAAGCTTCGGCACTTGGAAAAACCATCTTTGGCCAAGCAGGCAGAAAGATTCCCGATACTGTCGAAGTGCTCATGGCGGAATCAGTCTCGATGCTGAAAGCAATCGATGCGTGGCGCGAACGACTGGGTGAAGAGGGCCTTTCGGCCATTCCACTGGATTCTGATCCCCTGCGCACGACGCAGGATGCCGCGACTTTTACCTGGATATATTGCTTGATGGCCAGTGGCGAGTTTCCGCTTATCACCTGGGGCTTGCCGAATGCCATTTCTAGCGTGATCGAAAAGGGCACGCAGACGCGACATTCCGCGCTGCTATTGGCGACGGCGACAAACTTATGGGGGCCGATCTTTGATCAGCCCCGCGAGGCTGCCTGGTTGGCAATCGCCGCGACCTGGCTGCGGAAAAACCTGAATTCACCTGCCGCCGATTATGTTGACGTTATCGTCGGTAGTGTTCTTTTGTATCGGCATCATGCACGTGAATCGCTGCCGATTTTCGAACGAGTGATTGCCGATGGATTGGAACAGGGAAATTTTTCGGCGTTAAGTGGCGGATGCTTTTGTGCCATCCGCGACAGTTTGATTTGGCCCGGAGCGCCGCTGTCTTTGACGCGTCGCGAGATCGAAAAAAAGATGCTACTGGTTCGTCGTGCGGGCGATTCCATTGGCCAAAACACCATCGAGCTTTCCGCTTCCTATGTTGAATGCTTGCTAAATAGGGCGCCGCTAAGTTGCCGCCCGGACGGTGGAATTCTTCCTTTTGGTTCCAAGGAACTACTCGCGCGCGGCGACGGTCTAAACGGCAGCTTGGCCGATGTTTTGGAACTGCCCCTATTTCTAATGATTTGCCAACCTGCGCAGGCCTATCAGCACGCTCAGTGGGCGATGCAACATCAATTTATGTTGCGCACGGTAGCCCTGGGAAGCGACATCCTGCTTTGCTTGGCGCTGGCGGCTGCGGCCCTGATGGATACGACCACTGCGCCGGAGGAACGAGCCCAGCGGCAACAGGAACTGGAACAAAGCATTGTGCGCTTTCGCTATCTGGCAGAGGGCTGCGCCGAGAACTTTTTGCACAAGCTGTACCTGCTGGAAGCCGAGCAGGCGCGGCTGGCCGGCAAGGACGACGTGGCAATGGCCAAGTACGATGCTGCCATCGATTATGCGCACAAGCAGGATTTTCGGCAGATTGTCGCCCTGGCCGCGCAGCTTTGCGGACAATACCATCAGAAGGCCGGCCGACGTCGTATGGCTGCGCTGTACCTTCGCGAATCTCGCAGCGCTTATGAACGTTGGGAAGCGCATGCCATCGTCCGTTTTATGGACGAGCACTATGCCGACTACTTGCAAGAACCCGCCGAGGCGGCGATTTCGGCAATTCCCGCATTGGCTCCGACTCGAAACTCCACATCAAGACCCGGCAATGCTGCGACCGCGACGATTCGCTCGAGCCGAACGACGCATTCAGGAGGGGCGCTGCTAGATGCCGAAACAGTGATTCGCGCAACCCAGGCCTTGGCCAGCGAATTGCATCCGGAACGCATCGTCGCGCAACTGATGCATCTAGTCGTCGAAAACGCCGGCGCGCAGCGTGGGGCCCTTTTTCTGACGCAAGGGGATGCGCTTTTTATGGCCGCTAGGCTTATTACGTCTACGGCGCGCATCGAGACGAATTTGCACATTCCTTTGTTCGAGTGCACAGACGTTCCTCAGATCATCATTGATGCGGTCGCGCGCACTCGGCAGCCATTGTTTTTGTCGGATGCACCCGCTGATTCGCGGTTTGGACAAGAACCGCTCTTGCGAGCTTCCAATTCCCATTCCGTACTGGTCATTCCGCTTTTGCATCAGGCGCGGCTCGTCGGCGCTTTGTACCTAGAGCATGAGGAACGCAATGCATTTTCGGCACAAAGCATGAATTTGCTAGGAGTCCTGTCCGCACAGACCGCCATTGCGCTGGAGAACGCCAACCTTTATGACGCGTTGCGAAAAAGCAACGTCGAACTTGAATCGCAAGTCGCCGCGCGCACCACCGAGCTTCAGGACACCCTTTTGGACCTATGGAGCGAGATGGATCTGGCGACCAAGATCCAAACCGTACTTTTGCCCAAGGACGGCGTTTACGGCGGCCATGAATTTGCCGCGACGATGCGTCCGGCGGCCAAGGTCGGTGGCGATTACTACGATGTCTTTGAACATGCCGGCGCGACGTGGGTTCTTATCGGCGATGTATCCGGCCACGGCGTCAGCGCCGGCCTGATTATGATGATGGTGCAGTCCGCAATACGGACGCTGGTCGGCGCAAAGGAAAATGTGATTCCCAGTCCCGCCGAGGTGCTGACTCGCGTCAACGCGGGAATCGCCAGCAATCTGCAAAAAATCGGCAAAGGACAATACATGACCCTTGTGGCCTTGTGTGTCGAGGGAAGCAAAGTCCGATTTGCCGGATTGCATCTTGATCTGCTTGTCTATCGTGCGGCTTTGCAAACCGTAGAGCACATCAAGACCGAGGGAATCTATATCGGCTGGGTCGAGGATGCCAGCGGGCTTTACTTCGACACCACCCTGACCCTAGATGCGGACGATATACTGCTTTTGTACACCGATGGTTTGACCGAGGCGCGCAAGGGAAGCGTGCTTTTAGGCCTCGAGGATGTGCAGCGAATATTGCTAGAAAAAGGTCAAGCGCAAGCCACCCCGCGGCAAATCATTGATGCCACGTTTGGTCTTCTGGAAGGAACGCAATGCAGCGACGACATCTCTGTCGTGACGCTAAAAGTAGGCGAATCACCAAGTAACGTGGCCGCAGCTATCTCGCAAAACCAGGTCTAACGCTTATTCGCGTGGCGTTACATCGCGCAGCTCGATGTAACGCTCCATATGCTCGACGGCGCTTTGCGGTGCGGCCTCGATATACTCGCTGCGGGCTAAGTAGTAAAGCGCGCTTGGATGCTGGCGCAGCCAGCTTGCGTATTGCGGATCATCCGCGACCACTTCCAAATGATCGCGCGCATCGTCAAAAAGCTCTGTCTTATACAGCAGATAACCTAGCACCAGACGAACGTTTGGCCCCATGCTTTCGACCCAGCGCATCGGCCAATCACGCAGTGCTCGCAAGCCTTGCGTAAATTGCTGCGTATCGATGGCGGCAAGCGCGGCGGCATAATCGCGTTCAATGCGCTGCCGCTCAGCCGGGGTGGTATTGGCTGCAATCTGCGGATTGCCTAAGCCGGCGCTAAAATGGCTGTCGTCGCCGTCCCAGTTGCGCACCAGGGGCTCTTCTTGCTCGGCAACATTGCGCCGATCAAAAAGGCTTAAGAGCCGGGCTAGGCGTACTCCTTCGGCCGTGCTGCCGCCGTCCACGCCGCCGCCTACGCCAAGCGCTCGAAAAAGCAGGCGGCCTGCGGCATCGCGCCTGCCGTGACGCAGCAATGCTTTGCCCAGGCGGCTATAAACCGCTTCGCGCTGCATGGCACTTTGTTCGCCCGTCGGCACAAAGTTGCTTAGATAGCGCTCAAAGCGGCCATAGGGCCACTCATTGCCGTAGACTCGAGGCGTCGTCAGATCATTGCGCAGGTAGCCCAAAAGGTCGCGCGGGGCGCGAAATTCGATGCGTGCATTGTCGTCCGTGTTAATCGCTGCCCCCGCGGTATATGCGGGAATCTCATCGGGCAGCAGCAATAGGTCGGCCAGAATATCGTCCGGTTCACTGACTCCCGCGCGCTGCAGCTCTTTGGCCAGGGTCGGTACCGCAAAATTTTTGGCCAGTCGCGCAAAATCCAAAGGCAGCGGATGTTCGCTGGCAATCAGAATGACATCGCTAGAGCGGTGCTCCGCGGCAAACACATAGGTGTACGGAAAGACGCTGGCAAAGCTGGCCAAAAGAGTTTTGACATTGGGCTGCGAAAGCTCGTAAAGCTGCGCCCACTGACAAAATACGCCGCCCGCGGCCAAGCGGCTTTTGGCCAGGCGCCAGTAATCGACCGTGAACAGGCTGCTGACGCCGGCAATCCAGGGATTGGAGGGCTCGCTGATGATGACGTCGTAGCGGCTTTGCGATTGCGTCATGAAGTTGCGGCCGTCTCCGGCAATCACCGTCACGCGCGGGTCATGGCTTGGCAGATGGCTGACTTCGGCAAAATAGCGGTCGCCGGCTTCCACGACAGCCGGCTCTAGCTCGATGACATCGGCGTGGGCGATGGGAAACTGCGTAACCGCTCCGGCCGTTACCCCCGATCCGTAGCCGACCACGGCGACGCTTGGTGGATGCGAAAGGGCGGTCGGATGTAACAAAAGCGGCATCAGCCCGACCATGATTTGCGTGCTCATGTCGTCGCCGTTTGAGGCATCGACCTTGCCGTTGTTCTTTAAGGCCAGTTGTTTGCCCCAGCGCTCTACCGAAACCGTGGTCGAGACGCCGTCTTTGTAATAAAGCAGTTCTGGGGCGCGCTGGTCGTTAAAGTAGATGACTTGCCGCGCCAGCGATATGCGAAACAGTCCCGACGAAAAATGCGTCAGATTCCACCGCGGCAGGGCCAGGGCAAAAAGCCCCGCCAAAAGCATCACAAAAGCGCCCGCAAAAATGCCACGGCGCCGAGCGCGCGCAAACGATCCCAGGGCATCAGCAAATAGCAGCAGTGCCGAAAGTCCGGCGGTAACTAGCGCACACAAAAGCAGTCCGCGCTGTAGCCCAAGCATCGGCAGGACGACAAAGCCAGCGGCAAAGCTGCCGCTAATCGCTCCGATGGTGTTCCAGGCATAGGCAATGCCGACTTGCTCGCCGACGCCAGCCGTATCGGTCGGTGATTCCGTCAGGGCCGCGGTTTTTTTGCGCCAGGTGTAGACGTGCATGGTCAGGGGCATGACGCCGCCCATGGCCATGGTTGCCGGAACGATGGCCAGGGCCGCAAGCACGAACTGCGTCGCCAAAAGTTCATCCACAGAGAAACTGGCGCCGCGCAAAATTCCTAAAAAGATCTTCGGCAGCCGCGGCAGCATCAAAAAGGACCACAGCGCCGTAAACAGCGTAAGCGCATGTACCAGCGCCAGCCCGTACACCGGACGCGCTACCAGTTTGCCGCCGCGCGCCAGCAGCTTGGTCGTCACCGCCGCGCCGCCAAAAAGTCCAATCAAAAACGCCAACAGAATCAGCGTGAACGAATAAATGGAGGACCCTAAGACGATGGCCAAGGCGCGCGTCCACAGCACCTGGTACACCATGGCCGTGCCTCCGGAAATGGCATAACACATCACCGCAAGCCGTCGCTGCAAGTCCGTGGGAAACGCAAACTGCGTGGAATCTGGGCTGCGGCCGGCCGGTAGCGCCGATTCGGGGGCGGCAAGGCTCGGCCCTTCCGGCTCTTTGGTGGGCCCTTCCGCAAGCTCGAGGCTTTGTCGTCGCGTGCGCAGCGCTTCGGCAACCAGAATGGCCAAGGCCAAAGACAAGTTTACAAAAGCGCCGACATAGTTTGTGTAGGTGACACCAAGCTGCGGCAGTAAGACAAATCCGCTTACAAAGGTTCCCAGAACTGCTCCGCCGGTATTGACCGCGAATAGCGCCCCGACTTCTACGGCTTTGCTGCCAAGATGCTGTTTGCGCTGCGCGGACAAATGCTGCGACAAAAGCGGCAAGGTCGCTCCCATCAAAGTCGTTGGCAATAGCAGCAAAAGCGCAGTCGCCAAAAAACGCAAAAGCGACAGCAGCGCATAGTGATTGCCGACCGTGCGCCACAGCAAGGCATTGAGCGGCGGATAAAATTTCAGCCAGATCGGAATGCTAAGCGCGAAAATGCCGACCCCCGCTTCCATAAGTGCGTAGGCGCGCAGCGGCCGCTTGACGTAGCCGCTGCCGCAAAGCCGGCCGCCAAAGTAACTGCCGGCGGCCAGTCCGCCCATAAATACCGACAGAACGGTCGAGATGGCCAGTGTGGTCGAACCAAACACCAGCCCCAGTTCACGGGTCCACAGGACTTCAAACAGCAGTCCCGAAGCTCCCGACAGAAAGAAACAAAGAAAAACGATCACGCCCATGCGTAGCGGTCAGCCTCGCGGGTTATTCGCTTTGTGCAAAGCGCACGGTCACTTGATCGGGATGGGCCCGATTGTCCAAATACACCATTACCGGGCGCTGTTCTTGCGCGATGTCGCCGCCGCCTTTTTGCAGCGTCTGCCACACCGCATCAAAACGCCCAAGCCGAATGTCCAGATCCTGCGGCTCTCCTTTGCCCAGCCGAATCGCCAGGCCGTCTTGGGTATAAAGCGTTACGCCGACGAATCGGTCGATGTGTACCTCGCCTATCGTTGGCCGCCCGCGGCCGTTTTGGTAGCGAAAAAGGGCGGACAGCGCCGTCTGTATCTGCGTGCGCGCATAGGCGGGTTCTAACGTGTAGACGCTGCGGCCGATGCCTGTTACCACCGGCAAATGAACGCCTTCGCTTGGGACGGCGCGTTTAAAGGCAGTGCCCTCTGCATCGCACAAGTAAAGAGCATCCAAGGCCAAAAGCGCGACAGGAACGTGTTCGGATACGGCGATGTGCAAGGTAGCGGGCAGCTCGCGCCGCACCGTGGCGCTTTTTAGCCATGGCTCGCGCAGCAGCCGAGTTTCCACCTGCTGCGGATCGATGCGCAAAAGATTCGTATGAAGCTGAACTTCAGCCCGCTGTTCGATAAGTGCTGCACTTAAGCGCTGCGTGCCGCTTACGCGCAGCTTTTTCAATGCAAAACGCGAGCTGTGATAGACAAAATAGTGTGCGCCGACCACGGCTGAAATCAGCAGGCCGCAGGCGCCTAATGCAATAAGTCCGCGCCACAGCAAAACCCAGCGCCGGCGCCATGCCTCGCGAGAGGATTGCACCGATTTTTGGAAATGCTCGCCGCTTTTGGCGACGCCCGCGCTACGCAATCGGCGGTTTCGTCGACGAAAAAATAGAAAAGGCGCCCCCCGCGAGGCCATGGACGCAGTCTACGGGCGCTTCTTTGTGCTGTCCAAAAATTCACGGCATCAGAAGGCATGGCCTCGGCAAATTTTCAGAGCCAAGCCGCTTGGCCTGCCTGGTCCGTGTCTTGTGGAGCGCGAAATCAGGCGGCCGGCCTGTCTTCCCAGTAGAACAGCGTTATCGCCAGACAGTGAAAGGCTTCATCACTGGATTGCGTGACCACGGTGTCGACGACCTTCAATTTGGGCCGTTCGGCCAGCCAGGCAGATACTTTTTCGCCAAGCTGATCGCGTTCCTGCGACATGGTGGCCGAAAAGACTTTGACGCCGTTGAATTGATTGCTGTCCATCATGAATGTAGATACAAACTGCCGAAATTTTTGCCGTCAAGCAAGATGCGACGCGAAGCAGCCAATTGCGTCGCTTCATGGTATGTACGCAGCATGGATGATCGTGAATTCGCAAGTTCGGACTTCATCTTTGACGTCACCACGGAGGATTTTCAAACCCAGGTACTTGATCGTTCGCAACAAGTGCCGGTGGTCGTCGATTTCTGGGCCGCTTGGTGTGGTCCCTGCCGCATGCTGGGTCCGGTGCTGGAACGATCCATTTCGATGCTCGGCGGTCGAGTTTGCCTGGCCAAAGTAGATACCGACAAGCAGCCGCGGCTGGCGCAGCAGTTTCGCATCTCGGGCATTCCCGCGGTCAAAGCCTTTTTCAAGGGACGCGTCGTCAACGAATTTATTGGGGCTCGCGATCAGCGCTTTGTCGCCACTTTTTTGGAATCTCTCATCCCGTCTCCAACCGCACAAGCCATGGAACAAGCCACGGCGCTGCTTGCCGAGCGCAATTTTGCCGAAGCGGCCAGCGTTTTAAAGCCGCTGCTCAATGAACAGACCGAATCAGCAGACAGTCAGGGCCTTAGCGAAGAAAAGCGCCGCCAATTGCGCCTGCTTTTGGCCGAGGTTTATCTTGGCCTAGGTCAAAAGCACGACGCCGAAGTGCTGCCGCTTTTAGACGCCCTCGATCCGCGCAGCACCGAAGCCGAGCGTGCCGAAATTCTGCGCCAGGTGCTGGCCTTTTTTCAAAATGCCAATGCCGCCCGCGGCGACGAGACAGAGCGTTTGGCCAGCCGCGAAGATGACGCCGAAGCGCGATTTGTTTTGGCCGCGCAGCTAGCTCGCCGCGGCGACTACTCGGCCAGTTTCGAGCACCTGCTGTGGCTTATCGCCAACCAGCGCGGCTTTCGCGATGACGCGGCCAAAAAAGCCATGCTCGCTTTGTTTCAGTACCTGGGCTCTGAGCACTCAGATGTACGCGAATATAGGCGCCGTCTGCAGGTGATTTTGTAGCCGATGACTTGGTACCAAGCGGAGGTCATCGTTCGGCCGCGTCCCGGGGTACGCGATCCGCAAGCCGACGCCGTCGGCGAAGTGCTGCGCGGCCTGGCCCCGGCACAGGACCAAGCAAAAAACGGCCGGCTGCACGTCGATTGCGTCGGTCGTTATTTGCGCCTTTTTCTCGAAGCCGAATTCGAAGCGCCGGCGCGCGCTCGCATCGAATCCCTATGTCGCGAGCTGCTCGTCAATCCCCACCTTGAAGTCTTTCAGTTCACGGTGGAGCCATGCTCACCCCCCCAAGCGCTGCCGTAGTCGTTTTTCCGGGCAGCCATGGCCACCGTGACCTTTTTGAGGCCCTGGCCTTGGCCGGATTCGCGCCGCACTATCACCCTGCAGCCGAGCCGCTGCGCAAGGATTTGGCCTTGGTGGGCTTGCCCGGCGGCTTTGCCTATGGCGACTACTGGCGCGCCGGCGTTCTGGCCAGCCGCGCTGCCGCGGTCCGTGACTTGCCGGACTTTGTCGCGCAAGGCGGTTTGGTGCTGGGAATTTGCAATGGCTTTCAGATTCTGATTGAAGGCGGACTTTTGCCGGGAGCGCTTTGCGTCAACGACCCGCCGGGCTTTGTGCACCGTTTTGACGAAATCGTCGTGACCTCCGCTGCCGCCCGCAGTCCGTGGTTTGTCGAGCAAAAAGTCGGCACGCGGCTGCGCTGGCCCATTGCTCATGGTCAAGGCCGTTATGTTCACTGCGATGCTCCGGCAAATTTTTTGGACCGCGTGCCGCTGCTCTATCGCCAAAATCCCAACGGGTCTTTGCTGAATACGGCCGCGCTGCTCGATGAAACCGGACGCGTGCTCGGCGTCATGCCGCATCCAGAGCGGGCCATCGATTCCCTGCTCGGCAGTACCGATGGACTGCCGCTGTTTCAGGCGGCGTATCGTTATTGCATCGCTCAGGCGGCTTTGGCCCATCGGCCCGCCGTGGTGGCAATGGCGAATTGCCGTCTGCAAGTTTTCCTGCCCGCGGTCGATCTGCAAGCGATTGAAGCGGCGCTTTTGCGCAAGCCCAATTTGGCCGAGCAAGCCGTCTTTGCCGGCATGTGGAGCGAGCACTGCTCGTATCGCTCGACCCGCCACCTTTTAAAAACCCTGCCGCAAAGCGGTTCGGCGCTTCTTGCCGGACCGGGGG
Organism: uncultured Myxococcales bacterium; assembly: GCA_964460115.1. Classification (GTDB taxonomy): domain Bacteria; phylum Myxococcota_A; class Polyangia; order Palsa-1104; family JAEUJZ01; genus JAEUJZ01. Next base: position 23,268 of record CAYWPR010000029.1, read on the forward strand.
CGCACGCCGGGGTGGTGCAGGTGGGCGATGGCTGGGCCGTTGCGTTTAAAATCGAAAGCCACAACCATCCCAGCGCGATTGAGCCTTATGAAGGCGCCGCCACCGGAGTCGGCGGAATTCTGCGCGACATCGTTGCCGCCGGCGCCCGTCCCTGCGCCCTTTTAGACTCGCTGTGTTTTGGGGGAGCGCCCGACCCGATAGACCCGATAAACGGCGAATTTCGCCCAGAGCGGCGCCTTGTAGACGGAATCATCGCCGGCATCGCTGGCTACGGCAATTCCATCGGCATTCCCAATGTCGGGGGCCGGACGGTATTTGACGCGCGCTATACCCAAAGTCCGCTCGTCAACGTGCTTGCCGCCGGACTTTTGCGCCCGGGCAAGCTGCGCAGCGCCCGGGCCCATGGGCCAGGCAATGCCGTTTTGTACGTCGGCGCGGCCACCGGACGCGACGGCCTTCTTGGGGCTGCATTTGCCTCCAATCCTTTGGACCACGGCGCAAGCAGTTTGCGCAGCGAGAAGCGGCTTTATGTACAGGTCGGCGACCCTTTTGCCGGCCAGCGCCTAATGAACGCGTGCTTGTCTTTTGATGCTGATTTGGGCCTTATCGCCAATCAGGATTTGGGCGCCTGCGGCTTGGCCTGCGCAGCCAGCGAAATGGCCGCCCTTGGCGAAGTCGGCATCGAGCTATGTCTAGACGCCATTCCGCTGCGCGAGCCCGATTTGGAAGCCGTCGAAATTCTGCTTTCCGAATCGCAAGAGCGCTTTTTATTCATCGTCCAAAGCGGCTATGAACAGGCCGCGCTGGCTCACTTTGGTCGCCACGGAGTGTTCGCCGCGGTCATCGGCCGAATTACCAGCGATGGCCTGCTGCGCGCCCGCCATCGCGGCCTTAGCTGGGTCGAGCTGCCCGCGCGGCTTTTGACTTCCGCGCCGCCCAGTCACTGGCCGGTGGCGCAGGATTTGCCGCCACCTATCGAGCTGCCGCCCTTTGCGCCGCCTTTTTCCCTGGGCCACGAACTTTTGCGGCTGCTCGCCGATAAAGACATCGCCGATCAGTCGGCACTATACGACCGCTTCGATCACACCGTTGGCAACCGCACCGTTCGCGGTCCGCAGCAGGCCACGGCGGCCGTGCTGCGCCTGCCCGATAGCCGGCGCGGCTTTGCCCTGACCTTAACCGGCCGCGGCGCCTACTGCGCTGTCGATCCATATTTAGGCACGCAGGCGGCTGTCGCCGAAGCGCTGCGCGATTTGGCCTGCGCCGGAGCCAGCATGATCGCCATCAGCGACGGCCTAAACGCTGGATCGCCGCGCGATCCGCTGGAACATTTGCGCCTTGTTCGCGTCATTTCTGGCCTAGGCGATGCAGCCCGGCAACTAAACGTGCCAATCAGCGGCGGCAATGTGTCCCTGTACAATGAATCCCCCATCGGGGCGATTCCGCCGACTCCCATGGTTGGGGCCATTGGCGTTATCGACGACCTTGGTGCCGTTCCGGCTGCGGCGCTTGGATCCGGACAGGATCTGTGCCTTCTCGGCGATTTGCACAGCCAGCCGGTGTACTCGCGGTATTCCGCAAACCGCAGCGCTATGCCGACCGCCGGACGCGTTCACGTCGATCTGGAAGCCGAAAAGCGATTGGCGGCGCTGCTTGTGCAGCAGGCGCCGCTTGTGCGCGCTGCGCAAGGTACGGGACTTGGCGGTTTGCTTGTGGCCTTAAGCAAACTGTGTATGCGCGGCCAATGCGGAGCCAAAGTGACCCTGCCGCTTATCCCACGGCCCGATTGGTCGCTTTTTGGCGAGTACGCTGCCCAAGCTTGGGTTGCCATGAACAAAGAGGACACAGCGGCTTTTTCCGCCGCCGCTGCCAAAGCCGGCACCCCCTGTTTCTTGGCGGGCCGCGCCGAATCGGATCGACTGCAGGTGTACGCCGGCGCAGAGCTGCTTGTAGATGTGCCGCTGACCATCCTTTTTTCTGCTTGGAAGGACCGCATTTAGATGTGCGGAGTGGTGGGCGTATACACATCCAAGCTTGCTGCTGCGCCGCTGGTTCTGCGCGCTTTGCATGCGCTGCAGCATCGCGGTCAGGAAGCGGCAGGCATCGTTTCGGTCGATGACAACGGACGACTGGAAGAATTGCGCGGGCGCGGGCTTGTCGAAAAAGCTGTGCCTACGCCTTTGGCCCTGGCTTTGGCCGGCAACCGCGCGGTCGGCCATGCGCGTTATTCGACGGTTGCGCGCGATCACGCCGACAATGTTCAGCCTTTTGTCACAAGCACTCCTTTTGGCACGCTGGCCCTTTGTCATAACGGCAATTTGAAAAACGCCCCCAGGCTACTGCGCGAGCTTGTGCAACAAGGTGTGGTCCTAAAGACCACAATGGATACCGAGCTACTTGCCCATTTGCTGTGCCGCGCCAGCGCCTCGGATTTTTCGACGGCGCTGGCTCAAGCCATGGGCTGCGCAGTCGGGGCTTATACGTTGACGATGCTCGTTGGCAACCGGCTGTTTGGACTGCGCGATCCGCACGGCTTAAGACCGCTTGTGCTAGGACGCTTGCCGCAAGGGCAGGGCATGGTTTTGGCCTCTGAGACCTGCGCGCTACAAACGCTAGAAGCCGAATATCTGCGCGAGGTGGCCCCCGGCGAATTGATTGAAATCGGACCCGCAGGCTGGCAATCGACGCAGCTTCTGCCGCCCAAAAAGCCGGCGCCGTGCGTGTTTGAGCTGGTCTATTTTGCGCGGCCAAGTTCGCAGGTATTTGGGCAAAGTGTGCAAAGCGCCCGTCTGCGCATGGGCGAAGAGCTAGCCCGCCTCGATCAAAGCTTTTCCGGTCCGCGCCCCGATGTCGTTGTACCGATTCCTCAGTCTGGAATGGATGCGGCCATCGGCTACGCCCGCGAAAGCGGCTTGCCGCTGGATGAGGCCATCACGTGCAGCGATGAATACAGCCATTTGCGTACGTTTATTCAGCCCAAGCCCGCCGCTCGCGAGCAGGGCGTGCGCGGCAAATTTTCCCAGGTGCGCAATACTTTGTTCGGCAAGCGCGTGCTTTTGGTCGATGATTCGCTAGTGCGCGGTCACACCGCGCGGCAACTGGTGCAGCAAGTACGGGCCGCCGGTGCCCGCGCCGTGTCGATGCGCATTGCCTCGCCCCCAATCGCCTGGCCCTGTTATCTGGGCATTGATATGCCGAGTCGTACAGAGCTTATCATCAACCAGCAGGGCAGCTTGGCAGAGGTGGCACGCCATATAGGTGTCGAGGATCTGCGCTATCTAGACCTTGAGGGACTGCGTCGCGCTGTGGGGGGCGCAGCCTTTTGCATGGGATGCATGACCGGCCGCTATCCTGTTTAGAAGGGCCTTGTAAGTCTGACTCGCATCTCGATCACAAGGCACGCTAAGTGGGTGTATTTTTTGTGAAACAATTTTTGTAATTTTCCTTAAAAAATATCCTGTAGAACTATCCCAGCACTTGGAATCGCAGCCTGCTTTCTGGGCGCTTTACCAAGGCGATCGCAGCGCAGCCACCAAACCAGTTGTCGCACTGCCGAGCCTCTATCCATGCCATCCCAAGCGGACGGCTGATACGGAAAGCTATGTGTTGCCGTACCAGCAAAACCGTTCAAGAAAGGACTCCATCATGTCTAGCAATGATTCGACTGTAACGACCGATTTGGTCTTCTGGGATCCCTCTGGCTATCGCTTCAACAGCGCCACCGATTGGAACCAGTGGCACTACGTCTCGGACGGGCTGGGGGGGAAAATCGGCATCCGCTTTGGGGTCATGCCCGGCTACGGCACTTTCAATTGGGACAGCTTTGGCGGCAAAGCGCCGGCCGGTTCGATGAGCGACAACTTCGGAACCACCTCGTTTGGAAAAAACGAGATGACCGGCTTTACGGCGAAAAGCGTCAACGCGGTTCGTATGCAGACAAATGGACAGTTCACCGCGGCGCAAAACGGTTACACCATCGAGCTCGATTTCTCGCAATACAAAGGTTCCGCCGCTGGTGGTAAGGACGGTGTCGCGGGCGCCAATACTTTCATCGGCGTCAGCGATATCTACGCCGGGCTGACCTATGCCAAGACCGTTGTTACCATCACCGGCACTCATGCCGATGGTAGCGCCGCCAGTGCGGCCGGCTGGACGCTGGTCAACGGCGGCACTGTCCCTCCCTCGGGCGGCGGCAACCAGCCGAGCGCGCAGCTAAGCCTGCAAAACGGTGTGCTTCAGGGCACAAATAAGCCGGCGCCCGGTGGGGCTGCTAACTCGATCGATACCGTGATGGGGCTCGTTCGGCTCGACGCGGCCGGCTATAAGACGCTGCATCTGCGTTACGACATCTCTCCGGTCGGCGGCAATCGCGCGCCGCGCACCGACAATTCGGGGCTGTATGTCGCGACCGCTGTTCCTCACAAAGTGGAGCCGCCCAAAGTGGAGCCGCCCGCAGTCGAACCGCCCAAAGTGGAGCCGCCCAAGGCCCGTCCGTGCGCTCCAGCAGCGCCGGTTGTTCCCTCGCATACGATTGTCGATGGTCCTGCTCAAAGCCAAGAGAAAGTCGCGGGCAAAAAGACCAGCTACACTTTTACGACGCGAAATCCCGATGGCTCGATTGCCGGCAAGGGTTGCTTTACCTATGAGACTTCTGCCGATGGCGGTCCGGCGAAGCTGGCGGCGTTTTACTACAACGACAAGACGATCGGAACCATCGATCAAAGCTACGTCCAGACCTTCCAATTTCAGCAAGACGCCAAGGGCGGAAATCGCTTTGCGTTCGTCGCGGCCAGCCCGACCGAGCGCCTGTGCAGCCTACACGTCGACACCAGTTTGGCGGCGCAGCTTACCGGCATCGGCGGCGAGGGACCGCAAGGCTATCACGGCAAGACGATCGACTTTCCCAAACTCGCCGAAGGGACCACGACGACCACGGAAAGCACCACCATTCCGGCCGTCGATCTGGTGGTGGTCATCGATTCCAGCGTCTCGATGAAGGACGAGGCGGATTCACTAAGCCAAGCTGTCGCGGCCGCCATCGAATCAGCCAAGACCAAATGTCCTTCTGATCTACGCGTCACCTACCTGGGAATTGAAGGGACGTTTAAGAACACGCGCTTTGATACCACGGTCAAAAACTATCTGGTTGGCACCGCCAAGGCCGATGAAAGTGCACTGCGCGGACGCAAAAAGGGCAGCGTGGCCGGCGGCGGCGCCCAAGAAGACGGAGCGCGCGCCATCGAAGATGTGACCGGTCATTTTGACTGGCGGCAAGACGCCAAGCGCGCCATTTTCTACCTGGGCGATGAGGCCTTCGAGGGCGGCGGCGCGGACATCGACAAAGACGATACCGAAGCTGCCAATCGCGCGATTGCGCTGGCCAAGGACAAATCAGTTCGCGTCCACACCTACCTTGGCACAAGTGGCGCTAAAGAGAAGCAGCGCAAAGCCCTGGAAGCGGAATACGCCCGCGTAGCCAACGAGACCGGCGGTCAGTCATTCACCTCGCAAGACGCGCTGAATGGCTTTCAGTCGATGCTTGAGAAGGTCATCTGCGGCAGCAAGCAAAGCCAAAGCACGACGACGGACTTCTGCTGCTGCCAGGAATACGTAGAGAAATAGGAATTCCGCCTTCACGGATCCGTAAGCAGCCGGCGCCGACTTTTCGGTGACGAAGTCGGCGCCGCTGCTCTGCTGGCCGCTCCTTGTACGCGCGTCAGAGTTTTTCGCATCTTGGCGCCAATTTCTATGGGCTGACTTGCGCATGGCGCGCGGTTCCTGCATCTTGCTAGGCCGTGTCGATGTTTCGCTTCGTTGCGCCGCCCATGCGGCCATCTGTTTTGTACATTTTTTTCAGCATCATCTTTTTCCCGGCCGTGCTACGGGCTGACGAGCTTGCGCAAAAGCTAGAAGACTTTGAGCATCTGCAGGCCGAACTGGCGGCACCCACCACGGGGACGCAGCGCCGTCTGGCCATCGCGCGAACCGTTGAAAAAATCGATCGCGAGGCGTTTTCTGCCTGCGCGGTTTATTTGGCCCGACCGCTGAAAAGCTCGCCGCTGACCATTCAGCGTTTGATCCATGCCATTTGGGGGCAATATCCCAATCCCGAATATCCGCGCGGTCCGGGCAAAGATCCGCCGATGTGGCTTTTGCGCAAAGAGCCGGTGCCGCCGCCCCCTTCCTATGTACCGGGAATGCCGCGGCCCAAACGTCCCAAGCCGCAAAAGCCGCACGACCCAGAAGCGGTGGACTGGCTTTTGGATCTGGCCATGCTGAGTGTCGAACCCGCTTCTGCAAGCGATGCGCCGCCGGATTTTTTGGCGGATCTGCCGCTTGCCGACTTGCGCGCGGCCCGGGCCGAAGCCCTGATGCGTGTCGCCCTTTTGCATGCTCTGGGCAACGCCGGCAAGCAAGGCGAGCGAGAGGCGGTCCTTGCTGTGTTTCAATTCGCCTTTGTCGCGGACGGATTGTTTCGCGACGAGTGCGGGCGAACCCTGCGCGGCATGGGCGGCAACGCTGTTCCTACGCTGATACGCATTTACAATGACCGCACTCGCGCCAACGCCAAAATGCGCCGCTATGCCAGCTACCAGCTTGATCGCATGGATCGGCTGCGCCCGCAAAAGGCCATCGCCGCGGCTCCAGATGATGTCGTCCGCGCCGACATTCTGCATGCTTACGGCGAAGTGCTGGCGCTTGATGCCGTAGAGGCCGTTTTGGCCCAAGTCGGCTCGCGTTCGCACCGCGTTCGGCGCGAGGCGCGCTGGGCTTGGTTGCGCTATGTCGATGGCCCGCCGCCCCCGCCCGCCCCCAAGCGCAAGCGCAAATTGCCCGGAGGCAAAGAGGAAGCCGAAGAAAAGGAAGACTACCTAAACTATCGCGAAATGGCGGGACTGGCTTTGAATCAATCCTACGAGCAGCTCTTTGGCCATGCGCCAAATGGCACGCTGACTCCGCGACAAGTCACCGACGAAATTTTTGCCTACTATGATCGGCAGCGGGAACAAGAATTCGAGCAAGTCTTTCAGTCTGCTCAGGCGCACGAGCGCGCCGAGTCGAGCATTGCCGAGCTCACTTTGGCCGTGAATGACTTCGGGTGGATTTTGGCCAACCAGCCGGATCATCCGCGCCGTGCCGAGATGGCCGCGGCCTTTGCCAAGCTGGGTGAAGCTCTGGCGTATATGGCCGAAAAGCAGGGGGATTCGTCGAATTTGGCGCGCGCGCTTGGACTTTTGCGGCAGGCATTGATCTTGCGACCCGATATCGCGAATTTTGTGCAGATTTGTGAACGCATACACCGGCTCGATGGCGCACAAGCGCGTCAGCGCGGCGGCGATGGCAGCGCCGATTTCGCCTCGGCCGAAGAATGTCTACAGAAAAACCCGTCTGTACAAAGGCTGGCGGCGGATGTGTATGGCAAACTGCCTCAGCGTTTTGGCCATTGGCGTCTTCTATCCGCCTTGTGCATCTTGTTTGGGCTTAGCGTGGGGGCGCTGGCTTTGGTTCTTGCTCGTCGAAAGAGCGCGCGCTAGCCTACGATCGTGATGCGCCTTTGGGGCTCAGCGTGTGCACTTTTGGGGTCTTGTCTTTGGACGGCCTGCTTGGTGCCCGTGTCGCTAGAGCGTGAGGCGCCGACCGATGGGGGGCAAATCTTACAAGTAACCGGCTCAAACCCGGTCTTTGGCACCCAACTGACTACCGGAAGCCTGGACACTTTTAACTACCAAATCGATGTCATGAGCGACAGCCCTATGGTGTCCGGGCGACTTTATGTACAGCTTAAAGGAAACTGCTGCGATCTGGATGTCGACAAGGTCGATACCACCCGCTTTCTACAGGATACGACGGCGGTAAATCCGACCATGAACAGCCTGGGGCGCTATACCATAGACTTTCGTCAGACTGTGCAGCCGTGTGCTCAAGGCGTATCGGTCTCGATCGTCTACATCGTTCCGGTCCTGGCCACGGGCGGGTTTGTAGACGACCAATCGACGAGGTTTCGTCCGGAAGGCCTCGGCGTCGTCGATCGCAGCCACTACTGGACCGTGATTTGCGGCGGTCATTAACTGGACTAGCTTAATGATGGGCAAGGTTTTATTTCAAAGGCGGGGGAAGTGGACGCTATGCGTCGCCCTTCTATCGTCCGTCATGTATTGCGGCGGCGGGACGCCAAGTCCGATCGCCTGCGCCGACATATATTGTCCTCCGCCCTCGAATGACATGGCCTGGGCGGCGCAATTGGCCCCGAGTAGCTCGGCGGCGACCGACCCGAAAAATCAACTTCTGGCGCAAGAGCAAACTCCGCTGCGTTTTGACGGCGCAGGTTTGGCGCGGCTGCAATTTCGCCCCACCGTGCTGCTTTCGGGCAGTTTGCTCGACGGTCAAGCCACTCCGCTCGGCGGCGCGCGGGTTATCGCCCGTTTAGAATCGGTCCTGGCCGGGCAGAACCCTTACAGTTTGGGAACTTTGACCGCTGATTCGCCAGGCGGCGCTTGGACGATGCGAGTTCCCCTGGCCCAGCAGCCAAGCACGCAGCCTTATCACTTATGGGTTGGATTTGACGATTCAGCGCGAGCCAGCCTGGCGCCTCCGCTGTGGCAGGAAGAAGCGATCTCGGCCGATACCGCGCTGGCGCTGCGTTTGCGTCCGCCTAGTGAGCTGGCCGTGGTCAGCGGGCGCATTATCAATGCGCTTGGAGAAGGCGTGAGCAATCTGACCGTGCAGGTGTTAAACAGCAGCGGCCAAATCGTTTCGTCTACGGCGGTTTCTGAGCCGGCGCCCGGGCTCGGCAAAGGGGCCTATCGGCTGTTCGTAGATCCGGCATTGACCTATGCCAAGGACACCCTCACAGTTGTCGTGCGACCGGGACCTTTGGTCGATTCGACCACGCCAATTCTGGAAGCCAACTTAGAACCGCAGCATTCGGGTGGGCAGACTCAGGTTGATTTTGCGGTTCCTTCTCACCGCACGCCGATGGCTTTTCAATTGCCAATACGCGGTGGTATGCCCGGAAGCAGCGCTTTGCCTATCGAGGGGGCTACCGTCCAGGCGCTGGTCATGCTGGAAGATGCCTCGACGATAAAGCTGGGCAACCGCGCGTATTACCTGGCGACTGGAAAAAGCGATGCGCAGGGCATCGCGCGCTTGTCACTAGTGCCAGCGCCTAACGGTGGCAGCAATCTTGTTTATCAGGTCACCATCTACAGCCCGTCTTTGCAGCCTTTCGCCAGTCTTTTGCAGACGCCGGTTCAAGTCGGACCCAATGCTGGTTTACTTGGGGCCGTTCTTTTGCAAAAACGCGCCGAGCTGCGCGGTCGACTGGTCAGCGCGCAGGGGATGCCGGTGGCCGGCGCCGAAGTCGTGGCCACACCCATTGCCAACACCGAGACGTACTCCAGCCCTCTGAATTCGATGAGCATTGGCGCCGATTTGTCGCAGATAACTACCGACGGCGCTGGTCGGTTCGCATTGCGGCTTGACGCGGGAGACTACGATCTAGAATTTGTGCCCATTTCGGGTACCGAAGCGCGTTCCTCGCTGGACAATTTGCGAATCAGCGATGCCGACATTGAGCTTGGAGATGTCCATTTGCCGCCGCTAAGCTTGGGCACCCTGCAAGTTCTGGGGCCAAATGGCGCGACGGTAGCGGACACCAAAGTACGAATCTTTGAACTTCCCGATCTGTCGGCTCGACCCGGAATCGCCTGCACTGCCGAGCTGCCTTGTTCGAAAAACGCCAAGCTGCGCGGCGAGGCATTTACCGGCTCAGACGGACTGGCCAAGATTCTGCTTCCCGGCGGACGACCCACCGGTTTCTGAGAATGATAGAATGCCAGGATGCGGCTTTGGCCGATTCTGTGCGGCGTGAACCTGTGGCTGGTGGCACTGGGGGTGCCGCTTGTTCTGGCTGCGCGCACGGCATCGCCATTTTTATGGGCTATGGCCCCGCTTTCTCCCCTATGCCTCGCGATTGGAATGCGCCTGCAAGCTCGAGGCTTTATGCAGGGCCTGCTGCTTTTGGGCGTGCCACTGCTCGCGCTTTTGCCTGGGGCGGATGGCACGCTGGCCGATTCGCGACTTTTGCCGCGTCCGGCCGTGGGGTTAAGCGTCGCACTATGTTTGGGCTATCTCATCACTTTGTGCCGTTTTTTGGCGCAGAAAAACCCGCCCAAAAGTGCGGCGCATTCGCCGCCGGAGCCGCCGCACAAAACGGTCAAAGAGCAAGCAGCGCAGCCCTGGCACTTAGAGCCCTGGCATCCAAGCGCCAATAGCGAAGCGCCGCGACTTTTTCGCCGCGTTTGGGCCCAGCGGCTGCTTACGCTGTATGCGGTCGCGGTGCCGCTGCTCGTGCTTTATGCGGTGGACGTGGCGCCGGCGCATCTTTTCGCACTGCGTTCGTACTTTGGTCCGCCGCGCCGAGTGGCAGCCGTGCAGGCGACGCTAAGCTCCGGGCTTTTGCTGCTGTGCAGCATCCTGTTTTACTTCTGCATCATGTCGCCGCTGGCTTCTTACCTGGATCATCATCGCCAGCTACGCACCGAGCTGCATGGCATGCGCCGGCAGGCTCGGCGGGGAAGGCCGCGCCGGCGAATTTATGCCTATATGCTTAGCGCGCTAGTTGGCATGATCCTGCTTATCTTTTGGAGCCTGCAAAGATAGATGGCATCGCAACGGCTGCCCTACTTTCACATCGTGAGCGCGCTACTGTTTGTGGCCAGCATGATCTTTTTCTGGTACTGCATGGGCTACCTCGCCAAGCGCGATTATGTGGCGGCGGGTCTGCTATTAATCATCGGGGTTTGTACGCTACGTGCCGGTAGCGAGCTGGCCCGTCTGGCGCTGGCTGAGCGAGACGGCTAGATGGCGAAATTCTTGCCGGTGACTCTGCTTTCGCTTTGTGCATGGCTATGCACCGCAAGGGCGGCCGCGGCGCCTGATGTCTCGCTGGGGCGCGATTTTCATATCGGCTATTCCGGCTGGAATGGCCTATCGCGGCTGGCGGGAATGGCCCGCGACCTGGGTTGCGCATTGGAAGTGCGCCGCACGCTCGATTGGTCGGTGCTCGACGGGCAGGATATACTGCTCGTTCTGCATCCGGAAACCGCGCTCAATTCCGATAGCGCTCTGCGCTACCTTTCGGCCGGCGGCCGAATGATTCTGGCGGATGATTTTGGCGAAGCCAAAGACCTTTTTGCTCGGCTCAATATCGTTCGTCACACCGGCAAACTTCCCCCCGGCGCGACACTTTATCGCAAGCAAGCCGCCTTGCCTGTGGCTTTGCCGCAGCGCGGCACGGTCCTTGGTCGGGCGGCGGCGGAACTTTGCGGCAATCATCCCGCGTACTTCAGCAGCAGTTTGCCCGCGACCTATGTCTTTGCGCCGGGCGCCGCCATGGTGATTGAGGGAACGCTTGGGCATGGCCGCTTTGTGGCCATTTCGGATTCCAGCATTTTCATCAACAACATGCTGGAAATCGGCGGCAATCGTGATTTTTTGGCGCGGCTGCTTATCGAGTACTGCCGGCCCGAGCGCGACCGCTTGCTGGTGCTTTACGGACCGTTTGCCGAGCGCGGAACGCCTCCCGTCGTCCTTGCGGGAGCACCGATTTCCGGCACCGGCGTGGACACCGCAGAGCATCTAAACAGCGCGATGTCCGGGGCCAATTCGCACATTCAAGAAATGCTGCATCGCGGCAAGTCGGCTGGCATTGAAATCGTCACCCTCTGCGGTCTGCTATTTTGTCTGGGGGCCTTGGCGCTGCTTTTGCGTTACCTGCCAATGCCCATTGCGCCGCAGGATGAAACTTTCGCGCAACCGCCGCGCCCTCCCGAAACCGGGCTTTTTGCCAGCATCGTGCGCTACGCGCAAGGCGCGGGGCAGGCGGTGGATTGGGGCTATGTGTATCCGGCGACGCTTCTTCGCGAAGAAGTACTGTTGCGTATACAGCCTTTTGTCAGCGACGGGCGCGAACCATCAACCGAAATCAGCGTGCTTGATTCGCAACAGATTGGCGCAGAGCTTGCCAAAAAAGTCAGTCCGCGCGCCGGCGAGCTGGCCGTGATCCTGCTGCGCGAAGTGCGCCGGCTGGATCGCGAGCGGCCAAACCGCACCCATCCAAGCAGCGCGTATATACGTCGCAAAACGCTACACCGCTGGTACGGCCTCGCGACTGAACTTTTCGCCGAGCTTCGTATTTCCAAATCTCCGGCGCTTTCTTCGCCGCCTCGTGAGACGAGCGTATGAACGAACTCTCGATAACTTTGCAGGACTTAAAGCAATCGCAGTCGCTGGGCCGCGCCGTGGTTGAGGAAGTCGGCCGCGTATTTATCGGCAACCCCAGCCTGTGCGAGGCGCTTTTGCTGGCGCTTTTAAGCCGCGGCCACGTGCTTTTAGAAGGGGTCCCTGGCGTGGCCAAAACGACGCTGTGCAAAGCCTTTGCGCAAGTGCTGGGCTGTCAGTTTCGCCGGGTGCAATTTACGCCCGACCTTCTGCCGTCAGACATTACCGGAACCTACATTCTGGATCCGGCCAGCAAGAATTTTGTTCTGCGCGAGGGGCCGATTTTTTCGCAAATCATTTTGGGCGATGAAATAAACCGCGCGCCGCCTAAGACCCAGTCCGCGCTTTTGGAAGCGATGCAGGAAGGGCAGGTGACGCTGGAGGGCGAAACGCGAACTCTGCCGTCGCCGTTTATGGTATTGGCGACGCAGAATCCCATAGAGCATGAAGGAACTTATCCGCTGCCCGAGGCCCAGCTCGATCGCTTTTTGCTGAAACTGCACGTCGGCTATCCCGAAGCCGCTGCCGAAAAAGAGATGCTGCGGGCTTATGCTCGTCCGCCGGGGCGCTGTCGCGAGCTATTGTCTCCGGCGGCCATTTTGGAACTGCGCAATCACGCCGATGCGGTACACATCGACGATGAGATTTATGAATATGTGCTGGATCTGGCGCGCTTCACGCGGCAGCACCGGCGCGTGGCACTTGGCGCTTCGCCGCGCGCGGGGCTGGCGCTGCTACAGGCGGCGCGGGCGCGGGCGCTTTTGCAAGGTCGAGAGTACGTGTTGCCAGATGATGTAAAAGCGCTGGCGCCGCAGGTGCTGGCCCATCGTTTGATGCTGCTTGCCGAAGCGGAGATGGAGGGCCTTTTGCCAAGCAGCGTGATTGCCGAGGCCTTGTCCAGCGTTGCCGTGCGGCCGAGCCAGCGGCGCGCCGCGCTAGACGCGGGACGGCGAGGTCCTTAAGCAGTGACCGCAGGACGCGGCAAAGCGCCGGCGCTGACTGCGCGCGGCTGCTACGTGCTAGCCTTGGGAATGGTGCTGCTCATCGTTGGAGTGGGCTGCGCCAACTATGGTCTTTGCGCCGCCGGCTTTTGCGCTGTGACCCTGCTTTTTGCCGCATACGTCGAATTTGCCGGGCGAGCGGCCCTGCTATGGCGGCGCTATCTGGAACTAGTCTGGTGGCTGCCGCGCGCCGCCAGCCGCGAGGGACTTATAGCCCAGCGGCCTTTTGAGGTGCAGGTGGCGCTGCGCAATCTGAGTCCGCTCAATTTGGGATTTGGCGAAGTGCGAGTGTTTGGCTCGCGCTGCCTGCTTGTTGAAAGTGTGCTTCTGCCTTTGCCCATGCGCGCGCACAGCCAGGCCACCGGCCAATTGACTTTGCGCGCTTTGCAAGCCGGGCAGTGGACGATACACGGCGCGGCTGTGCGGCTGTGGGATGCACTGGGCCTGTACACCATTGAAGCGTATTTTCCGTCGGCGCTTGGATTAAAGGTCCTGCCGCGCCCGCAGCCGCGGATGGCACTTTTGCCATCGCAACTGCACGGTGCCGCTGGCGAAGATCGCATCGGGGCACATACCTTGCGCCGCCGCGGGCTAGGCGGCGAGCTGCGTGAACTGCGCGAGTATGTACCCGGCGATCCGTTCAAACTTATCGCCTGGCGGGCTAGTGCGCGGGCGCCATTTGGGCGGCCCCTGGTGCGCGATTTAGAGCGCGAAATGCTGCTTTGCCATTATTTGCTTCTCGACATCGGCGCAACGATGCGAGAAGGGCGGCCGGGACAGTGGAAGCTCGACCATGCACTGGAGCTGTGCCTGGGCTACGCCGCAACGGCACTTTCTGATGGGGATCGCGTCGGACTAATCACTTTTGATGGAGGAATTTACAGCCAGCTTAAGCTTGGCGAAGGCCCGAGCCAGCGTTTGCGGCTGTGTGAACGGCTGCTTGATGTCATGAACGTCGTGGAAGATGGATTCGTGGCGATGACCGATGGAGAACTTGTGGCCGCAGTGGCCCGCTATCTGCGTCAGCAGGAGGGAATTGATGCGCGGGTGGCGCGACCGCCGGCGATCGAAGATCAAAAAGCCTGGGCCCAGATTGCAGTGGCGCCAAGCGGCGCGCTTTACAACATCGCGCAGCTAGTCGATGCCGCCAAAAAAATGCTGGCGATGCATAAATCTGCCAAATCCGTCGCGCCGGCCGGCTCCGATTTGGCCCTATTGCGGCAGTTGTGCCGTCAGCGCGGCATCGAGCTGCCCTATGGCCAGCGCGCCGCGGCCGGGCGAACAAAGGGGCTGGCCGAGGCGCTGGAGCTTGCGGCCCAAACCGGAGGGGCTCGAGTGGTGCTTTTCTCCGACCTGCTTGGCTTTGGCGAAGCGCCTAGCGAAAGCCGCAACGCCGAACCATCGCAACTGACGCGCGCGGTGGCGCTGTGCCGGCGGCGCGGTTTGCAGCTACTATGTATACGGCCGGCGGCGCGGCGCTACCTGCCTAAGGAACTGCTCGACGACGCCAACGCTGCGCGGGCCATCGATATTTTTTCCTGGGAACAGGACCGCCAAGAGGCGCATATGCATAGAATGCTGGCAAGGATCGGCTTTCATGTGATAGCCGTAGGGCCAGAAGATGGTTTGGCTCAAATCTTTGCAAGCGCGGCCCCAAAAAATATTGCTCGGGCGCGCGAATTGACCCCATCTTGAAGAGTCGCTTAAGGAGCTCGAAGAAATGTCCACGATGATCACAGAGGAGTGTATCAACTGCGGAGCCTGTGAGCCCGAATGTCCCAATGAGGCCATTTCGGAAGGGGAAGACATTTACGTCATCGACCCGAACCTCTGTACCGAGTGCGTCGGTTTTCACGATTACGAGGCCTGTCAGGCTGTTTGTCCGGTCGAATGCTGCATTCCCAATCCGAACAATGTCGAGTCGGAAGAAGTGCTCTTGAACCGCGCTCGAAAGATACACCCCGACCAGCAGTTTCCCGCGCTCAATGTTCTGCCGTCGAATCTGTCGCGCTACCGCAAGTAGATGGCGCCCTGCCGCTGGCCTAGGTCAAAGCGCTGCGGAGGTGCTGGCATTGTTCCTCGAGCGCTGCAGTTTCGTCGGCCCAGTAGCGATAGCTTGTAAAATCGGGAAAAGTACGCGGAAATGTCGGATCCGCCCAGCGTCGGGCGATCCACGCTGAAAAATGGATCATGCGCAGCCCGCGCAGCGGCTCAATCAGCCGCAGAGTGCTGGCATCAAAGTGCCGCATTTGCTGATAGCCGCTAAGCAAGACTGTGCGCTGCCGCAGGGCTTCCGGGTCGCGTCCGCGCACAGCCATCCAAATGTCTTGCACCGCTGGACCGCTCAGCATGTCATCAAAATCGACAAAGATTGGACGATCTTCCTGCCACAGCAGGTTGCCCAGGTGGCAATCGCCATGCAAGCGGTGCGAAGGAACATTGGCAAGCGCCGCGGTCGCGGCGGCAATGATGGTGCTGGCGGCACGCTCGTAGCGCGACTGCATTTGAATGTCGATCATGCCGCTTGCCAAAAGCGTGCCGAGCGCCGTCGCGCCATAGCTTTGCGCGCTAAGCTGCGGGCGATGGACGGCTTGTTCGTCCGCGGCGACGTTGTGCAGACGGCCTAAAAAGCGCCCGCACTGCAAAAGCTGAGCATCGGAAAGCTCGAGCAGGCTGCGCCCTCGAACCTTGGGAAAGACCGCGAAAAAGATACCCGGCTGGCCGTCGGTGCTGGCTATAGTGCTACCGTTTTGCAAGGCCAGGGGTGGAATCGCCGGGACTTCAGCGTCCCAAAGTTCGGCCAGAAAGCGATGCTCATCGAGGATGGCTTCTTGACTCCAGCGTCCCGGACGATAAAACTTGGCGACGACGTGGCTTTGCGATTCCAGCTCGATGTCATAGACCCGATTTTCCAGGCTATTTAAGGACAAAGAGCGGCCGGTGGCGCGAACTGAGGGGCCGAGCGCGGCTTCCACTGCATCCAAAACTGCCTCGGGAGTCAGCGTGTAGAAATGTTCCATAGGCGAGCCAGTCTGACATGTTTCGCGTATTGTTGTTAAAGCATGCAGTCGCCACTTTTTATCACCGACGCGCTTTGCATTCCCGGGAGCGAACTTGACTGCGAGTCGGTTCGCTCGTCGGGGCCCGGCGGCCAGAACGTCAACAAAGTGGCCAGCAAAGTGGAACTGCGCTTCGATTTGCCGATCACCTGCGCGCTGGATGCGGCGACCATCGCGCGACTGCGCATCTTGGCGAAAAATCGCTTGGATGCGCAAGGCCGGGTTCTAGTCAGCAGCCAGTTGACGCGCGATCGCAGCCGCAATCTGGAAGATGCGCGCCAAAAGCTGCGCGACCTGATTCTGCGGGCGCTAAAGCCGCCTACACCGCGCCGTCCGACGTGTCCGACGCGGGCTGCGCAGAAACGGCGCGTGCAAGACAAACGCCAGCATTCCGCGCGCAAGCAGCAGCGCCGTCAGCAACTTGACGACTAAGAAGGGAAACATCCATCCATGGAAGCTTTTATCCTGGTTGCAGCCATCATGATTATTTTGCCGCTGGGCTTCGCATTCGGCATTTGGCTGCTTCTATCTTGGTATCGCATGCGCGGCCAGCCGCAAAACGATGCGCCGACATTTCGTCCGGTGGATATGGAGCTCTTGTGGTTTCCCAAAACAGTGTTTGAAAAAGCTCTGTATAAGCCGAGGGCTGGCGCTGCGCCGCCGCACGCCGCGATGTCCCCATCTAAACCTGCTGACTAAGCCTGCCGACTCGATTCGACTTTTGGCGCCGAATCGCAGCGCGCAGCGGACGTGCAAAACTGCTCGAGATGGTGTAAATCTTGCGCCATGTCGAAAGCTATAGTTGCCGTCGGCCGCGTGAATCCCGATGACATTCATGCACAGATTGAAGAACTGTGTGCACTGGGGGGAATGAGCGCGGCCCTGGATCGTCGTTGTCCGACCATCCTGAAGGACAACATTTCCTGGCACTATCCCTTTCCCGGTGCCAATACCACGCCGTGGCAGCTTGAAGGGACGATTTTGGCGCTGCGCTGCGCGGGCTTTTCCGATCTGTCTTGCGTGCAAAATAAGACCGTCGTCACCAGTGCCTTCAAAGGCGTAGATCTAAACCACTACCTGCCCATTTTGCGCGCCCATCAGGTGCCGGTTCGCTATAACTTTCGCTCGGAAGACATGCGCTGGGTGCGCTATGAGCCGCGCGCCAAACTGCGCGTGCTAGACCGCATCTTTCCGGACGGAATCTATTTGCCGGACTATTTCTTTGGCAAAAATATCGTCCATTTGCCGACGGTCAAATGCCACCTCTATACGACGACGACCGGCGCGATGAAAAACGCATTTGGCGGCCTTTTGGCATCGCATTGGCATGCCTCGCATTCCTGGATACACGAGACGCTGGTAGACCTTTTGGCCATTCAAAAGGAAATACACGCCGGCTTGTTTGCCGTCATGGATGGCACGACGACGGGAAATGCTCCGGGGCCAAAAACCATGCATCCCGAAGTGCGAAGTGTCGTGCTGACTTCGGCGGATCAGGTGGCGATAGATGCCCTGGCGGCCAAGATGATGGGTTTTGATCCGATGACCATTCCTTATATACGTATGGCCCACGAAGCCGGACTAGGCATCGGTCGCCCCGAAGAAATAGACGTCGTCGGAGATGTCGACATCGCGCGCGAATCGTGGGGATACCATCCGGGCGACAACATGGCAGCGCGGGTTGGCGATGTTTTGGGCTTTGGGTCGCTCAAAGGGGCGCAGAAGCTATTCTTTCACACGCCGCTTGTGCACTTCTTTGTGGCCGGGTCGGAAGTTTATCACGATTACCTGCGCTGGCCGCTGCGCGACCGTCGGGTGTTTGAGCATTGGCGCGATCGCACCACCTGGGGCCGACTGTTTCAGCGTTATGCGCAAGGCGCCCAAGCCGCCTCGACGCCGCCCCTGTAACCGGTACCGATTTCCAGGCTGGCGCGCCCGCTATTTGGCGGGCAACCTTGCTAAGGTCGGCAAACGGCATGGGCAATTCGAGAAGGTGTGATAGCGTTCGCTCCTAAGGTCATGGCTACGGTGAAAAAATGAAAAAGCATGACCATAGGAGGTGCTTGCATGGCCGTCCCGTACTCTTGTTTTCGCTCGATTCTGTTCGCGTTTGGTCCGCTTTGGCTGACGGCGCTGCTTTGGGGCTGTACGCAGTCGCAAGGAGCAGGCATCCCCGATGGTCTGCATGATGCCAATCTGGACCTGGGGCTATCCCGGCCGCGGATGACGATTCGGCTGGCTCCCCTTGGAAGCTACGCCGCGGGTCCGCTTCCTTATGCACAAGGCGCAGAGATTGTCGCCCATGATCCCGGCAGTCAGCGTCTCTTTATCGTCAACGTCCACGATGCGGCGCTGGATGTGGTGGACATCCACGACCCCGCAAAGCCGCTGCGTATCACGGCCATCGATCTAAAACCCTTTGGCGCTCATGCCAATAGCGTTGCTGTGCATGGCGGCATCGTGGCTGTGGCCATTGAAGGCCACGCCAAAACCGATGCGGGGACGGTGGCATTTTTCAAAAGTGATGGAACTTTGCAAAGCAGCGTCCATGTCGGGGCTTTGCCCGATATGCTGACTTTTACGCGCAACGGCCGCAAAGTGCTGGTCGCCTGTGAGGGCGAGCCGAGCGACGACTACACGGTGGATCCACCGGGCGGCGTCAGCGTCATTGATGTTTCGCGCGGCGTGGACAAGCTGACCCAAGCAGACGTAATAGATGCCGATCTAAGCCGAGTGCTCGCTATGCTCGATACGCGGGTGCGCATTTTCGGTCCGCGAGCGACGCCGCGTATGGATCTAGAGCCCGAGTACATCGCGGTGGCGGCTGATTCCAAAACCGCCTGGGTGACCTTTCAAGAGAACAATGCCATGGGCATTCTGGATGTGGAGGCGGGGATTTTTACCGCGCTTGTACCGCTTGGTTACAAGGATCACAACCTGCCTGGTCAGGGGCTAGATGCCAGCGATCGGGACGGCGGAATTCACATCAAAAACTGGCCGCTGCGCGGGCTTTATCTACCCGATGCAATTGCCAGCTTCGAGGCGCAAGGACAGACCTACCTTGTCACTGCCAACGAAGGCGACAGCCGTGATTACGCGGGATTCAGCGAGGAAGTGCGCGTCTCTAGCCTGACTCTAGATGCGACCGCCTTTCCGGACGCCGCAATGCTCAAGAAGGACGCGGCGCTCGGGCGGATGCGCGTGACCAAGACCCTGGGCGATATCGACAAAGACGGCGACTATGACGAACTATATTCCTTTGGCAGCCGGTCCTTTGCGATATGGGATGCCGCGGGAACTCTGGTCTTTGACAGCGGCGATGGCTTCGAGCGGGTGATTGCCGAGGCGATGCCTGCCAACTTTAACGCCGATGAGCTTAGCAACGACCCGGATCGGCGCAGTCCCAGCAAAGGTCCTGAACCTGAAACCGTGACCGTAGGACGCGCTTACGGACGAACGTACGCTTTTATTGGAGTCGAGCGCATTGGCGGCATCCTGGTCTATGAGCTGTCCGACCCGCGGCATCCGGAATTTGTGCAGTACATCAACAATCGCGACTTTACGCAGGACCCTAGTTCCGGAGCGGCCCGCGACCTCTCTCCAGAAGGCGTGATCTTCATTGCAGGCGAGGAGAGTCCCAGCAAGCGGCCTTTGCTGGTGGTTGCCAATGAAGTCAGCGGAACGACCACTGTGTACGAAATCGCCCCAATTTTCGATCCGCGCGGCTATTAATGGTGAGGTCGTGCCCGTAGCGGCGGCTACGGGCCTTTGGGAAGGCGGAATTACCCGGTGCGTGGAATCGTGCAGAAGTTGTTGATGCACAGATTGCTTTGGTCGCAGCAGTCGCCCTGGTTCGTGCAGCGCTCTTGCACGCCGGAGCACTGATTGGACGAACCACTTGAACAAACCAGACTGCCGCTTGGACCATTGGGCTGACAGAAGCCATTGCAGCACTGATCGCCCGTTTGACAAGAAAGGCCGTCGGCCTTGCACGGATCAAGTACCCAGAATCCACGGGCGTTGCCGGCCAGCAGTTCCTGCGCGGGCAAATAGAAGGCCGGATGGCTGGCATCGGTCGCGATTTTGCCATTGATGTCCACCGCAGCCACCCAAAGCTTTTTGGGGGTAATGTTTTTGACCAGATCCACACCGCGCGGATCGCTGCAGAAAGGCGGAATAACCGCCAGATTTCCGTACAGCCGCCGGCTGGTGAAGACCACCCAGGCATAGCCGCCTGAGGCCACGGGATTGACCGTCGGCTCATAGTTTAAGCTGACGTCATTGGCGTGATCGGGATCGATATCGCCCACTTGAGTGCCGTCGCCGGTGCAGGACATCGTGATGGGGGTGAGCAGTTTTGGTAGATAGGGGGTGCCGCTGGCATCCTTTCCGTTTAACTGATTCAGCGAGACCACGGAGTTCGCATCAGTGACGCTTGTCCATGCAAGCTCGGCTCGCGCACCTCTGCGGGTGGCCATTGCGCCCAAAGCGTTTCCATCGAACCCGGCGACGCTTTGATGGTGAAATACAATCGAATTGCCATCCGGGAAAACCACCGGCCAGCCCGGACGGCGTTCAGCCGGTTGACCGCTATCATCGACGACGACGATGGGATTTGAAAAGGCCTTGGTGGCCAAGTCAAAATTCATGACCACAAGCTTCTGCGTGGGATTGGTAATTCCTGGCCCTTCCATTGGGTTAAAGACGACAAGCGTTCCGCTGGGAGAAAAAGCCGGGGTGCCCAATTTGGTGGAGACCGAGGAAAGACCAGTGATCGGAATCGGAGTGCTGCCACTCGGCAACGGTAAAAGCTGTCCTCCGGGTGATAAGGCCATGGAGCCATCGGGAAATACACCGGGATATTCTGCACTATTGGACATGACGGTTTCAGTCGCACCGGTTGGCGTCAAAGTATAGGATGAGCTCGCGTTAGTATCGAAGTGCTGAACGACCAGTTGCGCGCCGTTGGCGGCGACGGAGTGGCAGATTCGGCACTTGTCGCTGCCGCCGCTGCCGCCGGCCGTCAATTTTGGGGCAGTGTCGCCAACGTGGATAGAGAGAACCGCTCCGCCAAATTTCTTATCACCGCCGACCGCCCCGTCATAGTTTTTCGCCAGCAAGGTTCCATAGGATTGGTAGTAGATGATTCCAGACAGCCGCGCCGGAGCAATCGTCCAGGTCTGTGAAATGGGGCCATAGCCCGCCCCGCCTTTGGCCAAAGTGATTTTGACGGTTAGCGTTTCAGGCTGCCCGCCAGCCGTCAATCCGCCGGCGCTGTTTGTGGCCATGTCCCAGACGTCCTGCGGAATCGGATGCCGCTGAAATTTTCCGCCGGAGATTTGGCTAAGAATTGCCGGCCGTCCGAACGTACCAGTCCACGCAAAAGACCCGCTGGCCGTGGACAAATCAATGCGAACCGCATCGGCGTCGTTTTGCGACCAGCGCCACATCAAATTCGGCGCCAACATGCCACGCGGAAACACCGTGCCGTTGTAGGGATAAAGCAGAGTTAGATTTTCTGCCGTGCCGTTGGAATTTGGACTCTGAAGTGCAGTTACGGTGTCCGGATCGGTGACTGCCGGACCAAGACCTTCACCGCCGACGCCGCCGACGCCGCCGCCGTTGGTCAAATCCGCCAAGCTATTGGCAAATTGCGGCGCCTGGCTAGGATTCTGGGGGTCGCCACCGTTCTGCTGGAAACTGATGCGCACGACGACCTGGCGCTTGACAACCTGTCCGTTGGCGCTAATGCGCAAAGTGACCAAGCCGGCAGTGGTGCCTCGCGGCGTAAAGGTCTGGCTGGTGGCTGAAGCTCCTGTCAGTGAGCCAATGTCACCGCGATCGATGCTCCAACTGGCGCTGGCCGGTTGACCGTTCAATGTTGATTGATAAGTAACCGTGGGCGGCGTCTGCCCGGCGGTAACGGTGATGGTTTGCAAGGCGCTTGGCTGTACATCCAAGACGGCAGGTGGCGTCAGGTCGGGCAGCACCGGGGTGCCCCCGTCTTGGTTGTTGTTATTGTTGTTCTGACCAATAAGACTGTTGCAACCGGCAGCCAGGCAGAGCATCACGGCAGTCGCGCACCAAACTCTCACATATCGCATGCTTATCTCCTTGCAAACTAAAACAGCAGGAAAAACTCGCACCCTAAATGCTGGGCGCATAGATCAACAAACTTCTCTTAGGATACCTCAAAGAACCGTAGCGAGCAGGAGGGCGCTCGCCGGAGCGTACTACGGTACGCAAAGACGGACGACCTCGTGATCAATAGTATCTTGGACGCGCTGTAGGTTCTGTTAGCATTCTTAGCGTAGCCGGAAATAGCGTAAACGTCTATGAAATCGCCAAATCTACGGCCTTTCCTGTATTCCAACTAGTTGGAACTATTTTGCAATATGGCCTTTGGGTAATTTCACAAGGACGGTCATTGGATCCGCACTGCGAATCGTAATTCGACAAGTGGAGCGCTATGTCACCCTGGCCGAGGATTCAGGCCAGTTTTCTCTTTGGTAACGTATGCCTGAATAGATCGTTTCCGCAAATCCTGAATTATATGAGGTCATTCAGGAGTGATAATCTAATAGGATTGAGACGTGGAGGAGAGCGCAGATTGCGATGCGTCGAGTCTTGGCGCATCGCAATATTTCTAATAGAAGGTTTTGCGGGTGCGTGCCATCTCGATGAGTAGCGGGGCAGGGCTGAAGCGGATGCCGTGCTCCTTTTGGTACTCGCTAAGCCGCCGCACGACCTCGGAAATTCCCATGCTGTCGGCAAAGCGGAAGGGGCCTCCTAAAAACGGAGGAAATCCCAGTCCGAAGATGGCCCCGATATCGCCGTCGCGGGGGCTGCGCAGAATGCCTTCGCCCAGGCACAATGCCGCTTCATTGACCATGGCCAGCGCGCAGCGGAACTGAATCTCAACGGAACTTACTGGCGAAGGAGCACTTGGGGCGGGAATTGCCAGCCCAAGCTCGCCATAAATGCTGGTGTCCACCGGCCGCTTGCCGGCTTTTTTGGTCGAATCATAGCGATAAAAGCCGCGCCCGTTCTTTTTGCCGTAGCGGTTGTGCTGCACCAGGGTCTTTATTCCCGGAGGTGGAGCCAGCCGCTCGCCAAAAGCCTGTTGCACGATGTGGCCGACCTTTTCAGCGACGTCGATACCCACTTCATCAAGCAGGGTCAAGGGGCCCACCGGAAAGCCAAAGTCGAGCATGGCTTCATCGATACGCTCGATCGAAACCCCGGCGGCAAGCAGATAAGCCGCTTCGTTCATATACGGGCCTAGGATGCGCGAAGTATAAAAACCGACGCCATCGCGTACGACGATGACCGTTTTGCCCTGCCGTTTGCCAAGCTCGACGCAGGTCGCGGTGACCCAGGGGGCCGTTTTCTCGGTCACGATGATTTCGAGAAGCGGCATTTTGTGCACCGGCGAGAAATAATGCATGCCGATGACCGTCTCGGGGTGCGAACTGGCCTCCGCGATTCGCGAAATCGGCAGCGAAGAGGTATTCGACGCAAAGATCACATCGGCGCGGCCAGCGGCTTCGACATCTCGCAAGATGGCTTGCTTTAGCGCCAGATCTTCAAAGACCGCCTCAATCACCACTTCACAATCGGCAAATCCCGAGTAGTCTACCGTCGGTGTAACTCGCGCCATGCGCATGGCGGCTTCGCGGCTAGGCAGGCTTTTTTTCTTCACCCGCTCATCGAAAATATCGCGAACGTACTTCATGCCGCGCGATAGGCCCTGTGAATCTTTGTCCTTCAGGCGCAGCGAATAGCTGGTTTGCGCCGCGGTGACGTAGGCAATACCTGCCCCCATAAGGCCCGCGCCAAGCACCCCGACTTTGCTCACCGGACGCGGCACCGCGTCTTTGTCATCGCTGCCGCGGTCCTTTTTCAAGGCAGTGGTCGCCTGAAAAATTCCGATAAGCTCGCTGGATTGGCGGCTGACCACAAGTCCGCCGAACACGCGAGCTTCGGCAGCATAGCCGGCGGCCGGGCCAAGCTCTAAGCCGGTGCGCATGACCTCTAGGGCGCGTTCCGGCGCGGGATAGCGGCCGCGGGTTTTTTTCAGGAGCTCCTTTTTCGCCGTCTCGAACAAAATCTTTCGGCCAAGCGGATTGTCTTCCAAAAGCAGCTTCTTGATTCCCGGCGGATTGCACGAGCGGGCAATGCCGCGCAGCGTACCGCTAAGAGTCTGACCACTTGGCGGATGAGGCGCCTTTTCGGCAAGCTTTTGCGCTTTGGCGATGGCAACTTGCAACAAAATCGGCTGCGGCACCACTTCGTCGCATAGGCCCATGCGCAGGGCTTTTGATGCCTTTACCTGCTTACCGGTCAGCACTAGCTCTAGCGCTTGTTCTAGACCAATTAGACGCGGCAAGCGCTGCGTGCCGCCGGCTCCGGGAATCAGACCAAGCTGTACTTCCGGCAGGCCCAGCGTGGTCTTTGCATCATCGCTGCAGACTCGCGCGGTGCAGGCCAGGGCCAGCTCCAGTCCACCGCCCAGGCATGCCCCGTGAATGGCGGCAACCACCGGAATGCGCCGACCAAGATCCTCAATGCGCTGCATCGCTTGTTGGCCGCGCTGTGAAAGCTGCGTCGCCTGGGCCGCAGACTGCACTGCTTTCAGCATATGAATATCTGCCCCGGCCAAAAAATTGTCTTTTTTGCCAGAGGTAAGCACCACGCCGCGCACCGCGCCTTTGTCCACGGCGATTTCAAGTTCGCCAAGGGCTTCGGCAAAATCCTCGGCAAAGCGAGCTTTTATGGTATTGACGGATTCGCCGGGGACGTCCAGCCGCAAAACGGCAATGCCGTCGGCCAAAAATTCCGCGGCAAAAGCGCGCGGCGTTGGCGGCGCTTCACTGATTTCAGAAGGAGCCGCGCTTTTTACCGGCGCCTCGGCGGCTACATCGGCCGCTTGTTCCGGCGCTTCGTCCTTGGCACCAGCCGGGTCGGCGACTGCTTCGGTGGGGACTTGAATCTGGTCCGATGCTTCATCCTCAGATGGCACCGGAGGCTTGGATTTGCTGCTGGGCCTTGGCGTCCGGCTGCTTGGTTTGGGGGTTTTGCTGCTCGGCGTCTTTTTCTTTGCGGACATTATGCAACCTCCAGGACCATGGCCGCGCCTAGACCCCCGGCCGCACAGGCCGTGCATAGGGCAAACTGACCGCCGCGACGCTTCAGTTCATTGAGGCTTTGAATGATCTGCCGAACGCCGGTGGCCGCGAAGGGGTGGCCGATGGCGATCGAACCTCCGGTGACGTTTAGACGGGCTTCATCGACCTCGCCCAGCGCTTCATTGCGGCCGAGCTTCTCTTGCGCAAATTTTTTGCAAGCCCACATCTTCAGATTGGACAACACCTGCGCCGCAAATGCCTCGTGCATATCGACAAGGTCCATGTCCTGTAGGCGCAGGCCGGCGCGATCCAGCGCCAATGGCGACGCATAGGCGGGTCCAAGCAGCATCTGTTCAAAAGGATCGAGCGCCGCGAATGCATAGCTGCGTACATAGCCGAGCGGGGTCAGGCCCAGCGCTTTGGCTTTGTCCTCGCGCATTAGCACGGCGGCGCTGGCACCGTCAGTTAGTGGCGAACTGTTTCCCGGGGTGATGCTGCCGTAGCGGCGATCAAAGGCCGGTTTAAGACGCGCGTAGCTTTCCAGGTCGCTGTCTTTGCGCACCAGATTGTCTTCGCTGACGACGTCGTAGCGCGGCGGCACGTAGACGGACATGACCTCACTGGCAAATCGCCCATCGGCCCAGGCGGCAGCGGCGCGGACGTGGCTTTGATGGGCAAAAGCATCTTGAGCGGCGCGGCTGATGCCGTTTTCTTTGGCCATCTTTTCCGCGCTTTCGCCCATCGTCAGGCCGGTCGAATACTCGCGCAAAGCTGGCGGCACCGGCACTAGGTCGCGCGGCCGCAAAGTGCGCAGGGCTTTCAATCGAGCGGACAGCGTGCGAGCGCGATTCATCTCGATAAGGGCCTGAGCCAGGCGCTTAGACACGGCAATCGGCACATCGCTTGAGCTATCGGCACCGCCGGCGATGCCGCATTCGATGTCTCCGGCCAAAATCGCCTGGACGATGTCGGCCGTCGATTGGTAGCTGGTGGCGCAGGCGCGTGAGACGCTAAATGCATCGATTTGGCGAGGCAGGCCGGCGCCCAAAACGATTTCCCGAGCGATGTTCGGAGCATGTAGCGAGGGGACGACTTGACCATAGACGACGCGCTGAATCTGCTGCTTGGGCAGGCTGACGCGTTCGACAAGTTCGGCGACCACCAGGCTGCCTAGCTCCAGCGCCGACAGATCTTTGTAGGCGGTGGATTGTTTGCAAAACGGCGTACGCAGACCGGCGAGGACAGCGACGCGAAATTCCGAATCGCCGGAGCGCCTCGGTCGGCTGACATCATTTCCTGCTGACATAAACCGACATTTTGCTACGGCTTGTGCGACTTGCAACCTCTTTTTGACGCACTGCGGCAAAAATCCCGTCAAAATCAGTTCTGACGATAGCGATTGGCGACCGGCAAGAGTACGATGATTGTCTCTGTAGAAAGTTTCGGGCCCGCTCCTCTATTCGAAAGGACTTACGTGATGAGCCGACTGACTGAATCGCCTGCGTGGCAGGCCCTTATTGCGCATCGCCAAGAAATGCAAAGCGTCCATGTCCGTTCGCTGTTTGAGAGCGACCCGAACCGCTTTTCCGCCTTTTCGTTGCGATTCGAGGACATCCTTTTTGATTACTCGAAGCATCGCATTACCGACAAAACCATGCGGCTGCTTGTACAGCTTGCGGAAGAGTCCGGACTGCGCACAAGCATTGCGCGTATGTACAGCGGCGAAAAAATCAATATCACCGAAGATCGTGCGGTGCTGCATGTCGCGCTGCGCAACGTTTCCATGCATCCGATTTTGGTCGATGGGCAGGACGTCATGCCGGACGTGCAGCGCGTGCTGCAAAAAATGCGAAGCTTCACCGATGCGGTGCGCAGCGGCGCGTGGAAGGGATATACCGGACAGCGCATTACCGATATCGTCAACATCGGCATCGGCGGATCGGATCTGGGCCCGGTGATGGTGACCGAGGCTTTGCGGCCCTATTGGCAGCCAAATCTGCGTGTGCATTTTGTATCAAACATCGATGGCTCGCATCTTTGTGAAACGCTGAAGCGCTGCGCTGCCGAAACCACTCTGTTTGTCGTAGCGTCTAAGACGTTCACGACGCAAGAGACACTTACGAACGCACTTTCAGCCCGCGCCTGGCTGCTGCAAGCGGCAAAAGATTCGGCGGCAGTGGCCAAGCACTTCGTCGCGGTCTCGACCAATGCGCAAGAGGTTGCAAAGTTTGGAATCGACACGGCGAATATGTTCGAATTTTGGGACTGGGTGGGCGGCCGATATTCGCTGTGGTCGGCCATCGGCTTGTCGATTGCGCTGGTTTTGGGAATGGATCACTTCGATGCCCTTTTGACCGGCGCGCACGACGTGGATGAGCACTTTCGCAATACGCCATTTGCGCAGAATATTCCCGTCCTTATGGCCTTGCTGGGAATTTGGTACCACAACTTCTTTGGGGCCGAAACGCACGCCATCCTTCCTTATGATCAATATCTGCATCGCTTTGCCGCCTACTTTCAGCAGGGCGATATGGAATCCAACGGAAAGCGAGTGGATCTCGACGGACATCCCATTTCCGACTATACGACCGGGCCGGTGCTGTGGGGCGAGCCGGGTACAAACGGGCAGCACGCTTTTTACCAACTGATACATCAGGGAACTCGGCTGATTCCCTGCGACTTTATCGCTCCCATCGAATCGCACAATCCAATCGGTCGTCATCACGATATCCTCTTGGCCAATTTTTTTGCGCAAACCGAAGCTTTGATGAAGGGCAAGACCGCCGACGAAGTACGCGCAGAATTGGCGAAAAAAGGAATCGTTCAGGAAGCGCTGGTGGCGCATCGCAGCTTTCCAGGAAATCGGCCGACGAGTTCATTTTTGGTGCAAAAAATCACGCCGCGGACGCTGGGACGCTTGATTGCTCTTTATGAGCACAAGATTTTTGTGCAAGGCGTGATCTGGAACATCAACAGCTTTGACCAATGGGGCGTCGAGCTCGGCAAGCAACTGGCCAGCGTCATTTTGCCGGAACTTGCCACCCAAGGACCGATCAGCAGCCACGATAGCTCGACGCGCGGCTTAATCAATCACTACAAACAAAACCGCCGCTAACGAGGCTTTTTGCCTACACTGCTTCCAAAATCGTGTTGTCGCGGTACGCGGCGATAAGCTGTTCCAGAATTTCAATCTCGCGCCAAATCAACTTGCCGATTTCGGTGTCTTCCACCGTGCGCGGATTGGCGTAGGTGCGCAGGGTTTCGATTTTGGGAATGATGTCGGCGCCGTGAGTGACGGCTTCCTCGGCAGATTCAAAATGGTGATGCTGGGCCAAATCGATGCGCGATGCGCCAAGCACCAAGGTATAGCCTTTGTCGCCATAGGCTTCGGAAAATGCACCATCGATGGTCACCGCCTGACCACTGCGCTTCAGCGGCGATTCACCTTTTTCCAGCTTGACCGGAACGTGGCCGTTGACAATGAGGCCGCGGCTGCCATCGACGCCGAACTCTGCAAAAATGCGCTGACAAAATTCCGGCGTATGAATCAGGGAAAAGTAGGGATTCTTTGTTTCTTTGTGCGCTTCTTTGTCCGCGATGAAGTAGGTTTCCAATGTTGTCATGCGGTCTTTGCCAAATAGCGGCGAGCCGGGGCCAGCCCACAGATACCACAGCATATCCAAATCTGCGGGATCTCGACGGTGAAAAGCGCGATGTACGACTTCCTGCAGCTTGTGAAAAAGCGCACGGCCGCTATAGGGCTGGCCATCTATATGCAAGGGCAAAAATTGTCCCGTCGCATCCACTGGAACGCAGCCATGAAAGATCAGCGTATCGTCGCGGACTAAATACATGGCGCCATGTTTTTCCACAAAGCGCATGTGTTCCCAAAGGGTCGGACTGTACAAAAAAGACTGCTTGATGCGCGCGATGCAGGCCGCTTCTTCTTCACAAAGCGCATAGGGATCGGCCCAGTTTATCGTGGGCAGAAAGGAATCCAGCAATGGATGGCGGCGGCCGTCTAGTTCGATCGTCTTGGTCTGCGGATCGATGTGGTGCAAAAGCATCCGGTGCTCAAGCTGCCATTGCGGATGGCGACGAATCAATTGTCCTTCCAGCTTGAACTGCAAGATGGCGACGGCTTTTTGCATGCGGGCCATCAGCAGCGGATCGCGCAAGCCTTCCCCTTTGCAGGAAAAATGCTCGGCGGAATCTTGCGCGTACAGTGTCCGGGCCAGTTTTTCAAGCGGAGCAATCGGAATTCCGTATCCCTCTTCAAGCTGCGACAAACGCCGGTAACGTAGAGAGATGCGCAAAACCGTGGCGATGAGCGCTTCTTGTCCTAAGCAGGCGCCCATCCACGAGGCGTCGTGATTGCCCCAAGTGATGGCCACGTTTGGTTGCCGCATAAGGTGCGCGCATACTTTGTCCAGGCGCGGTCCGCGATCACCTAGATCTCCGGCGACAATCAACTCAAAGACCGACAAATTGCGCACCAGGCGGGCGCTGGCGCGCAAAAGCTCAAGATCCTCGCCGTGTTGCAAAAATGGCTCGAGCAGGGCGTCTACAAACGGCTGATTCCGTCCATAAAGCGGCGCAAACAGCAGTTCGCGAAACAGCGGGCGATAGGCTGCAGGAAAGACGCGATCGAGCGCTCTGTCGCTGTAGCCGCGGCCAAGGACGCGCAGCAGGCGAAACTCCAGATGTATGATACGCCGCAGAAAATCGCGGCGGGCCGAATCAGAGCCAAACGACGGCGCAAGGTGGGCGTAAGTCTCGCGCGGGTAGTAAATCATGTTCAGAAGCGCAAGCCGCGACGCTTCATCAAGTTCCGCGCCGAGCACCTGCTCGACAAAAGGACGCAGGCTGCCCGACGCGTTATTGATAATATGCTTGAGCTTCTTGTATTCACCATGTACGTCGCTGACGACGTGAATGGTCCCTTTTTCCAAGGTCAGTACGCTGCGCAAATGCGCGATCTCGGCCAGTGCCGCAGAAATGCTGGGAAAGCGGCGAGACAGCGCGCGCAGATGTATCAAATCCGACGTATCGTCCTTGCTGGTCACGCGACCGTGATCTCACTGGCCAGATAAACGTCTTGAATGGCGTTTAGAATGCTGATGCCTTCGCGCAGCGGTCGCTGAAAGGCTTTGCGTCCAGAGATGAGTCCCATTCCGCCGGCACGCTTGTTGATGACTGCGGTACGCGTGGCTTCCGCCCAGTCGCTTTCGCCGCTCGATGCGCCGCCGGAATTGATAAGCCCCGCGCGCCCCATATAGCAATTGGCGACCTGATAGCGCGTTAGATCAATGGGATTTTCGCTGGTCAATTCGCTGTAAATCTTCGCATTGGTCTTTCCGTAGGGATTTTCTTTGGAGGTTAGCGCTTTGTAGCCGCCGTTGTTTTCGGGCAGCTTTTGCTTGATGATGTCGGCGCCCAGGGTCACACCCAGGTGGTTGGCTTGTCCGGTTAGATCCGCAGACACGTGATAGTCGTGCTCTTTGGTCGAAAACGCCGAGTTGCGCAGATAGCACCAAAGTACAGTTGCCATTCCCAATTCATGGGCAGCCTGAAACGCTTGACTGACTTCTACAATCTGCCGTCCGGATTCGGCTGAACCAAAGTAAATGGTGGCGCCCACGGCAACGGCTCCTAGATTCCATGCCTGCTTGACCGTTCCCCACATGATTTGATCGAATTTGTTGGGGTAACTGAGAAATTCATTGTGATTGAGCTTTGCGATAAAAGGAATGCGGTGCGCATACTTGCGTGAAACCGAAGCCAGCACGCCAAAGCTAGACGCCACGGCATTGCAGCCGCCTTCTAGCGCCAATTTCACGATGTTTTCACCGTCGAAATAGTCTGGATTGGGCGCAAACGATGCACCGGCAGAATGCTCGATGCCCTGATCCACGGGCAGAATCGACAAGTAGCCGGTTCCAGCCAAGCGTCCAAAACAAAACAGACTGTTCAGACTTCTTAAAACCTGCGGCGAGCGATCGGAATCGCGAAACACTCGATCGACAAAGTCTGGGCCGGGCAGATGCAGTTTTTCTTTGGGAATTCCCTTGGCTTTGTACTCGAGAAGATTTGCGGCATCGTTGCCCAGGTATTTGACGATGGTTTCAAGCTGGCTCATGGAGAAACTCCCTTAGGTTTAGGTGAAAAGTAGTCTAACGGGGCAAAACGGAATGACCGCCGAAGGCATTGCGCATCGCGGCGAGCATCTTTTCCGCAAAAGACTCATCCTGCCGCGAACGGAAGCGAGTAAATAGCGACGCGGCCAGCGTTGGCACGGGAACGGCTTTGGCAATGGCTTCGGACAAAGTCCAGCGACCTTCTCCGGAATCCTGTACATAGCCGCGTAGACCGTCAAGCTGCGGATTTTGGCTTAAAAAGCCGCCGCATAGCTCTAGCAGCCAGGAACGAATGACGCTGCCCTGCATCCACAGATTGGCGATTCGGCCCAAGTCGAGGTTGTAGTCGGACTTCTTCATCAGCTCGAAGCCTTCGGCGTAGCCCTGCATCATGCTGTATTCGATGGCATTGTGAACCATCTTGACGTAGTGGCCGGCTCCGGATGCACCCATGTAGGCCCAGCCATTTGGCGGAGCCAATGTGTCCAGAATGGGTTTTAGAGCATTTACGACTTCCGAAGGGCCGCCGACCATCATGCAATAGCCGTTGGCCAGCCCCCAGATGCCGCCTGAGGTGCCGACGTCGATATAGTGAATTTGGCGCGGCGATAGCTCGGCAGTACGTCGCACATCATCGTGAAAATAGGTATTGCCGCCATCGATGATGACGTCGCCAGCAGATAGAAGCGAAGCAAGCTGACGCACCGATTCTTCCGTGGGAGCTCCCGACGGCACCATCAGCCAAACGATACGGGGCGCAGCCAGCTTGCCGACCAGCGCCTGCAGCGAAGCAGCCCCGAGGCAGCCTTCTTGCTCGGCACGACTGACAAGCTCAGGGCTGCGATCATAGGCCACTACTTGATGGCCACCGCGGCGCAGGCGGGTGACCATGTTCATTCCCATTTTCCCAAGACCGACGAATCCAATTTCCATGACGCAGCATCCTTTTTCGTTTTGCCGAGCCGCGGCGCCTGTACATGTATACATCCGCGAGCTGCCACATCATAACGCAAAGCCGAGCCGCGGCGCTTAAATCGCTTCTTTGCGGCGGCCGGGGGCCCATTCCCGTTCGGAATCGGGACGAGTTTCTAAAAATCGCGCCAGGCGATGAAAATCCGACCCAGGCTGAATGTAGCGCACCGCCGTCTTCATCGTCTGATGATCGATAAGCTCGGCAAACGGAACATATTTTAGCTCCAATTGGCCTTGGACGCTGACCATGTAGCCGTCGAGGTTTTCTTCCACAAGGGCGCGATACGCGCCGATGCCAAGCTGACTGCCGAGCATCACATCAAAAGCGTGCGGTGGTGCGCATCGCGACTCGTAGCCTAGCTGTACGCCGGTGAATTTCTTTTTGCGGCCGGTCGCTTGTTCGTAGCGTTCGGCGACGATTTTGGCCATCCATTTGCCAATGTCCGCCTTGCTTAGCGAAGGATGACCATGTTCATCGCGGAAGGCGCCCGCCGTCGTGCTATCCGGAAGCAATTCGGCCAGTCCTTCGGCCAGAACGACCGTGCCATAGTGTTTGTCGTAGCGACTTTCGCGCACTTGCACGACTTCGATGATGCGGTCGGCCAGTTTTTTTGCATCCAATTTGCCGCCGCTCAGCAGCGAATCGTCTACATCTTCGGGGCCGACGACCAAATTGGCTTCGCCGGCGATGGCGACGCCATAGCTAAGCCAGCCGGCTTTGCGCCCCATGGTTTCGACGATGTAATAGGAACTCGTGGCGATGGCATCGGCGCGCAGGTTTTGCACTTCTTTGGCCATAAAATCCACGGCGGTGAAAAAGCCAAAGGTAAAATCGATGCCGCTATAGTCGTTGTCGATGGTTTTGGGCAGGTGAATGATTTGAATGCGGTGGGCGCCGGCCGGCAGGCGGCGCTGGTATTCATAAAGCAGATTGGCGGTCTTTAAAGTATCGTCGCCTCCGATGGAAATCAGCGCATCGATTTGCAAATCGACAAAGGCGTCATAGACACTTTTCAGCCGCAGGCTGCGTTGCGGATTCGAAAGGTGTTCCGGACGCTCGATGCCCTTGCCGGGGTTGGCGCGAGAAGTGCCAATCAGAATGCCGCGGCTATTGCGCAGTCCGCGCAAATCTTTTTCGCTAAGAACTCGGTAGTGCGCATCCGGCAATAGAGGATGATTGCTTGGGTGATAGTCTTGCAGGTTGGAATAGCCGTGAAAAAAACCCACGACTTGGCGGTTGTCTTCCAGCAGCGAAACCGCTGCCGCCCCGATGACCGCATTGGCCGCCGGCGCGGGCCCTCCGGCAAACACGATCCCAACCCGCTTTATATGGTCGCCTTTTTTCATCGCCCTGAACTCGTTTCCCAAGCGCACTTTGGCCCGGCGAAAACATTCGCCGGACCCTTGGCGGTGTAGGACTTGGCTTATGCCAAGTTGAAATTCAGTACCGAACGGATGCTTGGGTGAATGACCACCGGCCGCTGAGAATCGTCTGTGGCCAGGTGCACGCACAGCGCATCGGGAAAATGCTCGCGGTAGATGTTGATGTGCGCGGGCTCATTGTCAAACGCCGCGATGACCGAGCCCAGGGCGACGATTTGATCGCGCGCCAAGCGTTTCCATTCATCGTCATGAACTTCAAAGGTCGGTTTCATGATGAGATGAACGCCGTTTGCCTGATCGTTTTCTGCCGGCAGCGGAAATCCTTCGCGCGCAAAGCACGCCAAAGTTCCCGCTCGCATGTCCAAATGGCGTCCGGTGCAATAAATGACCGTCGCTCCGCTCGATAGGACGCGCTTGACGTAATCCACCGCGCCTGAAATCGGTCGGTCGTCAATGCAGTACTCGCTGGTGAAAAATCGCTCGCGCCAGAATTGCCGCGCGGCGGGTTCAAGTGCCAGCGCTTCTTCCTGACTAAGTCCGCACTTGCGCATGGGATTGCTTAGCGACCAGTCGTCAAAGTATTCGGGGCGGCAATCGCTTAAGTGCACGATGCCGGCGCTTTGTCCGAATTCGCGCAGAATGCGCGCCTGACGCGGACGATTGTCGAGCAGCGTCGAATCCAGGTCGAACAGCACGACCGATGCCGGAGATTTGTTGCCATTTGCTTGCCCGGCGCGCGCAAGTACATCATGGAGCACCGCCGGAACGATTTCACGCGTCCTGCCAGTCATAAGCCTCACCATACCGAACATTGGTTTTGTCGAACCATCTTATCGCCGGCCTTGCACTGCCAGGCCGCCGCGAAAGCGGGAAAATTCGCCAGCGGGCCGTTGATGCGATATTCCCCCGGCGAATGCGGATCGACGGTAATTAGCATGCGCGCGTATTCGGGCCGGCGTTTTTCACACCAGCTTTGCGCAAGACCCAAGAAAAAGAGCTGCTCTTGGTTAAATTCGCTTTTCGGTGCCGTGACGGAATTTTTCTTGTTGGCAAGCTGATACGCCGCAAACGCCAACTTGATGCCTCCTAGGTCTGCGATGTTTTCACCCAGCGTCAGTTTGCCGTCGAGATGCAGATTATCGACCGGCGTAAAGCCATTGTACTGTTCGACAATGCAGCTCGCACGGCGATCGAACTCAGCGCTGACTTTGGGCGACCACCAATCCTTCAGATTTCCCGCCAGATCAAACTGCCGTCCTTCATCATCAAAACCGTGGGTGACTTCGTGTCCCATGATCATGCCGATGGATCCGAAGTTGATGACCCGCGAAACGCCCCGACTAAACAGCGGCGGCTGCAAAATTCCCGCCGGAAAGACGATTTCGTTCAGCAGCGGCTCATAATAAGCGTTTACCGTCGGCGCGGTCATTTGCCACTCGCTGCGGTCTAGCGGTTTGCCGATTTTGGCCAAGGTGCGCTTGCTCTCAAAAGCGCCAGCGGCCAGGAAGTTTTGCAGATAGGAATCCCTGCGCACGCGAATCGAGCTGTAATCGCGTGCTTTGTCGGGATACCCGATTTTGTTGACGATGCGATTTAGCTTGCCGAGCGCGGCGCGGCGCGTGGAATCGTCCATCCAGGCCAGATTTTTGATGACCTCGGCCATCGCCTGTTCGATGTACGTAATGATTTCTTGGGTCTGAGCTTTGCCATCGGCGCCGAAGTTTTGCGCGACAAAAGCAACTGCCAGGGCTTCGCCCAAGCTTTGATCGGTGGCGCTGACGCAGCGCTTCCAGCGCGGCAGATTTTGCACCGCCCCCGTCAAGCGCTTGCCGTAGAAGTCGAAGTTTTCATTCACAAAGGCCTGGCTTAGCCGGCGCGATGCGCCATTTAGCGCATTCCAGCGCAGATACAGCTTCAGGTTTTCAAGCGATTGCTCGCCAAGCAGTTGATTGAGCGCGCTGACAAAATCCGGCACAGCTACGTTGATGCTGGAAATCCCCGGAAATCCGAGACTGTGCAGATAAAGCTGCCACGGAAAACGCGGCGCCAGTTTCAGCGTGCCTTCGAGCTCCAGACGGTGATACAAAGTCTTGGGATCGCGCCTTTGCGGAAGGCTAAGCGATGCCGTGGCAAGCTGCTTTTCGATGGCGAAAATGCTGCGCGCCTGCGTTTCCGCGGTTGCCGGCGCGGTTCCGCCAAGCGTC
Source organism: uncultured Myxococcales bacterium (assembly GCA_964460115.1). Lineage (GTDB taxonomy): Bacteria > Myxococcota_A > Polyangia > Palsa-1104 > JAEUJZ01 > JAEUJZ01. Next base: position 59,434 of record CAYWPR010000029.1, read on the forward strand.
AGCAGCCGCGCAATGTGCTGCACATACTGGGTGCGCAGCTCTTCGGACTTGGGGTCCGTCTTTAGGTAATAATCGCGATCGGGCAGACCCAGCCCGCCCTGATCGAGGTTGCCGATGACCTGAGTCGCGTCCTTATAGTCCTGCTGCGAGCTAAATTGAAAAAACGGCTCGCCCAGGCTTAGATGCTGCCGCGCCACTTCACGCGCCAGGTCGTCCAAGTTGCGTATGGCGTCAATTGGCTTAAGCAGCGCGCTTAGCTCGGCCGCCGCGGTTTTTTCAATGCGCGTTTCGTCCATGCAGGCGGTGTAAAAATCGCCAAGCTGGCGCTCGGTAGCGCTGGCATTTTTGTTGCCGGCAGCGGTTTCAAGAATGCTCTGCAATGCCTTCTGATTGCGTTCTTGAATTTCTGAGGTGCGGCTCCAGCGGGGACGATCCGCAGGAATTTCCGTGCGGTCGATCCAGTTTCCGCAGGCAAAGCGGTAAAAATCGTCACAAGGCCGCGTTTTGCGATCCAGCGCGCTCAGGTCGATGCCAAGCCCTGCGGAAGTCTCGGAGATGGCGCTAGCGCCCTGGCTTTGGCCCGGGCCCGTATCCGCGGCGCCGGTCTGTGGCGTAGCTGCCCCAGTTAGGCCGAGCACAAAGCCGACTAGCAGACCGCTCAAACCAAGCACGTGCCGTCTGCTGCGGTGAAAGATGACGTTTACGTAACGATGCACAACGAGCATAAGCGGACATATAGCACTGCCTCGACCCAACAAAAAGCAGTTCTTCAATTGACTGCGTCACCCGCATCCGCCTAGGGTTTGCTGCGTTTGGGTCTACACGAAACTTCAGTCGTTTCAGGGCGCGATAAAGCGATGCAAAGCATTCTTCTTCATCGACCTCAGCACAAGTTCTCTGCGGCCCACATGACCGTTTTTGCCGACGGCACAAAGGAACGTTTGCATGGTCATAACTATCAACTGGCGATTCAGATTTTTCTGCGCGAGGCGGCTTTTCCCATTCTGTGCGATTTTGCGGTGATTAAGGCGGGGCTTTTGGCCGTCTGCAAAGAATTAAACGAGCGCACTTTGCTGGCGCGCAACAATCCTTTTTTGCGCATTGCACCGGAACAGATTGCGGGGCAGGCGCACATTCGCGTGCAGCATCGCGACGGGGTTTACCTTTTGCCCGAATCGGATGTGGCGCTTTTGCCGCTTGATAACATCACCACCGAACAGTTGGCACGATACTGCCATACGCGACTGGCCGAGTATTTGCGTCGGCATCTGCCCGAAGCCGTGCAAGCCATTCTGAGCGAGTTCGAAGTGTGTGTTTACGAGCTGCCGGGTCAAGGGGCTAGCTTTCGCGCCTCTTTGAACCTGGAGGGCGCTGCACAACCCGCACATGGCTGATTCGGACGATATACGCCGCCGGCTGCTTTTGATCATGGCCGACGTCGAAGAGCGGCAGCGGCTGGCTCGCAGCTTGCGCGAATACGGCTACGGGGTCCACAGCGCCAGCGATGTCGCGGCGGCCAAACCAGTGCTGACCTGCGAGCCCATCGATATCATTTTTTGGCAAACTGCAAGCACCAAGGACAAAGCGCTGCAGGAACTGCTTGCGTACGGGCCCACGCTTTTTGTTCTGGGCGCGGCCGATGCGGCACACATCGAGCTGGCCGAAGCTGCGCTGGCCGCTGGAGCTTATGACTACTTGCTGGCTCCGCACAGCGCCGCCGACCTGGTGCTGGTCCTGCACAAAGCCGCCGCGCGTGAGGCATATCGCGGCGATTTCGCCGCGGCGCGTTTTTTGGCGCTACCCGCTCGACCGCTCGCGCCCGACAAAGCCGCGTCGCCGTCCGCATTTCCTGAGCTCATCGCCGAATCGCCGAGCATGCGAGCGCTTTTGGAAAAGCTACGCCGGCTGGCTACGCACAATACCGCGGTGCTTTTTACCGGCGAATCGGGCACTGGCAAAGAGGTTTGGGCCAAAACTCTGCATGCGCTGTCGCCTCGGCGCGAAAAGGCGCTAGTTGCCGTCAATTGCGGAGCATTGCCCGAGAATTTGCTGGAAAGCCTACTATTTGGCCATCGCCGTGGCGCTTTTACCGATGCCGTGCGCGATCAGCAAGGTCTTTTTGAGCAAGCGCATCAAGGGACGCTTTTTCTCGACGAAATCGGCGAACTGCCGCTGAAGCTGCAAGTCAAGCTATTACGGGTTTTGCAGGATCAGCGCATTCTGCCACTTGGCGCGCAAAGCGACGAGGTCATTTCCGTCGATGTGCGCGTCGTCGCCGCCACTTTGCGCGACCTGGAAGATGATGTACAGCGTGGCCGTTTTCGCGCCGATCTGTACTATCGGTTGAGCGTCGTGCCTTTGCACGTGCCGGCTTTGCGCGAACGCGTCGCCGACATTTTGCCCCTGGCCCGCCACTTTTTGCACCGCGCCGCGCGGCGAATCGGTCGTCCGCTGCACGGCCTGACTCCGGCGGCGCAGCAAGTTCTTTTGCGCCATTTTTGGCCGGGCAATGTGCGCGAGCTGGAAAATGTCATCGAACGTGCCGTTGTGCTTTGCGAGCATACCGTGCTCGACGCCGCCGACTTGGCGCTAGATGCAACGCCGCAAGGGCCCGACTTGGGCGATGGGCCTGGACTGCTTCGTATCGATGCCGACGACCTGTCTTTAAAGACCGCGTCACGGCGTCTGGAAATCGCACTGATTGGGCGCGCGCTGCGGCAAACCCGCGGCAACCGTTCGGCGGCGGCGCGTTTGCTCGGCCTGTCGCATCGGGCGCTGCTTTATAAAATTCGCGACTATGGACTTGGTACACCCGAGAAGACCTAAGCGCCGCAATCCAATCCCTCGCCGCGAAGCTTCACGACGATTGACGAAAGCGCTAAGAGCAGTAAAAATGTAGCAATGTTCCGCGATAGTTTGCGTCGTATGGTCGAGCAGACCCATGGAGCCGTCGCCGGCCTGCTTATGGGGTTTGATGGCATCGCAGTCGAGACTTTCACGCCCGATTCGGGCAAGTTCGACATTCAAACCGTGGGAATGGAGTTCTCTTTCATTCTCATGCAGGTGCGAAAAGCGGTAGATACCCTAGAAGGCGGCAACGTCGAGGAAGTGACCATCCGCACCGACAAGGTCACCCTCTTGATTCGCGTTCTCTCCAAGGACTACTTCGTCGCACTAGCTGTGGCGCCGACGGGAAATTCGGCAAAAGGCCGTTACCTTTTGCGCGTGACCGCGCCCAAAATTCAAGCCGAGCTGTAAACCGCTCAAAAATGCCGAGCGCCGTCCTTTTTGCCGAAAGCCGGGCCGGCGCCTTTTAGGGGCCGAGCAGTCGCTACTTGATGGGGTTTGTGTCCGACTGGCTCGGCGCGCTGCGCAAAAGGCCTTGCTTGGCCGCTTCGGCCAAACGACCCGATGGAAAGCGCTGCAAGTAGTCCGCAAAATCCGCGCGGGCTTGCGAAAACTCTTTCAGCGCTACGCGACACGCACCACGTCCATACAGAGCGCGCTCTGTCGTCCCAGGCGTAGGCTCGTGCGCAAGGGCCCATGAAAAATCCGCCACCGCCTCTTTACAGCGGCCGCGCGTGGCGCGCAGCTCACCTCGCACCGCGCGCAGTTCGCCGCCGCGTCCCAGCCGCAAAAAAGTACTGCGATCCAGCAAATTTAGCGCTTCGTCGGACCGCTTCAAAACCAGCAGCGCATCGATGCGTGCCGCCTGCGCTTCTTCGCGGAGCAAACCTTGTTCGAAGCGCGCAAAATAAGACGCCAAACTATGTAAGGCTGCTTCAGCTTTGTGCTCTTGATGGAGCTCGTGCAGCGCCTGTCCAAGCAGGCGCGATTCTGCCAAAAGCGCGGATTCATCGGTGGTCGGCGGCGTGGCAGACGCTGAAGCAAGATGCGGCCGGGCGCTAAGACGGCTCGGCCGGCTGGCGGCGCGAGCTGCCGAATCCGCCAAAAGCACCGTCGCCGGTTCCGTCGCCGGTTCCGCCGCGACGGTCGTCATCGGTACATTTGGCAAAAGAGCAGGCGCTGGCTGCGCGCTTTGCACCGCTTGCGTCGGGGCCGGTTTCAAATGCTGCTTTTCGCGAAATCGTACGCCAAAAAGAAAAGCTAGCACGGTGACCGCGGTCGCGGTCAGGCCCCAGCCGAGCCGGCGCAGCACGGCACCAAGGATGCTTGGCGGCGCGCTCGGCGGTAGTGTCAGACGTGTTTCGATGCGGGACAGCGCCTCTTTGCCAAGCGGTGGCGGACTTGGCAACTGCGCCAGCAGCTTGGCGGCGCGGGCTACGGTCGGAGTGCCGGAATTGCCCATTTCGGTCAAGCGCTGCGTCAGCGGGACGCCAGGTTTTTCTTTCGCAAAGGAAAAGCTCATGGTCGTTCGCTCTTTTCCTGCCTATCGAGTTCGGCGAGAAACTGCGTTCGTGCCCGATGCAGCCAAACCCAAATCGTGCCGACTTTTTGATCGAGCAGCGCCGCGATTTCTTCGCCAGAAAGCCGTTCGATTTCGAACAAGATGAAAGCGGTCCGGTACTTGTCACTCAATCGGTCTAGCACTTTGTAGACGGTGGTCTTGGCTTGCCGCTGTTCGATTTCTTCGACGGGCGAAAGGCGCGGAGATGGCAATTGCCCCGCGACATCGTCCGCCGAGCCGCGTAAAAATTTTCGATAGCGTTGCTTGCGCCGCTGATGCCGCACCTGATTTTGCGTGATGCGAAACAGCCAGGTGGTGATCTTGGCTTCACCGCGAAATCCGCCAAGCAAGCGCTGCACCGTCAGAAACACTTCCTGAACAATATCGTCCACGTCGGCAGTGGGGCCTCCGAGCCGAGCTGCCCAGCGCGCCACGGTCTGCGCGTGGGCCCGATATAGGGCCCCAAGTTCATGCTCCTCGGGCGGCGGCGGTAAAATGCGCATAGGCAGCGGCACGGCACAAGCTTGGGATGGATGGTCGCAATCACCTTACAGGGCACATCGAATTACCGCCCCGGTTTTTGTAAGCGGCCTAAGCTCAGCCCCGTTGACAATATGATATCCCAGGCCGGCAGACGGGCGAGGGCGGGTTTTTCAACCAGGCTTAATTCCTGCGCGCGCAGCCAGCCGACAACGCCTAGCTCGCCCCACAGCGCAAAGCGCGGCTTGCCGTAACCGACGCGTACTCCAAAGGCCAAACCGAAATCCGCTGCTTGGCTGCGATAGGACGCGACAAAGCCCTGGCCCGAAACCAGCACGGCGGCGGCCGAAATTCCGGTATAGAGCTCAATGAGCGGGCGCAAGGAAAAAAGCCGATAGCGCGGTGCGCAAAGAAACTGAATTCGTGTCCAATTCGCGGCGCCAGCAACATCTGCTAGCTCCATGCGGCGCAAGCCGGCCGCCGAGAATGCCAGCCGCAGGCCCAGCCGTCCTAGATGATCATCGCGCCGGGCCGACGCAAGCTGCGTTTCTAGCGTGACACCACCGGTTAAGGCCTGACCGGTCATGACCAAAAGAGCGCCGATTCCCACTTCCCAAAGCACTGCTGGGGCGGGATGCACTGCGCTAGGAATTGGCGGCGGCGGCGGCAAAATCGGCAGCGGTACCGTCGGCGGCGCCGATTCAGGCAGCGCCTGCGGCTGGCTGGCCACGGCGCTGGCGATGACCACGGCTGCCGCCGCTGCCAAAGCAGGGCAGGGCGCCGTTCGCGAAAGATCGCGCACGGTCAAAAGCGCGCCGGTTTCACTCCGCACTTCAACGCGCAAAAGCTCATCGAGAGGCTCGATGCGGGCGCTAATTCCCATAGCAGTCGCCGTTTGCGGCAAAAGCGGCCGCAATTGCTTGGCAACCGCGGTGGCGCTGGGACAGTTGCCCTCGACAAAAAGGCGCAGCCCAATTTGTAAAAATGCATTGCCGAGCGCCGCCGCCGCGACCGTCACCATGGGCCTCATGTTTTCAGGGGCGCTTGCTCCTTGTCAACGGCTGCGCAGCATGAAACTCAGCAGTGCAGTACTTGACACTGCTCCTCAGCTTGGCCTACCAATCTTTTTTGTGAAAAACTCCGCAGCCATCGGTTTCGCCATTGGTCAGTCGCCTCCGCGGCAGGAAGGTGCGGCCAAGGTCACCGGACTAGCGCACTATATCGACGACATCGCCATGGAGGGCGGCGGCATCTTCGGGGTCACGGTGCGCAGCGCCGTGCCGCGTGGGCGCATTCAAAAAGTGCATTTTTTGCCCGGGGTGCCATGGGAGGAGATCATCGTGGTCAGCGCCGCTGACATTCGCGAAGCGGGGGGGCAAAACGCCATTGCCTTGCTTGAATATGATCAGCCCTGTCTGGCCGAAAAGGTCATCAATCACCCCGAAGAGCCGGTGCTGCTGCTTGGCCATGCCGATCGCGTCATCGCCGAGCGAGCTCGCAATTTGGTGCGCATTGACGTCGAGCCGCTGCCGGCGATTTTCGATATGGACGAATCTTTGCGGCAGGGAGAGGCCGCTGCGCCGTCCGGCATCATTTGGGGCCGCAACAACACTTTTAAGCGCTTTGAAATTACCAAGGGCGATATGTCGGCAGGCTTTACCGCTGCCGAAGTCGTGGTCGAGGCCGATTACGAGACCGGTGCGCAGGAACAGCTTTATATAGAGCCGCAAGGCATGCTGGCGCATTGGGACAGCGCGGGATGCCTAACGGTAAGCGGCTCGATGCAGTGTCCTTATTACATTCAAAAAGCGCTGACCTATTTGTTCGGACTGCCTCCCGAAAAAGTGCGCATCATTCAGGCCGAAACCGGCGGCGGTTTTGGTGGCAAAGAAGAATATCCATCGATGATTGCGGCGCATGCGGCACTTTTGGCGCGCAAGGCCGGTCGGCCGGCCAAAATCATCTACGACCGGCTGGAAGATATGGTGGCGACGACCAAGCGCCATCCTTCGCGCACTCGCATTAAGACCGGTTGGTTACGCGATGGCACCCTTATCGCCCAGGACATCGATTTTCGCATCGATGGGGGCGCTTATATGACGTTGTCTCCGGTGGTGCTATCGCGCGGCGGACTGCATGCGGCTGGCCCGTACTTTTGCTCGAATGTACGGGTTCTGGCGCGAGCGGCAGCCACCAATGCTCCCCCGCACGGAGCTTTTCGCGGCTTTGGCGCGCCTCAGAGCGTATTTGCCATGGAGCGCCATTTCGAAGATGCGGCCCTGGCCTTGGGCATTGCATCTGATGTGCTACGCCGCAAAAATTTTGTGCGCGACGGTTTGACCCTGGCCAGCAGCCAAATCGTGCGTGACCACGTCGATATGGACGCGCTTTTAGATCGCGCCATGGCACTCAGCGATTTTGCCAACAAGCGGCGTGACTTTGCCGAATCCAACCGCGCTGCGGTAACGCGCGGTGATTCGCGCCGGCGCGGCATTGGTCTTGCGTCCTTTATGCACGGCTGCGGATTTACCGGATCGGGAGAGCGTACGCTTGGCTCGATCGTCGCGGCGGATGCCGATGCGCAAGGCCGGGTGCGGGTCCGCGCTTCGAGCACCGAGATAGGTCAAGGGACCAATACCATTTTTACGCAAATTGCCAGTCAGACGCTGGGCTTGCCTGGTGCGTACATCGACATCGTGCGTCCAGACACCGCCGAGGTGCCAAACAGCGGCCCCACGGTCGCCTCGCGAACCTGTATGGTGGTGGGCTCGCTCGTGGCCGATGCCTGTAGGGCGCTTTTGTCGCAGCTTTGGCAAAGCGGTCTTTTGGCCAAGGATTACAAGCCAAGCGATTTTCAAGCCGCCTGCGCCGAATATCATCGTCAGGCGGACCGGCTGGGCCCGCTTGCCGCTACTGCCAAGCATCAGCAGCCTCCGGGCATGAACTGGGATGACAATACCTATCGTGGCGACGCCTACGCCACTTATGCTTGGGCCGTCTACGTGGCCGAGGTCGAAGTGGACCTTTTGACCTACGAAACGCAAGTTTTGGACTTTTGGGCGGTTCAGGAAGTTGGCAAAGTCGTTCATCCCGTCTTGGCCGCAGGTCAGATTGAAGGCGGGGTGGCGCAGTCGGTGGGCTATGCCTTGTACGAAAAAGTCGTTTGGAAGGAAGGCCGCATGCAAAACGGCCAAATGACCAATTACATCATGCCAACTTCCATGGATGTGCCGCGTATACACACCGAATTCTTCGAAGTGCCGGGCCCCTACGGACCAGTTGGCGCCAAAGGCATCGGAGAATTGCCCATGGACGGCAGCGCGCCGGCTATTTTAAACGCCGTTGAGCACGCCACGGGCTTGCGCGTCCGTACCATTCCAATGACTTCGGAAGACCTACTAAACGCGGCGCTTGCGCAAAAGGTCGGTCCATGCAGCTAAAAATGAAGGTGAACGGAACCGCGCGGGTCTGCCAGACCGCTTCGCCGATGAATCGTCTGCTCGATGTTCTGCGCGAAGACTTGCACCTGACCGGTACCAAAGAAGGCTGCGGCGAAGGGGAATGCGGCGCTTGCGCCGTATTGCTTGACGGCGAGCTTGTCTGTTCCTGTTTGGTCGCAGCCCTGCAAGCCGATGGTTGCGAAGTCGTAACCATCGAAGGTGTGTCGCCTTCGCCAGCGACTTTGGATCGCATTCAACAGGCTTTTGTCGAGTGCGGCGGCGCACAATGCGGTATCTGTACGCCCGGAATGATTTTGGCGGCCCGGGCGCTTTTGCAACGCCATCCACAGCCCACCGATTTGCAGATTCGAGACGGTCTTTCGGGCAACCTCTGCCGCTGTACCGGATACACCAAAATCTTCGAATCGGTGGTTCGCGCCTGCCAAAAGAACTCCTGAGGGCAATTCATGAGAGCCTATCTGCCCGATTATGAAGCGGTTTCGGCAACTTCTCTTATCGACGCTCTACAGCGCCTGGCCGAGCCGCTTGCCGCCAATCAGCCGGCCTGGCAGCCCTTGGCCGGAGGCACCGATGTGATGGTGCTTTTTGCCGCGGGCAAACTTCCGGCGGGACGGTATCTGAACCTGTTGGCGCTTTCCGAGCTGCGCGGCATCAAACTTACCCCCACCCATGTCGAATTGGGGGCGCTGACCACGTATACCGATGTTCGCTACCATCGGCAGTTGCAGACGGAATATCCGGCTTTGGTGCAAGCGGCGGCGGAATCGGGGGCACTGGCGATACAAAACCGCGGAACACTCGGCGGAAACATCGCCAATGCGTCTCCGGCCGCGGATACTCCGCCGGCGCTTTTGATCTATGATGCGCAAATCGAGCTTGTCTCGCTGCGCGGAACTCGCGTCATTCCGTATGCCGAGTTTCACACGGGCTATAAACAAACGCAGCGTGCCGCCGATGAGCTTGTTGCCCGCGTTTATTTGCCGCGCCGGCCGGGGCATTCGCCAGGCCGCGACGCGCTTCCCGCCGAGCACCTTTGTCATTACTACCGCAAAGTCGGAACTCGACGGGCGCAAGCCATTTCCAAAGTATGTTTTGCCGGATTTGCGCGCTGCGCCGAGCGCC
>CAYWPR010000030.1:0-68557 GCA_964460115.1 uncultured Myxococcales bacterium
CATCGCACCCGTCGCTCAACTCCTCGCGGAAAGGGAGATGTGATCAATGATTAGGGCAGAGGGAGCACGCTCCTTCTCGATCGAACGAAAGGCAGCGATGCCTAATTTGGGAACAATTAGGGAACCAATTTGTAGCCGTATCCGTAGACGGTCAAAATATGCCGCGGATGATGCTGATTTTCTTCTAGCTTCTTGCGCAGCTTCACAACGAAGTTGTCGACCGTACGATTTGTGGGATAGGCTTCGATGCCCCAGATCTTGTCCAGCATCTCGTCGCGCGACACCGGTTGTCCCTCACGCTCGAAAAGCAGCTTCAGAAGTTCGACTTCATAAAAGGTCAGGCTTTGCGCTTTGCGGTTGCGCGTGATGGTGTGCTTCTTCAAGTCAATTTCGGCATTGCCGATGCGGATGGTCTCAATCTGATTGTTCTGCTGCGCCCGCACCAGCCGCCGCAAAATCGCCTTGATGCGGGCCACGAGCTCACCCACGGAAAAAGGCTTTGTCACGTAATCATCGGCGCCAACTTCCAAGCCGCGAATCTTGTCGGTCTCCTGCGCGCGCGCAGTCAAAATGATGATGGGAACGATTTGATCGGTGGCGCGAATTTCTTCGCAGACCTGATATCCATTCATGTCGGGCAGCATCAGGTCCAAAATGACCAGATCGGCGCCGCTTTCACGCATCTTCTGCACGCCGCCGCGACCATTTTCGGCGGCCATGACCTCAAAGCCCTCGAATTCCAGCACATCGGTCAAGCCACGGACGATATCGGGTTCATCCTCGACAATCAGCACGCGTTGGCGCGGCCCACCGGGGCTAGACGGCGGGGTCGAATTGCTGGCCGAGCTTGTACCGCCAGTTTGCGCGAAATTAGAGGCGGGCACAGCCGGAGGAGTACGTATACGCTCAGCCATGTTTAGCTTGCTTTTCCTTCCAAGGAAATTTCGGCGCTAGACGCTGTCGGCGGCCTTCGCACCGGCAGAATGATGACAAAGGTCGATCCTTGACCAGACGTACTTTCCACAGTGGCGCGACCGCCGTGGGCTTCGACAATGTGCCGAACTAGCGCCAAGCCAATGCCCGAGCCGCGAATGTTGGTGGTGCGCACCGCTCGAGTACGATAAAAGCGCTCGAAGATTTTACGTTGTTCGTCTGCGGCAATGCCCATGCCTTGATCACGCACGCAAAATACCAGTTCATCAGGCTTGGCTTGATAACGAAGCGAAACGCTGATCGGACCGCTTCCGCCATATTTGATGGCGTTATCCACCAGATTTAACACCAGCAAAGTCATGGCATTTTCATCGAGCAAGCTTATCGGCAGCGCCGGGGCGCTTTGCAAATCCACTTCAAGCTGGCGGCCTTCACGCTCCAGCCTATAGCGAAAAAAATCAAGCGCCCGATCGACCACATCGCCCAAGTCTGCCGGCTTCATTTCATAGGCCGCCTTGCCGCGTTCAATGCGGGAAAAATCAAGGACGTTATCGATAAGCCGCGACAAACGCTCGGATTCACGCGTAATGATGACCGCGTACTCACGCCCTTTTTCCGGGTTTTTGATCTTGCCGAGCATAATCAGTTCCGCGAACATGCGAATCAGCGACAATGGCGTCTTGAGCTCGTGACTGACGTTGCTGATAAATTCCGACTTCAGCGCACTAACCCGCTGTTCTGTTGAAATGGCATAAAGCAGAAATGCCGTTCCCAGAACAATGACACCAAGCATTAGACCAATGAGGCTGATATCCGAAAGCTGTCGGCGATTGGCCCCTGCGCGCAAACGCAAAGATTCACGCGGCGCCATCACCAAACGCCAGCGATAGACCGTACCAAAATCACGATCATATAGATACTGTCCGGCGTTGATGATGCGTTGCCCATAGATGACTTCGCCGCTACTGCCTAGAACTCCGACTTGTACACGTCCGCCTATTGACTGCAATAGCTCGTCAGGAAAAAACGTCCCGATGAGATAGTCCAGATTCACTTTTAGAATGATGTAATAGACACGATTGCGATACTTGTCGTAACGCTTGATGTAGCTCAGAAGATAATCGACTCCATCATAATTAGTGTGTAAGTGAGCATGAAAATCCGGTCGTAGCGCGATGAGCGGTAGACTCGGCAAAATTTTTGCAGTGAATAATTTTAAAAAGGCATCGGCCTCAGGTTGTTTGCGTCGCTTGTTGACGTAGCCGCCTGTGACGACTTGCAATTTTTCGTCCAGCACAATTGCCGCTTCGATGGCGTTTGATAGACGCACGATCTCGGACCAGCGCTTGCCAAAATCCCCCAGGTGTTCCAGGTCAACTAAGTTAAAAAGCGTTCGATCAGAATCAATGATGAAGGTATCTAGGCGACTGCGCGTCTGATCTCCCAGTGCATACAATCCCTGAAGCACAGAGTCTTCACTGTTGCGAGCAAGCTGCTGCACAGTGCGGTACGAGTAGGCCCCAAGCGCCAGTGCAGCGATCAAAATGAGCGGAAAGCTCAAATAAAGCGCTGATATAGGGCGACGGATACGCATAGCTTAAGTGTCAGGAAGGGCCATCTGCGAAATTTCTATAAACTGTAGCAGCGCCATGTTTCCACTCTCACAGCGTACCGAAAATCGTTGCGCGCTGCCAAAAAAAGACGCTTGACAGCGGTAACACGTTGCGATTGAAGTGTAGATGCGATATTTGTCAATCAGTTGAAAGCAACTCAACATCTGCCAAGGAGAATAAACGATGGTTGCAAAGAAGGCTCCGGTGACGAACCCCGCCACACTCGAAATCGACTCGCTATTTGAACAGGAACTGCGCGTACAAAACGAAGATCTGCGGCGTCAGGCTGCGCTACGAACATTTTACAAGCTCCATCCTAACAATCGCGTCACAGTCGATCAGTTTATCAACAGCGTCAAGCAAAACAAGGATATCTGGTCGGCAGTGTCTACGCTAGGCGTCCTGGATTTCGCGGAAGCCGTGCTGGGTCATCGCACAGGAGTTAGCCGGGTAGGCCGCGGAGAAGGAAAACCGCACAAGCGTACGCGCCTCAGTGAAGCGCAAAAGAATGGCCTAAAAAGCGCCATCGCGGCAGTCCTTGGCAGCAATCGAGATGGCTTGAATCGCAATGAAATTGCCAAAGCGATCAACTCTGATCAATTGACTGCGATGAACCTGGATCGCGGCGAACTGGCTAACAAACTACGTCAGCCGCTGGCTGAGCTTGTGTCTGACAATAAGATACATACGGTTGGCGAAAAACGCTTGATGAAGTACCTGGCGGGCGCGGGTTCGCGCAAGAAATAACGCGACAGCAGTTTTAATGATCAAGATCAGGCAGCGGCTGACCGGTGCGCAATGGCGCATCGGCGGCCAACTGGCCTTCCCATTTGGCCACGACTGCCGCAGCCATACAGTTTCCAAACACATTTACCGTAGTGCGCGCCATATCCATGATGGCATCGACGCTCAGGATCGTGGCAATCCATTCGACTTTCAGTCCGAATTGCGCACATGTGGATGCCAATACAATAAGGCTGGCGCGCGGCACCGCGGCGACTCCTTTGCTGGCCACAAGCAAGGTCAACATCATTTGTATTTGTAGGCTAATTCCCAGATGAACCTGCGTAGCTTGCGCAATAAATAGCGCTGCTAACGACATATAAAGAGTCGAGCCGGTTAAATTAAAACTATATCCGGCCGGCAATACGAAGCCGACGATGTGCGCCGGCACGCCCAAACGCTCCATCGCGGTCATCGCCTTAGGCAGCGCCGATTCGGAAGATGCCGTCGAAAACGCCAATAGCAGCGGTTCTTTAAGGGCCGAAAAGGTGCGCCGCAGGTGCATCCGCGTAAGCAGCTTCATCGCCACTAGATGCAGCAGTAAAAACACCACCAGCGCCAGATACAGCGAGCCCACGAGCTTGGCGAGCTGCTTCATCACCCCCAGGCCCTGCTCGCCTACCGCCGCCGCCATCGCCGCCGCCACGCCTATAGGGGCGGCGCGCATGACGTAGTCGGTCATTTTGAACATGGCTTCGGCCACGCCGCGCAGCGCGTCGAGCACTGGCTGTCCTTTTTCGCCGATGGCCGACAAAGACAGCGCAAAGAGCACCGAGAAGAAAACAATCTGCAAGATGGCGTTTTCGGCCAGCGCCGCAAAAGCGCTCGTCGGAACCACCTGCTCAAAAAAGGTCTTGGTGGCTGTGGGCGCTTTAAAAAAGACGGCGGCGGTCTGAACCGCGCCGAGCCCCGGCGCCAGCAAGTTGGCCGTGGCCAGCCCGACGACCAGCGCCACAAGACTGGCCAGCCAAAACCAGGTCAGCGACTTAATGAGCAAGCGCCCTATATGGTTGTGCCCTGCTCCGGCCAACCCGACGACCAGCGTCGAAAAGATGATGGGCGCGACCAGCATCTTGATCAAGCGAATGAACAGTTCGGCCAGCGCCGTACTCGCCATTTTCAAAAATTTGCTGACCGCGGGCGGCAAATAGCCGCGGTTGATGGCGATACCAACCAGAATTCCGAGGAGAAGGCCGACCACGATCCAAAAGGTCATGCCGCGCTTTTTCATGGGCCCATTTTGCACAGGCCGCGTTTGAGAAATACACAAATTCGCCGCGAAAAACCGGCATTTGGCCTAAGAGAGTCTAAGCGCAATGGGTTTCTAGCCGCTCAATGCGCGAGCGGCGGAGTGGTCAAAAACCGAAAAATCGTCGCCAAGCTCGACGGCACGACGCGCAATTCGCGCAGTTCACCGACTTCTAGCACCGTCCGCGCCAGCTTTTCAGTCGACTCCGCCCCAGCGCGCACCGCCACTACAAAGGCCCAAACTTGCGCTTCGCTGCCAGTCGAACGCGCCTGCAAACACACGGACAACACCTCGGGAAGCGCTTGCAGCGCCATCTGCAACCGCAAGGCATCGCCGCGGCAGACGACTTCGATTTGTTCCTGGGGTTCTTGCTCTAGTCCCTTTTGCGCACCAGATTGCGCACAGAGCGCCGACGGCGGCCCGCTGGCCACGACGCGCCCCTCGTGCAAAATGACGACCCGCTGACAAATCGCTTCCACCTCCGGCAATACGTGCGTCGAAAGCAGCACGGTACGGCGCTCGAAACTGCCCAGCCGCAAAATAAGCTCCAGCGTTTCGCGACGCTGATTGGGGTCCAGGCCATCGGTTGGTTCGTCCAGCAATAGCACCTGCGGGCGGTGCAAAAGCGCGTCGGCCAGGCCTACCCGCTGGCGAAATCCCTTGGAAAGCTCGCGTATAAGCTGCCGCTCGCAAGTCGCCAGGCCAACTTGCTCCAGCACCGTCGCCACCGCCTGGCGAGGCGCCGCAACGCCCTTCAGTTCGGCGCGAAAACGCAAATATTCACCGACGCGCAGCTCGCCATCTAGCGGCACTTGTTCGGGCAAATAACCAAGCTGCGCCCGAGCCCGACGGTCGGTTACCTCATGTCCGCATAGCCGTGCGCGCCCAGCCGTCGGAAATAACACCCCGGCCAAAATGCGCAGCAGCGTCGTTTTGCCGGCGCCGTTTGGACCAAGCAAGCCCAGAACTTCGCCCGGGCGCGCCTCAAACGATATCTCCGTCAAAGCGTGGCGCCCGCGCACATAGTCTTTTTGCAGCTTTTCAACCTCAATCATGGCTACGTTCCGCGAATCCGCTTCTTTTCATATTTATTTCGAATTTTCTCATTTGAGAAATTGAATTGATGGAAGCCGCTGGCAATTTTCTGAGGTAAAAACACAGCCCATGCGTATCCAATGTTCTCTATTTGCTCTTGCCGGGTTCTGCATGAGTCTAAATAACTGCAATCCCGAAACTGCGCATACTCCGCCCCCTGTAGCCGCCGTTCCGCCAGCGACACCGGCGGATCTATCGCCGACGGCCCAGGCGGCGTCACCACCGGCGGCGGCCCAGGCGGGATCTAGCCCGGCGGCAAGCGCGTCCGCCCCTGCCCCGCTTCCGGTTTTTGATTCCGTGGCGCTGCAAGCCGAAATTTTGCAGCGCCATGACGAAGCGCAGCGACCGCGCCTTGGCGAACGTCTGCAGCGCGGCATCAAGCAAGTCGCCGCGCTGTGGCAGCCTGCCGACGGCGACTTGGGAGCCTTTGTACGCGAATATTTTATCGCCGACGAAGCCGTGCTGCGGACCACTCTCGAGCGCTTTGAGGCGGCCACCGAACAATTGGAAGGCCACTTAAATGAAATCAGCCGCGAGTGGCGCCGCCCGACCGAAACCGACAGCGGGCCGCTTTTGCCGGTGGATGCCCTGCTTAGCGGCTATGACCCGGGCTCGCATGTCGTCGAGGATCTTTTTCAAAACAAACTGGCTTTTGTCGTGCTGCTCAATTTTCCGCAAACCACCCTGGCCGAGCGTCTGGCCGGCGGCGAAAAATACGCGCGCGCCGACTGGGCGGCGGCACGCCTTGCTGGCCGCTTTGTGCGTCGCGTGCCCGGACCGATTCAGCAGCAAATCGCCGCCACCCAAGCCGCCGGCGAGCGCTATATCGCCAGCTACAACCTGTGGATGCATCACATTTTGGATGCCCAAGGCCAGCGCTTGTTTCCCAAAGGTTTGCGGTTGCTCAGCCACTGGAACCTGCGCGATCAGATTCGCGCCG
This sequence comes from uncultured Myxococcales bacterium, assembly GCA_964460115.1. Lineage (GTDB taxonomy): Bacteria > Myxococcota_A > Polyangia > Palsa-1104 > JAEUJZ01 > JAEUJZ01. The sequence continues at coordinate 6,614 of CAYWPR010000030.1, forward strand.
ACTACGTCGATGCCACGACCGGGCTAGCCCGTCAGCGACTGGTTGCTAAGGTCATGGAGCGCATCGTCGAGCAGTCGCTGCCAAAAGCGGTCATCGACAATCCCCGGCTCGACTGGAATCCCTTTACCAACGCCGTCAAGTCCGCTCCGGCCGAAGAAATCGAAAGCAATGCGCCGCCGCCCACCGCCGTGGCCAATTTCTCCGAGCGCGAGCCCGACACCCGCTATGCGCTTTTGCGCAACATCTTTTTGGCGCAGCGCCAGGCCGATCCTTATTCCCCAAGCACTCCGACGCTGATTTCGCGCAGCTTTGAACTTGGCCGCGAGCTTCCCGAAGAGCGGGTCGTCGGCATGCTGCGCGAAATTTGCGCCTCGCCCCTGGCCGCCCAAGTTGCGGGCATTATCGAAGAGCGGCTAGGCCGCAAGCTGGAACCGCATGATCTGTGGTACGCCGGCTTTCAGCCGCGCAGCCGTTATTCCGAAAGCGAGCTCGATCGACTGGTCGCCCGGCGCTATCCGACTGCGCAGGCCTTTGAAGCGGACATTCCGAACCTGCTGAAAAAACTGGGCTTTGCCAGCGAAAAAGCCCGCTTTTTGGCCGAACATATACGCGTCGATGCGGCGCGCGGTGCTGGCCATGCCATGCCGGCGCTACGCCGCGGTGACTTTCCGCGGCTGCGCACTCGTGTCGAAAAGACCGGCATGAACTACAAGGGCTACAACATCGCCGTGCACGAGCTAGGGCACAACGTCGAGCAGGTTTTTTCGCTATACGGCGTCGATCGTACGCTTTTGGCCGGCGTTCCCAATAATGCATTTACCGAGGCCCTGGCCTTTGTTTTTCAGCAGCGCGATTTGGAGCTACTAGGCATGGCCCGGCCGGATCCGCAGTTCGAATCGCTACGCGTCCTCAACGATTTTTTTGCCACCTGGGAAATCGCCGGCGTGGCGCTGACCGAAATCGCCACCTGGCACTTCATGTATGACCATCCCGACGCGACCGCAGCCGAGCTGCGTCAAGCCGTCGTCGGCATCGCCCGCGAAATCTGGAATCGCTACTATGCGCCAATTCTCGGGCAGCGCGACGCGCTTTTGCTCGGCATTTACTCGCATATGATTCAAAACACGCTGTATCTGCCCGATTATCCGCTGGGTCACCTGATTGCTTTTCAAATCGAGGAGCATCTGCGCAAGCAGCCGCGCGGCGCTTTTGGCAAAGAGTTCGAGCGCATGGCCACCTTCGGACAAGTCACGCCCGATTTGTGGCTGATTTCGGCCACCGGCGTGGCGCTGACGCCGGGTCCGCTTTTGCATGCCACAAGCGAAGCCTTAAAAGCTGTCGGAGAAGGAAAGTAGACTGCGCCCATGGACAGCCTGTACCTGGTAGACGGATCGAACTTTCTGTTTCGCGCCTTTTTTGCCATGCCGCAGATGAGCACCAAAAGCGGCGTGCCCACCGGAGCCGTGCGCGGTTTTGCCAGCATGCTTTTGCGGCTTATCGCCGAAGAGCAGCCTTCGCATCTGGCCGTGGTCTTTGACGCGGGCGGGCGCGACAAACGCGCCGAGCTATTTTCCGCCTACAAACAAAACCGCGCCGTGTGTCCACCGGAACTTGTGCCGCAGTTCGATCTGGCGCGCCGCCTGGTGCAGTCCTTTGGCCTGAGTTCCCTAGATGCCACGGATGCAGAAGCCGATGATGTGATTGCTGTTTTGACGCACAAGGCGCAGGCCAGCGGTTTGCGTGTGGTCATCGTCTCTTCGGACAAAGATCTGATGCAACTGGTCGTAGACGGCCAAGTCGCGCTGCTTGACACCATGAAAGAGGAAGGCCGCGGCAAGCTTTTTGACGAAAAAGCGGTGGCCGAAAAATTCGGGGTGCCGCCGGCGCAGCTTGGCGATGTGCTGGCCCTTATGGGCGACAGCAGCGACAATGTGCCCGGCGTGCCCGGCGTTGGTCCCAAAACCGCCGCGCAGCTTATTTTGCATTTTGGTTCTCTCGACGCGCTTTTGCGGCGCATTGCCGAAACTGGCGAGCTTGGCGAAATCGCGCTGCGCGGCAAAGACAAAGTTGCAGCGGCGCTGCGCGAGCACCATGTTCAAGCCGCGCTCAATCGGCAGCTTATCGCTTTGGATCTTGCCGCCCCGCTTGGCGTCGAGCTGCTCGATCTAAAGCGTCGGCCGGCCAGCCGTGACACGCTGGTCACACTGATGAACGAGCTGGAATTTGGCACCCTTTTGCGCCGTCTGACCGTCCCCGGCGGCCTGCCCGGCATGGGTGATTTAAGCGATGGCCTCATCCCCCCCTTGGCCACTTTGCCGCCGCCGCCGCCCGTCCCAATTGTCGTCGCGCTGCCTCAGGATACGGCGCCGCTTGAAATCCTTTTTACAAACGCAGAGCTTGCCGCTTGGCTTAAAAGCCTGCAAAGCGCCGCCGGATTGGCGCTAGTACCGACGATGTGCGGCACCGGCACGCGCACCCCCAGTCCACGCCTTTCGCCGCTGTGCGGGCTGGCTTTGTACAGTCCCACGGCGCCTCCCGCCTACCTGCCTTTTTCGCACCGCTATCTGGGAGCGCCGACGCAATTAAGCCTCGCGCCAGCGCTGGCGCTTTTGGCCCCGCTTTTGGAAAATTCCGCCCTGCCCAAAGCAGTGTATTGCGCCAAGGATGCATATCTGATTTTTGATCGCTATGGCATAAAGCTAGCCGGAGTGACGATGGATCCGGCGCTGTGCTCGTATCTTGTGGATCCGGCGCAGGATCACCAATTGCGTGCGCTTTGCACGCGCTACTTGCCCGATTTGCCGCCGCTTGTTGGCAAAGAAGCGCTGTGTCAGTCCGGCAAGCACTCTATTTCTTTTGATGAAGTCGATATACACCGCGCCGCCGAATTCGCGACCGCCGAAGCGCGCGCCGTGTTTTTGCTTCGCGAAATCTTCGAAAAAGGGGCGCTGCTCGATGAAAAAGCGCGGCACCTGCTTTCCAGCTTGGAATTGCCGCTGTCCCGCGTGCTGGCCACTGTCGAGCAGCACGGCGTCCTTTTGGATGTAGAAGTTCTGGAAAAGCTCGGGCGGCAAACCGCCGCTCGGCTGGCGGAGCTGGAAACGCAAATTGAAGCGCTGTCCGGAGTCCGCATCAACCTCAATTCGCCGCGCCAGCTCGCCGAACTGCTGTTTGAAAAGATGGGACTAGCGCCGATCAAAAAAACTCGCGGCAAAACCGGAATGTCCGTCGATGCGGAAGTTCTGGAAACGCTGGCCGCCGAGCAGGAAAGCGCCCGTCCGATCATCCTGGCGATTTTAGAGCATCGCAGTCTTAGCAAGCTCAAAGGAACCTATATCGATCAGTTTCCGCTGCTAAGTGACAAACCAAGCGGCCGGCTGCATACCAGTTTTCAGCAGGTGGTAGCGGCGACCGGACGTCTGTCTTCGACCGAACCCAATCTGCAGAACATTCCGATTCGCAGCGAGCTCGGGCAGGAAATTCGCCGCGCTTTTATCGCCAAACCCGGCTCCCAGCTTATTGCCGCCGACTATTCGCAAATCGAGCTGCGCGTGCTGGCCCACCTTTCCGGCGATGCGCTGCTGACCGAAAGCTTTCGCAATGGCGAAGACGTGCACACCCGTACTGCCATCGAAATGTTTGGTCCGGAAAAAGGCAATAGCGCCGACAGCCGCCGCGCCGCCAAGATGATCAATTATGGCATCATCTACGGACTTAGCGACTACGGCTTGGCCTCGCGCTTGAGCATTCCGCGCAGCGTCGCCAAGGAATACATACGCGAATACTTCGCGCGCTATCGCGGCGTGCACGACTTTATGGAAGACCTGGTCGTGCGCGCGCGCCGCGAAGGCGGGGCCCGCACTCTGCTTGGTCGCTTTCGTCCGCTTCCGGATCTGACGAACAAAAACTACGCCATGCGCAGCTATGCCGAACGCATGGCCAAAAATACCCCGCTTCAGGGCACGGCGGCGGACATCCTCAAGCAAGCGATGATCGATGTACAGGCGCTGCTAGAAAAAAGCGCCCTCGGCACTTGCATGCTGCTTACGGTGCACGACGAACTGGTGCTTGAGGCACAGGCCGAGCAAGCCGCGTCCATTGCGCAGCGCGTACAAACTGCCATGGAAAATTCTGTGACGCTCAACGTTCCGCTGAAAGTCGACATTGGAATCGCGCACCGCTGGGGGGATTGTTAAAGACTGGCCACGGCCTGATACCCAGCCACCGCTTCGCGCAAACTAAGCCCCGGCCAGGGCAAAAAAGCGCGCTGCACCGATGGCGGCAGGGCGCCGGCCACCGCGGCCACATCGACTTCGCCCTGCCCCGGCAAAAGCCCTCCCACCGCGCCGCAGGCGTCCGCCAGGCAGGCCAAAGGCCCGTCGCCAAAGGCAAGTACGGTCTCGCGCAGCGGCACGCAGTGCAACATCGATGTAAGATGCGCCGCCGGCAAATCGAGCAGCGGAAACAAAGGGGCGCCGCGCAATTCGGCACGCAGCGCCGACAATTCCGGCGTGGTCGGCAAATCGATGGGCCGCCGCGGATTGCGCAAAAGCACCGCTACGCCGCGGCGCGAAGCGGCATCGACGATGCGCTCTATACTGCGCATGCTGGCATCTAGATATCGCCGCGACAGACTGGCCCGTACCGCCATGAATTCTCGAGCCCGGTCGTCATCGTATTGCAAAACGCCGCGCAAAAAAGAACCGCGCAATCCGTGCCACAAACGCTGCATGCGACCGGCAGTGCCAAGCGCCACCACGACATATGGGGCCCCCAAATCCGCCGCCCAGGAAATCGCCGCTTGCGCCACTGCAACCGCGGTCTCGGCTTCGCTGCGGTCTAAAGACGCCGCCTGCGCCCGCGCTGCTTGCGGCACAAAGCGCGTTTCACCACTTTCGCCTGGCAGCACCGCGCCCAGAACGGCATCGACCGCCGTCACCTGCATATTCGCCGGGTTTTCCAAAAGCCGCGCCGTCGCTTTGGCAAGCTGCGCGCCGATTTCGTCTCCGGTCAGATAAAGCTGGTGCGCGCCGAGGCGCTCGGCCGCAAGCAGCCAAGCCTCCGCAAATTCCGCGCCCGCACCGAGCGAAAGCGCATTGGAGCTGCCAAACACACTCGGCGGCTTTGCAACTGGCGACGCAGGCAAAGCAGCGGAAGCCGACGGTGACGATACGTGCATCCCTCCCAAATACTTGCGGCGCGGCAGTTTGACAAGGACTACGACTGACAAAAGCGACAGGGATGCGCGGTGCTGAAGGTGAAGGTGCGCCCTTGTAGGATACAAAGCGCGCCATACGCGGCGCTTCGCAACGACTTGCGACGAAGGCGTTTGACAACAAGTGGCAAGTCCATTTACACCTAGGCATCCGGCCTAAAATTGATCTTCCTCGAAGGGCCGAGGCCGTTTTCAGCAGTCGCAGCGACAATCAGACGGCTGTAACTTTTTTGATACCAACGTAGGACATACCCGATGCGCCGATGTAAACACCCTGGAGCCGGATTCCGAATCGGCCAACTCATGGTTCCCGTGCTGGGGCTGGCCTTGGCTTTGCATTCACGCCCGGCTGCCGCACAGGCCGCGCAGGAAAACGGATTCCTAAACCCGACCTATAACCTGCAGATCTTCCGTCCGGCCATCGACTCAAAAGGCTATGTGACGCTAAATGCCTCGCAGGTTCTAGGTCACACGGATTTTTCATTCGGCTTGGTCGGAACCTGGGCCGGGCGTCCGCTGGTGCTAGAGCTGCCTGCCGGCGGCACAGATCCGCTGACCGGCATGCAGGTCACAAATGGACGTACCTTTTCGGTCAATAACCTGATTACGGCGCAATTGCAGTTTGCCCTGGGACTCTGGAAACACTTCGAAATCGCCGTCGGCTTGCCGCTGTCCATCGCCAACGGCGGACGTCAAGTCTGCCCGCCCAAGCAGCCCTGCGGCGGATTCAACGGCAGCACCGATAGCCGCGACGACATGTCCTTTTCGAAGGTGTCCTTTGGCGACATCGGTGTGCACTTTAAGGCGCGCATCCTGAATACCTCCAAGTACCCGATTGGTCTAGGCGGCATGCTTTCGGTGTATCTGCCGGTGGACAAATGGGCAAACGGCGAAGGGCATAACCAGTTTCTGGCGGAAAATAACGCCACCGTGCACCCCCAAGTGATCGTCGATCGCGATTGGGGCCGTTCGCGCCGCTTGCGCACGGCCATTAACGTGGGCGCTTTGATACGCTTTGGCAAAACCACGTTCACCGATTACGGCAAGCCGCGCGTTCAGGACAACGTCAACGGCGTATCCAATAGTTTCTGCTATCCGGCCGACAACACCATGACGCAGTTCGGATCGCTTGCGGGCTGCGGCACCGGTCTATCGCGATCGCTTGGCACGCAGCTTAGCTACGGCCTTGGCGTATCGCTGGCCGTGGTGCAAAAGTACGTGGATCTGCTTGGCGAACTTTACGGCTACGCCGATGTCACCGGCAGCGCCAACGGCTTTCCGCTGGAAGGCGTCGGCGCCATCAAGCTGTATCTGGCCAAAAAATCGTTCCTGATGCTTGGCGCTGGCGGCGGCATCTACGGTCTGACCGGCGAAGGCAAGCAGACGGGCGCCTCGCTGTGGCGGGCCTTTGTCGGCTTCATCTTTGAACCGCTTATCGGCGACCGCGATGGCGACGGCATCAAAGACGACATCGACAAGTGTCCCGACGATCCCGAAGACTTCGACGATTTCGAGGATGAAGACGGCTGTCCCGAAGATGACAACGACAAAGACGGCATTCCCGACAAGGACGACAAATGCCCGAACGAGCCGGAGACCAAAAACGGCTTTCAAGACGAAGATGGCTGCCCCGATTCGGTGGAGCTCGATCGCGATGGCGACGGCATTCCCGACAATATCGACAAATGCCCCGATGATCCCGAAGACAAGGACGGCTTTGAAGACGAAGACGGCTGCCCGGATCCGGACAATGACAAGGACGGCATTTTAGACGTCGATGATTTGTGCCCGAACGATCCCGAAGATTTCGACGGCTTCGAAGACAAAGATGGCTGCCCGGATCCGGACAACGACAAAGACCGCATCCTGGACAAGGACGACAAATGTCCGAACGAGCCGGAAACCTACAACGGCTTTGAAGATGAAGATGGCTGCCCCGACAAAGGCAAAGTCATCGTGCGCCGCGGCAAGCTAGAGATCTTGGACAAGATCTACTTTGAAACCGACAAGGCGATCATCAAGCCAATTAGCTATCCGATTCTTGATGCCATCGCTGCCACCCTCAAGGGCAACCCCGAGATTCTGCTGATCGAGGTGCAAGGGCATGCCGACGAACGCGGCGACGACGATTACAACATGCGGCTGACCGAGGCGCGCTCGCAGTCGGTACGTACCTACCTGTCCGACAAAGGCGTAGAGCCGGGTCGCCTGCAAGCGCACGGCTATGGCGAGACCCGACCAGTTTGTAATGAGCATAACGAAGACTGCTGGTCGAAAAACCGCCGCGTGGAGTTCGTCATCCTAAAACGCTCCGACGACGGACCCAAGGACTAGCAGCTTGTAGCTAGTCCCAGAGCACGATAGCATGCTCTGGTGTCCTTACCCACGCCGCGCCGCTCCCTGGCTCTGCTCTTTCTGCTCTACTTCGTACAAGGCCTACCGTTTGGTTTTCACCGAGAACTCGGCTCTTTCTTTCGAGAGGCCGGGTTGTCAAACCCAACCATTTCGCATTCTCGGGCGCTGGCCATGCCGTGGATGCTCAAATTTCTTTGGGCGCCTCTTGTCGATCGGTTCGGTTCTGATCGATTTGGTCGGCGCAAAACCTGGATCGTTCCCACCCTTGTATTGCTGTCTTTAACCTGCCTGGCCGCGGCTTTTTTTCCGCCGGCGACCGGGCTTTTTGGGCTGCTTACGCTGATACTGCTTATGAACCTGTTTGCCGCCACTCAAGACATCGGAGTGGATGGTTTGGCCGTAGACATCTTGAAAGGCAGTGAATACGGCCCGGCCAACATTGCGCAGGTCGTTGGGTATAAAGCTGGAATTTTGTTCTCGGCGGCGATTTTGGTGCCGCTGCACCCGCACATTGGCTGGCATGGCATTTTGTATGCCTTGGCGGGAACGATATTTGTTTGGGCGGTTGTGCTCTTTTTTTGGAAAGAGCCACCGCCGGCTTCGCAAGTGGCGGAAAAACGCAGCTCCTTGCGCTCGGTTCTTTCCGAAATGGCGCTGGCCCTGCGCCTGCCTGGGGCGGTGTGGTTACTTTTGTTCGTCGGCACCTACAAAATCGGCGAAGAGATGGTCGATCCGATGCTGCGGCCGTTTCTCATCGACGCCGGCTATCGCAAAGAACAATTGGCCATTTGGGTCGGCACTTACGGAATGGTCGCGTCGCTGCTCGGCTCGATGTTTGGCGGATTTTTGGCGACACGAATGGCTTTATTAAGTGCCTTGACGCTGTGCAGCGTGCTGCGCGCTTTTTCCATGGGCGGCGAATACTATTTGGCCGTGCTTGCGCAGCCGGGGCCCCAAATGGTCATTCTGGTTACCATTCTTGAACATTTTTGCGGCGGTGCGCTGACGACCGCGATGTTTGCCTTCATGATGTCGCGGGTCCATAAAACGGTCGGCGGAACGCATTACACGCTGCTGGCTTGCGTCGAAGTTCTGGGCAAATCGCCGTCCGGCATTTTTTCGGGCGATTTGCAAAAGCTGCTTGGCTATAGCGGGCTTTTTGGCTTGGGGACTTTGCTGTCTTTTCTATTTTTGCTGCTCCTCATTCCGCTGCGCCGAGCCCATGGGGCGATCAAAAGTACCTAAAGTACCGACGGCCGAGCCTTTTAGAGCTAGCGAACAAAACCGTAGCGAGCAGGCCCGAGCGCGAGGGCGCCCGCGCGCAGCGGCCTACGGGCCGTGAGCACGGACGACCTTGTGATCGGGACGCGCAGTAGGTTTTGTCCGCTAGCTCTTAAGGAATTCGAATTCGCAACTTGCCAAGGCTGGTTTGGCCATAGGCGTAGACGCTGTTAAATTCCGAACTCCAAAGCACAGTGCCGGTGCTGTCAAAGGCAATGGCCATGACCCTGTATACGCCCGAAGCAATCACATCCGTTTGACCGCTGTAGCGCTCGCAGGGAAAATCAGATAGAGCTTCGTCGTCGACATCGATGCGTACCGTGGCGACGTCTAGTTCGGCGCAAGTACGTTCCTTCTCGACGTTCGGGTCGGGATAGGTCGTGTCGATGATGGTCCACGTTGCGCCAATTGTAGCCGTCGCAGGCGCTTGCTCGCAGCCGCTTACACAAAGCCCCAAAAGCGCAGCCCACAAAAGAAACTTATCTATCGTCAAAAACTCTGTCCGTGGACGCATGGGCGACACCTCTTCTGACCGGCAAACCCGCTCCAATCTGCCAAAAAGGTTAGCACGGACGTAGCGCTCACGATGGGCAGTACGGGTTACAGAGCTCCGGTTTTGTGGTAAGAGCCAAGCAGCATGTCAAGTGCGCCTCCTTCGAATGCATCGCCCGTGATCATTATAGGGGGCGGATTGACTGGCCTTTCTACCGGGCTGCATCTCGGCGCAGAATTTCCCTGGCAGCTCTTTGAAAAAGACAGCCGCCCCGGCGGCCACGCTCGCACCGAGTCCACCCAAGGCTTTTATTTTGACAAGACAGGTCACTGGCTGCACCTGCGCGATTCGAGCATAAAGGCCCTTGTCTCCGAGCTGTTTTGCGGCGATGCGCCCGACCGCCAGCTTGTAGCTGTCGATCGCAAGGCGCGGATTTGGAGCCATGGGGCGCTTTTGCGCTATCCGTTTCAGGCCAATTTGCATGGTCTGCCCGCTCCAGTCATCAGCGAATGCCTTCTCGGTTTTATAAAAGCCGTCTACGATCCCACCGCCAAGGAACCGCCTAGCAATTTCGAGGATTACTGCCTCAAACGCTTCGGCGCCGGCATCGCGCGCCATTTTATGATTCCCTACAACGCCAAGCTGTGGGGCGTTCACCCCCGCGAAATCACTGCCGCCTGGTGCACGCGCTTTGTGCCGATTCCCAAGCTGGAAGAAGTCGTGCGCGGCTCCGTCGGAGATACCACGGCCGAGCTTGGCTATAATGTTCACTTCCTATATCCCCAAAAGGGCGGTATTGAGTCGCTGGTGCACGCGCTTTTATCGCGCCTGCCCCCACAAAGGCTACATACGCAAGCGGCGCTGGAAGAAATTCACCTCGGTCGCAAAGAAGTACGCATCGCCGGACAGCGTCGGAACTACACGGCCCTAGTCGCCACCTTGCCGCTGCCCGAACTGTGCCGACGCATCGTCGATCTGCCCCAAGAACTTCTGGAATTTGCCAGCCAGTTGCGCTGCACCTCGGTACGTTATCTGAATGTGGCGACGCGCGTGCCCCCCCCCGCCGACTACCACTGGCTGTACGTTCCGGAAGAGCACTATCCGTTTTACCGCGTCGGCATCTACACAAATGCCGTGCCGGCCATGGCCCCGCCGGGCTGCGGCGCACTTTACGTCGAGCTTTCCGATCGCGGGCCTAGGCCCGATGTAAATGCCATGCTGCCCGGCATCGCCGAGGCCCTCTGCGCCGCCGGAGTCCTTCACCAAGCCGAAGACATCCTGTTTACCGAGCTGCGCGAAATCGAGTACGCCTACGTCGTCTTTGACCACAACTACTATCAAGCGCTGGCGGCGCTGTTGCCATTTCTAGAGGCCCACGCGATTTATCCGCGTGGACGCTACGGGTCATGGACCTACAATTCCATGGAAGATTGCCTGCTTCTTGGCCGCGATATCGCAAAGCGGCTGCGCGAAAGGTCAGTGCCCCTGCCGCCTGATATGTGTAACCGAAATTGATCGGAAAAAAGCCCGATGTCCGCTTCCACTGCGCAAACTCCTGCCGAAATTCCTGCGAGCCGCGATGCCAGTTCCGCGCCGCAGCTATCCATCGTCATTCCCATCTTTAACGAAGAAGGCATCCTGCACGCTGCCATCGTCGATCTTATCGATCGCCTGGCCACCGCGGCAACTTTAGAGCCCCTTTGCCAAAGCTATGAGATCTTGCTTTGCGAAAACGGCTCTACCGATAAGACAGTACGAGTGGCCAATCAGCTATGCCAACGCTATCCGCAAGTGCGCTGCGAATCGCTAGGCCGTCCCGACTACGGCGCGGCGCTAAAGGCCGGCATTCTGCGCGCCCGCGGCACATACGTGATGTGCGATGAAATCGATCTTTGCGACGTCGATTTTTATCTGCGGGCTTTGCCGCTTTTGCAAAGTGAGGCGGCGGAACTCGTCATCGGCTCCAAAGCCATGTCTGGCGCCGACGACAGGCGCCCGCTTTTGCGCCGCGCAGCCACCCGTACCATTAACGGTCTTTTGCGCTTGCTCGTCGGATTTCATGGCACCGATACACACGGCCTGAAAGCTTTTAGGCGCGTCGCGCTTTTACCGACGATACGCCGCTGCGTGGTGGAAAAGGATCTATTTGCCTCGGAATTTGTCATTCGCGCCGAACGCGAAGGCTGCCGCCTGCGCGAGATTCCCGTTCACATCGCCGAGAAACGACCGCCGTCGATAAATCTTTTGCGGCGCATTCCCAATGTCATTAAGAACCTGGTCCGCCTCGCGTATATAATTCGAATCAGAGGCTAGATGGTTTGATGTCCGCTACGGCCGCGCTTTTACATACCGCAGCCAGCGTGCCGCCGCACTTGGCGCTGGGGCTTTTGTTTCCGCAAGGTCCCTCGATGATGCGCACGCTGCCGCAGGCGCTGCGGGATTCTTACGACTTGCATCGCAAGCTGTACGCCCGTCCCGGCTTTGCTGCGCTTTTGCGGCGGCTCGAACGCGAAGATCTGCTGACCTTGCCCGCCATGGCCGCGGCCACACCGTTTGACATTGCGCGCATTCGTCGCAAATTTCGCAGCGGAACCGTGCGCTTGCCGGTGCAGCCGCCGGATGACTTTCCCTATCCCGATTACTATCTGAACGATTTTCACAATCAGAAAAACGGCAACCTGTCGCTGCAAGCCGCGCTGACCTACGAATGGCAAATCAGCGTCGTTTTTTTCAATACAAACCGCTTAATGCGGCAAGCGGTCGTCGATCAGATTCCCAAAGGCCAGGGACTGCGCATCCTCGATGTCGGCTGCGGCACCGGAGCCTTCATCCCTCAGGCTTATTTTCAAGGGCGACGGCATCGCGTCACTGCCATTGATTTGTCGGCGAATTATTTGCGAGTCGGCCGCTTGATGCAGTGGCTGGGAATGCGACCTGGGGCGGATTTTCAGCAAATGAACGCCGAGTCGCTGCCCGACGAATTTACCGACCGTTTTGACATCGTCAGCAGCATTTGGCTGCTTCACGAACTGCCGCGTCCATCGATAGAGCGCGTACTTGATGAAATGGTCCGCGCCCTTAAGCCGGGGGGCCGGCTTGTCCTGCTAGATTCCTGGCAGCTCGCCGACGTTCCTCAATCGCGTAGCGACGCTGCTTGTTCCGTGGGGCGCTTCTTCGCGCGCTATTTCAATGAGCCCTACTATCTGGCCTACCAGCGCCTCGATATTCCAGCCATGCTGGCGGCTCGACGGCTGCGCCTTGTCAGCACCGAGCTTTGGTTTCGCTCTAAGCTTTGGGTGGCCGAAAAAAGCGCATAATAGACGATTGTTCATGGCGCATGTGCTTAAGGCCAGCCCGGATGGGGTAAAGCGAAACGGCCAATCGCTGCGTGTCGAAAATGCCCCTTTCGACGCCAAAGTTGAGGCGGAACGCATCATTGCCGCGGCGCAAAAGGAAGCCGAGCGCCTGCGCACCCAGGCCACTACCGAAGGACGCGAACGTGGCCTGGCCGCCGTCACCGAACTGCTTGTCGCCGCCCGCGCCAGCGCCACCCGCGCGCAGCGCAATGTCGAAAGCGACCTGCGCGTTTTGGCCGTACGCATCGCCGAACGTATTTTAGAACGCGAGCTTGCCACCCGCCCCGAAACCGTCGTCGACATTGCCGCGGCGGCGCTGCGACAGGCCGGCGCTCCGCGCGATGTACTTTTGCGGGTGCATCCTGACGACCTTAACGCCCTGGAACGCGGTCGGCCGCGGCTTTTGGAACGATGCACGCGAGCGCAGGCCGTACAGTTTCGCCCCGATCCGTCCCTGGCGCGGGGCGGCTGCATCGTCGAAACCGAACTCGGCACCGTAGACGCCCGCCTGCCCATTCAGCTTGACGCCATCGAACGGGCGCTGCGCGGCTTTCGCGCCTAGGCGCATTTCGACATGGATACTCGCGACCAGCAAGACCCGCTGCATCTTGAAAACGCGCTTTCCGCGGTCGAGCGCATCGTTCCGCAGCGCATCGCCGGCCGCGTGACTGAGCTTACGGGGCTCGTATTGCGCGCCACCGCCCCGGGCGCCCGCGTCGGCGAGCTTGTCGAAATCGAGCGCCGCGGCGAACTAGAAAAATCCGCCCCGCTACTTGCCGAAGTCGTTGGCTTTCGCGGCGAAGAAGTCGTCCTTTTGCCCCTGGGCGCGGCAGTTGGCATAGGCCCGAACTCGATTGTGCGTCCTTTGGGCCGGCCGTTCGCCATTTCCGTCGGACCGCCGCTTTTAGGACGCGTCCTTGATGCCTACGGCGAGCCCATCGACAGCGGTCCGGCGCTTAGCACCCAGCAAGCCGATTTGATGCTGTCTTCCGTGGAGCGCGATGCCCCTGAACCGCTGCGTCGCCGCCGCGTCACTGAACCATTGCCCTTCGGCATTCGCACCATCGACGGCTGTCTGACCATCGGGCAAGGCCAACGAATAGGCTTATTTTCCGGGCCGGGACAGGGCAAAACCACCCTGATTGGTCAAATCGCCCGCAACACCAGCGCCGATGTCACCGTGATTGGCCTTATCGGAGAACGCGGTCGCGAAGTTCGCGATTTTGTCGATACCCAGCTTGACGCCGATGCCAAACAGCGCACCGTGGTGGTGTGCGCGACCTCTGATCAGCCTCCGCTTTTGCGCTTAAAGGCCGCCCTGTCGGCAACCACCATTGCCGAACATTTTCGCGATCGCGGCAAGCGCGTGCTTTTGCTGCTGGATTCGCTGACTCGGGTGGCGCGAGCCCAGCGCGAAGTTGGCCTGGCCGCCGGCGAGCTTCCCGCCCGCCAAGGATATCCGCCGTCGGTCTTTGCGCTGTTGCCGCGGCTTTTGGAACGAACTGGCCAAGCCGAGTTCGGCTCGATCACTGCCGTCTACGCCGTGCTCATTACCGGTACGAGCGATGACGTAGATGACATTATTGCCGACGAAGTACGCGCCACTTTAGATGGCCATATCGAGCTTTCGCGCGAACTTGCCGAGCGCGGCCATCATCCAGCCATCGATGTCCTGCGATCTTTATCGCGCGTCATGGACGATCTGGTCGATACGGCGCAGCGTCAGACCGCAGCTCGACTGCGCGAAGCATTGGCCATCGCCGCACGTCAGCGCGATCTGCTTCTGCTTGGCGCGTATCAACGCGGCAGCGATCCGCTGACCGATGCCGCGCTCGACAGGCTTCCGGCCATCGAAGCCTTTTTGCGCCAGGAACGCGGCGAACGCAGCGATTTTTTAGAAACCAAGCGCCGCTTGATGGAACTTTTTTCCAAATAAATTCGCGGCAATGCCAGACGCTATCTTGCAAATCGCCTTCGGCATACGTGGTTGACTGTCGGACTTGGTATGCAATAATGACAGGGTTTCCTCTGAGTCGATGCAGGCCATTTCGGGCCACCGCTGATAAGTTTCTCTTGCATTGGTAGTCAGGCATCCTTAAGTTCGCCGACGAGGTGCGCGTTGCGACAGACGCAAAAAACAATACTAGTTTGGGTAATGATGGCATTGGCCTTCGTGGTCGCTTACGAACTTATCCTCGGAGCGCGCAGCCACGACGAAGATCGGCCAAGTTTTAGCGGTTTTATGCAGGAGGTTGAAAAAAGTCCTGCCCACATTAAGAGCGTACGTATCGACGGCCAAGAGTACCACGTCGCCTACAACGAACCGCCGCCCAAGGACAAGGTGCGCCTAGTTGGGCCTCCGGAAATTGCGCAGGGGCAGATCTTGGCGGCCTTGGACAAAGCCAAGATTCGCTATGAGATCGAAAAACACGACGACAGTGGCTGGCTGACTCTGCTTTTAGGCAGCTTTTTACCGATGGTGGTGATCGTTTTTTTGTTCTACGTCATCATGCGACAGATCCAGGCCGGCGGCGGCAAAGCAATGAGCTTTGGCAAAGCCAAAGCCAAATTGCTGACCGACAATCAGAACAAAGTGACTTTTGCCGACGTCGCGGGCGTTGAAGAAGCCAAGGACGAAGTCGAAGAAATCATCGCGTTTCTGAAGGATCCGAAAAAATTCACTCGGCTTGGCGGCCGCATTCCTAAAGGCGTTCTCATGATGGGTCCGCCTGGAACCGGCAAAACTCTGCTAGCTCGCGCCATTGCCGGCGAGGCCGGAGTGCCCTTCTTCAGCATTTCGGGAAGCGATTTTGTCGAAATGTTCGTCGGCGTTGGTGCCAGCCGGGTGCGCGACTTGTTTGAGCAAGGCAAGCGCCATGCCCCGTGTATTATTTTCATCGACGAAATCGATGCCGTCGGCCGGCATCGTGGGGCGGGCCTCGGCGGCGGTCATGATGAACGCGAGCAGACGCTAAACCAGCTTCTGGTCGAGATGGATGGTTTTGAATCCAATGATGGCGTGATCATGATCGCGGCCACCAATCGGCCGGATGTGCTTGATCCCGCTCTTTTGCGGCCTGGACGCTTCGATCGCCGCATTGTCGTCCCCCGTCCCGACGTCAAAGGCCGAGAAGGTATTTTGCGCGTTCACGCCCGCCGTGTACCCCTCGGCGGCGATGTCGAACTGGGAGTTGTAGCGCGTGGCACCCCGGGCTTCTCGGGTGCGGATCTAGAGTCGCTGGTCAATGAAGCGGCGCTTTTGGCAGCTCGCAAAGACAAAAACATCGTCGAGATGCGCGATTTTGAGGAAGCCAAGGACAAAGTCCTGATGGGTCCGGAACGCAAATCGATGGTCATTTCCGATAAGGAAAAGCGCATTACCGCTTATCACGAAGCTGGACACGCGATGGTCGCCAGGCTGGTTCCGGGCACCGATCCGGTGCATCGCGTCACCATCATTCCGCGCGGCCCAACGCTGGGCGTTACCCAGCAGTTGCCGACCGAAGATCGTCTGAATGCCACCAAAGACTGGGCTGAAGGAGCGATCGCCGTGCTGATGGGAGGACGCGTTGCCGAGGAATTGATTTTCGGCCACCTGACCACCGGCGCCGGCAACGACTTAGAACGCGCTACAGATTTGGCCCGCAAAATGGTCTGCAATTGGGGGATGAGTGAAAAGCTGGGCCCGCTGACCTTTGGCCGCAAAGAAGAACACGTCTTTTTGGGCCGCGAGATCGGTCAAGCGCAGAACTATTCCGAAGATACTTCGCGACTCATCGATTCCGAGGTCAAACGCGTCGTCATGGAGCAGTACGGCAAAGCGCACCACATGCTAAAGACTCACCTCGATCAGCTAAAGACGATCGCGGAAGCGCTGCTTACCCATGAGACCCTGTCCGGCGATGACATCGATATACTGATGAAGGGCGGCACGCTGCCCCAGACCAGTTCGCGCCCGCTGTCACCTACCCGCGGCGATGCCAATTCTGACGCCCGCCCAGTGAGTCCCGGACTGCTCAGCCCTGGACTGCTTACGCCGGCTGCTCCCGAAAAAGCCTGACGCGAAACGCTGTGGCTCCCCGCCGCAGCATTTCGCTGCACTTTAGCGTTTACACACCAAGCCGACCTCTTGGATTAGGCTGCGCAATTTTGGTGTTTACACACCAAATCGGCAGCTCGGATCGGAACTCGCAGCTTTGGTGTTTACACACCAAGTCGGCAGCTTGGAACAGGCTGCGCAATTTTGGTGTTTACACACCAAGCCGACCTCTTGGAACAGGCTGCGCGATTTTGGCGTTTACACACCAAGCCGACCTCTTGGATTAGGCTGCGCAATTTTGGTGTTTACACACCAAGCCGACCTCTTGGATTAGGCTGCGCAATTTTTGGTGTTTACACACCAAGTCAGCCGCTTGTCGGGCCTCGTGTCTGGGGTCTACACACCAAGAATTGCTTCGCACATCGCTTTTTCTGGCCACAAGTACTGCGTTCTAGAACTTGCTTTGAAATCGAAACGCGCTGCCGGTTTACTTGCCAAACAGCGCGACGGAAGGGTGCCAGCGCCTAGTATTTCACTTTGAGCTTGAGCGGCTTTTTGCCCTTTTTGGCTTTGATCTTCTTTTCTTTCACATCGCCGCTCGCGGGATCAAGAAAGCCGAGAACGTGCTTGCCAGGCGAGACACTTATGGCATCACTCGGGCAACTATGTCCGCTGTCGTTGCCGTCGACAAGGATGCGCCGCTTGCCGTCGGTCTTGCACTTGATCTTTAAGGCGGCAGCTCCTGAAACTTCCGCAGGCAACTTGGCTGGCTCAAGTGCGAGCTCTAACTTGGCGCCCGCGCTAACTTCGCGCCGAAGCAGGGCATAATCTTCAGCAATTAGAACTAGCTTGTGCTTGCCAGCGCTAAGCTTCAGGGTCAGCGGCGTACTGCCCTTCTCTTCACCATCAATGAGTACCACAGCATTCGGCGTGGTATTTAGCGGTAAAGAATCGGCAGGTATCTGTTCGCGCTCCTTGGCGGTGCCCGCGTCGGCTGCTTTGTTCTCGGTCAGGCCGCCATCGTTCTTCCCAGCACTCGTCGATGCTGTTGGCGTGGCAAGCAGCAGATAACCAAGGCCGCAAGCCAAAAGCAGCGTCAAGCCGCCGCCAATCAAAAGAAGTGGCCGCGACCGTTTTGGCTTCAAATTCTCGGGCGGGACTTCTACTGATTTTGTCGCCGCGGCAACGGCCGCAGCATGTCCGGATGAGCTGCCTGACGCCGCCGTCGGATCCAGTTCAACGGCGTCGGTAGGAATTTTGATGACATCCGCAGGGGCGGTATTCGTCAGCACGCGCGCATTGGGTTCAGAAATGGGCCCCGATCGACGCTTCCCCTGGATGGCAGGATCGGCGGTCGCTACCGCTCTGGCCGCAGCATCGAGCGAAGCCTGATTGGTCGGTTCATCGTCGATGGCGCCCTTTTCGGCGAACAGCTTCACCGGAACCAACTGCGGATTGGTTTCCCCCACCGAAAGCAGATCAACAGAGTTCGCCATCGCCGCTGCCGCACCACGCAAATCTTTGCTTGAAGCAGCTTTGCCTTGCCCCTGCGATTCCATCTCCAGCACCGCGCTGACCTCGGCCACATCGACCTCAGCGGTTGGGGTCGCGGCGCTCGTCTGGGCCGCATTGGCACGCTGTCCCGGTGTTCGAGCTCGCGGATTGACGGTCACTGGACTTGTTTTCGTTTTGGCGGCGGTGCCAGCGGCCGGTGTCGCCCCCTGCGCGGCTGAAACAGTTGGAGCAGGGGGCGAAGGGCTTGTGCTTGGGCGGGCCTCTATCGCCGAATTGGCGCCAGAGACCCGCTGCTGAGGCAGCTTGCCGGTGGCCGGCTTCTCGCCCGCTTCATCGACGGATACCTGATCGCTTTTGGAAGCCAACCACTCCAGTCCGCTGCGCGGCTTTACGCCCGGCTTTAGATCGTCTTTGCTGCGCCCGCGATTCTGCTTGCTATCATCGGTGCGCGCTACGGCCTCCACACTTCCGGTGGTCGCTTTGCCAAGCTGCCGACGTCCGGATTCCTCTGTGGAAGTGGCAATTTTGGGATTGGTCGCCAGCAGCGGACGCGACGTTGGTAAAGGGGTCTCATCATTGTCGCGCAAGCCCGGAATGGCTTCTGCATCTGGTTGCGCGGCGGCACGGGCCGGCTTTTTTGCGGAATCGCTAGGCTCACGCGGCGGTACCGATTTAAGCGGTTTGTCACCAACTGCCGAAACGCGATGGCGGGCCGAGACCCCAGCGACGCTCACTTTGACATCGCCAGCCTTGGCGGCCGGCGGCGGCGGTAGCGGTTCGGCGCTCGATCGTTCGCTGACCGTGACCGGCTGCGGCACCGTATCGCTGGAGCCTTGAAATTTTTCAGCGATGCGAGCCAAGACTTCGCGCACCGTGGCCGTTTCATGCCCGGAAAGAGCCTCAAAGGCCGCGGCCAGCTCGCGCATCGAGTTTGGCCGCTCCGTACGAACCCCCGAACGGGCGCGATCAAGCAGCGGTCGAAGCCCATCCATAAGTGCTTTGTTGGCTGCGGCTTTGCCACCACTGTCGAGTAGCTCACTCAGCAAAACGCCGAGGGCGTAAATATCGCAAAAAGGTCCCGGCGGCGTCCCGGTTTGAACTTCTTTGGGCAAATAGCTTTGCAGCGGCTTGAGGTTTGGATCGCTAGACCAAGCCGCCGGGGACAAAATTTGCGCCAAGCCCAAATCAGATAGCAGGACCCGCCCCTGCATTCCACTCGGCCCCGTGCTATCCAGCCATACAGAAGTCGGAGACAAAAACCCGTGCCACAGGCCGCGCTCGTGAGCCATGGCCAGCGTATTTGCCAAACTATGACCAATATGCGCCACCACGGCCGGCCATACCGCAGCGGCACGCGCCGGTTCGATCAGCAGATCAAAGCCCGGACGCAGTTTGCGCAAATCCCCAAAACCGACAAACTCAAAAACGGCAAAAGCATCGTTGCCGCTTTGTTGCACCGCCGGCTCAACCAGGCGCAGCACGCCCCCTTGCGAATCCGCCGTCTGCAGCTCCGCATAGGTTTTTAGCGCGGTCTGCAAACGTAAAAGACCGGCCGGATCCTTGCTTAGCGCCGGATGCAGGCGTGTAATAAGTAGCTGTGTCTCTACACCGACGAGCCCAAAGCGCTTGGCACGCCACAGTTCCCCAACCGGATCTGTGCCTAGACGCTCGACGCAGGTGTACCTCCCAAGCGTGAAGGTGCGCGTCACCACAGCAGTATCTTAGCACGACTTGTGCGCAGAAATCGTAAGGTTGCCTAATAATTAAGTTACAAAAATAAGAATGCAGTCGATTTTGGCCGACGCCGAAGACGATTCCTGCGATTGCGCGGTTCCTTCCTCAATAAATAGCACTGTATAATCAGCAGATTGGGTATGAATTTTAATGCAGCACCGTAGTTCGCTTTTCGTCGGGAACTTACTTTTCATTCTCACCTATTTGGGTGGAATGTCCGATGCGATGGCCAATGGGCCGGCCAAAGCCAAAGGAGAGGCGGCCGGGACGAGGCCAAGACTGCTTTTGGTCGTATCTATCGATCAGATGCGCTACGACTACCTCGATCGGTTCACTCGGCTGTTTACCGGGGGCTTTCGCACCCTTTTGCAATCGAGTGCTCTTTTTGAAAATGCGCGTTACCGTCACGCCAACTGCGAGACCGGGCCCGGCCACGCGGTGATTTTGTCGGGGCGGCACGGCTCGCACTCGGGAATGATCGCCAATACCTGGTACGACCCGCTTTTGCACAAGGTCGTCAACTTGGTGGAAGATCCGACTCAGTTGCCGATCGGCGGACAGGGCCGGGGGGCCTCACCGGCCAGCTTTTTTGGCTTCACCCTGGGCGACATGCTGAAGCAAAAGTCACCCAAGTCCAAGGTGGTGGGCGTGTCGCTCAAAGATCGCGCGGCCATTCTAATGGCCGGCCGTCGCGCCGATGCGGCGTACTGGTATGAGACCGCCGAAGGACACTTCATTACCAGCAGTTACTACGTGCGCTCGGTTCCGGCTTGGCTTGAGCGCTGGAATGCGCAGCGCTACGTTGATCGTTTTGCCGGTGCGCGCTGGAATCGGCTGCTTTCTGATGTGCAGCTTTACGATCGTTACGCCGGAAAAGATGCCATCGAAGGTGAATGGGATCGCAAAGACATCGTTTTTCCGCACGTCCTGCGCGGAGCCCCGCCGCAAAAAGAATTCTACGACGACTTTCGTCGCACGCCGATGGCCGATGAAATGACGCTGAGCGTCGCCCTAGAGGCCATGACCGCGCACGAGCTAGGCACCGACGACGACACCGACATACTGGCGATTGGCTTTTCCGCGACCGACATCATTGGACATACCTACGGCGCCGACAGCCACGAGATGATGGATCAATTTCTGCGCCTGGATCTGACCCTGCAGCGGCTGTTTAGCGAAGTGGACAAGCGCATTGGCCTAAACCACACCCTGGTGGTGCTAACTGCCGATCACGGCTCGCAGCCGCTTGTCGAAGTGCTGCAATCGCGGGGCTTGCAAGCCAAGCGCATTCATCCAAAGCAGCTAGACACGATTTTTGCAGAAGCCCTAGAGAAGCGTTTTCCCGGCGCCAAAGGGCTCATTTCCTACTTTGATCCACCGAATTTTTTTGTGAATGAGGAAAACGTCCGCAAGCAAAATCTTCGCTTGGAAGATGTGACCACGGCCATGGTGCAAGCGCTGCGCGACTCTGGCCTGGTCGATGCGGTCTACACCAAGGCGGATTTTTTAAAATCGCCGCCATCGGGCGATCCTTATTTTTCGCTGTTTCAGAATTCGTTTTTCGAGCCCCGCAGCGGTCACGTCATGGCGCGGATGAAGCCCTTTGTCTATGTAGACGACCGTCCGGGCGGGACCGGTCACGGCACACCTTATGAATATGATCGCCATGTTCCGATCTTTTTTCTGGGCCCGCAGGTTAAGCCCGGACACTACGCCGAGGCGTGCGGCCCCGAAGACATCGCGCCGACCCTAGGGCGGCTTTTAGGGTTTGAATATCCGCGCGAATACGATGCGCGGCTGCTTGTGGAAATGCTGACTCCGGCGGCACTCGCCAACATTCCGACAAGCGAAGGCAGCGAATTCAGCCACGATGTCGGCAAAGGCTATGCCCCAGGGGCCCAAAAGCCTGCGGCGCCACCGGCCAAACCGGCAGAGCCGCCCGCCGGAAAAAAGCCGACTCAAGCCAAGTGACAGGCGACTTGATGCGGACGGCCCAAAGGCGCAGTTTCGCCTGGCAACGTACGCAAAGCCGGCGTCGCTTCTCGGCACACCGCGGGTCGTCCGGATTCGACATAGCGCGCGCAGCGCGGGTGAAAGGCGCAGCCGGTCGGCGGATCACTAGGCGAAGGTGGTTCGCCATATAGCAAGAGCTTGCGCCGCTCTGCCTGTGAAGGAGTTTCGCGCGAACGGCGGCCGATTTCGACGGGTCCTGTGCGCAGCGCTTGGGGCGGCTCGAGCACCGAGGCCAAAAGCGCCGCGGTATACGGGTGATGCGAGGACTTATAAAGCGCCTCGGTGGCAGCCATTTCAACGATGCGCCCCAAATACATGACCGCGACGGTATCGCACAGGTGTTCTACCACCCGCAGATCATGCGAGATGAACAGATAGGTCAGCCGCTGTTGCGCCTGTATGTCCTGTAGCAGGTTGACAATTTGCGCTTGAATCGACACATCAAGAGCACTGACCGGTTCATCCGCGACGATAAAACGTGGCTTTACGGCCAACGCTCGAGCAATGCCTATACGCTGACGCTGCCCGCCGGAAAACTCATGCGGATAACGCCGCTGGCTACCTGCCGGCAGTCCCACCTGATCGAGCAGCTTTAAAACAGCGGCTTGTTCCTCGGCAGCGCGGGCCTTGCCGCGGCCGGTCAAAAGGCCATGGATGCGCAGCGGCTCGGCCAAAATGTCACAAACCCGCATCCGCGGATTGAGCGATCCGTATGGATCCTGAAATACCATCTGTGCAGTGCGTCGAAAACGCCGCAGCTCGCGTGCAGAAAGCGCGGTAAGCTCGGTGCCGCCCACATAAATTTCGCCGGCGGTGGGTTCGATAAGCCGCAGCAAAGTTCGCCCCAAGGTGGACTTGCCGCATCCCGATTCGCCGACAAGCCCCAGATTCTCGCCATCGCGTATGCAAAACGAAACGCTGTCGAGCGCTCGAACAATCTGCGCCGCCCCGCGAAACCCTTTGCGGCCCAGTGGATAGTGCTTGCTAAGTCCGCGAACTTCGACAAGCGCCACGTCGGGCGCCGCGGCAAGAACGGAGGCCCAGCTCATGTCGTTCCTTGGCCTTGGCCCTGGTCTGCGGCGCGAAGATCGGCGTCGGTGGCAGCCAGAAGCGGAAAATGACAGCGCACGCGATGCTGCGCTTCTTGCGGCATTTGCGCCCCCAGCGCCCGCAGCTTCGGAGCTTCGGCGCGACAACGCTCTGCCACAAAAGGGCAGCGATCGGCGAAGCGGCAGCCACTTGGCATTTCGAAAGGCCGCGGCACGCGGCCGGGAATTTCGCGCAGACGCTCGTGCCGCACGCCTAGCCGAGGCAAAGCAGAAAGCAAGCCCGCGGTATACGGATGCGCCGGCGTGCGAAACAGCGCTGCCGACGGTGCCGCTTCGACGATCTGCCCAGCATACATCACTGCGACATACTGGCAGACGGTGGCGACGACCCCCAAATCGTGACTGATAAGCAGCATGGACATGCCAAGCTCAGCGCGCAGCCGTCCAAGCAGTTCCAGAATCTGCGCCTGCGTAGTCACATCAAGCGCCGTGGTTGGTTCGTCGGCAATGATCAGATCCGGCCGACAAGACAGGGCCATGGCGATCATCACTCGCTGACGCTGTCCGCCCGACAACTGGTGCGGATAGTCCTTGGCCCGCCGAGCCGCATCCGGAACGCCCACAAGATCCAAAAGCTCGACGGCACGCGCCAAGCCTTCGCGGCGGGAAAGCGGCAGATGGGCGCGCAATGCCTCGCCCAGTTGATCGCCAATGGCAAAAACCGGGTTTAGGGCGCTCATCGGCTCTTGAAAAATCATGGCAATGCGACCGCCACGAATTTCGCGCAGGGCTTGCGCTGAAAGCTTCAGAATGTCGATAGGCGCAGACCCGGGTCGCGCAAAAATGACTTCGCCGCTGTCGATGCGTGCCGGCGGCTCGGGCAACAAGCGCAAAATCGACAGCGCCGTCACCGATTTGCCCGATCCCGATTCTCCGACAAGCCCCACAGTACTGCGCGGCGGCACCGTCAGAGATACCCCATCCACGGCGCGCGGATAGGTTCTGGCGCGGCCCACGCCAGTTTGAAAGCTTATCGCCAAGTCGGAAATGGCCAAGACTGGCTGCATTCAGCGTGAAGATGCATTGGATCGAGGCAATGGTCAATAAAGGGGCTTTATAAATTCTGCCATCGTTGCCTCACGAGCGCCCGAGGGCCCCCCCCTAAAATGCCCCCGCAAAGAACGTGTACACTTTGAAGCATGTCGATACTTGAGCGCTTCTCAAACCTCGTCAAATCCAACCTCAATGCGGCGGTGGACAAGCTATCCGATCCAGCCAAGGAGGTCGATCTGCTAATCACCGATATGGAAGAGGAGATTAAGAAGCTGCGCGTCGAGCTTCGCGATCAGATCGTTCATGAAAAGCTGGCGCAAAAGAAGGTGGATGAGGCCTATCGCAACGTCCAAAAATGGCAGGAGCACGCCGAGCGGGCGGTGCGCGCCGGCGACGATGAGCTGGCCAAAGAAGCGCTGACCCGGCAGGCAGAAGCCGAAAAGAAGCTGGAGGCGGCAGAAAGTGTGCTGACCGAGCATTCGCGCGCGGTGGCCAAGATGCACGCCGATTTGAAAACTGGAGAAGCCAAGCTCAGCGAGATCAAAAGCAAGCGCGAGCCGCTAAAAGCGCGAGCCCGCGCCGCGCAAAAACAAACTGGCGGTGGCGGCGGCACGGCCTTCGATCGTTTTCAGAGCCTGCTTAGCGAAATCGAAGACAAAGAAAATCAGGCAGCGGCCATGGCCGAAATCGAACCCGAACTTGGTGCCGCAGCGCAGGATGAACGCGATCAAAAGACCAATCAGCGCTTTGATCGCTTGCTTGCAGACAGCGCATCGGGCGCGAGCAAAGGATCTGGAGGCCGCGGATCTTTGCAAAATGCTGAGATGGAAGGGCGTCTGGCGGCGCTCAAGGCCAAGCTGGACAAGCCCGGCGGAGGCGACTAACCTTTTAAGGTTACTTTCATGAGTAAGCCACGCCGTCCGTTGCCATCTGACAGCGCTAGCGAACCTCGCGCTAGTTCATCGACAAATGGAGCCACGGCGGCGCTCGCCCGGGCGCATCATCCGCGGCTG
Organism: uncultured Myxococcales bacterium; assembly: GCA_964460115.1. Lineage (GTDB taxonomy): Bacteria > Myxococcota_A > Polyangia > Palsa-1104 > JAEUJZ01 > JAEUJZ01. The sequence goes on from CAYWPR010000030.1 coordinate 31,730, forward strand.
TTTGTATGCGCCTATCAGCTTCTGGGCGATCCGCAAGCGGCAGAGCAGGTCGTGTCCGAAACGCTACACCACGCTGTAGCTCACGGCATTGGGTCGTCCGAGCCAGGTCAAGCGGCAAACGGTTTGACGCCAAAAGAGCTCGAGCGCCTGCTCATACAAGCGGTGATGCAACACCTAAAGGCTGCGCCCGCGGCGCCCAGCGACTCGAATCTTCGCGCACTTGGCGATGCAGAATTTGATCGCACCGGCGAGCCATCGGGAACTCGTCAAACCGAGCGCACCGCCATGGGCCTTTCGGTCTTGCCCGTTGAAGCACGAGTGCTCGTGATGCTGGTCATCATGCAAGGGCGCTCGCTGTCTGAAGCGGCAGAGCTTCTACAGAAAAGCGAAGCCTGCTGCCGCTTTCTGCTGAACCATGGTCGCAAGCTGCTGCGCCGGGTCTTGCAGCGCGATTTGCTTTGCGGCGATGGCCCAGATTGCAGCGATGGCCCACATAGCCAAGCGGTTCGCGGGGGAGGAACCACAACGCTTTATGACCTGCGCCGAAACAAGAAGGCAATTGCCCGAGCCTGAACCGGCTTTGGCCGACAAGGTGAATGCCCATTTGCAAAATTGCTCGCCCTGTCGCAGCGAATGCGAGGCCCTCAAAGAAGTCGACAGGCGACTTGTGTGTCTGGGCGCGGATATGTCCGCGGCAGCGCTAGCAGCGATGCCGGCAGCATTGCCGATTTCGGCGCCTCCGCCCCCGCCTAAGCCAGCGCTGGCCGCTAGCCCGCCTTTGGCAGCGCCCCTTGAACCCAAAAAGCTGCCGCATCCTTTGCAGTCCGATTCCAATCTGAAAGCGGCGAACTCCGCAGGGATGGGCGCAACAATGCCGCGGCTGGTCATTGGCCTCGGCGTGTTTTTGACGCTGTGTTTGCTTTTTTCGCTCGTTTACTTTCGCCATTAAAGAAGTAAGCAGCCAAGTATTTTCGTTGCTTTTCGAGGCAAACTCGGCTGAGGTAATCATTCTGATACCTGAGGCGCTTGTCCCTGCCACCTCATCCAGCCGATTCGGATGAGCGTTTCATGGGGATGCCATGCCCTTCTCGGCAAAACCGGATGAGCTGCCGCCACATTCCTTGCGCAGGAATCGAACCGAAACGACCCTGCAGGCCCGACCTACGATAGGAGTCAAAACCGTGGAGCACAGAAATCTCAGACCAAAATTCGCCGCCTTTTTACGTGGCCTGCTGTCGGCCCTGACTGTTTCCTTTTGCGCGCTGAGCTTTGCTCCCGCGGCGTATGCCGACGAGGCGCCGGCAGCGCCCTGCACCGAGGTCGCCGTCGGCAGCGTGCTAGAAAACGCAACCATTCAAGATGCGAACAAACAACCGGCGCAAATTCCCGGCCTGGGCGAGCGGATTCTGCTGATTTTGTACACAGATCCCGATGTCGCCAATCAGAACGATCCATTTGCCGACCAGGTCAAGGCCCAGAATTTCGATCCGACCTACTTTCAATCGATCGGCATCGCCAACATGGAAGACGCGCCGGCCAAGCCGAACTGGGCCATTCGCATGATCATCCGCGGCAAGATCAAAAAGTATCAAGTCACGATCCTGACCGACCCCAAGCGCGAACTTATCAAGCAGTGGAAGCTTTGCGACTGCAATGACAAGTCGGTCGTGCTGCTTATCGGCAAAGATAAGAAACTCAAGTACTTCAAAAAAGGAGCGCTCAGCGCCGACGAAACCCAAGCGGTCATCGCGCAGATGAAGCAGCTTATCGCCGACACCAAGGGGCAAGGGTAGATCTGCGGTCCAGCCGCAAAGCTTTTTGACCGTAGTCTGTTCGCGCTTTTTCCTCCGCTACCGCCTTGCCGAAGCACTTTCAAGGCACTTTCAAAGCATTGCCGAAGGCCGCCCTTCGTCGCGGCGGCCGTCCACATTTACAGAAATAAGCCTGCCCTGGTACGATCCCGTGGGGCGTTTTTTCGCCCACGTCACGTCACATCACGGGGGGGCATATGCCTGCAAGAAAGTCAGCTCTGGCGCCAAAAACGCCGACGGCTAAGGGCAAACCTGACAAAGACCCGGCGGTGCCGCCGCCTATACTTTTGGCGCATGTCTGGGAAAACGACATCGACCTGACCGGCTGGTGGATGAGCGAGAAGCTCGACGGTGTCCGCGCCTACTGGAACGGAAAAGACTTTGTCTCGCGTCTGGGCAATGTCTATAAAGCTCCGGCCTGGTTCAAACAAGGTCTTCCCGATACGCCGCTCGATGGCGAACTGTGGGTCGGACGCAAAAAATTTCAGCGTTGCGTCAGCATCGTGCGCCGTCAAGAAGAGCACGACCAATGGCAAGAAGTGCAGTATCTGGTCTTTGACGCGCCGAGTCTGTCTTTGCCGTTTGAAGCACGGCTTTCACATATTCAGAACGACATGAAGGCGCGCGGCCCAAAGTATGCGAGCTACCATCCGCAACAGACCTGCCGCGGCACTGCGCATATGCGTGAAGAGCTTGCTCGCGTCGAAGCCCTAGGGGGTGAAGGCTTGATGATGCGCCGGCCCGGTTCTTTGTATGAAGTCGGGCGCTCGCACAGCTTGCTCAAGGTCAAAAGTTTTTACGATGCCGAGGCCCGCGTCGTCGCGTATCAAGCGGGCACCGGCAAGCATAAAGGTCGGCTGGGGGCGCTTCTGGTTGAAATGCCCGATGGGACGCGCTTTGCAGTCGGCACCGGGCTTTCAGATGCCGAGCGTCAAAGTCCGCCGCGGCTCGGCAGTATTATTACCTACCGCTACCAGGAACTTTCTGAAGGCGGAGTTCCCCGCTTCCCTTCTTATGTCGGCGTCCGACATGACGTGGCCTGGCCATCGCGCTAAATGCTTGCTTGCGGCTGTATTTAAATATTTATCCGCAGCCTAACGCTCGATCGACTTGGAACGTTCTCCCTCGAACGCGCGGCAGGCAGCGACAGCCTAATTTAGAAACCCGTTACAGAGCTAACGCAGCTGAAAATTCTTGGTAATGGTCTGGGTTTCGCCTGGGGCGATCGAAACGGTAAACGTTTCTTTGATATTGAACTGTGGGTTGTACAGCGTGACGTGGTGCGTCCCCGCTGCAAGGCGGTAGGCAGTTTGCGGCGTGTTCAGCCCGGTGTCGATGCCATCAACGATGATCTTGCTCCACGGCCGGGAGTTGATGCGCAGATAGCCATTGTTGCCGGCGGCACTGACTCCGGACGGAGTGTCGGTTGCGGCCCCGCGGCGCCGGCCGCGACCGGTACCGCGCGCCCCCCCGCGGTTGGCCGGGGTGGAAGTTCTCTCGGCTCTTACCGGGGCCGGGGCGGGTCTTTCCGTCACCGCATCTTTTTTCTCAGGCTTTTCGGCGACAGCCGGCTTGCCGGCCGGATGGGTAGTTTCGGGCTGTTCAGCCGGCCCAGTCGGTGTAGAAACGCCCGGGCGATGAGCGGGTTCAATCGGTGTAACGGTCGGCGGTTCGGGCGTGACCACCGGTACATCTGCCGCCGGCAGCACGGCCTTGATATCGATCATTTTGTCAGGCTCAACATTGATTTGTTGACGCCAAATTCGATCGCCCAGCCGCAGTTCCAACATATGTGAGCCCGCCGCCAGGCTTTGCACACGCAGGGGCGTCAACTGATTGAGCGATGACCCGTCCAAACTCACCATCGCTCCGATGGGCTCTGAAACCAGCGTGAAGCCGCCGGATTTGTGAAGCACCGGCTCCAGCCGAATGTTGCGCACCACGGTTTCGCCGCTGGCGACGCTTACCGCATCACTCCACGGCGTATGACCATTGTGCTGCACCGACAGCGAGTGCTGGCCCGGAGAAAGGCGCAGCCGCACCGGCGAATCAGTCACTGCCACAGGCCGCTGGTCGACAAGGACGATAAGCTCGCGGCCGGGCTCGGCAATCACGATAAGCTCGCCGCTGCGCCCAAACATCCAGTAAGCGCCGGCTCCGATCAAAAGAATCAACGCCAAGACCACAAATAAGCCGGTACGGCGCGGCGATTGCGGCATGACCGGCGAATGCGCCCCGGTTTCCAGCACCGGAGGCAAAGACAGCGTGGGCGGCGGCAGCACGGAAACTGGTGCCAATTTGACATCCTGACTGGCCGCGCCGCTTGCAACATTATGAAGCGGTGAACGCGCCGACGGACTTTGCGCGTTACTAGGCGCCGTCGCGGAAGTGCCAAGGGCAAGCGGTTCCGGCGTCGCTTTGGCCAAGACCATGCCCGCCGCGCCAGAATCCAGCCCCGAGGCAACCGGTGGCACCGCCTCTGCTGCCGGCATCAAGGGCGGAACCAGAACTTTGGGACGAGGTTCTAGGGGTGGCCGACTGCTGCCTGAAGTTTTGCCGGAGACCACCGCCGGCGCCATGGGTGCATCGCCCTTTGGCGCACGCATACCCTGGCTTACAGATTCTTCCACCGGCTGCGTGGATTCTGCCGACTCAACCGGACGCAGGGACACGGCGCTGTCCGGAAAACGCGGATCAAAGGTCTTTGGACCGCCAAATGGTCCGTCTACCGCGGTGTCTTCTTCGCGCGAGCCAGCCAGCGCTTGCACTTCAGTAGAACTGCTCGCGCCTTTAAGGGCGACGGCATTGAGAGCGCCGCGGCTTTGCCCCGGATTGGTCTCGGCCGCCATGGAGGATGCGGCTTCAGCAATCGATTGCACGGCATGGCGCGGCGGCGGCGGCGGCGTGCTGGCTCTATTGCCAGAACGCTTGCGGCCTTTGCTAGGCGTCCAAGAGCTTGGAGGCGCAGCCTCGGTTTCTTTGATGTCTTTGAGCTCTTTAGGGTCTTTGGGATCTCTAAAGTCTTTCGGCTCTTTGGGCACTCGCAGGCCGCCGGTTGGCTCCTTGGGCACCCGCAGCGCCCCGGTCGGCTCTTTGGGCACCCGCAGCGCTCCGGTCGGCTCTCCGGGCAGGCGCACCGCAGCCATCGACATGGTGGCGCGCGCGCGCATAAGCGGCTCGCTCGGTCCGCTCACCGGCAAAGTCGTGGGGCGAAATTCGCGAGCCACGTCGAGCTGCGCTTGCTCGGCCTCAAGCTCGGTGTGAAACACCCGCTTCATCCAAGCCGAAAGCTCTTTGCGCGAGTAAAACTCTCCAGAGGTGTACATGAACTGCTGCAGGTCGGCGTGCAGCTCCATGGCCGTCTGATAGCGCTCGCCGGGTTCACGGCGCAGGGCCTTCATGACGATCTGCTCTAATTCTTCAGGGATGCGGCGGTTGTACGAAGTCGGCGGCAGAATTTCGACGTGGCGTATTTTATCCAGCGACGACAGATCGTTATCCACCGGAAACAGCCGCTCACCGGTCAAAAGCTCATAAAGAACGATTCCGACCGAAAAAATGTCGGAACGGCGATCCAGGTTGTCGCCGCGCACCTGTTCGGGCGACATGTAGGCAAACTTGCCCTTTAGAACGCCCGTGTCGGTCTTGGTTTGCCGCTCGACTTGCACCTTGGCGATGCCAAAGTCGATAAGCTTCACCTCACCCTCATAGCTCAGCATGATATTTGGCGGCGAGACATCGCGATGGACCAGCGCCAAATCGTGCCCGAGGGGATCCTTTTTATTGTGAGCGTAATCCAGGCCCTCGCACAGCTTCATGACCAAGAAGCAGGACTGCGCAAATGGCATGGTCGAAACGCCGCCGTCCAGAAGCTGCTTGCAGCGCTGAAAGACGGCGCGCAGGTCGCAGCCGACGACGTATTCCATCGCCAGGTAATAGCTGTCCTCGACCTTGCCCCAGTCAAAGACCTGGCAGATGTTGGGGTGATTGAGCTGAATGGCCAGTTTGGCCTCGTCGATAAACATCGACACCAGCTCTTTGTCTGCCGAGACCATTGGCAGCATGCGCTTGAGCGCCACAATGCGCTCCGACCCTTCCAGGCCGAAGGTCTTGGCGCGATACACTTCTGCCATGCCGCCGACGGCGACTCGATCTAGGAGGTAATACTTTCCAAACTGAATTGGGGCTTTCACTACCACGTCCTTGGCGCTTCGGGGCGACGTAGGTACTGTCGACTGGGAGCAGACACCAGGGCGACAGCGGTCGTCCTTTGCCCGTTGCAGTATACGCTCAACGTAGAGGTTAGCATCGCATCATAACCCTGCACAATGAAGAACAAAGTGGGCGCGGCCGATTCGGATGTCGGCTAGTATCCTCATCATAAGATTCTTGAGATTCCGGAAATTCCTGAGAATCTTCAAGTCTTGGAGGCGAATATGGCTGATCACCTCGATAAGTTTGGCTCGGGACGAGGTCCCGGCCGTGTGCAATCTCGTCAGCAAGAAGCGGGCGCGTCTTTCGAGCTTGATCCCGAAAGCCTTGTCGAGATCTACAGGACCGACAACGACATTGTCGCGGGGCTTGTCGTTAACGAAATTTTGCGGCCAGCGGGGATTCACGCGGCTTGCCACGATCGCCGTTCGCACAGCATCGTAGCACCGGCATCGATGCCGGGTGAGATCGGCATCGCTGTGCCCGCCCATCAAGCCGCTGCCGCCCGTCAGCGCCTGGTCGCCGCCCGTCAAGATGGCGTCCTGCATAGCGACGGCACGATCATCGAAGCGGATTTGACCTAAGCAGCTCGCTGACCTCACACGACGATTTTTATGCAAACGCCGGATTTCGCAACCTGGGCGAGATGGCTGGTGCCAATTGCAGAACCGGGACAGGCCGTGCCGGATGCGCGGCTCCTCGGACGCAAAGGGGCCGGGCTTGTCGTTATGCGGCAGCTCGGTCTGCCGGTGCCGCCGGGATTTGTCTTAACCACGGAACTTGGACAAAAGGCGCTGGCCAATTACGATGCGTTCTGGCCGCTTTTGTGGGAGCAAATCGCACCGGCCTGCGCCACCTTGGCCAAAGAGGCTGGCCAGGTCCGCCCGCTGCAGCTTGCCGTGCGTTCATCCCCGACGGTGTCTATGCCGGGCATGATGGACACGCTCTTGGATGTGCCGTTTGAGCAGGCCAAGCTGCGCGCCGCTATCTTGGCCGTGCTGCGTTCCGCCGATTCGCCGCGCGTTGGCGAATATCGACGGCTGTATTTACGTCCTGGCATGGGCGAGGACGGCCAGGAACTGGGCGTTGCGGTGGTGATACAAGCGATGGTGCAGGGCGACCGGGGCCCTGGATCCGCTGCCGGCGTGCTGTTTACGCGCAATCCATCGACCGGCGAGCCGCTGCCCTATGGCGAATTTTTACCGCGGGCGCGCGGCGTGGACGTGGTCTCGGGCACAAAGCTTGCGCGGCCACTTGGCGAACTGGCCGAGCTGCTGCCCGAAGCTTATCGTCAGCTTTTGCATTGCGGAGATCGGCTGGAACGCCACTTTCGCGATATGCAAGACATCGAATTTACCATCGAAGAAGGCACTTTGTGGCTGCTTCAGACGCGCAGCGGGCAGCGCAGCGGCCAGGCCATGGTGCGCATCGCAGCGGATCTGTGTCGCGAAGGGCTGCTCGATTCAGCTGCGGCGCTGTCACGCATTGCCGCGCCGCGGCTGGCCGAAATTCTGCGCCCGATCATTCCAAAAGATGCGCCGCGCACGCTGCTAACTCGTGGCCTCCCCGCGTCGCCGGGGGTGGCGACCGGAAAAGTGGTTTTTTCATCGGCCGAGGTCGAGCTTGCGGCCCGCCGTGGTGAATCGACGATTCTTGTACGTCTTGATACGTCCCCCGAAGATATTTCCGGCATGCGGCTTTCTGCAGGGATTTTGACGGTGCGCGGCGGAATGACCTCGCATGCGGCGGTGGTCGCGCGCGGCCTTGGACGCTGCGCAGTGGTTGGCGCCAGTGCGCTGCACATTAATAGTGCGCAAAAAACTTTGTCCACGCCTGAACATACCATTCACAGCGGCGATGTACTGACCCTGGACGGCCACACTGGCGAGGTGCTGCTCGGCGAGGTCGCCATGTCGATGGCGCATGTGGCGAAAAATACTGCGCTAAACGAAGTTCTGTCCTGGACCGAGTCGCGCTCGCTACAGATCTATGCGCTTGTCGGCTCGAGCACCGAGCTTCAGTTGGCGCGCGAGCTTGGCGCCGCCGGCATCGTTGACAGCCGCATGCAAAGCGGGCCATGGACGCTGCATCGGCCTGCACCGCTCGCGCCGAAAACCGCCGACGGGTACGGGGCTCCGCTGCGTGGCATGCAAGTCGCGGATGCGGCGGCGCTCGATGCGCTGTGCAGCAGCCTGCGCCAAATTCATGACAATTTGCTCGGCCCGAACGCCCCACCTAGCCCACCAGTCTATGACTTTGTCGTCCTTTTCGCCGATCTCGATCTGGAAAAAGCCGTGCCGCTGATTCGCGCAGCGCAGCCGGGGCTACTCATGGGGCTGGCAGCAGCTCCGGTCCAAACCACGTCCACGTCTATGGCCGCAAGCGATGAAAAAGAGCTTGGGGCGCGAGCCCGCGCGCTTGGCCTGCAATTTATCGTTTGCCCCCCAAAGCGGCTGCCTATCGCCGCTGTCACCGTCGCACAATTGGCCTTGTGCGAAGACATCGCATCAAGCTAAACTGGCCCGGCCCAAAGGCTATTTAGCCTATAGGCAAGGCCTTATATATGCTGGTTTCCGACCTTGTCGTTTATGACCTAGTTCCAAGCGAGCTGGCGGCGCTGCGGCAAATCATGCCGGACCGGCTTCTGCCTTTACAAGAGCAGGCTGTGCGCCGCGGCATCCTGCACCGTCCTTCGGATCTGGTCATTGCCGGACCGCCGAATTCGGGAAAAAGCGCTCTTTTAGAACTGGTCGCCCTCCATGCTACGCATAGTGGTCTGCGCCCGATCGTTGTCAGCATACGATCTACCTACAAGTTCGATTGGCTGCGCCCCCTGCCGATTGCGCAAAACGATTTCAAAAACTTAGATGATTTGCTAAGCGCCGATCTCGTCTTGGTAGATGATCTGGAATGCCTGGAAGACGCCGCGTATCGTCCGGCGCTATTTCGGCTATTAAGCTGGATCAAGCTGCTAAAAGAGCGGCGCAGCGGCGGACCGCAGCTTATTGCGAGCAGCCGGCCGTTTGCAGGAATCGCCGCACTGGCAGCGCGAATCGAAGCTGAGCTCGTTGCCGATGCGAAAAACGAGCCACGCGAAAAGATCGACCAAAAAGTTTTGGCCGTCCTTTCCGCGGTGCGCGCAAAAAAAAGCTCTCTTTCCGCCGCCATGCCGGATGTCCAAGAGGGTCGGCGCTAGACGTTCTGGCGATGGGGCTTTTGCCGTGTTAATGGATCCCAATGCGCCTGATTCCATATGCCCTGTCTGATGTCGGCCGAAAACGTCAACACAATGAAGACAGTTATCTGGTCGCCCCTCAGCTTGGGCTGTTCGCTGTCGCCGATGGAATGGGCGGACATAGGGCGGGTGAAAAAGCCAGCCGCATGGCTGTCGATCGGCTGCGCGATGCGCTGATTCCGCCGCGCCGGGGCGCAACGCGCGACGAAGTCCTGGGTCAACTACAGCGCGCCATGGCCATCACTGGAGCCGCCATTTTCGATGCCGCGCAAAGCGATCCGGATTTGGCCGGCATGGGCACCACGCTCACCTCGGTGCTATTTCATGGCCCGCGGGTTTATGTCGCGCACGTCGGCGACTCGCGCTGTTATCTATTTCGCGATGGCCGGGTGCAACAGATTACAAGCGATCACTCGTGGGTGGCGGAACAAGTCAAAGCCGGCTTGCTGACCGAACAAGAGGCGCGCGAATCGCGCTTCCGCCATATCATCACCCGCTCGGTCGGCTTTGAACGCGAGGTTCAAGTAGACGGCACCATCTACCCCACGCAAGCCGGAGACTGCCTGCTTTTATGCAGCGACGGACTGTCTAATTATATTGAGGAAGAGGATCTGTCCGACGTACTCGGTCACCAGCTTTATTGTGAAGCACCCCGGGTCCTGGTTGATATGGCAAATCACCGGGGCGGCGACGACAACATCACTGTTGTCATTATCCATCTGGCCAACGATGCCGCGCGCGAGTCAGCTTAGCAGCGTGGCCAAAACCCGCTCCTGCGCATTGCGAAAAGTGCATTGCCAGAATGTCGCGGGCTTGCCGGGACATCTTGTCACGCTGTCCGGTTTTTTAGAGAGCTTCGCGGCGCGCACGAGGACAGCCAAGTTGGTCTAGGGTTTGCTTTTTACAGGGAACATGGGAATCGATAGCCGCAGGCGAGCTTTTTTGTGCATGGGACTTTTCGCGAGCTTCCTTTCGCAAATCAGCACGGCGCATGCAGATCCGGATCCGAATCAACCCGCCGCCGGCACCGGCACTTGTACCGGCATGGTCAATACAGCCACGATTGCCGGAACCACCACTTTGGCAGTCGGCTCGGGCGACCAGCAAATGCTGCTGCAGCAAAACGCCAACAATGCATTTGGACGTGCCGAGTGCGAATGCCGCAGCCGCGATTTGAGTCTGCGCATTCAGTTGTCGACGCCTTTGCCGCCGGGCACAACGATTGGCGCCGTCTCGCCGCGGCTTTATGTCGGTCAGGCGGATTGCAAAGATTTATCGAAGCGCGGCCAACCCGGCTATCCCTGTGAGCCCATCACCAACGACGGCCCGCCAGGCTACAGCGCCGATTTCAACAGCATTGCGCAATCTTTCAAGAGCGTCGGTCCGTTTTCCATTCCGATTCCCGCCGAATCGCTGACCAATCCCAAGCCCGTGGGCGCGACGGACTGGCCGTGGAGCTGTAACATTGGCGCCATTCCCAGCAATACGATCTCATTGCTGGTCGGGGCGGATCCAACGCCGGCGGTTTGTTCGCTAAATTTGTCCGTCAATACCACTCCGCCAACCGCCCCAAGCAATCTATCGCTAAGTGCCGGAGACAGCGCGCTGACCGTAAATTGGTCGATTCCGCAGGGCACCTCCGGCATCGAGTATTTTCAGATACTCTGCCGCAAGCAGAACGATTCGAATCCGGTGATGTCAGACGATTTCGTCAAGAGCACCAAATACTGGTTTTCGTCCTGCGTCAACGGAACGCTATATCGTCGGCCCTTGTCCGTGACCATGACCGACAACACCGTCGTGCCGCCGCCGCCCGGAGTCACGATGCCGCCGCCGCCGGACATGGGGACTGGAACTGCCGATGGCGGAACTGCCGATGGCGGAACTGCCGATGGCGGAACCGGTACGAGCGGCAGCACTTTTCCGATAGATGGACGGTTTATCTGTTCGGATCGCATCAGCTCCACCGAAACTGCTCCGTCGCGGCGAATCAGTAACCTACAAAATGGCCAAGCTTATGAAGTCATGGTCGTCTCCATTGATGCTTACGGCAATCCGGCCGCTTCGTCGGTGAAGGTCGGTGTTCCGCAGCCGACCCTAAGCCCGCTACAGCCGTTTTGTGATCAAAATGGCGGCATTTGCCCGACCGGCTTTGGTTGCCAAGCAGCGGCGACACCAGTTGGTGTCGGAACGGTGAGCTTTCTGGCTTTTAGCGCGCTGTTTCTGCTTGTGCGCAGACGGCGCGCGCGTTTTTTCACAGCAGGGCCGCGGAGGCGGATATGAAACGCATTCGCTTGCTCTTGTGCGCCGGCTTGCTGACGATGCTTATGTCCTCTTGGGCCCGCGCCGAATCGCCGCAGCATTTCGCGTTTGAGGCGAAGTTTGGTCCATACATTCCGGCCCTTGACAAGACCAGCGGCCTCCATGGCACTACGCCGTTTTCCGATCAATTCGGCGATCCCGCGGATCCTTACGGGGCCCCTCCTTCACGGGGCTTGCTAAGCCTTGGTGAATTCGACTACCAGTTTTTTCATCGCTTTGGCGTACTCGGCGTTGGAATCAGCGCAGGATACACCTGGAAAAACGCTGCCGCCTTTACCAATGTCGGCACCCCCGACAAGCCCGCTTTCTGCAAAGTAGAAGCCGACCCCGCCACGCCAAACGGCCGGCGCTACAAACTGCCTTCAGGAATGGTCGCCAATCCGCCCACTCCTTGCTTTTCCGGAGATCAGAACGTTTTCAACATGGTTCCGGTGGAACTTTTGGCGGTGTACCGCTTCGACGTACTCGACAAGCGCTATCGAATTCCGCTGATTCCTTACATCAAGGTGGGCTTTGGCTACTACTTTTGGTGGTTTGGCCACAGCGGATCCTTCGTATCGCAAGTGAACTCCGTGGATGGCCAAGGCAATAAAGTTGCGGTCAATGCCTCGGGCGGCACGCCCGGATTCGTGCTGCATCCGGGCGTGGCGATTGATTTAAGCGCCCTGGATCCGGCCGCCGCGCGAGCCATCGATCAAGAGATTGGTCTGAACCGCGTTTCGATCTTTATCGAAATGCACGGCGTCTGGATGCAAGGCTGCTGCGGTGGCCAGAATTCAATGAAGCTGAACCTTTCAGACCTAACATTTACCGCCGGAATGGGCTTCGAATTTTAGGCTCTGCCTGAGGTTTGTCAGACAGAGCCTAGAGCGGCACGGTGACGTAGTAGCTGTACTGTCCGCGAACGACCAGCATGACGGTATCGCTGCCCGGGCGAATTTCGCCCAGGGCGGCGCTAAAGTCGCGGCTGCTTTTGATCGAACGGGTGCCGATTTGCAAAATGGCATCGCCGGGCTGAAAACCGATGCGGTCGGCGATTCCGCCCGGCAGCACCCGACGCACCAGCGCCGCGCGACCATTGGCATCGGAGCAGTCGAGTCCCAGCCGCTTTTGCGCACGCGCCGAGACATCTTTTGGTTCAAGCGCCGCGGCCTGTAGACGCACTTCGCCGCGCGAAAGACGCAGCCGCACCTCTTCGCCCGATAGTATATGCTGCAGCCGGTCCCAGAATCCTTCGACGCTGAGCGTTTCCTCATTGTTGATTGCGCTTAGAACATCGCCAGGCTGCACGCCTGCGCGCTCGGCCGGACTGCCTGGCTCGACTTCTGCCACGACAATCCCTGGGGCGCGTTCTCGCCGCCGTCCTTGCAAAGGGGCGGGGCGAATTCCAATCCAGCCATAGCGCACGCGACCAAAATGCAGCAAATCGTTGACGATGGTGCGCGCGCGATCGATGGGAATCGCAAAACCAATGCCCGGTCCTCCAGAGTGCACGGCCGTATTGATGCCGATAAGGTCGCCGTGAATGTTCAGAAGCGGACCTCCGGAATTGCCCGGATTGATTTGGGCATCGATTTGAATGAAATCCTCGTACGTGCGGTTTTTGGCGCGCACGACGCGGTGCAATGCCGAGATGACGCCCGAAGTCACGGTATGCGACAAGCCGAAGGGATTGCCGATGGCGATTACCGTCTCGCCAATCATCAAATCAGCGGCCGTACCCAGCCGCAGCGCCGGCAAATCCCGCTCATTTCCTTCTACTTTTAGAACCGCCAGATCGAAAGACTGATCGGCACCGATAAGCGTCGCGGGCAGCTCTCGACCATCGGCAAGCTGTACGTGTATACGCGCCGCGCCGGCGACCACATGTTCATTGGTCACCACCATACCGTGGGTATCGACGATGACCCCAGAGCCAAGCGAGGTGCGCCCGCTTTCATCCTCATCCTCAAGTCTGCCCAGTCCCAAAATGCCAAACGGATTGGATTGCGGTCGCTGCTCGGTCATTACCGAAACTACCGAAGGTGCCGCCTTTTGTACGGCATCCACCACCGGAGTGCGACGGCTTTGCTGCGTCGGACTTAAAGGCGCCCCGACTCCTTCACTGACCGCCGGCGTGACCACCGTATCAGGTTTTGCCGCATTCACTTTTACGCCCGAATTTGCCAAGAAGGAATCCTTGACCGGGGCGATTGGCGCGGGCGGCGCCAATGTGGCCTGGGTCGGCGCAGCTTCTTTTTTGGGCGGGCCGCTGCCGCGCGAATGGCACGCCAACAAAAGGACACTGCCAATGGCCCAAAACCGCATATCTACGCGACGGGACAAGAATCGAAACGCCATGGTGCCAAGCTGAGCCATGGCCTGGCCGCTGTCAAGGCATCAAACGCCGCGACGGGATTCATTCCAGATAGCCCGCAAGCGGCGCTTGACAGGAATGTACGTCTGTGTCCTAAACTGCGCGTCGATGCCGACTCCTGACGCTTTCGTAGAACGTCCAGGCTTTGTCTTTGACACCGAAACAACAGGGGTGTCGGCGCAACTAGATCGCGTGGTCGAGCTTGGCGCTGTCTGTCTATTAGGCGGCCAAACCAGCCAGGAACGGCGCATGCGCATCAATCCCGAGCAGCCGATTCCGCAAGGAGCAACTGCGATACATGGCATACGCGACGAAGATGTCGTCGGCAAGCCGACCTTTTCTGCCGTCGCCGAACGTTTCGCCATGTATTTGGATGGACGCATGCACGGCGGCGTCACGCCCTGGCTGGCCGGCTACAATGCCGCCGGCTTTGACGTTCCGCTGTTAAACGCCGAGTTTGCGCGCGTCGGCTGCTCGATCTGTATCGATCCGGCCGTTGTCGTCGATCCCATGCTTTTTGCGCGCTGGCATCTGCGCCATCTGCGCAGCCGTTCGCTGGCCAGCATCTGCGCCCATTTTGGAATCAATGTTGGGCGTTCGCATTCAGCCTTGGACGATGCGCGGGCCACGGCGGATCTGCTATTTCGTCTGCTGGCCGAAGGAATGATGCCGCCTTCGGTCAGCGAAGCCCTGCGCCAGCAGGCCAAGCTGCGCTTGCAGCTAGATGCCGAATGGCAGGATTTTTCCTATTGGCTTTATCGCGATCGCAACGACGGCTGTTTGCGGCTGGGCGCCGGCAGTTACATCGGCACTGCAGTAAGCGACGCCAGTCCGGATTATCTGCGCGGCTTAATCGGCAAGGTCAGCGACATGCCCGAACGCGTGCGCGCCATGCTCCTAGCCGCCGCCACCAATCGCCCCACAAACGTCAACGCCGCGCTGTAAACCCAGCTACACAGGGGTTGCGGCGGCCAGTTCGCCTGTGTTAAAGAGTGGCCTCTCTGAGCTTTCTCAGAGGAGGAGACGGACATCGACAAAAAACTGCGGCCTCAGAGTTCTTTGCTTGGCGAAGTCAGCAGCGCTGGCGAAGGCCGAAAAGGACCATGGGTACAGGCGACGCGCTATAGCTACATCGGTCTATTTTTCGGCTGCGCCGTTTTTATAGGCTACGCCGGCGGCGGATGGCTCGATCGCCGTTTTCATACCGCCCCTTGGCTGATGATGCTTGGCGTGTTATTGGGAATCGCCGCAGGTTTTAAAGAACTTGTCCGTCTGGCTCAGAGTTATCTCAAAGAAAACAAAAAGAAACCGTGACTGTCGCCCGCTTTATACAGATCGAAACTTCGCCGCTGCGGCAAGCTTTCGCCGACAAACATTTAGGAGCAGTTCGGCGCTGGGTACTTTTGCTCAGCGCGGCGCTGCTTTTAGGTTCCATCGGGCTCGGCGGTCCGCGCGAGCAGCTTGGCGCGCTTTGCGGCACGGTGCTCTCGCTGTTTAATGCGCTGGTCATTACCGAACTTGGCCGCTGGGCCAGCCGCGGAGCCGCCGAGACGGCGCGCCAGCGGCTGGGCCTATTGCTGCTCGCCTTTCAGCTCAAGCTCGGGCTTTTGGCCGCATCTATCTACTTGACGCTGCGCTATCTACCGGTAACACCGCTGTGGTTGCTTTTGGGGCTGACGGTGCTACCGCTGGGCATTTGTGCGTTGGCCATTGAGTACATGCTCAAAAGGCCAAGGGAGACGTAGAACACCATGGATGAAGAATCAACGTGGTTTAATTTTCTGCCGGGATTGCGAAATCTGGTCGAATTCACCAGCCAGTATCTTGGGCGCGAGACCCCGAAGCAGGCCTTTTATTTTCGCGGCGGACCTTTTGGCGATTCCCATTTCACGCTGACTCACGTCCTGTCCGCGCTTCTGGTTTTGAGCTTTGTGATTGTCGGGGCGCTGAGCTTTGCCACGGCAATGCGCCGCGGCGGCGAAGTAGCCATCGTGCCACCAGCCCGTTTTTCGCTGCGCAACCTGTTCGAGCTGCTCGGCGATGCGCTGTGGAATCTGACCCGCAACATCATGGGCGATAAAAACGCCCGGCGCTACCTGCCGCTAGTCGGGACGCTGGCTTGCTTCATCTTCTTTAGCAACATCCTGGCGCTGATTCCCGGCATGATGCCGCCGACGACCACGCTGAAGACCAACGTCGCGCTGGCGCTTATCGTGTTTGTCATTACCCATATCGAGGGCATTCGCGCGCAAGGAGCGTGGAACTACCTCAAACACTTTATGGGACCTTTTTGGGGACTGGCCTGGCTTATGTTCCCCATCGAAATCATTGGCCATCTGGCGCGCCCGCTGTCGCTGTCGCTGCGACTAATGGGCAACATGGTTTCCGATCACAAAGTGGTCGGCGTGTTTTTCGGCTTGGTACCGCTTCTGGTCCCTGTGCCGTTTTTGATACTGGGCACGCTTGTGGCAGTGGTTCAGACGATGGTCTTTTCTCTTTTGACCATCGTGTACATCAACATGGCGGTAACCACCCACGACCATGACGATGATCACGGACACGAGCCAGCCCATGGCCACGCCGCGCATGAAGCGGCGCACAGCCACTAAATTCAAGCGAACAAACGCTGCGCGTTTTCATCGAAATCACAAGGAGGAACCTGATATGACGACCAAGCTTAGCAAACACTTTCTCGCGGCGATGGCCATGATGGTCACGCTGCTCGCCACCGGATCGGCCTTCGCCGAAACCAGCCTCGAGATGACCAAGACTGAGAACGGCCGCTGGTACGCCCTTGCCGCCGCCATTGGTCTAGGTATCGCCGCAGCCGGTGGTGGACTTGGCCAAGGCCGCGCCGCCGCAGCAGCCCTGGAAGGCATTTCGCGCAACCCCGGCGCTTCCGACAAGCTGTTCACGCCAATGATCATTGGTCTGGCGCTTATCGAATCGCTCGTCATCTACTCGCTGCTCATCGCCTTCGTGCTCAACGGCAAAATCGCCGGCTAAGCCTAAGCAGATCTGAAGAAGGCTGTCGCTTGTAGCCCAAAAATTGGGCTACGATAGCCTAGGCATGCCTTCTTTTGGATCTGGGCGCGGCACAGTAGCAGTGCTGTGCGCGCTGGCGGTATTTCTGCTGCAATCCGGCGTCGGCTCGGCCGATAAATTGCGCTGCCGCCTGGAACGAATCGATCTATCGGCCTTTGACAAGACCGGCCAGATCAAAGCTCTTGGCGGAATCGTCGAGCTGGAAGGACAAATCAAATTGTCTCAGCCGGCTCGCGATTTTCGTCTGCAAGTCAACGGCAAGACCGTTGTTCGCGCCGAAAAGCTGGAACCCTTCGAGCGCACCGGGCAAGAGCTTTATATCGCCCTGCTTGTCGAAATCTCGGCCCTGTACGCCCCCGCCATTGAGAAGATCAAAGACGCGCTCAAGGAATTTTTAGAATCCTTGTCGGTGCGCACCAAGGTCAAACTGATTCTGTTTGGCTACGACATCGAGCAGCAACCGACATTTATGCCGGCTCCCGCCGTCGCCCCGCTTATCGACGACATCAATCCCGACGACCAAGGCGATGTGCAGCTACTAAACGCCATCAACGCCGGTTTGGCAGCGCTGGCCAAAGTGCAGCCGGGCAAAGACAAATCCGGCGAACTTTTGCCTCCGCCGCGCAAAATCATCGTCGTGCTTTCCGATGGGCTGAATCAGCTTATGGATCGCAAAAGCTTTAAGCGCATCGGCGACTTGATCAAACACAACAATGTAACGCTGTTTCCGGTGGCATTTTCGGTACGCGACGACCGCGGACCGCTTTTAAACCTGGGCGAACTGGCCAAGCGCAGCGCCGGCACCTTTCGCTGGGCCACCTCTGACGACAATTTGAAGCAGCAGTTTACGAACTTGTCGGAAGAGCTGCGGCTGGGCTCGGTCATCAGCTTTCCGGCCAAAAAATTTTCGGCGAGCGAATTGCAGACCGCAAGCTTTACGCTGGGATGCGGCGAGCTCAAATCCGCTGCTTTGCAAACTTCTTTCGGGCCGCCGTTAAAGCAAAGCCGACTGTGGCGATGGCTGCTGAGTATTTTTGGAGGACTCGTCGGACTGTGGCTTTTGGCGCAGGGCGCGCTTTTTATCCTGAAGCGGCGGATGGCCAAAACAAAAAGCTTGCCGCCGCCAAACCTAGCGCGAACGACCCAAGCTGTGACCATGGCCCAGCCAGCGCCGCCGCCGGCTGCGAGCGTCGTTCCAATCACACCGGGACGCCGCTTGCACACTGCAACCCTTATCGGCATCGGGGTTGGCCAATACGGCGGCCAACGCATCAAGCTCGAAGCCAGCCTGCTTATCGGCAAAGCGGTGGCCGGTCCAAGCAGCCTGCTTATCTCGGACGATGCCAGTTTGGCGGCCGTGCACTGCGAAATTCAACGCGACGGCGCCGGCTACGTGCTGTACGACAAGAACGCCGCGAGCGGTATTTTTATTAACGATCGTCGAATCAGCGGCTTTGTGCGCATCGAGCACGGCGACATTGTTCGCCTTGGCAGCAATACCCAATTTCGCTTTCGCCTCGACGATTAAGCCAGGCGCCGCGCAACACGGTGGCGCCATAACGCCGAAGATCCATTATCGTAAATACGATGGCTTCTTCTACGCCCGCTGTGAGCCCGGTGATAGAGAACGGGCATTTGTCTGAGCGCATCCGCAAGTTGATCGGTACCACCATTGGCGGGCGCTACAAGGTATTGTCGCTTATCGGTGAAGGCGGCATGGGTGCGGTGCTGCTCGTCGAGCATATTTTGATACGCAAGCGCATGGCGATCAAAGTGCTTAACGATGCGATGATGAAAAATCCCGAGGCGGTGGCGCGCTTTGAACGCGAAGCGCTGGCGGCCGCGCACATCGAGCACCCCAATGTCGTTGCCGCGACCGATTCGGGACGTACAGAGGACGGCGCGCTATTTGTCGTGTTCGAATACGTCGATGGACACAGTCTGCGCGATCGAATCGGCACCGGTCCCCTGCCCCCGGTTCTGGCCACGCACATCGTGCGGCAAGTGGCCGGCGCCCTTATGCGCGCGCACGGCCTGGGCGTTATACACCGCGACTTGAAGCCTGAAAACATTATGCTGGTGGCGCGCGATGGAGACGACAATCTGGCCAAGGTGCTCGACTTTGGATTGGCCAAACTGTCGACGCGAGCGCCGGCCGACAGCCCGGCCGGGCTCAGCGCGGGCGAGGCGCTTACCCGCTACGGAGCCGTCTTTGGAACGCCGGCGTACATGGCCCCCGAACAAGCCGCCGGCGGCGAAGTAGACGGCCGTACCGATTTATATGCCCTGGGCGTGCTTTTTTACGAAATGCTGTCCGGCACTCTGCCGTTTGACGGCGATGACTCAGCGGCTTTTTTGCGTCACCACATCGTTGATCCGATTCCGCTGATTCATACGCGAGTTCCGGGGCTCAAGATTCCCGAAGCGCTGGAAGCGATCATGATGCGCCTTTTGGAAAAGCGTCCCGACAAACGCTACGACAGCGCCAAGTCTTTGCTGGATGCCATTGATCACCTCATCGCAAGCAACGAAACGCTGAAGTACGACCCCAGCTCGCCGCTTCTGCGCATGCGGCCGGCGCCGATTCGCGGTCCTTCTTCCGATGCCAATCAAAAAGCAACGGCGATTGCTCCCTCGGATCTGCCAGCGCGCAAATTCAGTCCTTTTTCGACGGCGGAGACCCAGTTTGAAGATGGGCACACCAAATCTCAGGAAAAAATAGGCGAAAATGGCGAATCCTTGGCGCTGGCCCTTCAGGATCTGAACCAGCTCGCAGCCATGGATCGAGCCGGAGACGGCCCAACCATAAATGGGCTGGCCAAACAATTTGGCGCCCAGCCTTTGCCTGGCGGCGGTGCTCCGATTTCCGCAGTGCGCGCCAACGCCTTGGGAGAACCCAGCGAGCCGCCCAAACTGCGCGCGCCAAGCGCCCTGAATATTCAAGTGCTACAGCCCGAAGGCGCCAATTCCGCGGTGCTGATTCCGGCGCCGCCCCCGACCTTTTCCGAGCGGGTCCGCGAAACCGGCGTAGAAGCTGCGGGCTGGTGGCGCAGCGTCGGTTGGCCCACGACAAAGCGCGTGGCGCAAAAAGTTTGGCAAACGCTGGCCACTTATACGCCCATCTACTTTGCGCGTATTGTGGCGTTTGTACGAACTCGGCTGCCCAAAAAGCATCGCGAAATGTCCGAGCGCTGGCTAAGGCTGGCGGTCGGCGCAGTGCTTTGTCTGCCCTTTCTCATTTTATTTTCCGTTCTGATTTTTTCGGGCGGCGATTCCGCATCGACTAGGCCCGCGACCACGGCCTTGCCCGGGTTTGCCACCGATCGTGAAATGGAGCGCGGGGTCAGCGGCGGCCCGCGCGATTTGGAAAAACTGTCCGTCAAGTATCCAAACGACTCGCGCATCTTTCGCGCCCTGGTTCGCGCGCATGGCGCTCACAAAAACTATGCAAACGCGCTGGCCGCGCTAAGCCGCCTAGTCACTTTGGACCCGACCATGGCAGCCGACGATGAAATGGGCCAAATTGCCGCAGCGGCGGCGCTTTTGCCAGACACCTCGGACGCGGCCATCGCGCTTTTGGAAAAATCTCTAGGCGATAAAGGCATAAGCGTACTTGCCGACTTGGCCGAGAAAACGACCATGGAGCCGTGGAAAAGCAAGTTAGCGGCCAGTCTGCAAAAAGCTACCGTGCGCGCCCTGGCATCACCGGCAACGCTAATCCTTATCGATTTGCGCAGCGCCGCGCGTTGTGAGGACAAACGCGGACTGCTGTCGCGCGCCAGCCAAAAGGGGGATCTGCGTACGCTGACCTATCTGCAAAGTCTGCAGCCCCTCACCGGCTGCGGACCCGGCGGACAAAACGATTGTTGGACCTGCTTGCGCAAAGGCAACATTTTGCAACAGACCCTAGATGCCTTGCAGAAGCGGCTTTTCGGCGGCTAGGCTGTGTCTGATTCTGTTACAGCGACAGCGTCAACAAAAGCGGCGCGTGATCCGAGGGCTTTTCGCCTTTGCGCTCGTTGCGGTCGACGTGGGCCGATAGACAAGCATCGAGAAGCGACTTCGTACAAAAAATATGATCGATGCGCAGCCCATGATTCTTGGGAAAGGCCAGCATGCGGTAATCCCAGTAGGTATAAATCTGGGCCGTTGGCTCGATGTGGCGCAGCGTGTCGAACAAGCCAAAGTCCAGCACTTTGCTCAAGGCTTGTCGCGCCGCAGTGTGGCAAATCACCGTGTCACGCCATCCTGCCGGATCGTAGACATCCAAATCACCGGGAGCGACGTTCCAATCTCCGGCCAAAAGCAGCGGTTCGCTTGCCGAATGACGGCGATTGAGATAGTCGCGCAAGCGTTCGAGCCAGCGCAGCTTATAGGCGTACTTGGGCGAATCGATGGTTTGCCCATTCGGAGTGTAGACCGAAGCGACGCGCAGCCCGAGCCCCGGAATCGTGGCGGCAATCAGGCGCGATTCGGCATCGGGGTCGTCATCCTGCATGCCAATGACGATGTCCGTCGGGGCGCCATGCTCGATGCGCGACAAAATGGCCACGCCGTTATAGGCCTTCTGGCCAACGACCACCGCGCGATATCCGGCGCTTTCATATTCCAAGGTGGGAAAGTCGAGCGTCTGCATTTTCAATTCTTGCAGGCACACGACATCGGGCCGCTTGGCCCTAAGCCAGCCGAGCAGACGCTCATGTCGAATGCGCAGCGAGTTGACATTCCAAGTAGCGACGGTGCAGCTTTTTTTCGGCGTCGCCGACAAAGTTGTATCCGAGGGATCGGCAAGCATGGGCGCGTTCTTTCTGAAACTCGGTTCAAAAACACCGCCCAGCGACAATGCCGTTCCGCCCCATCCATGTTCAATGCTCAACGCTTGATGCGCGGCGCAGTGTTTTTTTTGCCAGGCGTTCTACGCCTGCACCCTAGCACAGGTTGTGGTATAGCCAGCGCCTGAGAGGTTTTGCGTCCCGATGTCGTCATTGACTCACTTTCTTGCCTGGCTTTTGCACATCATTCGTTCACCGGACGAGCTGATTCGACTCAGCGGCTATCCCATGCTGCTGCTCGCGCTCATCATCTTTGTAGAAACCGGCGCCATGGTCTTTTTTCTGCCGGGAGATTCGCTGCTGGTCACCGCCGGCCTTTATGCAGCGCGCGGCAGCTTGGACCTTCTGACGCTGAACTTGGTTCTGATTCCCATGGCGATTTTGGGCGACGCGACGTCTTATTACATTGGCTTGCGCGCCGGTCCGCATCTTTTTAATCGGCCGCGCTCGCGACTTTTCAATCCGCAGCATTTGCGCGACGCCCACGAGTTTTATGAACGCCACGGCGGCAAGGCCATCATTTTGGCCCGCTTCGTGCCGCTGCTCCGTACTTTTGTGCCAGTCGTCGCCGGCGCGGCGCAAATGACCTACCGGCGCTTTGCCGCCTACAATATTTGCGGCGGAGCAGCCTGGGTACTTTCGATGACCTGCATCGGCTCGTTTTTGGGCAACTTCTTCGAGCGGATCTTCGGCGTCAAAATCGAGCGTCACATTGAGAAGGTCATTCTCATCGTCATCTTGATCTCGATTCTTCCGGGAATTATCGGATACATGCAGGCGCGCCGTCAGCCGCGCCCACCGCCGCGCGACAATACGCGTTAGATGAGAACCGATGTCGACCCAGTCTGTGCCTGACGCCGGTGCGCTGGCGATGGTTCTTTGCACATTTCCAAACGCTGAGGAAGCCGAGCAAACGGCGCGCACATTGATTGACGAGGGTCTTTGCGCCTGCGTCAACATTCTGCGCGAAGTGCGCTCGATCTACCGCTGGAATGGCGAAGTGGTCCATGGCAGCGAAGTGCTGTGTCTGCTGAAGACAGCAACCGCGCAACACGCCGCCATGCTCACTCGACTTTCCGAGCTGCATTCTTACGAAGTGCCCGAGTTTTTGACATTGCACCCGAGCCAAGTCAATGAGCCGTACTTGCGCTGGGTTTTGGGCGAAACCAGTGTCGGCAGCTAAGGCTTCTGGTACGATTTAGAAAGCCAAAGAAAGGGAACTGGCGATGGAAATCTTCGAAAAACCGTTTGGCTTTGTAGGAGAACGCAAAGCCTGCGTGCTGCTTTGTCTGGCTTTTTACATGGGTTTTTTTGCGCTGCTCTCTTTGCTGCTACGCAACGCGCCGCCTGATCAACCCGAGATTCGCGCCTGGTGGGCATGCTTTGCGGCCCTGGGCGCCTGCTACGGCGTCAGTTTTTTCGCCCTGGGTGCAGGCTGGTTCTGGGCCCGCTGGGTTGCCATTGGCCTCGGCTATTCCGGCCTGACCTTGGCAGGATGGAGCATCATCACGCAGCGCAGCATCGAGCCGGTGATGGCTTTTTATGGCCTGACCCACGGCGTGATCGCGCTGTTTTTGCAAGGCCAGCGACTGGTCGAGGAATATGATGCCAAACCGGCCTGGCGCAAGGCGCTTGGTCTTGATGACAAAGCGGTCGTGCAAGTTCGTCAATCGGTAACTCGTGCCGCGGCGAGCTTGCCGACGCTCATCATGATTGCTCTTTCACCGCGCGAAGGACAAGAAGGCCTGTGGGTGGCGGCGTTGGCGATTGTCGGCCTTTGCGGTCTTTTGCAAATGCGCACGGTCGGCGTCTTGGCACTTTTTACCGCCGGCTTGCTTTTGCCCTGGACGCTGCTGTCACACAGCCATGTCCAGATGCAGGGGCTAAATCCGTCCAGCGTGGCACCCTTCCTCTCGTATGACACCATTCACCTTATGGGTCTAAGCGCCGCAGCGCTGCTTTTAGCAGCCAGTGCGCCCTATATGCGTCCGGTTCTGCGCTTTCTTCGCAGCCGCCCAGCTGTTTCGTAGAACTACTGGGGGCCGCCTGCGGTCGGCAGCGTAGTACGCAATGGCAGGGGGGGCGTGCCCGACAGATAAAGCCGCGGGCGCTCCTCGGGCGCCACTTCATCAAAATAACTACGAATGATCTCGAGGGTCGTGGGCGCGGCCACGTGTCCCCCTAGACCGCCGTGCTCGATAAGTACGGCCACTGCAATACGCGCGTGGCGCGACGGCGAGAAGCCAACGAACCAGGCATGATCATTGGTCGTATCCCAGCCCGCGGCCTCGCCGCGATGGTTTTTACGCACCTGGGCCGTGCCGCTTTTTCCAGCGATATCCAAACCAGAGGCCGAGGCGCTGCTGGCCGTGCCTTTGGGATCGGCCAGCACGTCCACCAAGGCGCGGCGCATCCGCTCCAAAGAATCGGCCGAGGCCGGAATCAGCCCGCGCAACACCGGTTGATATTGCTCGACGAGCTCGCCCGAAGGCTTTTCAATGCGCTCGACGAGCATCGGCTTGTACAGCCGACCGCCGTTGCCAAGCGCGGCGTAGGCCAATGCCAGTTGCAGCACACTGCTGCGCACCGCCCCTTGACCAAGAGCGGTATTTAAGGCGTAGCCGCCGCGAAAACCACCGTTGCGCTTGTAATAGTCCAGCGTGGGCATAAACCCGCTGGCCTCGCCTAGACCCAGGTCCGGCTTTTCTCCGAAGCCAAAAGCGTTGGCCATTTGCGCCATGCGCTCGAGCCCGACTTTTTCGGCAAGGTGGTAAAAGTAGACGTTGCAGGACTGCGCAATCGCTTCTTCCATGTTCACCGGGCCGTGCACTTTCATGCAGTGAAAGACGTGCCGTCCAAGCTCATAGCGCCCGTGGCAGGGCACTCGCAGATTGGGATCGACCAGGTGTTCTTCCATCGCCGCCAGCGCCGGAACGATTTTAAAGGTCGAGCCCGGGTAGTAGCTTTCGCGTAGCGCTTTGTCGAGCAGCGGATGATAGGGATCGCTGGCCAAACGTTGGGCCTCGGCGCGGGTCAGTCGGCCAGTCAGCAGATTGGGGTCCGGGCTGGGATAAGAAGCCGCGGCCAAAATCTTTCCTGTATCGGCTTCCACCACCACCGCAGCCGCAGAGTGATGCTTGCTCAGCGCACGCTCGACGCGCTCTTGCAGTTCCAGATCGATGGTCAAAATCGCGTGATTGCCGGGCACTGGCTCACGCTTGAGGTCGGGCGGCAAGAGCCGCGACAGTTCGCCCATCTCCTGATCGCTTTTTTTGCGGCCATAGGCATCGACAACCTGCTTTTCATAACCCGGCAGGCCGCGCAGCGATGATTCAAGCAGGCGCTCGACGCCGGAACGGCCGACGTACTCGCCGTTTTTGTAACCATGGCGCAGATCCTCAGGGCCCGCCTGATTCAAATAACCAAGCAGATGCGCCGCCAGCATCTGATGCGGATAAAAGCGATGCGCGCGCGCCACCAAGTCGACGCCGTGCAATTCCTGTTTTTCAGATTCCAGCAAAGCCATCTGATCGCGCGTGATGTGCTCGGCGACTAGAATCATCTGGCTGCGTTCTTTGCCCTGGCGGCGCGTGGCGATGCGCTGTTCCAGCGCCGTAAATTGCTCATCGCTAAGCTCTAGATAGCGGCGCAGCCGAGAAAGCACTTGAGCACTGACAAATTGCGGAGTGACATAGACGCTGTACGCCGGATGGTTTTCGACGAGCACGCGCCCGCGCCGATCGCGAATCTGACCACGCACCGCCGGCCAGTCGCGCTCTTTGATGAAGTTATTGGCGCTTTTTTGGTAGTACGCTTCGCCTTGATAGACCTGCAAATAGACCAATCGAGCGGCGAGGAGCAAAAAGATTCCCACCACCACGACCATGGCCCAGCGCAAAGTGCCATCTCGGCCGGTGGGCGCGGGCCGGTTTATGGCCCGGCCGGAATCCGCCGGAGTCAGCGGATCGGCGATGCCGCCGGGCAATGTGCCGACGGGTAGACTGAGCCGCTCATCGAAGCGCAATCTACCGCTTCGCGTCCGCGCGCCCATAAGAAAGCCCTCCGCGCTGCGTGCGCGGATCGCGCCACAGCCAGTTGTCTAGTTGGGTCAGAACCGCGAAACACAAGGGCGCGCAAATGCCGCTAAAAAGTGCCGTCCCGACGGCATTGCGCACCCCGCTCGGGCTTCCTGCAAGCGCAAAGCCCACGTGCAAGAGCCACATCGACAAGTGAAACAGCAAGGTGCAGAGCACGGCGACTCCGACAATCGCCCAGGTGCCGCGCACCATCAGCCGATTGGACAAAGCGCGCAAGCCAAGCAGCCACAATGTGCAAGTCAGCGCCCGCAGACCGCGCGGGGTGCCGCCCACCAAATCCATCAAATAGCCCAGCGCCGCGCCCAGTCCCGCCATCGATTCGGGATGGGCATCGCGCAGCATGGCGGCCGGTCCACCGATCAAACGGCAGTGCAAGCCGGTATACAGCACGACCAGAAAGCCCAAGTCCGGAACCGGTCCGCTCCACAGCGCGGCCAGCGCCGTGCTGACAATCATTCCCAAATAGGCCAAACAGACAAGGCCAATGGCGCGAGCCCAGGTCATCGCGGCACTCCAAGACCGCGTATCGGCTCACTCGGACGCTTGCCGACATCCGGATCGGGCGGCGGCGGCGGCGATAACACCACCAGGACCTCGCGCAGTTTGCCGAAATCAACCAGGGGTTCGACTTCGACTTCCTGATACAGGCTGGTATCGGGCTTGCGCAGCCGAACGACTCGGCCCACTGGAATGTCGCGCGGAAACAGCCCGCCCAGCCCCGAAGTCAGTACCAAATCCCCCACTTGCACGTCGTCCTTTTGAACGACATATTCGACGCGGCAGAGGTAGCTATTTTCCGAGGCAACCCCTTTTAGCACGCCGCGCCCGCCGGTGCGCGGCAGCACCACATCAATCGACGAACGTGGATCGGTGGCCAATTGCACATCGGCAAATGGCCCCACAAGACGCGAAATTCGTCCAATCACGCCGCTTGGCGAAAGCACCGGAAGTCCGGGCCGTATATCCGGAGAAGTCGCCATATCGATGCGAACCCGCAGCACGCGAAATTGCCGCGAAGTCTCAACGCCGATGACTTGCGCGGCCAGCGTGTCGGCGTGAATCTGAGTGCGCAGTTCTAAAAGCCGCTCCAATCGCTCTGTACGAGTGGCCAACGCCGACAGACTGGCAAGCTGGGCGCGCAGTGCGGCATTTTCCGCAGCCAGGCGCTCGTTGTCGCGTTTGACGTGCGCCAAAAAAACATAGTGCGACCAGGCATCGGTGATGTGCTGGCCGGTGTGCACAAAGAGCTCTTGCAAGGGCGCGGTGACGCGCACGACCAGTCGATCCAGCGGATTCATTCGCTCTGGGGCTTTGATGCTGGAACGCAAAAGGACGGCTGGCACCGCCAGAAGCAGCGCCGTCAGAAGCAACCGCCGCGTACGCCGAGATGGGACCATGGGATCCCGCCTTTATTGCACAGTGACTTCTCGCAGCAGGCGAAGTTCGTCAAGCGCCATTCCCGACCCCAAAACCACTGCCAACTGAGGGGTTTCCGCCACCATCACAGGAAGGCCGGTTTCTTCACGCAGTAGCACATCAAGGTTGCGTAGCTGCGAACCACCGCCGGAAAGCACGATGCCTTTATCGACGATGTCGGCGGAGAGTTCGGGCGGGGTGCGTTCTAGAACTACGCGCACAGCCTCGACGATGGCATTGACTGGCTCGCCCAGCGCATCGCGAATTTCATCGGAATTGATGGTCAAGGTCTTCGGCACACCAGCGACGAGGTCGCGGCCCTTGACCTCCATAGTCAGCACATCATCGAGGGGATAGGCGGAACCAATCTGCTTTTTGATCTCCTCGGCCATGCGCTCGCCGATAAGCAGGTTGTACTTGCGCTTGATGTGCTGAACGATGGCCTCGTCCATCTTGTCGCCACCGACGCGAATCGACTTGCTGACGACAATGCCGGCCAGCGAGATGACCGCCACTTCGGTAGTACCGCCGCCGATATCGACGATCATATTTCCCGACGGCTCGGTGATCGGTAGGCCGGCGCCGATCGCTGCCGCCATCGGCTCCTCGATTAGATAGACTTCGCGAGCTCCGGCGGCCAGCGCCGAATCGCGCACGGCACGTTTTTCAACTTCGGTAATTCCCGAAGGGACACAGACGATGATGCGCGGCTTGACCAGGGTTCGCCGATTGTGCGCGCGCATAATGAAATAGCGCAGCATCGCTTCAGTGACTTCGAAATCGGCGATCACGCCGTCTTTCATCGGCCGTACAGCCACGATGTTTCCGGGCGTACGACCGAGCATCTCCTTGGCTTCTCGTCCGACGGCGAGGACCTTTTTACTGCCGGCTGAACTGCGCTGCACCGCGACCACGGAAGGTTCGTTGGAGACGATGCCCCGTCCTTTGACGAACGTGAGCGTCGTAGCGGTGCCCAGGTCGATCGCCAAATCATTCGAAAAAAGACCATATACCCAGTCAAAGAGCATGTGGGACACGTAGCATAAGGGAACCCGCTACTTCAAGGGGTGCCGCTAGACCTAGACCCAGGAATATGCGTTGATCGAATTATGAAGAAGACTCTGGCGATCGCTTCCCATGGGGCATTTCAAGTCACCGTACTGCGCACGACGCTAGCCGGAGGTCTGCTCGGCCTTCTGCACTGCTACGTCGGTGTCACCTCGGGTTATTTGGCCGAGGTGTCCGGCCTGCGCGGAAGCTGGGCCTGGCTTTATGGAGCCGCCGCCGTGGCCATGCTGGGCTCGGCCGCCGTACCGCCGCGCAGCACCGGCCAGCGGGCATGGCTTTTAGGGTGCAGTGTGCTTGGCGCTTTGGCCACCGGCCTAGGCGCGCGCTATGGCTTTAGCAATGAATGCTGGGCGCAATTTTGCGGACTCGGATTGGCGCTGGCTTTGTCTCTGCATCTTTTGCAAGGACTAGGTCGCGGCGCGGCGGCGCTGATGCTTCTGTTTGGAACGGCCGCTACCGTTGGGGCACAACGCTTGCCGGCAGCGCTTGGGGCGCAGGACGCCTTTTTGGCGCTGCCGCCGGCTTTGGGGGCCCTTTTAAGCGGCATCGGCATGGGATTTGTCGTCGGTAGTTCAACGATTGCGCGCCACCTGCGCCTAGTCCCAAGCACGCGGCTGGACAAAGATCTGCGCGGTTTGATGTCGACGGCGCGCACGGAAGATGAACTTGCGAAACTCATTGCACAGGCCGTGACCTCTTATCAGCAGGCGGCCGAATGTTTGGATGCGCATCCCCAAGCCCGCGATGCCGCCGAGGATCTGGTGAAAAAGATCGCTCGCTTTGGCAAAAAGTGGCAGGACATCGAAGCGCAGGTGAAAAAAGGCGATCGTGAGCAGATCGAGCAACGCTGGAGCGAGCTGACGCAGCGCCGCGACCAAGCGACGGATGAAAACGTGCGCGTGGAATATGAGCGGGCGCTCTTGGCGCTTAGCGAGCAGAAGACCTCTCTGAATGAGATTGAAAAAGGTCGGCAGCGGGCCATTGCGCGGCTGCATCACCAGGTGGCGACGATCGAGCGGCTGCGTTTGGCGGCGTTGCGCCATCGCTCTGTGGGGGTCTCGAAACTGGGCGAGGAATTGCGGGCCGTCGTCGAAGAGCTCAATCAAGCCGGGCAAGAACTAGACACCGCGGCCGAAGTTCTGGCCGAAGTGCCCAATTAGACGGGCGCCTCGGGCACCTAATGCGCTGTCGAGTGGCGCAATATGGTGTAGAGGATCTTGGCGCTGGCGGAAAGGCTGCTTTTTACGGTGGCCGAGATCTTCGACTCGCCGCCTTGCCGCCGACGATAGCGCACCGGCACTTCCACAATGCGCAAGCCGCGCCGAACGGCTTTGACCTGCATCTCAACCGTCCAGCCATTGCCAGTATCGGTCATTCCCAGCGCGCACAGCGCCGGATAACGGATGGCGCGAAAGGGACCAAGGTCTGTGTACCGCTGCCCATAAAAAGCGCGTATGAGCCCGGTGGCCACGGCATTGCTGACCCGCTGGGTCGGTTGTAAGGCCCCGGGCTCGACAATGCCCAGGGTGCGCGAGCCCACCGCCAAATCCGCCCCATGTTCTAGCGCGTCGAGCAAACGCTCTAAATCCGCGGGATCATCTGCGCCGTCGGCGTCTAAAAAAACCACGCAATTTGGTGGCGATGGCTGCCTGGCCAAAAAAACCAGGCCGCGCTGGCACGCCGCGCCATAACCGCGCTCGGGTTCGCGCAGAACTACGGCCCCTGCCGCCTCGGCCTGCGCTCGAGTGGCGTCGTTTGAGCCATTGTCGATGACGACCAAATGGCGCAGCGGCAATTCGGTGGCGCGCAGTCCGCGCAATACATCGCCAATGGTCGCCTCTTCATTTAGGGCGGGAATGAGCACATCGACGATCCATTGAGAATTTGGCCCCTTACGCATGCCCGCTTCCGCCGCTCAATATCTGCCACAGCATCAATAGAACTTCAAAAAGGATAAGCAGTACGACCGTGATTTCCAACCGCTTGGTGCTGCGATACTGCGACAGATCCACGAGCAAAACCAAAGTGTCCTGAATCATGCGCAATTTGGCTTCTAGGGCGCGAAAGCGATCATCGATTTCAAGCTCTTCGCGCAAGCGGTTATACAAAATGTCCAGGTCCTGATCTTCCCAGGTCGCATCGGGTTTATCGAACAGGGCCATCGTTGAAATGACCCCGTTTTTGGTTTCCATACAGGACCCGATGAACTTGATCACGTCATCGACGCGCCCTGGCAAGCGGCCTTCAGCGCGCAAACTGGCGGTAATGGCATCGCTGCGCCGCAGGATCTCTTGCACATCCTCGTCGTAGTAGTCCATGGCCACTGACTGAGCCAAAAGCAAACTGATCAGCTTTAAGGCGGGCAGCGTTGGCTCGTGCAAAATCACGCGGTCGAATTTGACCTGACTTGGGGCGCCGGGCGCGACTTCTATCAGGTAATCTTCGGTAAGCGGCGGATGCGGTTCGGGGCTTAGGCGGGCGCTAATCGCTCGAATGATCGCCTCGCGCTCGTCGCTATCTAGGCCGATGAGTACCGCCGATCCGAAGTCAAACAGCACGGCCAGTCGCGGCGTTCGCGCCCCTGGCGAGAGCCGCACCACCAGACAGTCCTTGTCGAGCTGTACGTCGCCACTTTGAAACACCGTGGACAGCTCGCGCAGACGAAAAGTTGTCGCAAACGCATACGCGCGAACCGGCAGAGTTCCCAAAGCGGAATCGAGCTTGGGCTGCGGCCCAGTAGTTGGACCAGTCTTTTGAGAAGACTCCGTGAGATGCATCGCCTGAGTTCAGCAAATCACAAGGCCGTACAAACTGCAATTACGTGAAATAATCTATGTAACTTCACATTCATCTCTCATATTTCTATTCAAGTTATTATTGGATTGATGCATACAAATTACTTTGCCAAGCCGCGGCTTCAGGCTGTGCTTATCGCAGGGACCCTCAGCATCGCAGGAACGCTGCTGAGCGGCTCCGGGCTCGCCAAAAAACTTCGGCGAGTGGACGACGAGTCGCGCGTCCGTCCGATTGAACTGCGTGAAATGGCGCAAAAACTGATCAGCGGAGATCTAGCGACGCGGTCGCCCGGCACTTTGGGAGACAAACAAGCGCGCTACTTGATTGCTGCGCAAATGCTGGCGATGCATCTGCAGCCGGGATTGCCGCCGACGGATGACAAAGAATTATCCGGATTTTTACAACCGCTGCCGCTTTTCGGGGTGCGAACGCGAATTGCGCTCGGGGGTATACCGCTTTGGAAATCCACGGCAGCGACGGTTCCAGTGCAAGTTGGCAGTGCGCTGTCGGACGTTTTGCTGCTGGCTGGGGCACCGCAGCCGACTTTGGCGCTGCGCGAGGCTGAAGTGGTTTTTGTCGGTTATGGTCTTTCGGCACCGACGCTACGCTGGGACGATTACAAAGACACAAATGTGAGCGGCAAAGTCGTACTGATTCTGGATGGCGAGCCGCCGGGGGCGCGCCCATCACCAACCAGTCAGGAGCATCCCTATCAAAGCCGATGGCCGCATAAGTTTGCGCAAGCGGCCAAAAAGGGGGCGGCGGGGGCGCTGATCATTCATTTCGACAAGGAACAGGGTGCGTCTCATTCAAATCTTGATGAATTACAAGCAGTCTATGGCAATGGCAACGAATACCTGCTGGACCGCGATGTACAGCCAAACGACGAGACTTTAAGAATTTACGGATTCATGAACGCGGATGCGGCGCGTCGAGTTTTGCAAGCGGCGCATTTGGAACTGGATGATCTGCGCCGTGCTGCCGAGGAGCGCGATTTTCGGCCGGTACGACCGCGTCTAAAAGTCGATATGGCGATCGCCAATGACATACGCCCCATCGAAAGCGCCAACATCGTGGGCGTGCTGCCCGGCACCGAGCCGCAGCCTCAAAAAGAGGCGATCGTTTACTCGGCGCACCTGGACGGCAAAAATTCCATCAACACGGCCACCGGCGTGGCCGCGATTTTGGCCATGGCCCGCGCGGCGACAAATCGCAAAGTAGCGTCGCGCTCGCTGATTTTCGCCGTCACCAGCGCCAACACCGAACTTTTGCTGGGCGATCGCTATTTGCTTTCCCATCTCCCTGCGCCGGTGGCCAAAGTCGTCGCGCACATCAATGTAGAAGGCATCGATCCGCTGTTCGCAAAACCCACGGTTCTGCAGGTCGGCCGCGGCAAATCGACGCTCGACCAACTGCTGTATAACGCCGCGCGCGGGCAAACGCGCAAGGTCGTCGCTGGCCTGAGCCTGGATTTGGGGCTTTACTACCGCAGCGGTTCGCTGGCTTTTGCCAGCGCCGGCATTCCATCGCTATTTTTGGCCTGGCCCGAGCTTTTTCACTCGACCCGCGAAGATGCGATTGGGCAAAAGGGCCCGATCAACTTGGAGGCGAACTGGAACTTCCTAGGCGGTGCGCTCGATGCCGAACTGATGCTGGCGGTCGGCAATCAGCTGGCCGAAGCGAAAAGCCCACCAAGCTTTTTGGCAAACGACGAGTTCGCCGGACTGACGCCTTAGAATTTACCGCCGAGGCGGCTTAGGACATTAAAATGTATTGACGTGTACGACGATCTGACCGTTAAAAGTCACATCGTCACTCGGCTGGTTGCCGGTGGCCGAGGCCGTGATTCTGCTTCCTTCATTGATATAAGGCAGCAGATTGATATCGGGATAGGTGTGCATATTGATGAGCTGCACTTTTCCCGGCGGCTGCGGCAAATCCGCAATCTTCTGACGCGGCAACATCGAACCTTGGCGCGTGCTGTCGACAAAGATGTCGACGCTTTGCACAAAGTCGAATTCGTCTACATCGCTTGACGAATCTTTGCCAGTGGCCGTGATCTGAAAAGTCAGAGTCTTTAGGCCCGCAGCTTTGACCGGTCCGGTATTGTGCGCTTTGGTTTCTTGCTCGATGTCGATGGTCAGCGGAAATGGCGAGGGGATGAAGTTGCCAAGCACCGTGCCGAGGATACTGCTGCCCATGACGCGCTGTTCAGGGACCGCTTGCTGTACGTCGAAGTCGAACACTCCGCAGCCGCTGCTTAAAAGACCAGCAAGCAGCAAGCCCAGTCCGCGCATTGGCGAAAAGCTAAAAGTAGTCATGGCTACAGAATAGCTGAATTTTGTTTTTTGATTAATGGGCAGGAGACGCGGCCGCGCTCGAAGCTGAACCCGATACCGCCGTTCCTTCATGCAGCTCGGGCGGACGGCTGAGGATGACGGCATCGCCATCGGCCAAACCTTGCACGAGCACGCTGTCGCCATCGCGATCGGCGACAACCACCTGACGGACAGTGGCCTTACCGGCGGAATTTAGATAAACCTTGTTGCCATCCATCACGGCAGCCGCGGGCAGTCGAACGACTTTTTCCAGCATGCCATGTTGCAAACTGAGTTTATCGCCCGGCTTGGCGGCGGTATCCAGAGGCAGGCTAAGCGCTAAGCTAGCGAACTCGCCTTCGGTCTTGATGCCGATGATTTGCGCGGCAATCGTTCCGCCATTTGGTGCGGCGCCGCTTGAAAGTTTGGCTTCGCTGCCAGCTTTTAGCCCTTGCGCCTCTAGCGCCGGAACTTTGACTTCGACAGTCAGCGCCTTATCGGTCACGCTCGCCGCTTCAGTGCCCGCGGTGACTGCATCTCCGACTTTGACCAGAACCTTGCTAACGGTTCCAGGGCGCACGGCCAGCACTTTGCTTTTTTTTTGCAGATTCTCGACAACGGACACTCGAGCCAGCTTTTCATCCAGCTTGGTCTGCGTGTCTTGCTTCAGCTTGCCCTTAGCGGATTCAAGTTTTTTTTGGAGCTGCTCGATGCGGGTGTGCAGCTCGGTCAGCTCTTTTTCGTACTGAGCATCAGTATCCAGCACAACGAGCGGTGCTTCAGCGGCGACTTCGTCGTTTTCCGCAGCCACCTTGGCCACCGTGCCATCACTTTCCAACTTAAAGGTTTGAGGCACGGCTTTTTTCACCTCAGCGGGAGACGGATAAAGCCGCGGCACGTCCTCTATCTTGGCGACACTAAGCTGCACATTGATCGGGGGCGGTTCCTGCTTGGGCTTATAGACCATGAAGTAGTAGGCCACAGCCGCGATAAGCAACAGAACCACGAGCGCGATCCATTTACCGGCGCCGCCTCCGGCTGGCTCAGCAGTCGGCTCGATGGCCACAGGTGGTGGCGCTTTGATCTCAGGTACAGGCGGCGAGACGGTAATACTAGGAACCGGCCCTACGGGCGGCGGCGCAACCATCGGTGGCTGAACCGGTGCAAGTACTGGCGACTGAACCGGTGCGGCTACCGGCGGCTCTACCTGTGGCTTTTTGACCGGCTGGATGACAACCGGAATATCCACCCCCACAGACGGAGTCGGTTTCAAGTCGTCTGGGAGCTCGTCCACTTGCGGCAGCGGTCCGGTCTTGGCTTCCGACGGAGGGCTGACCTGCTCGATCAGCGCCGTCGGGGCGGTATTTAGAACCGCTGGTGTGCTCGGCGCAAGCGGCGAAGTCCCCGCTAGGTCACTGGTCGGAGATTCGTCATCCGGTGCAGGCAGACCCGCCAGGGCCTCTTGCAGCGCCGCGCGAGATGGTCCGCTGGGTCCGCTATTGGCCTTGGCGGCGACACGGCTAGGTGCCGAGGGGCCGGTGTCGGCAGGCCGCGCGGGTTTCGGCTCGACCACCGGTCCGGATTTTGCCAGGGGTGTCGAAGGCGCCTTTGGCAACGAAATGACCGGCCGGCCCATCAGGCCATCATCATCGCCCGACGTAGCGGTCGGACGACTGGGTTCAGGCGCGGGACGGCTGAGCTCGGGCGCCGAACGCTCCATCGCACGCGCCGGCATCTCAGCAACTGGCAAAGGCGGCGTGGTTGGCGTGGCCGGCAAGGGCTCGGGCTGGCTTACGGCAGGTGGCGCAGCCTGCGGTGCGCTCACCGCAGCCAGCTCCACAAGCCCAAACTCATGCAGCTTTTCGGCGTAGACTTCCAGATCCGCGCGGCTCGTCGTAAAACCTAGATGCTCTTCGGCAAAGCCGACCAGCGCATCAATGCTGTGCGCACCGTCTAGGCGCTGCGCCAAAAGCCACTCGAAGTCAAACAGACGCAGGACGCTGCCCGTCTTGGGATCGCTGACGTCGTAATAAAGCACCCCATCCGCATCTTCGACGGGGGTTGCCTGGAGGTCGATGCGTAACCTGGGCGAAGTGGTCATCATGTTTATTCTCTAGCCGCCGCTGCCTCGCCGTAGTTCGGTCAAGACCTGCTTGGCGACTGCCTTGAGCGTCTCGAACACCCCGATGCCTTGCGACGCCACCCCCTCAAAATCCGGCACATTGGTCGGATTTAGCTCGGCGCGCAGCGTTTCAACGGGCAAGACCTCGGGCATGTCGCGCTTGTTGTACTGAACCACGTATGGAAGCTTGTCCAGATTGTAGCCCTGGTCCGTAAGATTCTGCCGCAGGTTCTCCAGCGATTCGATGTTGGCCTCGAAGCGCGCCTCTTGAGAGTCGGCGACGAATACTACCCCGTCGACGCTTTTGAGAATCAGACGCCGGCTGGCATCGTAGAAAACCTGGCCCGGAACCGTGTACAAATGAAATCGCGTCTTAAATCCGCGAATTTCGCCCAGCGAGAGAGGGAGAAAATCGAAAAACAAAGTTCGCTCGGT
Source organism: uncultured Myxococcales bacterium (assembly GCA_964460115.1). Lineage (GTDB taxonomy): Bacteria > Myxococcota_A > Polyangia > Palsa-1104 > JAEUJZ01 > JAEUJZ01. The sequence continues at coordinate 67,795 of CAYWPR010000030.1, forward strand.
TTCCGTGGCGAGCGAGATCATCTTCCCCTTGGCGTCGGGATTGGTCTTATCGTAGATGAACTTAAGATTGGTTGTTTTTCCACATAAGCCTGGGCCGTAATAAACTATTTTGCAGTTTATTTCACGTGCGCTGTAATTGATAAAGCTCATCGTATAACCCAGATTCCTACGTGTATGGCGATCAGTCTAGCGTTTGGCGTGACGAACTTTCCAGGAGATCCCTGGAACGCTGTCGAGGCTGGCGCGTACATGCGCCTATTCCCCAAACAGCTTGTCGATGTCTTCATCCGTGATTTCGCTGCCGAGGTTTGGCCCCAAATTACCACCAGCGGCCCCTCCGTTTTGCTGCTGTAGCTGTATCTTTTTGACCAGCTCTTCAAAAATTTTGGTCATTTCATCAGTGGACCGGCGCACCCGCAAGCGCACCAAACCCAGCGACGATCGAGAGTCAAACAGCACCACCAAGATGGCCCGGCGCGCGACTACAGAGATGTGGACGTTTTGCTTGGTTCCTTCGTGAAACTGTCCACCAAACTCTTCTTCCTTTAACAGCTTGGCGATTTCGGAGGTTGCTGCGACGTTGCCGGCAAATAGCGACGATAGCGACGTAACATCAAGATCGGTCGTCTGTCCTGAACGAGCAATCTCCTGACCGTCCTTATTAATCACCAACACGGCTAAAGCGTTCGAGTCGCGCTGCAATCGGTCCGAAATCGTTTGGATCTGCCGCTGCTCCTCCTCGAACAACATTTCCATGGCGACC
>CAYWPR010000031.1:0-68230 GCA_964460115.1 uncultured Myxococcales bacterium
GTCTGGGCAGTGGGCGATAAAGGCACGATTCTGCGTTATCGAGGAAGCTCCTTTGCGCTTGTGGACGTCGGTAGGCAGACGTCGCTAAATGCCGTTTGGGGTTCTAGCGCCAGCGATGTCTGGATCGTCGGCAATGGCGGCCTGATTTTGCACTACGACGGCAGCAATTTAGCCATTGTCCAAAGCGGCACCGACAAAGATTTGCTTGCCGTCTACGGCGTCTCCGCGAATTTGGCTTGGGCTGTTGGAACGGGCGGCACATTTGCCACTTGGGATGGCACACGCTGGAACACGCTAAGTACCGCCGGCAATCCCACTCTATACACAGTGTGGGGAACCAGTGCCGCCGATGTTTGGGCGGCGGGCGAAATCGGCTCGGTATTTCACACCAACAACGGAAGCCTTAGCGCCGTCACCGGTCCGGCGACAAACGGTGCAATCATTCAAGGAATGTGGGGATCCGCTGTCGATGATTTCTGGGTGACTGCCGATACAAAAATATTTCACTATACCAATGTCTTTCACCGACCGAGCGGAGACTGGAGCCAAGCCATCATTCCCGCGATAAGTGGTCTGCGCGGAATTTACGGCCAAAGCGCAAGCAAGATCTATGCGGTCGGAAGCCGCGGTACTCTTTTGCGCTACGACGGCAGCGGGCTTTCTTGGACCCTCGTGCCGACCGGAACCAATCTGGACCTGGCCGCCCCGACAATCAGCCAGAATCGACTTTGGCTCGCTGGCGGCAATCTCCGTACCGGTTTGATTTTGCGCAGCGACCAATAATGAAGATGTTCATAAATTAGGCTGCGGTGGCCTGATTTATGAACACCCTCTTAGGAAAATAGGCTGGCGTCGCCGGCACGGGCGGTCAGGCGGCCGCCTTCGACGATGCCCATTTGCTCGAGCCACGCTTCAAATTCCGGGGCCGGACGCAGATTCAAAAGCTCGCGCATGGTTGCATCGTCGTGAAAGCTCGTAGACTGATAATTGAGCATCACATCGTCGCCCATCGGCAGCCCCATAAAGAAATTGCAACCGGCGACCGCGAGCAGTATTTCCAGGTTTTCTAGGTCGTTTTGATCTGCGTCGGCGTGATTTGTATAGCAGGCGTCGCAGCCCATGGGCAGCCCGTGCAGCTTGCCCATAAAGTGATCTTCTAGGCCGGCGCGAATGATCTGGCGAGCGTCGTACAGATACTCTGGCCCGATAAATCCGACGACCGTATTGACCAGAAACGGCTGAAAATGCCGCCCCAGGCCATAATTGCGCGCCTCACAAGTAAGCTGGTCCACGCCATGATGCGCGCCGGCAGACAGCGCGCTGCCTTGCCCGGTCTCAAAGTACATGACATTTGGCCCCGTGGCTGTGCCCAGGCGCCGGGTCATGTCCCACGCTTCATGGAGCATCGGAATGGTGATGCCAAAGGCCTTACAGCCGGCTTCGGTGCCGCACAGCGATTGAAACATCAAACCTAGATGCGCCCCATTTTCCAGGGCTTTCATTTGCGTGGTCACATGCGCCAGGCAGCAATTCTGCGTGGGCACCTGCCAGTCGCTCAGAAATTCATGCGTGGCGTTGAGTATCTGCTTGGTAATTTCCCAGTTGTCCGTCACTGGATTGATGCCAATGACCGCGTCTCCGCAGCCAAAAGACAGCCCGTCCTTTAATGAAGCGATGATGCCTTCAATCGAATCATTTGGATGATTGGGTTGCAGCCGAACGCCCAGCCGTCCGCTTTCGCCAAGCGTATTGTTGGCATGAACGACCACGCGAATTTTTCGCCCGGCAACCATCAAGTCCAAATTCGACATGAGCTTGGCGCAGGCCGCGATCATTTCCGAAGACAGACCTCGGCCAAGTCGCAACAGGTCCGCACCGCTGACTCGGCTGTCTAAAATGTGTTCGCGCAGTTGCGCGACCGTCCAGTTTTTGACCGAGTTCAGAATCGGCTGGCTGAGGTTATCAAGGATGAGGCGCGTGACCGCGTCTTCTTCATATGGAACTGCCGGGTATTCTAAAAAAGCGGCCAGCGGAACTTCAGAAAGAACCAGTTTGGCCGCCACCCGCTCCAGCGCGTCCGCGGCGGCAAGGCCAGCCAGACGGTCGCCTGATTTTTCTTCGTTGGCTTTGGCCATGACCTCATGGAGGTCGCCAAATTGGTAAGTTTTTCCACGCAGAAGCGCCTTCAGCTTAAGCTGCATCTCGAGGCGCAATGCTTACTGCGGTCTAAGCCAGCTCGTCAAGCAAGGACGATATGAGGCCTGCAAAAAGGCTACAATTGACACTGCACAGCGGCCCATCTATATTCGCCGCGGAGCAAACGAGGTCCCCGTATGTCCGTCGATTATGCCCCCTCGCTAGTCGCCATCCTCTTTGGCATCGGTTTTTCCTGCTTTTTTCTGTCGCTGGCGATGTTTTTTGGTCCCAAGCGGAAAGATGCAGAAAAGCTCGACACTTTCGAATGCGGTTCCGATCCGATCGGTAGCCCGCGCGTGCGGTTTTCCGTCAAGTTCTACCAGGTGGCCATCCTGTTCCTGGTGTTCGACATCGAGTCGGCGTTTCTGTATCCCTGGGCAGCGATATACCGCAAATTGTCCTGCGACGGAGACATCGCGGGTGTCCTGTGCATGGGCACCGTAAGCTTTTTTGGCTACGTTGAAATGCTGGTTTTTGTCGCAACCCTGGTGATTGCGCTGGCCTATGTATGGCGCAAGCGCGCAATTGGCTGGGGATGAGGTTTGACCATGGCAGAAAACTACCTGACCAAGCTTGACGACGCCATCAACTGGGGCCGCAAGAATTCGTTTTTCACCTATCCGTTCGCCACGGCCTGCTGCGCCATGGAATTTATGGCGACGATGTCCCCCAAGCACGACATCGCGCGCTTCGGGGCGGAATTGCCGCGATTTTCCCCCCGGCAGGCGGATTTGCTGATCGTGATTGGAACAATCACGGAAAAGCAGGCGCCGGCCCTGCATCGCATCTGGGCCCAGATGGCCGAACCCAAATATGTCATCGCCTTTGGCGTCTGTGCCTCGACCGGTGGCTTTTACCAGAACTATGGAACGCTGCCGGGTTGCGATCAGGTGATTCCAGTCGATGTCTACGTGCCGGGTTGTCCGCCGCGGCCCGAGCAAGTGTTTGATGGCTTGATTCTGCTGCAGAAAAAGGTACAGGAAGGCTCTACATGGGTGCAGCGCCGCGACCGTGGCGAAAAGCATGCCGGCGAATGGGTGACGCCACGTCCGCCCGAAGTAGCCCCCGGCCATCTTCCGGTGATTTCGTAGTTCGAAGGAACTTCCGAAGGATATAAATGAGCAAGGCAGATCTGGACAAGCTCGTCGCACAGTTTCCAGAAGCGATCATCTCGACGCATAGCCAACACGGCGATGAGACCGCGGTGGTGCTGGTGTCGCAGCTTATCGAGCTTATGCGCTGGCTGAAAAACACCGCCGGCTTCGACATGCTGGTCGATATCACCGCAGTCGATTTTTTGGGCCGCGACCTGCGCTTTGAAGTGGTCTATCACTTGCGCTCTATGAAGACCGGCTCGCGCCTGCGCATCAAAGTTCAGGTGGCCCAAATCGAAGAGGGCCCGTCCCCCGAGGTGCCATCGGTTGTATCGTTATGGCCGGCAGCGAACTGGCTAGAGCGTGAAACCTTTGACATGTTTGGTATAAAGTTCGTCGATCATCCGGACCTGCGACGAATTCTTCTTTATGAAGAATTTGTTGGCCATCCGCTGCGCAAAGATTATCCGAAAGAAAAGCGGCAGCCCCTGATTCGCCGCGACTACACCATGGAGTGAGCATGGCCACCCCGACCCAGGCCCAGGAAAATTCAGCAGCCGGGACCCGGCAGGTCGTCCTTGGCATGCCTAGCCCCAATGAGATCGTGCGCGATCGCGCCCAGCAATTGCAGAAGGGCAACGTCCCTGCCGAGGACGCAGAAGGATTCGACGACGAAGAAATTGCGCTGCCCACCGACCCCATGACCCTGAACATGGGACCCTCGCATCCTGCCGTTCACGGCACGGTGCGTATCGTTCTGACCGTCGATGGGGAAACCGTCACTGATTCCGATGTACAGATCGGGTACCTGCATCGCTGTTTCGAAAAAGAATCGGAACACGCGACCTGGACCCAAATCTTTCCGTATACCGATCGGCTGAACTATGTTTCGCCGCTGCTCAACAACGTCGGATTTGCGCTGGCGGTCGAAAAGCTCCTAGGCATCGATAAACAAATCCCCGAACGGGCCCAGTACATTCGCGTCATCGTCGGCGAGATGTCGCGCATCACCGATCATCTGACCTGCCTTGGTGCGTCCACCGCTGAACTTGGTGCCATCACCGTGTTTATGTGGATGGTCAAAGTGCGCGAATGGCTGTGGGAGATTCTCGAAGAGCTTACCGGCGCGCGTCTGACCCACAGCTACGTGCGCGTTGGCGGAGTCAGCGCCGACTTGACGGCCAACTTCGCCGAGCGGCTGCGCAATGTGCTCGGCAAAGCCCGCGAGACTTTGGTCGATGTCGAAAAAGCACTGATCAAAAACCGCATCTTTCGCGATCGTATGGACGGCGTCGGAATCATGACACCTGAAGACGCCATCGCATACGGCTGGACCGGACCGTGCTTGCGATCGACCGGCGTGCCCTACGATGTTCGCAAAGATCATCCTTACCTAGTCTATGACCGCTTCGATTTTGATGTACCGGTGGGTTCCACCGGGGACAACTTTGATCGCTATGCGGTGCGCCTAGAAGAAATAAGACAATCGATACGCATCATCGAACAAGCTTTGGATCAGATTGCGCCGGGTCCGGTCCTTCATGATGACCCGCGCATCGCGCTACCCCCCAAACGCGAAGTTTACAACACCATCGAGGGCATGATTGGGCATTTCAAGATCATCTTCGATGGCATCAAGATTCCCGCTGGCGAGGTGTATTCCTACACGGAAGCTGGCAATGGAGAGCTTGGCTTTTATATCGTTTCTGACGGTACAGGCCGGCCCTATCGTTGCCATGTGCGCGCTCCAAGCTTCATCGTCATGCAGTCCGTGCATAAGCTGATACAAGGAGTCGGCGTGGCCGACATCGTCCCGATATTCGGCATGATCAACATGATCGGCGGTGAGTGTGACCGCTGACCGAGCCAGGGCCGAGCCCAGAGGAAGCAGAAAAGACCGATGACCCAGGACTCAAGGACCCCGTCATTTCCGACCTCTGGCCCGCCTGGTATGACCGGCAAGCCAGCCATCGCCGAGGCGTTGCGCGATATTCAAAGTCCCGCCCCGGTTAAGCCCGCTGCAGCGGGAGGTGTACCAGTGACCTCTGCCGCACCGGCGCCAAATGCACCGTCGGCGATTTCTAAAGGGGGCAACAGCGGTGCCAATGCGCCCTCTGAGATGGTGACCCTCAAAATCGACGGCCGCGAGGTACGCGTCAAAAAAGGCACGAACCTGCTTGAAGCGTGCCTGCAAAACACCGTCGACGTCAGCTACTTTTGCTACCACGCCGGCCTCTCATCGCCGGCAGTTTGCCGTCAGTGCTTGGTCGAAGTAGTCGGCAATCCGAAGCTCGTTCCATCCTGCTACACCCCGGTCGCCGACCGCATGGAAGTGGTCACAAATAGCCCACGCGTGCTTTTGGCGCGCCAGCAGATGCTGGAGTTCACACTGGTCAATCATCCGGTAGATTGTCCAATCTGTGACAAAGCCGGCGAATGCCATCTGCAGAAGCTGTACAGCGAATGGGATCACAGCGAATCGCGCACCGAGTTCGAAAAGGTACGCAAACCCAAGGCGGTGGACCTTGGGCCCACGATTGTTCTAGATGCTGAGCGCTGCATTTTGTGCACGCGCTGCATTCGCGTTTGCGACGAAGTCGCCGGGCAGCATCAGCTCGAGATGGCTTGGCGCGGCGATCGCGAGCAACTGACTGTCGCACCGGGGCAGGTGCTGGACAATCCCTACTCGCTAAACACCGTCGATGTTTGTCCGGTTGGGGCGCTTACCAGCAAAGATTTTCGCTTCACCATGCGAGCGTGGGAGCTTTACACCACGCCTTCAATTTGCACGGGGTGCGCCACCGGCTGCAACATTGAAATTCATCACAACCAGGGCGAAATCTGGCGCCTCGTGCCGCGAGAAAACCAGAAGGTCAACAAGTTCTGGATGTGTGACGAAGGCCGCTTTACCTATAAGGAAGTGCGGCACCGTCGTCACAGCGGCGCGCGCATCGGCTCTGGAAAGGGCCTGCCGGCGCAGGCGACCAGCTTGGAAAAGGCGGTTACATTCGCGGCCGAGCGCTTGCGGCGCATTTTTGAAGCCGGTGGAACCATCGGCTTGTGTTTTGGCGCCCAAGCCGAAAACGAAGCTTTGTACGGTCTACGGCGCGTTGCCGAACGTTTGGAACAGCTTGCCGCAAAGGCTTCGGGACTCGGGCAGGTTCGGCGCTATGTGCTCGGCCGTCAGCCGCGTCCGGATCGCGCCGATGCGATTTTGCGCCATGCCGACGTAAACCCCAATCGCCGCGGCGCCGAGGTAATGGCGGGTGCAAGCGCGCGCGATTTTGCCGCCCTCAAAGAGGATTTGCAAAATGGCGTCCTCAAAGCGGTGTGGATGGTCGGCGAGGACATTTCCGCCGGCGAAGATACTCTGCCTGCGGTCACGGCCTTGTTTGACAAACTAGAGCTTCTCATCATTCAGGCTGTACATGACACGCCGCTCGTTCGGCGGGCCCACGCCCAGTTGCCGGCCGCCTCGGCCGCGGAAGTGGACGGTTCTTTTACCAATGCCAAGAATATGGTGCAGCGCATTCGTCGCGCTGTCGCTCCACACGGCGATGCACGGTCGCATCTGGACCTTGTGGCGCTTTTGGCACGGAAGGCAGGCTGGGTAGACGGCGAAAAATGGCAGGTTTCGGCCCGCCAGGCTTTTTTGCACATGGTCGGCACCATCGGCGCCGATGCTCACCCGGGAGGCGGCGGAGGAACAGCGACCTCGCCGGCCATCGGCTTTGCAGCGGCCGAGTGGGGCCGCGAGCTGCCCCCCATTCAACTTCGCTTTGCAAACTCACGCGGGTAGGCCGGCTATGCTCGAATTTCTTGTCGCTCACTCCGCTTTGCAGGCCCTTCTCAAGATGGCCTTCATCATCCTGGCCTTTGTCATGCCACTGGCTTCGATCAGCACCTGGGCCGATCGAAAACAGTCGGCATTGATGCAAGACCGCATCGGTCCGAACCGCGCCGAGATCAGAATTCCAATTCTGGGAACGCGGCTGCGAATGTGGGGCATCCTGCATTTTGTCGCCGATGCGCTGAAGCTAGTCTTTAAAGAAGACCTAGTACCCGCCAAAGTAGACCGCTTTTTGTACGGGTTGGCGCCGGTGATGGCGGTTGCGCCGGTGCTCATCACTTTTGCCATCATCCCCTTTGGTAGCGATTTGTGCGTCGGTCATATGACCGAGGTCCTAAGCAATTCCGACGTCTGTGCCGCGACGATTCCGTTACAGGTCGTGCGGCTCGACATTGGCATGCTGTTTTATTTCGCCATCGCTTCCTTGGCGGCCTATGGGACGACGCTTGCCGGCTGGGCTTCCTACAACAAATGGGGGCTTATCGGTGGTCTTCGTGCTTCTTCGCAGATGATGTCTTACGAAGTGACCATGGGTCTGGCGCTTATGGGGGCGTTTATCGTCTACGGAACGCTTGAACCAAGCGCGATGGTGCTGGCCCAGGGACCAAATCCGCTGAATTGGGGCGTGTTTTCACAACCGCTCGGCTTCATTCTGTTTCTAACCGCTGCCGTTGCCGAGACCAAGCGCGCACCTTTTGACCTGCCGGAAGGCGAGTCAGAAATCATCGGCTACTTCGTTGAGTACTCTGGAATGCGCTTTGGCATCTTCTGGCTTGCCGAGTACATCGAAACCATCTTTTTGGCAGCGGCTGTTACGACGGTATTTTTGGGCGGCTGGCAGGTGCCTGGACTTGCCGACGATGGCTTCGCTTCGATCAAGTTGCCCTACATTGCCGTCGTCCTATTGCGCAGTCTGGGCTGGGGTCTGAAGATCATCTTTTTGTGCTGGTTTCAGTTGCTCGTGCGCTGGACGCTGCCCCGCTTTCGCCCCGATCAGCTTATGCGGCTCGGTTGGAAACAGCTATTGCCGCTATCGATACTCAATATCGTGCTGACTGCCGGCTATGTGCTGTGGCGGTCTGGGGTCGGGAGGTAAAAAGACATGTCCCACGCACCCATCGAAAACAAGGATTCGACGCCGGCTTCGGCCGGCGCAACGAGACGCGGCAAAATCGGTGTGCGCGTCGTTGGCCGGCCCGATTCGCTAGAGCAGCGCGTCTATTTGCCGGAAGTTCTAAAAGGTCTGGGTGTTACTGCTCGGCACTTTTTCGCCAACCTGTTTGGTCATAAGTACACCGTTACGACGCAGTTTCCCGAAGAGCCGGCGAAATATCCGGCGCGCAATCGTGGTCTGCATCGTCTGATGCGGCGTGAAGATGGCGAGGTCCGTTGCGTTGCTTGCATGTTGTGCCCCACCGTCTGCCCGGCACACTGCATCACCATTGTTGCGGAGGAAACCGGCAACAAGAACGAAAAGCGGCCAAAGATCTTCGAAATTGATGAACTGCGCTGTGTCGTCTGCGGTTTATGCGTCGAGGCTTGTCCTTGCGACGCCATTCGCATGGACACTGGGGTGCATGCTCCGGTCGTGGATTTTCGTGGAGATTCGGTGCTCGGCAAGCTTGATCTGCTTAAGCGTGGCACGCTGTCCACGGCAGTGCAGGGCGGCGTAGGGGCAAAGTGGCGCGAGCAGGCCACGAAGAAATAAAAAAGACGAGGCGTAGATGCAAAACCTCAAGGGCAATCAAACGTTTTTGGCGGGGGCATTTGCGGCCGCGCTAGGTTGTATGCTGCCGGCGCTGGCTTCTGCAGATACCGATCCGCAAGGTGGAAAATTTTCGATCGCGGAAGCCCTGCAAGGCCTGCCCGCCAAAGGCCGTCTGACAGCCGTCATCGATACCTCGATGGGGGTCTTTCACTGCGAGCTGTTTGAAAAAGACGCTCCCAACACTGTGGCCAACTTCGTCGGCTTGGCGCGAGGTCTGCGGCAGTTTCGCGATGTTTCGTCCGGAAAGTGGATGAAAAAGCGCTTTTATGATGGCCTTATCTTTCATCGCGTCATTCCTGGATTCATGATTCAGGGCGGCGACCTCACGGGCCTTGGCAGCGGCCAGATCGGTTATTCGATTTTGGATGAGCAGAACGGCCCCCATAAATTTGACCGCGGCGGCGTGATGGCCATGGCCAATCGAGGACGAAATACCGGGGACGCTCAGTTTTTCATCACCGAAGTGCCAACGCCGGCGCTTGACGATGGCGGCCGAGCCGGTGGTCACTATCAAATCTTTGGCCAGTGCAAAGAAGTGGATTTGGTCAAAAAGATCGCTGCCGCTCCACGCGATCGCAGCGATCGGCCGCTTGCCGAAGTAAAAATTAACAAGCTGACCATCGAGCGAGAAGCCTTCGCCACCGATGCCAAGCCCGCTCAAACTTCGCCTCCAGCCAAGCCGAAGCCAGCCAAGATGGCCAACAAATCAGCGTCGTCCCCCGGCTAAGCGTCGTCTCCCGGCCAAGAAGCTGTTCGACAAACACTGCGCCTCGCACACCCCCATACATTCCGGCAGATAGATTTCCCGCAAGGCATGCTAGATTTCCCGGCCATGCCAAACGCTGCGCTCATTCGCGTTCTGCTCTCGCTGGCTGTACTTCTCCTCGGTGTACCCGCCTACGGGCAGATGCAGAACGGCCAGATACAGGGTGTCGTCCAAAGTGATGCCACTTTCAAACCGCTGCCCGGCGTCACCGTGACCGTAAGTGGACCGGCCCTGCAGGAAGATCAGGTTGAAATCACCGGTAGCGACGGCCGCTATCTAGTTACCCAATTGCCTTCAGGCGATGAGTACGTGGTGCGCTTTTATCTGGGCGATGCCGTGGTCGAGCGTCCCGGCGTACGTGTGGCCCAGAACAAAACACTGACCATCAGCGTCAGCATGCCGATGCGGCAAATGAAAAAAGAGGTCAAGGTCATCAAAGAGCGCGCCCCCAATGTCGACACCGCGACCGCCAATTCCGGTCTAGAAATCAACGAAGACGTGCTGCGCAATACCGCCGTGCGCGGACGCACCTTTGAGAGCGTTTTGGCGCTTGCCCCCGGAACCGTCGATCCGCCGCGCGGTCAGGGCGGAGACGTGGGCGTTTCAATTTCCGGTTCGACGGGCAGTGAAAACAATTTCATCGTCGATGGACTGAATACATCAGATGCCAACAGCGGCATTTTGGCGACGCAGCTGCATCAGTACTTCATCAAGGAACTCAACGTCATCACCGGCGGTTATCAGGCCGAGTACGGACGGGCCACAGGTGGCATCGTCTCCGTCGTGACCAAGACCGGCGGAAACGAATTTCACGGCAGCATTTTTGCTTCGGTACAGCCATTTCAGTTGACGCCACAGACCGTTGGCCGACTGGGCGAAGCGCTGGCTTTGCGTCAGCGTCCCGACGGACTGGTCTATGATCTGGGATTCGAACTGGGTGGCCCGATTCTGAAAAATCGCATCTGGTTTTTTGTTGGCTTTGCGCCGACCACCACGATGACCCGCAATGAAGTCGTGGTGCGCCGGCGCATCCTTGATTCCAGCACTGGGCAAGCGCGGCTTTTGGACAACTATGAATGTCCGGGCTACCTGAATACGTCGCTTTATTGCCGCGGGGCGCGCATCGCCGCGCTGGCCACCGAAGAGCTACCCCGTTATACTCAGAATCCCGACGAGACCAAGCGACTATACAACGGCATCGTCAAGCTGCAATTTAACCTAAGCGCCGACCACAATATTACTCTTGGTTATATTGCTTCTCCCTCGACCTTAGACGGGTTTGGCACCGTCAATCCGCTGCAGTACTCCACTCTTGCGGATTTTCACTTTACGCAAGTCGATCAAGTCCATGACGTCATGAGCCGCTATGTCGGCAAGCTGTTTGACCATCGTCTGCAACTCGACGTGATGTACGGCTTTCACTATCAAAGCCAAAATCAGTATCCGGACAAATTCGATCAGCCGATTTATGCCTACTTTTCTGATCCGACCGATCCGTATTCGTTGGGCGACTTTCAGCCCATCGCCGATTGCCAGCGCAGCAGCGGATTTAATCCTTGTCCGGTGTCGCTGTATCGTCGAAACGGCTTTGGCCTTTATGACAACTTCGTCGCGCAGCGGCATCAGCTTTTGGCTGCCGCCACCGCCTATCTGAAATGGCTCGGCACCCATGCGCTAAAACTGGGCTTTGATTTTGAGCACCTCGATCAGGACCATACCCGTCAGTACAGCGGCATGGATCTAGACCCGAACAATCCGTTTTCCGGCCGACGCTACTATCAGACTTCAGACGATGGCTCGCAGTTGCAGAATTTTGCCGAGTTTGCCACGCTTTTGCCCGATGGAACCGTCCAGCGTCTAAATAGCTATACCGCCCACACATTTACGCGCAATTACGCCCTGTATCTGCGTGATTCGTGGAGCCTCAGCAAACTGCCGGGATTGGTTTTAAACCTCGGACTGCGCTACGAACTGCAAGAGATTTTTGGCGCCGATGGCCAGCGCCATATTTTTATTAGCGACAACATCGCGCCGCGAGTGGGCGCAGTTTGGGATTTTACGCAAAAGGGTTTGTCCAAGCTGTACGTCAATTTCGCCCGATTCTATGAATCCGTACCGCTGACCATTAACGATAGGCAGTTCTCTGGCGAGGGATTTATCACCGGTGCACTGACTGCCGATTGTCCGCGTCAGGCCCTTGTGCCGGGGGGGCGCCCTGTGCCCTATGCCGGCGCTCAACCGGGCGCGCCGTGTACCCTCACGGGTCCGCATGACGACCTGAATTCCGGACGCTACGGCAATGTCATGCCCGGCTTAAAAGGCCAGTACATCGACGAAGTTGTCGCCGGACTTAACTACGACGTCGGTTGGGACATGGTCTTAGGCATCGGTTACATCTACCGCTCGCTCGGCAATATCATCGAGGACCTTTCCGTCGATGGCGGACATCATTTTTTGATCGCCAATCCCGGCGCGACTCCCAGTCCCCAAGTGATTGCCGAGCTTGAAACGGATGTGCGTCGGCTGCAGCAAAGCGGAGCCTCTTCGGACGCCATCGATCGGGCGCAGGGCACTCTTTCTGCCTATCGCGGGCTGAACTCTGTATTTCCCAAAGCGCAGCGCAACTATCACGCCATGGTCCTATCGATCTCCAAGCGTCTGTCGAATCGAGTCAGCCTTTTGGCCAACTACACTTACTCGCGCACGCTTGGCAACTATGCGGGTACTTTTGATGCCACCAGCAACGAAAACCTGCCGAACTTTTCGTCGAGCTACGATTTGACCGATTTGCTGGCGAACAAAAACGGTCCGTTGCCCACCGACCGTCCGCATAACATTAAGGTGCTTGGCACCTTGGAGCAGCCCTTGCCGCATGGCGGGCGGCTCACTTTTGGCGCTACCTTCACCGCCTACTCGGGGCGCCCCATCAATGTGCTCGGCGCGCATTCGATTTACGGCCCAAGCTATGTGTTCATACTGCCGCGTGGTTCGGGGGGAAGAACGCCGATGGTGACGCAGTTCGATGTGCACCTTGGCTATGATCAAGACCTTGGCAAGCGCGTCAAATTGTCGTTATTTGTCGATGTCATCAACTTGTTTAATCAGCGGCAGGTGGTAAACGTAGACGACGATTACACGTTCTCTGCGGTGTCTCCTATTTTGAACGGCCAACCAAGCGACCTTATGCACCTGCGCAGTGCGGACGGTAGACCCGTCATTACCAACAGCAACTATGGCCAGCCCACCGGTTTTCAGGCTCCCCTCTATATGCGTTTTGGCGGCCGCCTGAGCTTTTGACAAGCACTTCGTCTTTGTCTTTTTGGAAAGCGATATCGAGAAGCTAAGTTCTCGGTACAAGTAGTTGCTTCGTCTCAATCACCCGTACTAGGGTTTCTGCGTTGGAGGTGCTTGCCATGTTACAGATGCGCCCAAACAACCGATTTCTGCCAAATTCCGGAACTCGGTCTGCTCGTCAGAGATTCCTCATTCAAGGAATTTCTGGGCTTTGGCTATGTGTGTTGCTGAGCCTGGTTTTGACCTGTGGAGGACGCGCGCACGATGCCAGCGATGACCCTGACGACCAGGATGGCGGTGCGGGTGCCAATGGAAATGCTGGCGACAATGATGACGGAACTGGCGGCCGACAGCTTTTGGCGCTGTCGATCAAACCCGACAACGACATTTTGCTGGTCGATCAAAATGTCGAAGCCACCAAGCAGTTCAACGTGCGCGCGATTTTTGCCGACGGCGGAAGTACGGACCTTAGCCGTAAGGTCACCTGGTCGCTGTCCGAGCCCGACCTGGGCAATTTTCAGGGCTCGGTGTTTCACAGCGCTGTCTCGTCCACAAACAAAGTCGGATTCACCAAGGTCTACGCCCGATTGCCCGGACATAAGGTCAGTGGCACGGCCAACCTATCCATCGTCTGGCTGCGTCAAAGCGGACCCTCCCAGGACTTTTTCTTCGCCTTGCCCTATCAGACAGAAGCGCAGAAAAAGCCGCTGACCTTCACCACTCGGGTGCAATCGCTCGACGTCTTTTTCGCTGTCGATACCACAGGCAGCATGTCAGGAGAGATCGTCAATCTGACCTCGGATTTGCAGACGAAGATCATTCCGGACGTCAAAGAGGCGGCGGGAAATAAGGACGATGCCTGGTTTGGCGTCGGGGCAATCGACGACTGGCCGACCGGCTTCTACGGCTCTCCCAATTGCCGCGGCGGCGGAGTAGGGATGGATGATCAGCCATTTATCCTGGTGCAGGAGATGACCGAGGATGTCACGCAGACGTTTAAGGGGCTTCAGGCCCTTATGGTCGGTGGCTCAACCCGTGGTTGCGGCAGCGATACTCCAGAGGGCCAGATGGAAGCCCTGTATCAGATCGCCACCGGCGAAGGGCAAATGGGTGCCAATGCGCACATTCCGCCAAACCATGCAGGCATTGGCGGCGTGAAATTTCGCGACGGCGCCCTTCCGATCGTTCTTGCGGTCAGCGATGCCTCATTTCACAGCGTGGGAGATGCAACCCCACTAGTATGCGGCAGCTCGGTAGCCTATGGGTCTGATGTTGCGCCCTTTGCTCACACGCGCACCCAAGTTGCCGATGAGTTAAATAAGATCTGCGCCAAGGTCGTTGGCCTTTCTGCCGAAGTCAGCTCCGCTGGTTGCATCGCCACCCAAGACCTGACCTATTTTGCCAATGCTACCGGAGCCAAGGTGCCGCCCGAAGCCTGGGACACCCATGGACGTCCAGCAAACTGCCCGCAAGGCAAGTGTTGCACGGGCATGAATGGAAAAGCTGAAGAGCCCGACGAAAACGGACTTTGTCCGCTCGTTTACAAGATTAGTTCTAGTGGCCTTGGCATCGGGCAAGCTGTTTCGTCGGGCATTGCCGATCTGGCGCGCTTTGCCAGCTTTGACGTTCTGACCGATGTCACCGGCACGGGAGTGGATGAATCGGGAGACATGCTTCCCGCTGGCAAGACTTCTGCCGATTTTATTAAGAGCATCATTCCGCTAAACGGCCTGCCACCAACGCCGCCGCCGTTTATTCCGACGCCGGTGATCAATAACCAGGGCGGCTTCTCGAACGTTTATCCAGGAAGCCTGGTGCGCTTTATGATCGAAGCTCGCAACGATCTGAAAGAAGAAACCCCCTGGCCGCAGGTCTTCCATGCCACCATTCGAGTGCGCGCCGGCGGTTGCGCGAACTTGGACGCGCGCGATGTTATTATTCTGATACCGCCCAAGGCGCCGACTCCCGAATAGTTCGCCATGCGCACGCTTTTCGAAAACAGCCTGCTGCTCTTCGTTTTTGCGTGGACATTCGCGCTTGGGGGCGCGGTGTCCGCCGAAGAGCTGCCGCCCGAAGGCTGGTGGGTGCCGGCGACGCTGAAGCTGCCCAAAGCGGCAGAAGGACGGCTCGCCTGGCGCTTTACCCTGCGCGAAGTCATCACCATCGACAAAGACAACAAGCTTGAGCGTCGCCCGGCCAACCTCAAATGGCTAAAACCGCACACATTTAGCACCGATACGCCGGTGCCCATGCTCATCGAGCTCGACGCGCAGCAGCGCGTTCTGACCATCACCTTGCGCAAACCGGCTGCGGCTTTTTTTTCTCTGAACCCCGCTGGCGAGGCCGATGTGCAGCGCTTTGACAAGCTCGTCATCGATGTTCATGCCGATAGTGCCGAAGTGCGCGCCGTCTGCGACAGGACGGTGCGCTGCTGCCGCCTGACTGATCACGAGGATTTGATTCCGCCGCCCGACAAGCGCAGCTTGACCGCTTGCCGCGATGTGCTGGCCGTCATCCGTCAACAGAAAGCCGCGGTACATCAAGCGATTCCCACGGTCTGTCGCTGACGGCCTCGAAACACTTGCAAGCAAGGCGGTCATGGTCGACACTTCGGGCCATGCGTGATGTAGCGATTCTCTCTGGTGTGCGTACGCCGTTCGGCCGTGGCGTCAAAGGCACTTTTAAAGATACTCGGCCGGATGATCTGGCGATCGCCGTGGTCAAAGAAGCCCTTCACCGCTCGCAAGTGGCCGCGACCGAAGTCGAGGATGTCGTCATCGGCTGCGCCTTTCCCGAGGCCGAGCAAGGCATGAACGTCGCGCGCCTGATTAGCGTCGGCGCCGGACTTCCCGTCGAAACGCCAGCGATGACCGTCAATCGTTTTTGTTCTTCGGGTGTGCAATCGATAGCCATCGTCGCCGATCGCATTGCCGGCGGACAGATCGACGTGGGTTTGGCCGGCGGCGTTGAATCGATGTCGATGGTGCCGATGACCGGGGCCAAAGTTTCCCTCAACGCTCGTTTGGTGGAAAGCCAGCCCGAGCTATTTACGCCGATGGGCATTACCGCGGAAAATGTCGCCCGCCGCTTCAATATCAGCCGCGCCGTTCAGGACGAATTCGCTTTTCAAAGCCATCAAAAGGCCGTGCGCGCCGAACAGGCTGGCTATTTCCGTGACGAGATTTTGCCGATCTCTACAAACGTCTTTGACGAAAGCGGCAAATCGCACAGCGCGCGTTTGGAACGCGACGAACTGGTTCGTGCCGATACGGATCTGGGAAAACTGTCAGCGCTGAAGCCGGCTTTTGATCCGACTGGCTCGATCACGCCGGGAAATAGCTCGCCGCTGACCGATGGCGCCGCCGCCGTGATGCTGTCGAGCGGTGCCTATGCTCGCGAAAAAGGGCGTCCGGTGTTGGGTTATTTTCGCTGGTTTTCCGTCGCTGGCGTGCCGCCCGAGATTATGGGCATAGGCCCGGTTCCGGCGATTGGCAAACTGCTGAAGAAAGTCGGCCTAAGCGTCGCCGACATCGATGTATTCGAGATCAATGAAGCGTTTGCTAGCCAGGCCGTGTATTGCGCCAATGAGCTCGGCATTGCCAAAGATCGCCTGAATATCCATGGCGGAGCCATCGCGATTGGCCACCCGCTGGGCGCTACGGGCACGCGGCTCACGCTGACCGCGCTGCGGGCGCTACATTTGCGCAAAGGCCGCTATGCCGTCATCTCGATGTGCATTGGCGGTGGCATGGGCGCTGCCGCTCTTGTCGAGAAGGCATAAAAAAAGGGAAGGTGTAGCGCGCTGCACATCTTCCCTTTTCAAAGCCGCACAATGCAAGCTTGCGCCTCGGCCCGCACTGCGCGCGTGGCATTGCGCGTATCCACGATAAGCTGCGCCTGGGTCACAAGCTGACGATAGTCGATGCTGCTGTGATCGGTCAGAATGACGACGACGTCATAAGAATTCAGATTGTCGAGGGAACACGAGTTCAGAACGTTTTCGCCCAGGCGCAGATGGGGCACGAAAGGATCGTGGTAGTCCACAAGCGCGCCTTTGCGTTCGAGCAATTCAATGACATCAAGCGCCGGCGATTCGCGAACGTCGTCAATATCGCGTTTATACGCCACACCGATGACCAGAACTCGAGCGCTTTTCAGCGGTCGCAGCCGATCGTTCAAGGCATCCTGAATGCGCTCGACCACGACATCGGGCATAGCAGTATTGATTTGGTCGGCAAGGTCGATAAAGCGCGCCTCGTATTTAAGCGTCCGCAGTTTCCACGACAAATACAAAGGGTCGACGGGGATGCAATGGCCGCCTAGACCAGGTCCCGGATAAAAAGGCATGAAGCCGAAGGGTTTGGTTGCTGCGGCATCGATCACTTCCCACGTGTCTAAGCCCAGCTTCTGACACATGATCGACACTTCATTGACTAGGCCGATATTTACGGCGCGAAACGTGTTTTCCAGCAGCTTGACCATCTCTGCCGCATCCGTAGAAGAGACGGGCACAAGCTTTTCGATGAATTCGCCGTAAAGGGTCTGTACGGCCTGCAGGCAGCGCGGCGTCATGCCGCCAATCACCTTCGGAGTGTTGCGGGTGTGATGACGCGTGTTGCCGGGATCCACGCGTTCCGGTGAGAACGCTACAAAGAAGTCTTCGCCGGCGCGCAAACCCGATTCACCAAGCCGTGGCAGCAGCACCTCTCGCGTGAAGCCGGGAAAGGTGGTGGACTCCAGAACGATGAGCATGCCGCGGTGCATGTGCGGCAACAAATCTTCGGCCGCGGCGATGATGTAGCTATTATCGGGCGCCTTGGATTTGTTCAGCGGCGTCGGTACGCAAATGATAACCGCGTCGGCATGAGACAAGCAGTCAGGATCGGTCGTGGCAATCAGCCGCTCGCTGGTTAATAGCTCGCCGAGCGCTTGGTCTGGCACGTCCTTGATATAGGACTGACCACGATTGATGGACGTTACCCGCTCGGCGTTTTTGTCGTAGCCGGTGACGTGAAAGCCGGCCCGGGCGACTTCGACAACGAGTGGCAGGCCGACATAGCCAAGTCCAATGACAGCGACGCGCGCTTCGTGACGACGAATCTTTTCAAGCAGGGTCATGAGGTAAGAAGGGCCCAAGGCTAATCTTGCTGAGAAGGTGTTACAAATGAATTCGCAGCCTGACGCTCCTAGCGCAGCACCCGCGCTGGATTGCCGGCAACTACGCTACCTGGTGGAACATCGCGGGTGACCACCGCCCCAGCTCCGACCTGCGCCAAGCGCCCAATGGTGACGCCCGGCAGCAGAATGGCTCCGACGCCTATATCGCAGCCAGGCTCAAGCCGCACCGGCGCAAAATGTAAGGGTCGGTGCAAAATCGGCAGCTCGATTTCCGATTCGCTCCATGCCCCTTCAGGGCATGCGTCGGGCGAATTTTCGCTGCGGACCCCGGGTAGGGCATGGCTGCTGGTCAGAATGATGGCTTTGGGGCCGATGCCAACGTCGGCTCCGATGTCGATGCCGCCTGCGGCATGCAGAAACGCGCCCTGACCAATCCAACAGCCGCGTCCAATGCGCAGCTCGTTTTTGTAATAGCCCTTGAGCATGGCGCCGTGGCCGACGTAGACATCCTCTTCCAAAAATACGTGCTCGGGATGAAAGATGAGCACTCCTTCTTCGAGGATGACCGAATCCGGACAGCGCCCGAGTTCGGCGCGGGTATAGCGTCCGGTGCCATGGCTGCGGAAGCGGCTCATGCTAGCCCGGACATGGACGATGGTTCGGCAAAACGGACGATGGGCAGAGTCAACCGGTGTAGCGCATCGCCTTGTCGGCAGCGGCGGCGTTCCATCTCTGCCTCTACTTCACTGGGCGCAATAGCGCGAGTCAGGACGCCGAGGTCAATTTGGGCGCGCTCGACAAGCGCGACAAGCTCGGGCAATAGGTCAGGATGAGGCGGACCAGCGCCCAGCACCAGACCGCCTTGCGCCACGATCGGGTGAAGCAAGGCGATGCCACTGAGATCCGGTCCAGCACATAGCGCCGCGGGCAGCCCCGGGCCCGTCGGCAGTCCATGCAGCGGCTCGGCGCGATCGAGTAACACCGCCGTGGCGCCGGCATCTAGTAGACTGAGCGCGCGGGCCCGTCCGGCATCACTGCCGCTAGACTCAAGCAGGCAGGGGCCCAAATTCGGCAGCCCGGCCGCAGCGGCAATTTCATACAGGGCCTTCTTGACGGCTTTTGCGTCGAGCGACCCAGGATCCAGCGCGGCCAGCGCGCCATACGGCGATGCGCAGAGCCGAGCCCGCTCCTCGGCATCGGCATTTAACACGATCACCTGCGCGCCGATGAGTCGAGCGGCGACAACCGCCAGCGCGCAGCGAAAGCCATCCCCCAGCACAACGCATAAGTTTCCTGGGCCAAGTCCGGCACGTACGAGCCCACTGTATGGCGAAAGCAGCGCATCGCTGAGGGTCGCTTTTTGGTAGCCGTTTGCAAGCCACTCTGCCGCCGCTTGGCCGGGCGCTGTCCAGGGCAGCAAAAAGCGCGCTGGCAGCGTTTCTTGCGGCTGCGGTTGCTTGGGCCGAGTGGTCAACATCGCGCACGCCGCGATTCGACCACGCCGGCAAAGATCGCATTCGCCGCAGGACAAAAGCCGCGGCACGATCACAAAAGACCCGACTAGATGCTGAGCCGATTCGCCGGCACTTTGCACGACGCCGACGACTTCGGAACCAGGATGCGCACCCAGCGCCGAACCAAGCACCGCAACTTCGACCTGCGCACCCGCCTGTACACTAGAAACTGACACGCCCGCACTTATACCAAAGCGCCTCACCCTTGCCCAGCCATCCGCGCGCGCGGCGAATGTTCTTATGCGCGGCGATAGCTGCGAACGTGCAGGACGGGGGTTCCGAAGCTGATGCCGAAGCCGTGGTCTTCGACTTCGCCTTCGACTTCAAATTGCGCGCCGGCGACCCGCAGGTCGGGGCCGCCGCCGTCAAGCTTGTAGATTTCGCCGCTTTTGGTGCGCAGAGTGTAGTAGCCGCCCTCTAAATCCACTTGGTGGATGGTGCCGGAAAGTTTTTTCGGCTTTTTCACCTGTTTGGTCATGGGTCGCTCCTTGGCTAAAGGCGTGGCTCGATCATGTCTTCGGGACGGACCACTCGATCGAATTCGTCGCCGCTTAAGACGCCTTCTTCCAGCGCGACCTCGCGCAGGGATTTGTGGCTGTGATGGGCTTTTTTGGCCAGATGCGCGGCTCGATCGTAGCCAATTTTGGGGGCCAGCGCCGTGACCAGCATCAGCGAGCGCCCGAGCAGTTCGCGAATGCGCGGCTCATTGGCCACGATGCCTTCGATGCAGTTTTGCACGAAGGATTCGACGGCGTCTGACAGGAGCCGCAGCGACTGCAGCGCGGCAAAAGCAATCATCGGCTTAAAGACGTTGAGCTCGAAGTGGCCTTGCGCCCCGGCAAAAGCGATGCCCGCGTCGTTGCCAATGACCTGGGCGCAGACCATGGTCAGGGCTTCGCACTGCGTCGGATTGACCTTGCCGGGCATGATAGAGCTGCCTGGTTCGTTTTCGGGCAGCAAAATTTCGCCGATGCCGCAGCGCGGACCGCTGCCGAGCAGACGAATGTCGTTGGCAATCTTGTTCAATGCCACGGCACCGGTGCGCAGCGCGCCCGAAAGGCTGACCACCGCATCATGCGCCGCCAGCGCCGCGAACTTATTGGGCGCCGTCACAAAAGGCAGGTCGGTAAGCGCGGCGATCTCTTGGGCGACTTCTTGCGCGTAATTGGGATGGCTGTTGATGCCGGTGCCGACGGCGGTGCCACCAGCAGCGAGCTCATAAACCGGCGGCAGCGCCGCGCGGACTGCCGCAATGACTCCGGCGACTTGGGCCGCGTAGCCCGAAAATTCCTGTCCCAGCGTCAGCGGCGTAGCATCCATGAGGTGGGTGCGGCCGATTTTGACGATGGCGGCAAATGCCTTGGTCTTTTCCAAAAGGGCTTGATGCAGTTGCACCAGTGCCGGCAGCAGTCGGTGACTCACGCGATCGACCAGCGCGACATGCATGGCCGTCGGAAAATGGTCGTTTGTGGACTGGGACATGTTGACGTGATCGTTGGGATGCACCGGATGCTTGCTGCCGAGCTTTCCGCCCATAATTTCCAGCGCGCGATTGGCGATCACTTCGTTGGCGTTCATGTTGGTCTGGGTGCCGCTGCCGGTCTGCCAGACGACCAGTGGAAAATGCGCATCCAGCTTGCCGGCAATGACCTCGTCGGCGGCCTGCTCGATGGCCGGCAAAAGCTTGGGGTCGAGCTTGCCCAGGCGCACATTGACCCGTGCCGCCGCCTTTTTGACGATGCCCAGCGCATAAATGAACTCACGCGGAAAACGCTCGCCGCCAATGCGAAAATTTAGAATCGAGCGCTGCGTCTGCGCCCCCCAATAGCAATCGGCAGGGACGGCAATCTCGCCGAAAGAATCGGTTTCCATACGGTGTTTGATCGGTTCGTTGTGAGACACTTCTATCCTCGTTCAGATGCGCTGGACGGCGTAAACGCCGTGAATTTTTTGCAGGGCGCGAATCAGCTTCTGAAGCTGATCCACATCCAGGATGTTGATGCGAAAGGTGTTGACGGCGCGCGTATCGTCGAGCGCCTTGCAGGTGGCCTGCGAAATATTGATGTTGTGCTCGTGAAAAGTTTGCGACATGGTCGCCAAAAGTCCGGGCTTATCGGCGCAGACCACCTGAACCGAGACCGGCCGCGCCGCCTTTTGCACGCTATCCCACTCGACGTCAATGCGCCGCTCTTCAGGCTGCTCCATTGCCGTGGGGCAGATCTTGGTATGGACGGTAACGCCGCGACCGCGGGTGATGACACCGACGATCGGATCGCCGGCAACCGGCGAGCAGCACTTGCCAAAACGCACCAGCACGTCGTCCTCGCCGGCCACGGTAATTCCTGCCGAGCGCAGACCGGGTGCACGGCGCGCCAGCGGCGGCGCTTTGCCCGCGGTTTCGGTTTCCGGCGCCGGGCGGCGCTTTTCTTCGGGCAAAAGCAGCTCGACGACATCGGTGGGTAAAATCTTGCCGTAGCCGACGTGCATCAGCAAATCGTCGATCTTGCTCACACGAAGTTCATTGGCGACGTGCACCAGGTCGCCCGAGCGCTCGGATTTGCTGTAGGAAAGCTCGTGTTTGCGCAATTCCCGTTCCAAGAGCTCGCGGCCGAGCGTCTTGGCTTTTTCGCGCTGCTCGGTGCGCATGTAATGGCGAATTTTCGAGCGCGCGCCGGAGGTCTTGACGAACTTCAACCAGTCCTTGTTCGGACGCTGGTTGGGGCTGGTTAAAATCTCGGCGGTGTCGCCGTTGCGCAGTTGATAGCGCAGCGGCACGATAAGGCCGTTGACGCGCGCGCCCGAGCAATGATTTCCGACCTCGGTATGGATCAAATAGGCCAAATCAACCGGCGTCGCTCCGGTTGGCAGGGCTTTGACGTCGCCTTTGGGCGTAAAAACATAGACCTCGTCGGTAAACAAGTCGACTTTGACGGTCTCGATGAATTCGGTGGGATCCGACAGCGTCTTTTGCCACTCCATAAGCTGGCGCAGCCACGCGAATTTTTTCTCGTCGCTGGCCCCTTCGGCGGGCTTGCCCTCCTTGTATTTCCAGTGCGCGGCAATGCCTTCTTCGGCGACGCGGTGCATTTCATCGGTGCGTATCTGAATTTCGATACGCTCGGCCTTGGGGCCAATCACCGAGGTATGCAGAGACTGATACATATTCGGCTTGGGCAGGGCGATAAAGTCCTTAAAGCGCCCCGGAATCGGCGTCCACTTGCCGTGCACAACGCCTAGCGCGGCATAACAGTCGCGAATCGAGGGAACGATGGCGCGAAACGCGATGATGTCAAAAAGCTGATCGAGCTCGCGCCGCGTCTTTTGCGTCTTTTGATAGATCGACCAAAGATGCTTGGGGCGCCCGTAGACCTCGGCGGTGACTTCGTTGTCGGCCAGCTCCTTTTTCAAAATGGCGACCACTTCGTCGAGGTAGGTCTGCCTTCCCGAGAAGTAGGTCTGCAGCTTCTCAAAAATCTCGGCGTACTCTTTGGGGTTTAAGTACTTGAAGCTGAGGTCTTCTAATTCGATCTTGATCCACTGAATGCCCAGGCGATTGGCCAAGGGCGCGTAGATGTCCATCGTCTCGCGCGCGATGCGTTCCTGCTTTTCGGGCGGCATGGCTCCGAGCGTTCGCATGTTGTCGACGCGGTCGCACAGTTTGATCAGGATGACGCGGATGTCTCGGGCCATCGCCAGAAGCATCTTGCGAAAATTTTCGGCTTGGCGCTCTTCCTTGGTATGCCAGGGCAACTTGCCGAGCTTGGTCACGCCGTCGACCAAAAATGCCACTTCGCTGCCGAAGAGCTTGCTGATTTCTTCGACCGTGGCGCTGGTATCTTCGACGCAATCGTGCAAAAGGCCGGCACAGACCGAATCGGCATCAAGCTTTAGCTGGGTGATGATTCCGGCCACCGATAGGGGATGGACGACGTAGGGTTCCCCGGAACGGCGAAATTGCCCGGCATGGGCATGCTGCGCGAAAGCACAGGCCCGGCGTATCGCATCTAGGTCCGCCGCCGGCTGATATTCAGCTACACGGGCTAGAAGTTCATCGAGAGAGCATGCTGCGCCCTGCGTCGGCCATGGTAAGCGATCAAGCCCGGGCGGCTGTGAAGAAGTTTGCTGAGGAGACGCCACGAGGCCAAATTTACGACGCGCTGCCTTGCTGCGCAATCGCTGGATGCATCAGCGTCAAAGTCCGAACATGCGCATAAAGGCCGCTAGGGCGGCAGATAACGACGGTGCGGCAAAAAATATCCAACCCAAGCAGACAAAATGAAAGGTTAACAATCCGCAAAAAAGACGAGCAAAGCGCGTGGGCGGCGCGGCCTTTTTTGGGGGCACAAAGTGGCGAAAAACGTGCGTAACGGCCAGTCCCAGTCCGTGCCACAGCCCAAAAAACACAAAATGCCAAGCGGCGCCGTGCCACAGCCCGCACAGCGCCATGACCAAAAGCAAGTTCAATACCGTGCGCCAAGGCCCACGGCGGCTGCCGCCAAGGGGCACAAACAAATAATCGCGTATCCAAGTGGACAGCGAGATGTGCCAGCGCCGCCAGAATTCCGGCAGGCTGGTCGATATATAAGGCACGTTGAAGTTTTCGCGAATTTGGTAGCCCAAAAGCCGGCTTGTGCCGATGGCCAGGTCGGAATATCCGGAAAAATCAAAGTAGATCTGCACCGCATAGGCGTACATCGCCAGCCACAGGCCTAGCGGCGTCACCTGATCAGGAATGGCCAGCCGCATGGCGATTTCGGCGGCGTTATCGGCCAGCAGCACTTTTTTGGCAATTCCCAAAAGCATGCGGCAAAGCCCATAGGCGGCATCCTGCGCAGTCAGACGGTTTGCTGGCGAAAAATCCTGATAGCGCTTGATCGGACCCGCCAAAAGCGTCGGAAAAAATAGTCCAAAGGCCAAAAAACTGAGCAGCCCTGGCTTTTTGTCGGCCGAGATTCGCCCTTTGTACACATCGACCAGGTAGTGAATGAATTCGAAGATGAAAAACGAGATGCCAAGCGGCACCGTTTTGGCCAAAAATTCGCTGGCCCGCGTCTCGAAGAGCAGCCAGCGGCCATATTTAAAGTACGCAAGGACAGCTACGCATAGACCAAGCATCGTCGCGAACAGCCAAAGGTGCCGCCGCCCGGCGACAAGTTGGCCGACGTAAAAGACGAGCCCTGCCAGCGCCAAAATCAGTACGGCGTGAGTCGGCGAGCGCAGCGCATAAAACAGCAAGCTGCTTAAAAACAGCACGGTGGTTCGCGCTCGCGCTGGCACCGTCCAGTAAATCGCCACCATGGCGCCGACAAACAGCGCATAGGGCAAGCCCAGGATTTGAAATTGCGGCGACATCAGGGGTGGGCCACTTAAAAAAATTTGACCAGACGCTAGGCAATGAACGGCAGCCGCTGCATTGAATCTCGTCTACGCTTCGGGCAGCAAACTGGCCAGCAGGCTGCCCATGCGTGCGTCGGGACTGCGCAAAAGGTAGCGGCGCGAAAGCATGTAGGACTGTGCAGCTTGCTCGCTGCGCCCAAAGCGGCGGTGGTGATTGCCTTGGGCGCGATAAATCATGCCCAAACAAAAGGCCGGAAGCGGAGCTTGGCGCTTGACCCGTTTGGCAACGGCAATGGCTTGTTCGTAGTGAAAAAGCGCCATGCGGTCGCTTTGAGCGCTTGGTTCAAGGCGGCGTTCTGCGCTTCGAGCGCTGCCCACGGCGCTATACAAATCGCCGAGAATCGTCAAGGTCTGAGCGACGTCTTCCTGCGCCGCCGCCGCGACAAAGTGGCTGAGGGCGAACAGAATATCATCGAGCGCCGCGTGAAAAAGCGGCTCGCTTGTCTGCTCATTCCGCAGCATCTGCAGCACCCGCGCATAGCCGCGCGCCTGCCGGGCCTTATACGGCAAATGGCGACACCAAGCGCCAACTTCGGCGCTATCGGTCAATAGCCCGATGCGCGCTCGCGCTTGCATCACGGCGGTCTCCTCCAAAGTTTGCAGCGCATCTAATTCTTGCTCGGCCGTTTGCAGCTCGGCGAGGTCGCTATGCGCCAAAGACCAGTCAACATTTTGAATGCGCGCCCGCGCGCGGCGAAACCACAGCTTGGGGGCGACATCGCGTGCCTTTGCGCCGGCCTGCTGCAAATGGGGCAGCAAGCTGTCATAAAGATCGGCGAAAGTGCGGTGCCAGCCGGCGCGCCACAGCAGAATTTCCATCTCCGTCAGCAGGTTGACCGCTTGCCCGAGCGATAAAGGATCGCGAGCGGCGCGTTCCTGCAAAAGCGACAGCGCTTGCACGCCGGCCAGAAGCTCGGTAGGGCCGGCAGGGGGCGCAGGGGCGCGGTCGCTACGGCGCAAGCTTTGCAAAAGCTCCGCCAGCCAGCGCCGTTCATAGACATCGAGCAGTCCGTGGCGCATAAGCGCTGTGAGCACTCCGTCGCGCGCTTGGGCGCTGGCGGGTTCGATGGGCCAGCTTGCGCCGAACCATGGTGCATTGCCGTCCGCGGCAGCGCTGGCTTGCGGCGAGGCGCACAGCGCCGCCAAAAGCGGGGCCTGGCGCAATTGCGAAAGTTCGCTCGGACGCAGCGGCGTGCTGTCCTGCATACGAGCCAGGGCGCGCTCCAGCGTCAGCGGCTCTTGCGGTCGCGCGGTCACTGCGCACAGGGCGCATAGCTCTAGCACTCGCGCATCAACGCCGGGTTGGGCCATCTGCGTTTCAACCATCATCTGATAGCGAGCGGTAATATCGCGTTCTAGATAGGGCAGGACGGCGCGCAGGCTATGGGTTTGACCGAGGTATGCGGACAAATTGACGATTTGCGCCAGATCGGCAGGAAGCAGGCTCAGCCGTCCGGAATTTAGAATCGTTTGCATGTCGGCGTCGGCGGCAAGCGGGCCCAAGCGCTCTGCCAAAAAAGCTTGCGCTTCGGCTTGCGCAAACGGGCCGAGGGTCAAAGATTGCGTCGGCGCCACCTGTACCAGGCTGCGCTGGCCGCCGGGGTGCGCAAAGATCAGGACGACCGTTGCGGGAAGCTGCTCGCACAGGCGCGCAAAAAACTCACGCACGGGCGGGCTGACATCACCACCCAGCAGATCGATGCCGATGCACAGCGGGCCCGCCGGCTGCCCGGCTTGAATCGCTCGCTCGCCGGCTTCTGACAGCGCTTGTGCCGCCAAAAGCGGCAGCGGGCGCAAGTCTTCGGGCACAAGCGAGGCCAATACTTTGCCAGCAGCCCCGAGCCCCGGAATGGCGTGCGCCATGTCGGCGCAGAGTCGCGCCAGGCGCTCAGGCTGCGGATAGGCGATAAGATTCAGAAAGCCCACCTCGCGCACCAGGCGTTGCGCGAACAGCGACGGCGGCTCATCGCCCCAAAGCTGCATCACGCGCACATGGCCGTGCCCGGCTTTGCCGCGGCGCTCACGCTCGGTGGCGAGGGCATGCCAAAGTGCCGCCGATTTGCCAGCTCCATTGGCACCAACGATGGTGTAGACCCCGGAACCCTGGGCCAGCCAGCCGGCAATGGTGCGGTCCACGAAAGGACGAGGGATGTAGGTGGATTTTCCTTGCATCAATGAAGGTGATGCTACCATTCCTCCATGGTCGGAAAGCACCTGGATAGAAAAAGGTGGATGGTTGTTTGGACGGCGCTCCTTTGCGCCTCGGCATGCAGCGAAGCGCTTTATCCGCCCCGTCCGCCGCAGACGCCCGGCCCGGCACTGGCTGAGCCGCCGCCGTCGCGAATCACCATGCATATCAGTTTGACCGCGACTGGGCTCAGCCGGCTTTTCGAGGCGTCGGTGCCGCAAACCGGCGAAGTGCCCTTCACTTTGCTTGGCCAGCGCAAACTGATTTGGCGTCGCAGTCCCATCGAGTTGGCTTTTGACGGGGCGCTGGGCAAGATCATCGTGCGTGCAACCATCAACGGCGAAGCCGCGCTACCGGCAACTAGCAAAAGTTTTTCGCTGAACTTCACTGCCGAGGCGCAACCTGTGCTGTCGTCGGATTATATGGCGCAGTTGCAGGCGCCTTCAGTGACGGTGCAAAGCGACGACCGTTTTTTGCGCGCTGCAGAGTGGGGCGGCGGTGTTCTCTCGGACCTGAAGCTGGATTTGGAAAAACGACTGCGCGAGTTGCGCATCGATCTGCGACCGGTTTTGGCCGATAGCTATCGCAAGCTGGCTCAGCCGTTTCGCTTTGCCGTGGGCAATGCCAATGCCTGCGTCCGCCTGGGTTTGCAGTCCATCGAGGCCGGCCCGACGGTGTTGGCCGGTGGAATTGAAAAAGATCTAGGCGTCGTCGTGGCGCCGTCTGTCACCCTGCCGTGCAGTAGCGAAATTGGCTTAGCCGCTGGCGCCGAGGTGCTACCGCCGCTGCACAACGTGGCGAGCATCCCCTCGGGGCCCTTTGCCGTGACAGTTCCGGTGGCGGCCACGTATGAAGAACTGCAGAAGGCAATGAAGCAGGCGTTTACCGGCGGAAAATTGTTTTTCTCAAAGGAGTATCCGGACCTTTACCTGGAAAAGCCGGAAATCTATGCCTCAGGCGGCCAAGTGGTGACCAAGCTGCATCTAAACGGCTTTGCCAAAAAGGGCTTTCGAGTGCATTTGGAAGGAGACCTGTATTTGGCCGGACATCCTCAGGTACGCGACAATGACCTTTCGATTCCGGATTTGGAACCAACGGTCGCGACCAAAAATGCGCTGCTCAAGCTAAAGACTTCGCTAGATTCCGAAGACATTAGACGTCAGGCGCGAGATGCGCTGCGGCTGGATATAGGGGCGCGACTGCAAGCCGTGCGTGGCAAGGTGACAAAAGATCTGATTGTGCGGCAAAAAATCAACGGCGGACCCGAGGCCTGCGTTCACGCGGATCTGGGCCGTGTTGAAGTCACGGATGTGTTTGCGCACGACACGTATTTGCGCATGTATGTAAAGGTTGCCGCCAGCCTCGCTGCCTATCTGCCTTGTCCTTAATTTCTGTTCAGGACCTAAAAGCCGGGGCCGTGTTTAGGCGGCTCTTGCGAAGCGGAAAACAATGGGCCAGTCGGCAATCCGCCTTTTGAATGGCGGCCGTTTTTCTGCTTTTTGCCTTGGCGCTGGCCTTTCGCTTGAAGCTCGTGACTACCTATCACTCGCCGGCTGGCGACGGATTGCAGTATTACGTGCTATCGCAGGAACTGGCCCGTGCCGACCGCTATGCCTATGGTCCGCCGCCCGCTGCTTTGACATATACGCGTCTACCGGGATATCCGCTATTTTTGGCCTATGTGGCCGTGCGCAAGGCGGGAATTGGGCTCGAGCGGCATTTGATTCAAGCGACACGCTGGAATGTGCTGTGCGATTTTGGATCAGCGCTGCTTGTCGGAATTTTGCTGGGCGGAGTTTTTTTCCAGACACCTACACAAGCCAGGCGCAATGCCGCACGAAGGCTGTGTGGTGCAATCTTGGTGCTGGGTTGTCCGCTGATTTTTTTGCATTCCTGTTATGCCCTTACCGAAAGCTTGGCGACGTTTCTATCTACGCTGCAGGTTGTACTGGCATTGCGGCTGATCACGACGCGGTGGCCGCTTGTGCTTGCATGCGCCATTGGCGTCTGCGCCGGCTGCAGCTTGCTTGTGCGGCTGGATGCTTTGACGGCCTTGCCAGCGGTTGCGCTGGGACTTTGGCGTAGACCGGCTGATAGCCCTAGCCGGCTGGGTCTGGCCGCGCTCATTGGGCTTTTGGCGCTGTCGGTCTATACACCGTGGCCATTGCGCAATCTGGCGCGCTTTGGTCAGACGCACATGAGCGCGGGCTTTTGGCGGACCGCCCAAGGTCAGCCGCTTCCGGACGAGCCGATTCGCTGGGAGCGTACTTGGGCCTGCGGCCATCCTGGCGAGACCTACATCGATCTGTCCTTTGTGTATAACGCCAACCTGGACGTGGAAAAGCGAGTACTGCCCGCGATGTACGATTCGCCTGCCGAGCGCACTCGCCTGGAGCGACTTTTTCACCTTTACAACCGCGAGCGTTTTAGCACGCGAGTAGTCAGTCAGTTTGCGACGCTGGCAAGCGAGCGTACGCAGCGCGCACCGCTGCGCACGCTCTTTTGGTTGCCGCTATGCCGCGCATTTTATCTGTGGTCGCCGGTGCCGGAATATGAATTGCCCCTGCGCGCCGAGTTTTTGGGACTGCCAAGCAATCGCTGGGTTTTTGGCGTGTTCGACAAGATCACTTTTTTATTGGCTCTTTTAGGCGCTTTTGTTTTGGGACTGCGCGGTGAACGCGATTTGCTGTGGCTTTTTTTAGTCTCGGTCGTCGCGCGCACACTGGTGGTGTGTTATGCGTCGCCGTTTGTGCACCAGCGTTATTTGATCGAGCTAATGCCTTTGATCCTCGGTCTAAGTAGCTGCGGGCTTATTTTGTGCGCAGAGTTCGCTTTTGGCGGGTTGCGTCGGCTTTTCGTTCGTCAGCGCCCTTCCCGTAGTGCACCACCGGAGGCAAAAGCGCCAACCACAAGAGCGCCCCGCCCAGCCCGATAAGTACGTACATGGGGCTGGAAAAAAGCACCCCGGCTTGCTGCAAAAGCGTAATCGACAGCGACGTCGCCCCTTTGCTGACGCGGTAGCCCAGCACGTCGATCAGCTCTTTGGCACGATAACGTACGTCAAATGACAAGGGAACATAAAGCAGCTCTTTGGCGGCGCGAAATAGCGAATAATCAAGCACCTTGAATGCAAAATAAGAAACCGAAGCGCGCAATAGCGAGGACGGCGCCATCAACGCATAGATCAGTGTTCCTACATGCACACAAGGAATTAAAATATGAATGACCCAATAAGGAAAGATCGATAATAATAATGGTGTGATTACAAATTGAAAGAACATCGCTGTGAGGTTAAGCCACATATAGAATCGTCCCGAAGCTGCATTTTGTACATCTGCGTTCGGGTAGTGATCCTGAAGCATGCTTTTAAACAAAAGCTCTTGCGCCGCCGCAACTAGCTGCGCGCTAGCTACAAGCCCGATAATCAAAAGCAAAATGCGCTGCTTTTTAAACAAATCGATACCAAGATAATAAAGCGGTCCGGGCGAGTGTTTCTGCGGCGATTTCGGCTGATCCGGAGGCTCGGAAAATCGCGAATACGCTCGATCGCCAAAGAACAGCGCCGGCAAAGTTAGCAACGCAGCAAGCACGACCATATTGAGCGTTCCAAAGCGACCGGACAGCAGGTAGAGGAGTTCTCCGCCGCATACGGCGCCAATAGACGCCACGCCGCAAATGGGGCCATTCAGCCGCCGTGCAGTATTCTTGCTAAGCATGCTATCGATGTATGACCAGTACTGTTCGATCAGCAAAACAACATAGGATTCTTTAAAAACGAATAAAACTCCGCGCAGCGGGCCGATGCCACGTTTGATTCCAAAATAGCACGCAAGCATCATGAGGATGGACAGAAGTGTGGTCCATCGCAGTGTACGGCGGGGTCCCCATCGGCTTAGCAGCCTTCCGTAGATGTATAGAACCAGAGTTACACCGACCGGAACCAGCCCCAAAACCAGAGGCAGAGATTGTTTTCCATAAGCAGTTACATAGAGAGTATTAGAAGTAGTACGTATTAATTCGTAACCACATAATATAAAGGCGGCCCCGCTGGCCATTAGCAGAGATAGCAGAATGGCCGGCCGGCCGCTTAGGCCCATGCCCGGTTTTTCGGCTGGTGCAGTGTTCACGTACCTATTAAGGCGAAGAAATCGGGCGACGCCGCGGCGCCGAATTGTCAAAGTAGAAGGCCAAGCCGGAGCTGACCGCAAGCATTCCCGCGCCGACAAA
Organism: uncultured Myxococcales bacterium; assembly: GCA_964460115.1. Lineage (GTDB taxonomy): Bacteria > Myxococcota_A > Polyangia > Palsa-1104 > JAEUJZ01 > JAEUJZ01. Next base: position 31,413 of record CAYWPR010000031.1, read on the forward strand.
TGAAGAAACACTGCCAGCGAGGAAATCGTACTTGTATGGGCAACGGAACATCGTCCCGGCTTGCGCCGGACAATCCGGCGAGGTGACCGGCTGGTTGTGATAGTGCAAAAGAACTCCACCGGTTACCGCCAGACCCACCGCGGCCACCGCCGTGGTCCAGGCCAGCACCGTCAGCCAGGGGCGCCGCTGGGGCAGGGGCGTTAGAATCAGGTACAGCGGCAGTTGCTGGGCTGGAAGAATCTCAACCGGACGGCGCAGCGGCTGATAGCCCAGGCCCTCGACTAGAAGATTGTGTACGCCGGCGCCAAGCAAAAGCGAAGCCGGGGTTCGTTCGTTGCGCAGCTCGCGATCGATGGTGATTTGCGCGCCGGGCGGATCGGTTTCGAGCACCAGCATTCCGCTGGCCGTCGGACGTGAAGTTTCCTGCGGTCCTGTCGGCGGCGCCATTTGCGATAGCGTATCGGCGGCGCGCACGACCATCTGGCGGACGTCCTCGTTGCTACACACATCGCAGCGTTCCTGCAAAAGCGGCGCGACCAAGCGACCGGTAAACAAGTCGCGCAGCCCAAGTTTCATGGTAAACGTCGAGAGCTCCAGGCGTTGCACTTCGCCCTCGACGACCCGCCGCACGCCTAGTACCTGGGCCAGACGACCGTAGCAGCTTGATGTGGAGCAGCCTAAAAGCCGCTCTTCATTGGCCAGGCGGTTTTCCACCACTGTGGCCGGCATGACATTAAAGCCTGCGCGATGGAGTGTGGCGCGCAAAAGCTCCTGCAAGTTGGACGCGACCTCATGCGCGATGCCGGCAAAGGGCAGCTTGGTGATGGCGATGGTTTCGCTAGGGGGCGGCTCGGCGCCGGATCCCGCCATCGCCGGGCGAACTGCAGCAAGGCTGAGCCAGCACAGGATGGCGATCGCGCATTTGGGCGCAAAGGCTCGCTCGAGAAACATTCGAAGCGAAACACGTCCAGGCGCGAACGAGGTTGAGATGGCACCAAGCATCAGGTCCTTTCACTATCTCTGCGCAAAGCTTGCCTGACAAGGGCCTTTGTGTCGCGGCCAAAGGATGATTATTGCAAGCTTGTAGCGGCGTCGCCGACAAGCTCGCCACACTGGGGATCAAAAAATGGACTTAGATCAAGGCCCGAATCAAGCCGCGGGCCGCCATTTTCTTCGCAATTCGCTTTCGCGGATTCGTCACATAAGCTCGAACGCATTGCCGACATCAAAGGCCACGTTATCACCCCAGGGGGGGGCCATTGCCCAGAAGCGATCGCCGGCGTGCTCGTCAGCATCGTCGAAAGAGCGGATGACGACGCTACGCTGACATCTTCTGCACCATCTAGCAGAAGCCCGGCTGCGCGCGTTACGCGATCGGTCAGTACCTCGGCAGAGCACTTGGCGCACTTCACGATTGCGGTTTTTTCTGCGGCCTTGTTGTTGCCGCCGCCTAGTTTGCGCAAGCTCAATTGAACGGATGAATTGGCAGAAACCGCGACGTCTAAATTCTCAGAAGGATTGCTGGACGGGTCGTTTTGGGCAGTTAGAAAAAGCTGCAAACGCAAAGCGTCTTCGATTGTCTTGAGAAGCCCTGGCACGGCGGCGGTTCGCAGATTGGCATTGTGCACGTGCAGTATCACGCGCTTGTCAAAAGCTCGGATGCTCGGCTTGCGGGCTGCGCTGAACGAAGCTGCGGGCGGCTCTGTAGCGGCGCAGAAGGTAGGTGTGTTTGCCGAAGCTTGCGCACCCGCTGGCGAAGCAGTTTCCAGCAAGAAAGCCGCTTGGGTGGACAGCGTACGAGCGATGTCGCAGCCCCGACAATAATGATCGAGATAGGCAATCTGCTGGCTGGCCAAATCGATACGAAAAAGGCGCATCAAAACGAGGGGCGGACTGCCGCCGCGTTCCTCGACGAGCCCGCCAAGTAGGACGCCATGCGGTGCCGCGCCGTTTGGACCGGAGCAGCTTCGAACAAATGCGGCGGCAATGGTTTGGGCCGAAGCGTTTTCCAGGCTTGGCCGAGGCAAAAGGCGTACGAGCGGTCCACTGGCGTCGCCCATTTGATAGAGCCGCTTTTCAACGCTGCTGCTTAAGTACGCGTCGCGTTGGCAATTTTTGCGAATGCCCCAAAAGTAAACCGCAGTGTTGCCGATTCGCTGCGCCGTGGGCAGCGGTGCCGGCAAACATCCGACCAGGCCCAAAAGAATTCCGACCAGGCGGCGCTGGCCGTTTTTCATTTCAGCCGTCCTCCGCGCGCATTGTTGCGAATTTGATAAAGTAGGTCGGAGATCGCGCTGACAAGCTCGCTGCGGCGGTGCACAAGCGAGCCGACCAGGGCATGGCGCACGACGTGCTGCTCATCGAGTAGCAGCGTTACCGGTAAGGGCATTTCGGCGCCGATCTGCCCTTGGCGCAATGCTTCGGGGATGCTGCCCGCGGAGTCGAGAAAATAGGGCAGGGGCGGAAGCGCGTTTTCCGTCTTTGATGACTTATACGGCTGGCCGGTAGGACTGCTTGGCGCTGTAGGAATCGCCTTCATTTGCGCTGCCGAAACCCCTTCGGCGACAAACAAGAAGCGAGCGTCGCCGTCGTGGTGCGCTTCGACGCGGCGGGCGATTTCGCGCAGCGCCGGCAGTTCCGAAACGGCGACGGCTGACGCGGCGCTCCACAAATACACCACAAGTACGCGGGCCGCCGGGGGATCGCTGGAATTGGTGCTTAGCCACTCTCCAGAACGGGGCTCGAAAATGTGTAAGTTCGAACCGAGATCGATGGGACGCAGCGCCTGATGCAAAAGGCGGGCTTCGACGCGGTGTAGCGTATTTGGCGCATTGGGCTCGGCCAGCGCCGGTGTGGCCAGCCATGCAACAAGTAGAAGGGGGAGCGCTGCACTCATGGCCTTAGCACCTCTGCAAGCTGCTCGGCCAGCGCCGCCGGAATGCTTGCGTAAACATCTTCGATGAGGGTGCCTTTTTCAGGCGGTGGTGCCGCTTCTTCAGACGCGATGGCGGCGCGGACCTCTTCGTCGAGTTCTTCATATAGCTTCGCATCGGTGGCTGGGTCTAAAAGACCTCGGGCGAAAAGAAAACTGCGATAGCGGGACAGGGGGCAGCGCTGATGGCGCCAGACCTCGGTGATCGATTCGTCGCGATAGCGCGACGGATCGTCCGAAGAGGAGTGAGCGCTGACGCGATAGGTCAGCGCCTCAATGAATTGCGGGCCGCGACCGGCGCGGGCTCGGCTGACGGCTTCGCGCATCGCTACATGACAGGCAAGTACATCGTTGCCGTCCACGCGAACGCTAGGAATGCCGTAGGCAATGGCTTTTTCGGCCATGCTGCGGCTGGCCGTCTGTGCGGTGCTGGGGGTCGAAATGGCCCACTGATTGTTTTGACAGACAAAGACGACCGGCGCTGAAAATACCCCGGCGAAATTGAGCGCTACGTGAAAATCTCCCTCGGAAGTAGCGCCGTCGCCCATGTATCCGGCGATGATCGTGCTATGGCCCATTTGCTTGGCGGCCATGGCCATGCCGGTGGCATGGGGAAGCTGCGTGGCGATGCACGACGACATGGTGACGTAATGAGCAGCGCGGCTGCCGGGATGACAGGGCATTTGCCGCCCCTTGCATACATCGCTTGCATTGCCGAAGATCTGCGCGATATAGGCCCGCAAGGAAAACTGACGGCCGCCGCGCGAAAAAAGCCCAGCGCCAGCTTCTCGCAAGGCCGGAACGATGTAGTCATTTTCGCCCAGCGCCGCCGCGGTGCCGATGACCGCGGCTTCCTGACCTCGGGCCTCGCCATAGAAGCTGATTCGTCCCTGGCGCTGAAGGGTCAAAAGCCGCTCGTCCATGACGCGAATCAAGGTCATGCCGCGGTACATGCGCAAAAGCAGCGAAGCCGAAAGGTCCAGATTGTTCACACGGCCCGTATCGAAGCTGCCGTCGCTGCCCAGCACCTGAAAGGGAATCAGGCTGGCCTCGGCGGGACCTTGCACAAGACCGGGCAGCGGCAGGGACATCGGTTATACAAGCTCCATAAAGAGCAGAGTGGGGTCTTCCAGCAACGATACAACATGTTGCAGAAAGCGCGCGCCAAGAAAGCCATCGACGATGCGATGGTCCAGAGAGATCGACAGATTCATCATCTGACGGATGACGATCTGCCCGCCGCGCACCACCGGAGCTTCCTTGATCTTGTGAACTCCCAGAATCGCCACTTCGGGAAAGTTGATGATCGGCGTGGCCAGAACGCCGCCAAGTTTACCGAGTGACGAAATGGTAAATGTTGAGCCTACAAGTTCTTCGCGGCTGGCTTTGCCGGTACGCGCCCGCTCGGCAAGGGTTTCCATTCGCTCGGCAAGCTGAAACAAGGACATCTTGTCGGCATCGTGTAGCACCGGCACGATGAGGCCAGCTTCGGCGGCCGTGGCCACGCCGATGTGATAGCTTTTGCGCAGGACGATCTCGTCGCGGCTGACATCGTGAGTGGCGTTTAAGGTCGGAAATTTCTTCAGCCCAGAGACGACCGCCTTGATGATAAAGGGCAGAAAGCTGAGCTTTAGCCCACGCTCGGCGGCACGTTTTTGGGCACGGCCACGCATGATCACAAGGTCGGTGACATCGCACTCTTCAACGTAAGTAAAGTGTGCAGCCGACTGCTTGGAGCGCAGCATGTTGTCGGCAATTTTTTTGCGAACGCCGCGAAACGGAATTCGCTCATCATTTGCAGACGTGGCAACCGGTGCCTCGCTGGGCGCTGGCGCGCGCGGCGGCGACGGTGCTGCTGCGGGGGCAGGTCGCGTCGTGGAGCGCTGCGCTGCCGCGGTGACATCGGCTTTGGTCACACGCCCGCCGGGACCGGTGCCAACGACGGTTTGAATATTGACGCCGATGCTGCGGGCCAATTGACGGGTCGCCGGAGTTGCCAGCACTTTGCTCGACGGCGACGTGGCAGCACTTGGTACAGGCATTTCCGCGGCTGGCGCAGTTGCGACCGGTGCTGCCGCCGAGCTGACATGGGCATGACTGAGCGCAGGCGGCGCATGGGCCGGCGCACTTGCGGCTTTTGCTGTCGAATCGGCGGTGGCAATCACCACCATGACTTCGCCAACCGCGCACAGCTTGCCAGAAGGAACCATGATGCGCTCGACCCGTCCAGCCTTTGGGGTCGGAATTTCCACGGTGGCCTTGTCGGTCATGACTTCGACCATCGGCTGATCCTCGCGCAGGACATCGCCTTCCTGCACCAGCCAGCGAACGATCTCGCCTTCGACGACACCTTCGCCGATGTCCGGCAGTCTAAACTCAAGGGCCATGGTCAGAACCTCGCCGTTTCGGCAATTGCCTTGGTGACGCGCTCGGGAGAGGGCAGGTATTCCAGCTCCAATGTATATGGAAACGGAATGTCCAGACCGCAGACTCGGGCGATGGGCGCTTCCAGATGCAACAGCGCTTTTTCAGCAATCAAAGCGGAAAGCTCGGCGCCAAAGCCGCAGGTTTTTGGCGCCTCTTGCACGATCACCACGCGGCCGGTTTTGCGCACAGAGCCGAGCAGGGTCTCAGTATCCAAGGGAACTAGCGATCGCAGGTCTATAACCTCTGGATCGAACTCGGCGGCCCCATGTTTGTCGAGTGCTTCCTGCACGGTATGCACCATCGATCCATAGCATAAGACGGTTACGCCGCGTCCCTGGCGTACCACCTTGGCCTGGCCAAAGGGGATGGTGTAATCACCTTCCGGCACTTCGCCGCGAGCGGCCCGGTAGACTCGCTTAGGTTCCAGAAAAATGACCGGGTCCTCTTCGCGCATTGCGGTAAGAAGCAATCCTTTGGCATCGTAGGGCGTCGCCGGAATGATGACTTTCAGACCGGGGGTATGCGCGAAAAAGGCTTCCGGCGACTGCGAATGATAATGTCCGCCGCGGATGCCGCCGCCGTATGGGGTGCGAATCACCACCGGTGCCGGATATTCGCCACCAGAGCGGTAGCGAAACTTGGCCAATTCATTGACGATCTGATCAAACGCCGGGTAAATAAAGTCGGCGAATTGAATCTCGGCGACGGGGCGGAGCCCATAAAGGGCCATGCCAATGGCCGTGCCAACGATGCCTGCTTCGGCGAGTGGCGTGTCCATGACACGGGTCTCGCCAAATTCTTCCTGAAGTCCGCTTGTGGCACGAAATACACCGCCAAAGCGGCCGACGTCTTCGCCAAGGATCACGACGTGCTGGTTGCGACGCATCTCCAACCGGAGGGCGTCATTGACAGCTTGGATGATGTTGTATACGGGCATGATAGGCTCGCTTCGCCGAAGAAGGTTAGCCCCTGCTTTTAGCGGGCTAGGTGGCCAAAAGTCAAGGGTCTGAAAAATGCGTCACGTACATGTCCTGAAACGCATCGGCCCGATCTCGCACAAGAGCGGTTCGCGGAGCGAGTTATAGGCCGTGACCGTTGTCCCTGTGCGCTTTGAGCAATACTGGGACTTTGCGAGAAGGGCCCGAACAAGATGCGTGGCCGTTTGTACGCAGCGTTTGTGCGGGAAATGCTTAATTACCGCTGGCCATACGCCAACTGGCTCCATACCAAACAGTCTTTGTACCGGCCGGTTCAAGCTTTATGGGAATCCAAAGCAATCGTAACTTTCGCTCTATCCCTTCGCGCGAATAGCCGACAAAGCCCGACAGCACAGACCATTCGAAGTCGTTTGGATGCGGACGGCCCACCGAGAACAGCGGCCAGAACTGAAATTCCCAGCTCCCCTGATAGGCGCCGCTGCCCTTATATATGTATGTATTTAACACGAGCGTGTAATGTCCGCGGTCGGTACGCCAGTGCGCGCCGAAGGGCAGAAATACCGTCACCGTATAGTTTTGGCGGCGAGCATGCCAGATGAGCGGGAAGAAAATCGAGGTTTGTCGGCTTTCGCTCTTGAAATGCCAAAAGAGCGGGAACACGACGCGTTCACGACTTCCATCGCTGCCGTTGCGAGCCCAGGTAAATAGCGGCAAAAGCAGCAAAGAGCGGTTGTTATGTTCATCACGCGAATAGCCAAACAGCGGCAACACGACCACTGTTTTGGTGGCCGGCCGGCTGAAGTAATAGACCAGCGGGAAAAGCACGGTCGTTTGCTTCTCGGCGGACTTTATGTGCCAGATAATTGGAAAAGTAATGGCGGTAATGCCATTTGGTTCGCGTTTGACGTACGTCAAAATCGGCGGGAAGATCCAAGAGGTTGTATTGGTGCTTTCATTTCGCATCCGCACAAATAGCGGCACGACCGGGCCAACGGCAGTTAGCCGTTCACGGAACAGATCGTGTACATCAAGCGCCAAAGGAAATAGCAAGGTCACGCGCCGAGTCAGCGTACGGTGCTGCCAAAATAGCGGCGTAATCATGGTCAGGCTTTTCTCTGCCGTGGTGTCGCGCAGAAAGAGCGGCAGCAGAAAAGTCAGGCGGTCCTGATTGTGAAGATTGCGCCCATCGTAAAACAAAGGAAATAGCGCCAAGGATCGTTGATTCTCGTCGCGTCTTAGGTAAAACGGCCCGAGATAGAAGCGGTACCCTGCAGGGCCGGTTTGAAAACCAAAAGCGGGGGTGGCCAGCCAGGTCGACCCTTGCGGACGATGGGAAGCGTAGAGCAGCGGAAATAGCAAGAAGCTATAACCACCGTCGCCGTCGTTTTTGCCAAAGACAAGGGGCAGAAAACCGCCGTATGAGGATGTCTTCTTATGGCCGAAGAATAACGGCCCGAGCATCGTGAAGGCGCGGTTTTCGGCAGGGTCGCGGCTGTCAAAAAAGAAAGGCAGCGCGAACACTGTACGAGCCGTCCCGCGGCGGGTTGCAAAGAACAGCGGAACTACGCCGAAGTCGTCGCGATTGCGTTGAAAATCACCATAAAACAGCAGAAAGGCGCTGCGCGTCCGGCCCGTGATGTGGTTGTTCTGATAAAAACCAATCGGCGTGGCCAAAACTGTGCGGTCGACATCACGGCCGTAGGCAAACAGCGGCAGCAGGCCCACAGCGCGGGAGCCGCTTTTTTCATCGCGATGATGAAAAAATGGTCCGACGACAGTGGTACTACGGCTGGGCGTGCGCAGGGCGAAAAACAACGGCAATAAAACGTGGGCGCGGGTCTCGCCTTGATTGAGATTGACGCTGTTGTAAAGCAGCAATACGGAACGGAAAGTCGTCTTTTCTTCGCGAATCTGCATAAAGAACGGAAAAAGGACGGTTGCTTTGCGGTCGGCGCTGCAGTGGAAAAAGAAAAGCGGGAAGAGCACGCGGGTTATCGATTGCTCTGGTTGTCCCGGTGCCGTTACGTTTTCGACATAGGGGCCAATGAATAACGTACGGTGCTGCGCAGTGCGGCGATAACCGCCAAGCGGCGCAACAACCAGCGATTCCTCGGCGGACTTTCGTGCATAGAACAGCGGAAAAACGCCAAACGTGATGCGATCTCCGCTTGATCCGCCAAGTTTTTTGCGGTGGAAAAACACCGGACCTGCCATTGCGACGGTATCGGTGGGGGTGTGCGCTTCAAAAAACAACGGAACCAGGGCGGTATAGCTATGCTCAGGCGAACGTTTCCAGAAAAATAGCGGCAAGAGACCGGCATGGACCGCGGCTTGAGTATCGCCAACAAAGCGCGGACATCGACGATCATAATAGAAGGGGCCTAGCCACAGGCGTTCGCTGCCGGGCTGGCGATGATGGTAAAAAATCGGCAGCAGCGCCTGGGTACTGCGATCGCCATGTCGGCTGACAAATAGCAGCGGGAAAATGCCGGCATCGTAGCCAGTTTCAGGACCTTGGGTCTGCGCTCGATAAAATAGCGGTCCAATAGATACGTGATAACGGCCTGCCGCCCGATCCGCGCTGTAGATGAACAAGGGGGGCAGAATCGCCGCATGGGGGCGTGGGCCTGTGGCAAACGAAACGAGCGGGAGCAGTCCACCGCCATAGGCTCCGTCACGGCTTCGCGACCACCCATAAAGCGGCCCAATGAATCCCATTCGCAACGTTGGCGAGTGGTGCAGCGCAGCCAAGAGCGGAGGGATAATGGTCGTGGACGAGCGCTGAACATTGCTATGAAAACGCAGATACAGCGGAATGACCCCTTCGCTGCCCCCTTCGTCGTCTCGAGAAAAGAAAAGTGGCCCCGCAAAGCCGACGCGCTGACCGCTTTGCTTGTTATGCCAGTAAGCGGCCAGCGGCAACAAAACCGTTAATCGCGAAGTCGGCGTATCGCGATGCAACATCGGCGGTACCAGCGTACCGGTTGTATCTTCTTGAGTCTCATGATCGACATAGCGAGCGCCTAGCGGCGTCACATAAAGTCGATTTTGATTGGCGCTGCGATAATACAGAAAGAACGGCATAAGAGCTGCATAGCGCATGCCGGTTTCGGAATTGCCACCTTCGAAAAATAGCGGCAGTACCGCTGTCTTATGCTCTGCAGCGTCTGCCGAATAATGAATGAGCGGAAAATAGCCGGCATTGACTTTATCGGCGCTGCGCCGATAGTAACCAAGGCCTAGAAATAGCCCGAGAGTATCTTCCTGTCGTTGACGGACATAAAGCAGCAGAGGCAAGAACACGGTATCGCGCTCTCGGGCCTTTTCATCATGCCGTTCAAAATACAGCAAAGGCGGAATGATGTTGGTAGATGTGCTGCCGCGCTGTTTGGAATAGAAGAATGGAAGAATTCCAATGGCGCGTCCTTCTTTGCCATAATCCGAATAGAAGAATAGCGGCCATATGCGATGAGTGCGCTCTTCAGGAGTGCGCTTATATTGATAAGTTGGAAAAACCCATAGATTGCGCGATTTTTCTTCATGATCGCGCCGATCGGCAAAAAATGGCGCCAAAACTCGAGTCGAATGTTGAGGATGCCAAAAGTGGAAATAAAACGGCACGACCATGCGAAAGCCGATCGGGCCGGGGCGGTGATAATAAATAAACGCCGAGGTCATCGGCTTTATCGATTTGCAGATGTGTAGCGCACAGACGGACTGCGCTGGACACTGATCATCGCTGTTACATTCGATGCGTTTCTGCTTTTGCGCGCGTTTTTTTTCGGCCTCGGCCTGATTTTCGTCTTCGTCTTCGTCGACGAGGCTTCCCGGCGCGGGCGTGGCAAATGGCAGCGATTGCGCAGGTGCCGCATTTTGCGCAAATAGCGGCAGAGGCGGCAGTCCGTCCGCCTTTTCAGAAGGCGCCGCAGCAGGGTCCTTTGGCGGCGGAAGCGGCGCGCTTAGGGGCTGAAAGGGCCGCAGCGGCGTTGCCGATGGCGGCACCCCTGGAACTTGCGCCCAAGACACGGCAGCAACACTGGGAATGCCCATGAGCAGGCTGGCCAAAGTCGCCAAGACTGCCGAATTAGGCCGCTGTCTTTTGCACGTGGATTTGTCAATGCAGACCACAGCCCGCACCGAAACGACCGGCGCAAAACTGCCGGTTTTTTGCTGTTCAACTGCCATCTTGAAGCTTACCTGCTCGCTTGCTGGTTGCGGCGGAGGCGCTTGCGCGGATCTCGGCTAAGTTGTTTCTGCTAACGCGGGACATTCGCGAAATGCTGCCCAAGCCGGCAGCTACGGCGTCATCTTCCACTCGCCGTTCTCAAGCACTAGGTGAATATCATCGGTCTGCACATTGTCCCCTTTGGTGCGCCGCACCTTTAGGTTGGCCATGCGCATCTCACCCTGGTTCTGAATATTAGAACCCTTGAGTTCAAAGTGGACGCCTTCCAAATCTTTTTGCGCCTGTTTGAAGTTGTCGGGTGATTGTGCCATTTGCTGCTGCACCATGCCTTGATACATAAGGGCGTAGCAGTCGATTGCTTTGGCCACTTCCCCCTTCAGCATCGAGGAACGCCAGCGATCAAAGGTCTTTTCCGGAGACGAAAACTCTGGACGCGGCGGCGGCAATTTGAAGGAGATCTGCTTTACGCGATCGCGGGGCAGCTCCATCTTTTGGCCGCCCGTGGTTTCCAGGATGATGACGCCATCGAAGTAATGGGTCAGCTTGCCCATGACTTGGGTATTGTCAGCCAGCGTCACGACGTCATTGGCGTAAGCCGGCGTCGCAAAAAGCGCCAGGGCAAGCGCCCAAAGGGCCCGCTTCGGCTGTGGGTTTGTTCGAGCACGGCGAATCGGAAGGCACATCAAAAATCTCCTTGGCAGCTTCGAGCATAGGACTGCCTGCGAGGGGCAACTGTGTACCGCGTGGCGCAGACCGTGTCAAGGCGAGACAGACGCGCCGTCGTCGCTGCAACATTTGGTTTTTCTTGCCAGAGTTTGCCGAAAGCCTCAGCGTTCTCTGCTAGTCGACTGGCCGCCGTCTGCTTTATAGTAGTGTCGAGTACTCTTTGCACAGCCCCGTCCTTCTATATGCGGCAATTCAAAATGATTTGAGCGCTGGCGCGCGAAATGCGCGGGGCGGCAAGGCCCTTTCGAGGGCGCTCGCGGGGAATGCAGAGAAATGTGCTTCCGGTGATCGAAGGCAGCCATGTCGCACGCGCTGGACATGATCGGTCGGATTTTAGCTCGAACTTACCACGTCGAACGCTTACTAGGCGGCGGCGGAATGGGGTCGGTCTATGCCGCGCGGCATGTGCGCACGGGCGGTCTTTGCGCCGTCAAACTTTTGCACCCAGAAACGGCAGCGGACGCCGAAATCTACAAGCGCTTTCAGGATGAGGCTCGTACGATCTCAGCCCTGCGGCATCCCCATATCGTTCAGGTCACGGATTTTGACCGCGACGATGATGGCACGCCATTTATCGTTATGGAGATGCTAGAGGGCGAGGACCTTTATCAGCGCCTCTGCCGAGTCGGCAAGTTATCGCTCGAGCACGTCCTAGACATTGGCAGGCAAGTCGGCAGCGCCCTAAATGCCGCACACGAGAAAGGCATTATTCACCGCGATATCAAACCGCAGAATGTTTTTCTCGTGCGGCACGAGGTCGCCGACATGGTGACCGAGCTGGCCAAAGTCGTTGATTTTGGCATCTCGAAAATTCGCCGCCCGGGGCCGCAAGTGACTCGCGATATGACGATTTTGGGGACGCCGCAATTCATGTCGCCGGAGGGGGCACTTGGACAGAATTCCCAGATGGATGGGCGCGCCGATCAGTGGTCGCTGGGGGTGATCATGTATTTGGCCCTGTCCGGGCGACTGCCTTTTGATGGCGAAAACCTGGTCGGGGTGCTGTACATGGTCGTGCATGAACAGCCGACGCCTTTGCAGCGGTTGGCGCCGGAGCTGCCGGCTCACGTGGTGGCGGCGATTGCGCGGGCCATGTCCAAAAATAAGGAAGATCGATTTCCGCGCATGGCTGACTTTGTGCGGGCGCTGATTGGACAAGCGCCGGGGCGTGGTCCCATTCGCGTGACCTCGGGAATGCCGCAGATACAAATCGACGGAATACGGCCGCCGGTTAGCCGTCCTGAAGCGTCCAGCGACGAAGAAATAACGAAATTGTCGCAAAATCCGGACGAACTTTTGGCTGCGCCGCCGCATGGCTTGCTCCTGACGCCAAGTTCGCCCACCGCGATGGAGTTGCCTTCGCCGTTGCAGACGGCTCCATTGCCGCGGTCGCCAAGCAGCGAAACGCCGACCAGTCTTTCGATAAATCCTGACTTGGGCTTGGATCCCGACACTTTGTCGGACACCCCTTTTGAAGCGCGCACCGATATTGCCGATGCTGCGGCCAGCCTGGCCATGCCGCATGGGGCCCTGCCGTCGCCGCCGCTCGGAGTTCCGACCCAAGCCGTGGACGGCGTCACCGGACCTGTGGACTTAAAAGAGCTTCCCACGCGCGTGGCCAGCTCGACTGGGGCCGATTCGCGCCGAGAGTCTTTTTCTGAGCATGCTTCGAAAGTCACGTTGCCCCTGGACAACTTGCGACATACGCCGTCCGAGCCCTTTTTAAAACCGCCGTCCGGAGCGCAGCGCGCAATCGACAAATTGCTGGGGCGATTGCCGAGGCAAAAAGACTTCCTGCTGCCAAATGCTGCAATTCGAGGGATTTTGTCGCGGCGGTTTTTGGTTATTGCCGGTACCGCCATCGTGGTGTTTGGGCTCTTGTGGTTGCTGCTTTTGCGCAAGACGAGCCACCAAACAACCGTGGTGATGCCCAAAGTGACGGCGCTTCCGTCGCAAATCGCCGATGTGGTGGGTTTTCCTCCGCCGCTTGGTTCTATCGATGGCGGAATCGCCGACACAGCGATCATTGTGGATGCTGGCAGCGAAAAACTCGAAAGGCCCGAAAAACTCGACAAAAACAATACGAATGAGCCTGCCAGTCCGGTTCTGCCCGTGCCAAGCCAGCTACCTGCGCCCGGCAAAAAATTTATCAAGCGGCCGGCCCTAAGGCCAGCAATCGGCGGCAAGCCCAAACCGCGAGTTTTTTAGAACATGTCTGAAGGGGCCCAAAAAGACTCTTGAAAAGTTTTAGCCGCCTGGCATTTGGACCGTTTCCGCCGGCCCCTTGCATAAAAGAGTAGAGTCAGATAGCATTTGCGGTCAGCGCCATCGTCAAATCGAGGGTATCGTCGCTTAGATCATCGCCCGGCTCAGATCCATGCCGACCATGTCTACTCTATTGGCACCGCGCCCTTTGTATCCTTTCTTGTTAACTATGAATAGGCAGTAGGCCACTAAACCAGGAGCATAGCGAATGGAGGAGAGCCGATTTTTCGAGCTGGATACCAAACTGGAGATGCTGCGACATCGCCGAAGTGGCGAAGATCCGCGCGCCATGGACGCGTTTCACGAAAAGCTCGATATCGGATGGGTTTACCACGATAACGCTCTTGAAGGCGTGGTTCTTTCCTACCACGAGATCAAGGATGCCCTAGATCGCAAAATCATCTCTGATGTCAGCTTGGTATCTCTGTATGAAGACATTCGCAACCACAAGGTTGCCATCGATTTTGTCAAAGAACTGGCGCAGGCGCAGTCCGGTCAGCGCAAGAAGCGTGGTCTTATCACCGTCGAACTGATCAAGCAAATTCACGAGACTTTGACTCCCGAAGACAAGTCCAAGGGCAGTCCCTATCGCAAGGACAATCCGCTGCATCGGGCCTACTTTCACGAAATCTCGCCGCCCGACAAGATTCCGCTGCGCATTCGCAAGCTATGCGAGTGGCTGGATGACGAAGAAACCGAGGCCTTGCATCCGCTGGCGCGCGCCGCCGGAGTTCACTTCCGCTTGATGGCCATTTATCCATGGACCAAAAACAGCGGCAAAGTGGCGCGCTTGCTCATGAATCTTTTGCTGATGCGCGATGGTTATCCCCCCGCGGTTCTGCACAGCATCGAGCGTCAGCGTTACTATGACAGCCTGCGGGCCGAAAACGGGTATCTGGCCTCGCTTATCGTCGAGGCGCTAAATACCTACGCCGCGACTTGCGCCCGCTTTCTGGACGAGCTTGCCGAAGTGCGTCGTTCGCGGGTCGCCTCATGAAGTTCATGAAGTCATGAAGGCTTGATCGCGGGCGAAAGTAGGGCTTGTACGTGGCGCAGGCTGCCCCGTCGTAGCATGTCTTCGATAACCGGCACGTCGGAACCGCGCGGCAGCCAAAGAATCAGCGATAGCTCTACTTTCTCGCTGATGCTAAGTAGCTGTACCTGCGGTGTGACGCTCGGCGGGTCTTGACGGGTCAGTACAGCCGCTTCTTCCAGCATCGCTTGCGACAACTTGTCAACGTCGGTGCCGACCGGCACGACGACGCGGACTTCGGCGCGGACCAGGGTTTCGGTGGAATAGTTGATCAGCCGACTGGATACCAGATCGGCATTTGGCACCACGAGCAAGCTGCCGTCAGCCAGTCGAATGTGCGTCGAACGCATACCGCTTTCAATCACTTCGCCGCAGTCACCGCTGGGCAGTTTGATGCGGTCGCCCGGCCGAAACGGATGATCAACGGCCAAAACCAGCCCGGCAATGATGTTTGACAATGCCTGCTGTGCCGCCAGGCCAATGGCCAGCGAAGTGACGCCAAAGGCGGCGACCACCGAGCTGACATTTTGCCCAAAATGATCCAGCACCAAAATGATGCCCACGAGCCAAACCATAAGCGCGCCCAAGCGCTGAACCAGCGGCACCAGCGCATGCGTACCGGCTGGGCCGCTGCTTCGCGCCAAGGCAGATTTGGGCTTCGGCTCGATCTCCTCGGGCGAAACCGCCAAGTCCAGCGAGGGGCGTAGCACGCGATCCAAAAGCAAGCGCAGCAGCCGGACGCCGCCGCGCATGGCGACTACCGCCGAAAGCACAAACAAGGTTCCGGCCACCCAGCGCACCGGCCCATGTTGCGCCGGCCAGGCATCTTCGATGGTGTCGGACAGTCCCGCTAGCAACACCATCCAGCGCAGGGTAGGGGTTGCAACTTCCAGCAAGGACGCTGCCAGCTTATTGCCGCTGCGCGCCGCCCAAAGTCCCAGGCGGCGGCACATCCAGCCCGCCAGCCATGCTGCTAGAACCGTCAGCAGCAATGAAATAAGCACACGCAAGGCCGCTACCAGGCTGGGATCGCCAGGCAAATAACGGATAAGAAACTGATCGAGCCAGTGGCTAAAGCTTTCGACCGGTGTTTCCAGACCCAGCAATGTATACCTACCACCGGTCAGTGGCACGGTGGTAGGGGCGGTGGGCGCAGCGATCATCAGAAAAACCTCGTCCACTAAGGTTGTTCGCGAAGGCGACCAACCTCAAGAAAAACGAAACTTGAATTACAAAAATTCGCTGCTTAGATGCTTTGCGCTTCGTTTTTTAGCGCCAATAATGCGGCTTCCAGGCGCGGCAGGGTTTCGCGAATTTCGTCTGGGCTGACGGCGCCTACCGATAGCCGCATCCAACCGGTTTCGCTGAGCATCCCAAATGCCTGAAACGGCACCACCGCCATTCCAGCCGCTTCTAGCAGGTAGCTGCGAATGTCTTCATTGCTGGCCACCGCCCGTCCGTCCGGTCGAGTGCGCCCATGCAAAGAGAACTGCACCGACAAATAAATGGCGCCTTGCGGAGGAATGGCGCGCACCGGCAAGCCACGCTTTTGCATGGCCTGAATCCCTTCATAAAGTAGATCGAGGCGCTCTTGCACCTTGCTCGTCATCACTTGATGAAACGCCGCCATGCCGTCTAGATCGCGCAGTACCTCGGCAGCGGCAACCTGCTCGGGCCGCGGAGCCCAGGCCCCGACATGCCCAAGAATGTCGCGCATGCGTGCGGTGATATACGGCGGCGCCACGGCCCATCCGACTCGCAGCCCGGTGGCGCACAGTGACTTGCTGATGGCATCGACAAAGACCGTGTAGGCGGCCATTTCGGGCAAAAGTTCCAGCGGTGTATGGTGGCGCGTACCGCCGAAGGTCAGCATGAAATAGACTTGATCGTAAAGCAGGTACAACGGCCGCGACGAAGTGCGTGCCCGTTGCCGATTTTCATCAAGAACCATTTGGCAGATGCGGCGCAGCTCAGCTTCGCAAATCACCGTCCCAGTGGGATTTAGGGGGCTATTGAGGCAAAGCATCCGCGCGCCGGGCAAAAGCGGCGCCAGCGTGTCGGCAGTCGGCATGAAGCCATCCTCCGGCCGCGTCGGGCACTCCACTGGAACCCCTTCACAAAGATGGATGTAGTGATTGTTGTTCCAGGACGGCGTGGGATAGACCACTCGATCGCCGCGCTCGACAAGGGCGCGATAGGCCGCATAAATGGCCGGTCGGGCCCCTCCCGAGATGACGACGCTGTCAACCGGATATTGCAGACCCAGGGCGCGGCGATAAAACTCCGTGACTGCTTCGCGGGTCTTTTGCATGCCATCCGAGGGTGGATAGTTGGTTTCGCGGTTCTCGTAGGCCCGGTTGATGGCGCTTTGCAAAAGTTCGGGGATGGGAAATTCTTTCGGCAAGAAATCGCCCACCGTCAAATTGCATACCTTGTGCCCTTGCGCCTGCAAGGCGCGCACGCTGGCGGCAATTTTCAAAATCTCCGAACCGACTAGATGAAGCGCTACCCGCGACAAACCGTTGCGCGCGGCGGCTTCGCCAGCCTCGCCTAGCGGCATGTATGCGGAACAGTTGAGGGCAGGTGCGGCCGTCAAAGAACCAGCCGGTCCACATCCAATATCTGCTTTCATTTGGCGAATCATAAAGAAGTTTTGCAGCGGCGTCACCTGTGCGCGGCCGGCTTGAGCCATGCTGCAAGGTTTGAAAAAGCGGGCTTGCCGCCAGGGGGCGGTGTTGTGCCAAGCTGTTGTCGTGCCCGAAGTAAAAAGCAGGCAACCCGAAATGCTGCCTGGGGCGTCTCCTCTTACCTCGCCCCACGACGCGCAACGCGCATTATTTCCGCAACGTTTTCGTCAGATGTGTGTTTTTGGAGTGATTTTGGTCTGCGCTTTTTATGTCATCGATATTTTTTATCCGTGGCCCAAAGAGGTCACCATGGGGCCGCGGCAATTTTTTGGCCTGCGGGCGCTGTGGGTGGCTGGGTACCTGATGCTGCTTGCCACCTCATATGCCGAGGATTTGGATTTTCGCTGGCAGGTTCTGCGCGATGGCTTGCTCACGGCGCTAAGCTCCGGCTGCATCGGCGTTTTGTGTGCGCAGACGGGAAGAATGACCAGCCCCTACATTGGCCTACTTATAGTGGTCATGCTGGCCCGTTTTGTTTTGATGCCGGGGGCCTTTTGGCGCGTCGCTCCGGTGTCGCTGTTTATGCTGCTCGTCTTTTTGCTATGCACCTGCCTGTGGGCCTCGCCCTATCCACGGCCGGGATTTTTCGGCATGAAGGGCCTGACGACGCTGGCTTTTATCATCGGCGCCATGGTTCCCGGCCTAGTCGGCGCCAACGCCGCGGATCGGCTGGCTTTGGGGCTGGCCACGGCTCGGCTCATGGGGCGTTATCGTTTGGTAAGGCGGCTCGGCTCGGGCGGCATGGGCGAGGTGCACCTGGCCTATCACGCTTCGCTGCGCCGGCCTTGCGCGGTCAAAATACTCAAAGCCGGGCTGGGCGATTCTTTGGCCATCGCGCGTTTTGAACGCGAGGCCGATGCCGCAAGCCGGCTGCGTCATCCCAACACCATCGCCGTTTTTGATTTCGGTCGTACCGAAGCCGGCCAGCCTTATTACGTCATGGAATTTTTGGCGGGATGCGACATTGGGCAACTCGTGCGGCGCGATGGTCCGCTGTCGCCAGAGCGGGCGGTTTACTTGCTAGAACAAGCCGCCGGATCGCTTGCCGAGGCTCATGCGCTGGGCATGATTCATCGCGATATCAAACCCGGCAATTTGTTTGTAACGACGATGGGTGGCGTCGGCGACTTCATCAAAGTTTTGGATTTTGGACTGGTCAAAGGGGTGGACCTGGGGCCGGATTTAACCCGCCCCGACGCTTTTATGGGAACTCCGCGCTATATGGCGCCCGAAGCGCTGTGCGGCCAAAAAGTGGACTGCCGCGTCGACGTCTATGCGCTTGGCTGCGTGGCCTACTTCATGCTGTGCGGCGATCCTCCTTTTTCTTCCGGCGATGCCTACCTGGACATTTATCGCCAAATTCACGATCCGCCGCCGCCCATCGATTCTCGTCGCGATCCGACCCTGCAAAAACCATCGCCAGAGCTCGTGGCGATAGTCTTGCGGTGTTTAGAAAAAGAGAAAAGCCAGCGTTTCAGCAGCGCCGCCGAAATGCAAATTGCGCTGGAGCATACTCCGGAACATGGCAAATGGCGGCCTCCTCCGGCTGCTCCCTCGCTGGATGAACAAGCCGAACTGGCGCCGACCGATCCCCTGCCGCATGCTGCAATCGCCGGTACAGATTCGCTTATCGGCAAGCCCAATGCCTCTTAGAAGTTGAGATGCAAGCGGCTTGCCAGCGCTTGAGTCAAATAGGGTATTGTCTTAATATAAGGTAATGAAATTCACTAAAATTATATGTTTTCTGTGGACTTTGTGCTTTCTGTTTTTGACCGCATGCAAGGATCAAGGAACTCCGCCATCAAGCACCGTCCGTGTGACGGTCATTGGACCTGGAACAGTGACTTCTGCACCCGCGGGGATTTCTTGTAGCGGTACATGTACGGCATCTTTTGCAAAAGGAAGCCTGCTGCGCATTAGCGCGCAGCCCCAGACCATGGCCAAAGTTGAAAAATGGAATGGAACGCAATGCGCCGCCAATGAAGCGGAGCAGTGCTTTTTTGTAGTTCCTGAGGAGGAAACCCAGCTTGTCATTACGTTTGCCGCAATTTCGCCAAGCTGCACCGACGGAGTTAGAAACGGAACCGAGATCGATGTGGACTGCGGCGGCTCATGCGGAGCTTGTGGCCTAGACCAGATTTGTTCGCGCAATGCCGACTGTCAAAGCAATATCTGCTTGCTCGGGACCTGTTCCAATTGTCCGATTGATCAGAACTTGATCTTCAACGGGGATGCCGAAGTCGGCGTCGCCGCAACGGCGCAAGGGCAAGTCGTCCAGATTCCGGGATGGCAAAATACAGACGGCTTTACCGTGTATCCCTATGGGCTGCCCACCGGATTTCCGGCGCCTGGCGACCCCGGCGCCGCCCAAGGCGGAAGCAATTTCTTTGCTGGGGGCAATTCCGTGACTTCGTCGGCGACTACGTCGATCGACCTATGCCGCTGCTCTAAGGTATTCGAGCGGCAACCGGTCAAACTCACTGTCGCAGCCTTGCTCGGCGGCTCGGCCACACAAGATGACAACATTCGAATCATCTTCGACTTCAAGCAAGGCAGTAACCAGCTTGGGCAGTTGCAGCTAGGCCCGATTTTGGCCGCCAATCGCGGAAACATCACGGGGCTTTTTCCGCAAAATGCAAGCACCGATGTGCCCCAAAATACGTGCAGTCTAGATATCACGATGATTGCGACTCGGACGGCCGGAACGTCCAACGATGGGTACGCCGACAATGTAAGCGCCACGTTGTCACTTCCCTAAGCAAGCGTTTGTTTCTGCCGGCAGAGTGCAAATCGCTCTGTCGGAGGAGAGAATTCGATGATTCGAATGTTGACCCTGTCCTTCTGCCGAGCATCGGCGCTTATGTTGGCGCTGGGCGGCACGTTGGCTTTGGGATGCTCCGGTCTCGATGGGGCCGGGCCGGAAACGCTGAGCTTTGGCCGCGGGGCGCTCAATGTCGATCCGGACCTTCGGGTCCTGCCGGGCACGACGCAGATTGTCAACAAATATGCCTCGCTGCTTAGCGACAGCAGCCAAGGGAGCATTAAGCTTGCGCTAAGCGCCGCGGATGCGACGGCCCTAGGCCTGCACGCCGGGGATCTGATCATGCTGTATCAGGCGCAGGGGGCAACGATGAGCACGTCCGACGATGCCAATTACGGTCAACTGACTGCACTTGGCAACGCCGGCGGCTATGAATTGGTGCGCGTCGCAAGCGTCGATACGGTAAGTGGACAGGTGCAGATTGATCCAAGCTGTAGTCTGCGCAATACCTACAAAGCGGCCGGCAATGCGCAGGTCATTCGCGTGCCGCGTTACCGAACCGTCACGGTCGAAGCGGCCGGCGCGGGGGGGCCGCGCGGCCTCCTAAGTGCCAAGCCGTGGGACGGAAAGACCGGCGGGGTGCTGGCATTTCGCGCGGACTCGGTGCTGTTGGATGGCGCCATAGATGTCAGCGGACGCGGATTTCGCGGTGGCGCTACCACTCAGGACGCCGCCACCTCGAATGCGGATCAAGCTCAGTTTGTCAGCACATTTTCAAGCGTGGGCGGCGCCAAAGGCGAAAGCATCGTTGGCAATGCCGCCGATTATGACGCCTTGGGTGGAAAGTTTGGCCGCGGGGCTCCGGCCAATGGCGGCGGCGGCGGCAATGATACCGATGCCGGCGGCGGTGGTGGCGCCAATGCCGGCGATTCCACCACCTATACCGGCGACGGCGTAATGGGGCAGACGGCGATCTTTGCCGCAGCTTGGCAAAAAGATCCGTTCTTTGTCGCTCACAATGCCTTTTCCACTTCTTCAGGCGGTGGCCGCGGTGGCTATACTTTGTCGCAGACCGCGCAGGATCCCACACAAGTAGAGCCAGGAAATACGGCATGGGGAGCGAGCAACCGCCGTGAACGCGGCGGCCGCGGCGGCCATGGCTTGGGGCAGCCAAGAGCAAGCTGGCTGTTTTTGGGCGGCGGCGGTGGTGCTGGCGATCAAAATAGCGGCCAAGGCGGCGCTGGCGGCGCTGGCGGGGGAATCGTGCACATCGCGGCGAAAACCATTACTTCTACAGCTGGTGGCTGCATCTTTGCGGACGGCGCCACAGGTGGCCAGGCGGGCGGCGACGGCGGCGGTGGCGGCGGCGGTGGCGGCACAGTATTTTTGGAGACGCAAAAGCTTACCGGGGTTACGGTCAGTGCGGTGGGGGGCTTTGGCGGCGATAGCCGATTCACTGAGGTGCCCATGCGCGGCCCTGGTGGTGGTGGTGGCGGCGGTGTCGTTGCCGTGACCACAGATATTGCTATATCGCCGCAGCTTGGCGGGGGAAAAGCGGGAATCAGCACTTCGGCAACCGCCGCATTGTTTCCGGTGAACGGCGCTACCGATGGAGGCGACGGAATTCTGCTCAAGAATCAAATCCAGGCCGGAGTCATTTCGATTTGCCTGCCAGTGGACCTCGCCCTAAGCCTTATGCGCACTCCGAAAACGGTCCGCGTCGACGTGCCGATTCGCTACACGGCGACGGTTTCGAATAGCGGACCCGAAGATGCTGAAAACCTAAAAGTAGATATCGCAATTCCTGCGGACGTGAACATCGCCCGTGAGCCTAGTGGAACCGGCTGGACCTGCACCCGCGCCGCGACTGCCTATACCTGTGTGTTGCCACAACTCGGCGCCGGCATGACGGCTGCGCCCTTAAGCTATGCGCTGGCGGCACGGTCCGATACGTCCGAGCAAATTGCTTCTAGTGCCCAAGTGCTCGCCGACAACGTCGAAGCGAATATGGCGAATAACTCCGCCACTACGACGGTGGATGTCGATCGCAGCGAAATTCATGGCAATGGCTTCTCGTGCAGTGCCGCCGGAATGCAAAGCGCAATCGGCGGTGCTTGGGCTTTGTGGTTTTTAGGCGGCGCTGGCTTTGGCCTGCGTTTGCTGCGCCGGCGCCGTAGGACTGAATAATCAGTTACAATGGGTATTCACTCGAACCGAGGTTGACAGGGGTTTACCGTGCATCGAAAGCTCTCCGCTACTTGCTCGTTAGTCCTTTTGGGCATGACCGCCATCGCATCTGCACAGAGCGCGAGCAACTCTCAGCCGCTAGGCTTTGAGCTGAACCGCTACGAGCCGACCGCAGCCGGTGAATGGTCTTTTTGGGTAGATCATCCCTGGTACAATTCCGTGCGGCGGTTTTCCGGTGGCATTACCTTGAACTATGCCCACAATCCGCTGGTTCTGACGACCCGCAATGCGGCCGGGGATTCATCGCTGCTTTCGCCGATTATCGAGCATCGCTTTATGGGCCATGCGGATTTGGCGGTGGCATTTTTGGACCGCATTCTGCTTGCCGCCAGCATTCCGGTGGTATTTTTTGATCGAGGTACTCCCACGGCGGGCATCGAACCGTCGGGATTCGCCGCGGGTGATCCCCGGGTGGGAGCGCGCGTGCGACTGTTCGGACAACCCTACAGCGGTCCCATCGCGATGAGCTTGGGCCTTGATGTCTGGATTCCGATCAATCAGTTTCACTCCGTCAATCCGCCTCCTTTGACGGTTGGGGAAAGTGATGTTCGCGTCATGCCCAAGCTGATGCTTGGTGGTCTTAGCCATAGCATCATGTGGTCGTTTACCGGTGCTTTTTACTACCGGCCGATTCAGACCCTCGGAACGATTCCTCCCAACAATGGGAATACCATTGGTTCCGAGGTACAGCTTGGCGCTTCCATCAAGTATGCCAATCTCAATTATCGTTTTGCCATCGGACCAGAAGCGCTGCTGAGTACGGTAGTGCTGGGCAAAGATGTCGCGACCGCCTTTCGCGAAAATTTCACCAGTCTCGAGATTCTGCTGGGTTTGCATTACAACATCGCCAATGTTGTGAACTTGGGACTGGCCGGCGGTGTTGGCGTCATGCGCGAACCCGGTACTCCGGACGGTCGGGTTTTGCTGCGGCTGGCCTATGCGCCGATGGGAACTCGCGCTCCCAAAGACCGCGATCACGACGGAATTCCTGACAAAGAAGATGCTTGTCCGGAACAGGCCGGAGTACGTACTCAGGATGCGACGACAAATGGCTGTCCGCCGCCTCCAGACAGCGATGGAGACGGCATCATCGATGCACGAGATCTCTGCCCCAGCGAGCCGGCCGGACAGACGCCAGATCCCGACAAAGCCGGCTGTCCGCTGCGCGAAAAAGATAGCGATGGAGATGGACTTTTCGATTCCAAAGATCAATGTCCAAGCGAACCGAGCGGAGCCAATCCCGATACCACCAAGCCCGGCTGTCCGCGCCGTGATAGCGATGGAGACGGTGTGTTCGACGATGAAGATGCGTGTTCGAATGCGCCTTCGGGAAGCCATCCAGATCCCAGCCGCAAAGGTTGCCCCGACAAGGATAGCGACCAGGATGGCGTCTATGATGGCTACGATCAATGTAAGGACGTCCCGTCGGGGCTAAATCCCGATGCGGCGCGCCCCGGTTGTCCGCAGGCCGATCGCGATCGCGATCTAGTTCCTGATGCCGTGGATGCTTGTCCGGATCAACCAGGCAGTGCGTCGCCCGATCCGAAGAAAAATGGCTGCCCGGGCCTGATCGAGATCAAAGGCAGCTCCATCGTCATCAAGCAGCAGGTATTTTTTGCCAACAACAAAGACACCATTCTGAAAAAGAGCTTTCCAATTCTTGATGCGGTGGTGCACACGCTAAAGACGATTCCGCTGATTCGAAAAGTGGTCATTGAGGGACACACCGATAACCGCGGCAAAGAGGCTTACAATATTGAGCTTTCCGACCGCCGCGCCAAGAGCGTCAAAGTCTACCTGATCAGTCATGGCGTCGAGGAAAGCCGCTTGGAAGCCAAGGGCTATGGTCCTTTGCGACCCGTTGCCGATAACAAGACCGCCAAGGGCCGCGCCTTAAATCGGCGTTCCGATTTCATCATCGTCGATCCGCCGCAACCCGCAGGCAGCCAGGGTAAAAGCCTGCTGATGCAGTCCCCGGCGCCACCCAAGCCCGTAGAAGCACCCGCGACAAAATCCGCCAAGGCGCCTGCTGCGGCCAAAGCCCCTGCTGCGGCCAAGGTGCCTGCGACGGCCAAAGCCCCTGCGGCACCCAAAGCCCCTGCGGCACCCAAAGCCCCTGCGGCACCCAAAACCCCTAAAACGCCTGCTGCGGCCAAAGCGCCCAAAGCCCCCAAAGCGCCGCCAACTCCTTAGGCGCGGATTCCGCGCCACGCTACGGCAAAAGGAAGTCTTTTACGACGGCCATGTGCTGCATGCTGGTCGCGCCGCTGTCGTCCTTTAGGACCGGGGCGATGTCGGCGAGCGGCGTGTAAACGCGGCTGTCCACCACCAGCCCGCTCGAGAATTTCTGAGCTCCAATCACCACGTCGGTCTGCAGGCTGCGCAGCTTCGGCGACGGCATGACCCAGTCGTGCGGTTTGGTGCGAGCGCCGCTGGTGTCTCCGTCACCCAAGTTGTCGACGGGATAGGGCGCCGCGGTGGAGACCACGGCCGCAAGCGAGCTGAGGCACGCCTCGGTGCGCGACCCGGTGTTGAGATCGCCGCCGATCACCAGCAGGTCGCCGGCCGGGATGTTCTTCTGAATCTCGGCCACCAGCGCCTTGGCTTCGCTGTCGCGGTTGGCCGCGCTCGATGTCAGCAGGTGAACGCTTACGGCCCATAGATCTGTCGGCCCCGGGATGTCGATGCGCGCCCATGCGAAGCCGCGGTTCGCGACGGCAGGATCCGTCCAGCTACCCGATGCCAGGATGGGATGGCGACTGGCGATTCCGTTTGGAATCTGCGCGCCGCTCTCACGGAAATAAGCGAAGGCGGGGCCAAACGCGGTGTCGACGAAGCCGCGAATCGCCGCGCCGCTATTGTTGCCGTAGTTGAACTCCTGAATCAGGGCGATGTCGGGGTGCAGCCCCTGGAAGATGCGCAGTCCCTCGCCGGGATCGTAGGACTGGTTGTTGCCGCTGGTGGTGTTCGCACTCATGATGCGCAGGCGGTTTGGCTGGCTCGCCAGATCCGACGGTGGCGCGACCGATCCATCGTGTCCCAGGTCCAGGCCGCCGCCGCCGTCGTCAGGCGAATTCATCGCCAGATCGATGCCGGCATCAATATGAGGCGCCTGCGGCGAGCTATCGCAACCGCCACCCCCGCTAATCGCTCCGGCGAGTAGGAGTGCAAAGAGGCCCGTGGCGCCAAAAAGTAGGCGTGCGAACGGCCCGCGCCTGCTACCACTTACCATTAATGATGAGCTCATGTTGTCGATTTCCGAAAGCTAGTGGCACGTCGAGTTGAGGAGAAAGAAAAGGAATCACGGATTGCGATGCTGCGCAAAGATTTAGCGGCTGGCTTTGACTGCGCGACCGGACAAGTCCTATTTGCGCGTGAGCTGCCGCAGAAACTTTCTGAAAGAGAAGAAGTCGTGACCGGCTGGGTGCCCGAACCGCCTGGCGTATGGTTTGTCGGAAGCGGGCGCGCGCAGCTTATCGCCAAGGATGGCAAGGAGCGTTTGCGTCTTGCGGTGGGGCCCGGCGTTTTGCCGCTTGCGCGCGGAATCAGGCTCTCTTCTTCCTATCCGCTGGCGCTCGGCTGGGTTCGGCGAATCGAAGAGATCGATCCTGCGACCGGGGCAACGAGCGCAAGCCAGTCTCTGGGACCAAGCGAGCTGCGAATTGCCGAAGATGGTACACCGATCGTCCTTGCCCCCGGAAGCGAGTCAAACCGCAGCGGCGGATTCGTCGCCGTGCCCAAGCGCTTTCGTTTCACGCGCGACCCGAAAGGAAGCCACGCCGAGCTCGATGGGCAGCCGGTGCTAAAGACGTCTGGCGATGCCTGGGTGCTCGGCGAGCACATGAGCTTACGCGAGGTCATCCTGGTCGTTGCCGAGAGCCGCAGGGACGCGCCGGATCATATTCACCTCGTGCGCGCGCCTCGCTGACGGGCCTCGGTTCGCAAAAGGTCGTAGCCGTTGACCCGGCTTTGGCCCTGGGGTATGAACGCCGCCTAAAACGACGGAGGCACGCTTCATGTCGATAAGCTTAAGGCCAGGCGGGATTTGGAATGCGGTGAGCGCCTCGATGCGTAAAACCCTGCCGCTCGGGCTATGCATCCTGCTTCAAGTTCAATGTGGCGGCAGCAAGGACGCGAAAAAGGGCGAAAAGCTTGCGGTTCGCTCGGTCACCCACCGCGGTCCCATCTGGGTCGTGAAGAAAAACCCGCAGGGCCAGAAGTTTGTTCAAACGCAAGAGCCTGTCTGGAATATGACCGGCACACCTGCCAAATCAGAGCCACTTCCAGGCGAAGTGACTAGCGCGCCGCCTTCAAAATAGACTGTGCTGCAGCCTATTTTCCTTGAAAGGCCGCCGGTCGTTTGGCCAGGAAGGCGGACATTCCTTCCTTTTGATCGGTGGTGGCAAAAAGCTCGGAGAATAGCCGCTGCTCAAGCCGATTTCCTTCGGCCAGGGGCACTTCATAAGTCGCGCGCAGCGCTTGCTTGGCGTGGCTTATGGCCAAAGGAGCGCGACCTGCAATCTTTTGGCAGAGTGCGCGCGCTTCATCTAGCAATGTGGCTGGCTCGCACAGCTCATCGACGAGGCCAATGCGCAGAGCTTCCTCGGCGCCGATGGGGTCGCCGCCGAAAATCATGCGCGCGGCGCGACCTGGACCGACGCGGCGAATCAGTCGCTGGGTGCCGCCAAAACCGGGCATGACGCCGATATTGACTTCGGGCTGGCCCAGTTTGGCGTTTTTGCTGGCATAGATGATGTCACAAGCCAGGGCCAGCTCCAGTCCACCGCCCAATGCAAAGCCATTGACTGCGGCGATGATCGGCTGCGGCATGGCGGCAATCAAATCGCCAAGCTTGTGGCCCTTTTCTGCCAGCCTATGCGCTTCCGGCGTAGACATGCTGGCCATCGCCGCAATGTCGGCACCGGCGACAAAAGCTCGATCGCCAGCGCCGGTCAAAACCACGGCGCGGACCTCGGCTTGCGCTTGCACTTCGGCAAAAGCGGTTGCCAGCTCTTCTAGGACCTGCGCGTTTAGCGCATTTAGCACTTTGGGCCGATTGACAAGAATCGTCGCCACCGGCCCGACAGCCTCTATAAGAACAGTTTCTAGCTGGGTCATGTCGGCCTTTAGTACTTATAGAAGCCGCGGCCGGATTTGCGACCGAGCCAGCCGGCGGCAACATAGTTGCGCAGAAGCGGAGCCGGACGATATTTGTCTTCGCCGAGCTCGCGATGCAAAACCTCGGCGATGGCCAAACAAGTATCAAGGCCGATAAGGTCGGCCAGCGCAAAGGGCCCCATGGGATGATTTAGACCAAGCTGAATGCCTTTGTCGATGTCGGCAGCCGTGCCCAGGCCTTCGGCCAGGGCAAAGCAGGCCTCATTCAAAAAAGGAATCAGCAGGCGGTTGACGATAAAACCGGGAACATCGCGGGCCGTCACGATCTCTTTGCCCAGCGCCAGCGCCAGTGCCGCTGTGGCTTGATAGGTCGTTTCGCTCGTCTGCAGGCCGCGAATGACTTCGCACAGCTTCATCACCGGCACTGGGTTCATAAAGTGCATGCCTACCACTTGCTCGGGACGCTTGGTCGCGGCAGCCAGCAAAGTGATTGAGATCGACGAGGTGTTGGTCGCCAGAATCGCCGAAGGCTTTAGCGCGCGATCGATGTCAGCGAAAATTTTGCGCTTCAGGTCCTGATTCTCGGTGGCGGCTTCGATGACAAAATCGCAGTCCGAAAGTGCCGCGTAATCGCCGGCCGGGGTGATTCGGCCCAGTAGCTCGGTACAGGCTTCCGCGGACATTTTGCTTTTTTGAACCAGCTTGTCCAGGGCCACGCCAATTTTGGCTTTGCCCTTTTCAGCCAGTTGCTGGCTCATATCCACCAAAATAACGCCAAGGCCCTTGTCGGCGGCCACTTGCGCGATGCCGCCGCCCATTTGACCGGCCCCGACGATGCCGATGCGCTTCAAGCTGGAAACAGTTTGTGCCTGGTTCTCTGTAGACATGTCATCCCTTAGCGCTGTACGACCATGGCGATGCCTTCGCCACCACCGATACACAGCGATGCGACGCCGTGGTGCAGATTGTAACGCGGCAGCGCATGAAGCAGAGTTACAAGCAGCCGAGCTCCAGAGGCCCCGATGGGATGGCCAAGCGCCACTGCGCCGCCGTGAACATTCACCCGTTCTGCATCTAGACCCAGAAGGCGGTTATTGGCCAGCGCGACCACTGCAAAGGCCTCGTTGATCTCGTAAAGATCGATGTCTTTTTTGCTCAGCCCGGCGCGCGCGATGGCTTTTTCAATCGCCGTGGCCGGCGCCGTCGTAAACCACTCGGGCGCCTGGGCGTGTTGGGCATAGCTGCGAATGCGCCCGAGTACCTTGGCCCCGCGACGGCTAGCTTCCTCTGCCGACATCAGCAAAAGGGCGGCGGCGCCGTCGTTGAGCTTGCTGGCATTGGCGGCGGTCACCGTCCCGTCTTTTTCAAAGGCGGGACGCAACGTCGCCATTTTTGTCAGGTCGGCGCGGCCCGGCTCTTCATCGACGGCCACTACTTTGGCCGGGCCTTTTTTCTGCGCGACCTCAACCTTGACGATTTCGTCGTCGAATTTGCCTTCTTTTTGCGCCTGCAGGGCTCGCCGATAGGATTCGGCGGCGAAGGCGTCCTGGGCCGCGCGGTCGAATTTGTGCTCACGCGCGCAAAGCTCAGCGGCCGAGCCCATGTGGAAGTTGTTGTACGGATCCCACAGGCCGTCAAAGATCATACCGTCTGTGGCTTGCTTATGGCCCATGCGAAAGCCATCGCGGGCGCCGGTCAGATAGTAGGGCACATTGCTCATCGATTCCATGCCGCCGGCGACGGCAATTTCGCAGTCGCCAGCCGCGATGGCTTGCGCCGCCAGCGCCACTGCTTTTAATCCGGACCCGCAGACCTTGTTGACAGTCTGGCAAGGAACGGAAGTAGGCAGTCCAGCGCGAATCGCTGCTTGCCGCGCCGGGGCCTGGCCAATGCCGGCTTGCAGAACGCAGCCCATGATGACTTCACCGACGTCATGTCCTTCGACGCCGGCGCGTGCCAGAGCGGCTTTGATGGCGATGGCACCCAGATCCGGGGCATTGAAGCCGGCCAATTCGCCACCGAAGCTGCCGATGGGGGTGCGGGCAGCACTGCACAACACAACTTCGCGGGCACCAAGGCCGCCAGAAAGTCCTTCAGCAAGTTCTTTGGACGTCGCCATAAAACATTCTCCTAGGGGCGCGGAGTCACTGTGGTCGTCGGAATAAAGATGCGCGGCGCCTGCATCGTGGTGGCGCTTGATTCGACAACGGCAACGGTCTTTAGCTGCGCCGGGTCCGGAGAAACCGAGCCGGTCAGATAGAACGTCGTGATTTCGCCGCGGGCGCTGTCGGCATCAGCTTGGGACACTGTGATGTCCCATTGGTCTTTCGCATCAGGCGCCGATTTAAGATGCAACGTCGAGCTTACCAGATCCTCAGTGCGATAGTTTGTCGCCTGCTTTACGTAAACTGTGGAAAACAGGGCCGGGCCATCGGCCGTCTGATGCAGGTCGAGGCCGCCGCTATTGAATATGGTATGGACAAGGCGCCAGGCCCCGGCATCGCCTTTGATTCTACGTTCCACAGCGGAAAATATCGGTGCGGCAAACCGAGCCTGCAGCGCCGGATTTACTCGTCCGGAATAAAACACTGTCCAGCTAGTGCCCGGGAACAGTTTGAAATTTTCTTGGTAACTTGAATCCGACTCACCCGCCTTGCGAACCATGATCGGATAGATGCCGCCCGCTTTTTCAATCAGCTTCGAGGCTGCCTCGTAACTAAAGCCAGCGACGAGGTTGCCATCTTGTGGGGAATAAATATCAATGGGACCGGCATCCATGCCGGCATGAAAGAAATACAGGCTGGCCTTGGGGGCCTGCGCGTCGTTGTTGATGGTTAGCGGCAAATCGCTAAGCTGCCCGGTCTTTTCATCAAGCAGCGAGACGGCAAAAAACTTGTCGTCAACCGCCAGCGGATGGGTTTCGCCAAAGACGATGGCGGTAAGCTGCGCGCCGGCCGAATACGGGCCGGGCAGGGTCACGCGGGCCAGTGGAAACTTGGCGCCCGACTCCGCCAGCGAAAGGGTCAGCGGTGCGCTTAGGTCGCCCGAAGCAATCGCAGTGCCAGCCGTCAGTTGTCCGAAGGCCACCTGGTTGCTCATCACAGCGTCGCCGGCAGAGACGTCAAGAATCGGCGCGGCGGGCGAGGCATGCAGCATGCGCAAAGACACAGCCGACGCACTGTTCGGGCTTAGTCGCTGCACGGAAAAATTACGTCCTGTGGCCTCGTCATCGCGGCCCATGGCGGTGACTAGGACGCGGTCGTCTTCGCGCAAAAGGACATAGTTGCTAAAGTAAGCATTTTTCAGATCCGTGGATCCAGCGCCAATCAATGTGACTTGATGGTTTCCGGCGGCCACGGCGAGGTTGCCGCTGCTTTTGCGATAGCCAAGATCCCCCATCATCTTGGTGCCGTCGACGTAGATATCCATCTTGTCAGAGTTCGGCACGGCGTTTACGACATACAAAGATGCGCTATGCAGCGTGGGCGGACTCGTCAAGATGTTGGGATTTTCGGGCATCTCCGAATTGCAGCCTGCGGCGACGATGCCCAGCGACAACGTGATAAGGGTGATAACACGACGGAACATTAGGAACCTCCTCGATTGAAACTCAGCGCGGATCCGCAGCGTGGTCGCCGGGCGGAAAGGTGGTAGTGGGGGCGTCGCTTTGGCCAAGCTCACGCATGACGCGATCCAGGACCCCGTTGACAAATCCGCTGGATTCGGTGGTGCTGTAGCGACGGGCAATTTCGATCGATTCGTTTAGGACGACGCGGGCCGGAATTTCGCGGCGTTCGCATAGTTCAAAACAAGCCAGGCGAAGCAGATTGCGATCCACCCACGACATGCGCTCAAGCCGCCAATTGCGCGAGCAGTTTCCAAGCAGCGCGTCGATGCTGCGCAGCGAATTTCGCACCCCGTGCACCAAAGACTCGGCAAAGGCCTGCTGTTCGAGCGCGGATTCGCGCCCTTGACGCGTTTCGGCTTCTCCTTCGCTATCGTCGAGCTCGCTCGGGACTAGATGCTTGAAATAAAATCGTAGGGCTTGCTCGACGGGCAGATCGGGTTGACGATCGAGCAAGCACAATATTTGAAGCGCCATCTCGCGCCCGCGCCGACGGCTACCCATGGCTTCCTGTCCCAGGTCCAAGTTGACGGTACAGAGATATCATTTCCAGCGCGGCCAGCGCGGCATCAGCGCCTTTGTTGCCGGCCTTGGTGCCAGCGCGCTCGACGGCTTGTTCGATGGTGTCAGTGGTCAGAACGCCGAATAGCACCGGCACCGGTGCGGAAAGCGCCACCTGAGCCACGCCTTTGCTGGCTTCGCCGGCAACGTAGTCAAAGTGTGCCGTTGCTCCGCGAATGACGGCCCCCAGGCAGATCACCGCATCGAAGCGGCCGCTATGGGCGCAGCGGCGGGCCAGCGGTGGAATTTCAAAGGCCCCGGGACAGCGCACAATGGTGATGGCGCTGGCGGTTCCACCGGTACGCGAAAGGACATCGATGGCGCCTTCGATGAGCCTTTCGACCACGAAGGCGTTGAAGCGGCTGGCGACGATGGCCACGCGGACTCCACGGGCATCGATTTGTCCGCTAATCTGGCCGACGGAAAGCGGCGGGGCAGATTCGAGTTGCGAGATCGAGTTTGTAGACGACATGAGAATGGTCTTTGGTTCGCGGGCGATTTATCGGGCGATAAGGGGCAGGCTCTCGGCCAGCGTTAAGCCATAGCCTTCGAGACCAGCGATTTTTTTGGGGTTGTTGGTCATCAGGCGCATGTGTTGCACTCCCAGGGCGCGCAGCACTTGCGCACCCAAGCCGAAGTCGCGCAGTTTGCTGCGATGCGTCGACGTGGCGCCGGGGTGTACCACAAAAACGTCCAAATCATGACGAAGCGTATAGCGCCCCGTCGGGAAAATGTAAAGCAGAACGCCGCGCTGGGCGGCATCGATGGCCAAAAGCGCAGCGCGCAACTGGGCGCCACTGTCGCAGCCGCGGGCCGAAAGTACGTCTCCGGGCCAGCAGGCGGTTTGGACTCGCACCAGCACCGGATCGTCGCAGGCGCTGCTCGATCCAATGTCGCCTCGGCATAGCGCCAGATATTCAGTCGGCTCGACGGGAGTGGTGTACAGGTAGCCGCGAAATTCGCCCAGCGCTTGGCCATCGACAGTTGGGACCAGAGGAAATTCCATCACCTGTTCGACGAGGCGCTCGGTCTGTAGACGGTACTCGATGATGTCGGCGACGCTGATGATAAGCAGATTGTGCGCCGCGGCGAAGCGCTGCAAGTCGCCGAGTCGCGCCATCGTTCCGTCGTCGTTCATGATTTCGCAGATGACCCCGGCCGGTTCGAGCCCCGCCAGCCGCGCCAGATCCACCGAGCCTTCGGTTTGTCCGGTGCGGACCAGGGTGCCGCCGCGTTTGGCGCGCAGCGGAAAAATATGGCCGGGGGTGATTAGATCTTCTGGCTGTGCCCGAGGCGCAACCGCGGTCAGAATCGTATGGGCGCGATCGGCGGCCGAAATTCCGGTGGTCACGCCCTGCCGGGCTTCAATGCTGACGGTAAATGCCGTGCCGAGTGATGGGCCGCCGCTGCGCGTCGCTTGCAAAGGCAGGTGCAGGCGATCGGCGCGCTCTTCGGTCATGGTCAGACAGATAAGACCGCGGCCGTAGCGCGCCATGAAGTTGATGGCTTCCGGAGTCACCATCTCGGCCGCCATGGTCAGATCGCCTTCATTTTCACGGTCTTCATCATCTACCAGGATGACGATGCGTCCGCGGCGCACTTCTTCAATGGCCTGCTCGACGCGGCGAATTCGTTCATCGGGGGCTATCTGAAGTTCACTGCGTTCAGACAAAGCCATTCTCCTTTAACTTTTCCAGGGTCAGGCCGCCATTTGGCGTTTCTAAAGAGGCGCCAGGTTGAGCGCGGCCGACGTAGGGCAATATGAGTTTCTCGACATATTTGCCGATCAGATCGACTTCCAAGTTGACCGCGGCTCCCACTTTTTTGCGGCCGGTGTGGATGCGCGTCTGGGTATAAGGCACAAGCGAGACGGAAAAACCTCGCGCATCAATCTGATTGACGGTCAGACTGACTCCGTCGATGGCAATGGCGCCTTTTTCGACGATGTAGCGCAGAAGCGGCGGCGGGCAGGCAATGCTTAGATCCCAGTTGTCGCCGCGTGGACCGCTGGCGGCGATTTCGCCTAGGCCGTCGACGTGGCCGCTGACCAAGTGACCGCCCAGGCGATCGCCTAGGCGCAGCGCCCGTTCGATGTGCACGCCTTGACCGCTGACAAAAGCGCCGATCGTGGTTTTGCTCAAGGTCTCGGGGCCGGCTTCGACTTCGACTTCACCGGGACGGGCCGCGACCACGGTCAAACAAACTCCATCGACAGCCAGGGAGTCGCCAAGCGCCACTACTTCATTCAGCAGGCGGGCGCGCAGCCGCAAGCGGAGGCCACTTTTTTGCGGCAGCGGAGTTAAGGCCGCCACTTTGGCCAAGTCCTCAATCAGCCCGGTAAACATGCGTTTCCTCGCTGCGATGAGACGGTGCAAAGTCGCCATAGCGCAAAAGACCCGTCAAAAAGACATCGGGGCCAAGCGACTCATGCTGAACCTGGCTGAGCCAGGGGGCTGCTTGCAAGCTATCGGGCCTGACTTGGGCGCAAAGGGGCAGCCCAGGCGCCCCCAAAAAAAGCGGTGCGACAAACAGCGTCGCTTCGGAATAAAGCTGCTTCGCCAAGAGCGCGCCATGCAGCGTCGCGCCACCTTCGCACATTACAAATAGCAAGTCGCGCTTGCCAAGGGCCTGCATGACGGCGTCAAGGTCGAAGCTGTGCGCTTGTGCAACGTCGCCTTCGATGGCCGGAAGCGCTAACAATTCGACGCCTTTTTCGCGCAGGGCCGCGGCGCGCTCAAAATTGGCGCGCAGGGCGGTTTCCGTGACAACAAGGAGGGTACGTGGACCGCACAAGCGAGCGGTCGGGGACGTGCGCATTGCGCCGTCCAGCACGACGCGCCAGGGTTGCCGGTTGTCGCGCTGCTCGGCCGCCGGCAGTCGCACGGTTAATAGTGGGTCGTCGGCTTGCACCGTGCCGGCTCCGATAAGGATTGCATCGCAGCGGTCGCGCAATTGGTGGGCACGGTGGCGTGCGGCGAAGCTCGTCAGCCATTGCGGCGCCGGCGGCGACTTGGCCAGGCCGGTGGTCAATGCCAAATGTCCATCTAGCGACACGGCGGCTTTCATAACCAGGTGAGGTCGCCCGGTGGCCAGCCATTGTAGATAGCCGCGGTTTTGATGGGCACAGCGATCCGCCAGAACTTCGACGGTCACTTCGAGTCCGGCGTCACGCAATCGAGAGATGCCGCCGCCGCAAACGCGGCGATTGGGATCGGTCATTCCCACAACCACTCGGCGCAGCCCCGCAGCTAAGATGGCCTCGGTACATTTGCCGGTGCGACCGATGTGGTTACACGGCTCAAGGGTGACATAAAGCGTCTTCCCTTGTGCCTGGCCCCCGAGCTTGCGCAGCGCATCCACTTCGGCATGATCGCCTCCGGGACGGGCGTGGTAGCCGCTGGCCAGTACTTTGGGCTCACTGCTGCCGTCGATGTTTTCCTCGACAATCAGGGCTCCGACGAGCGGGTTTGGACTTGTGCGTCCTCGGCCGAGCTCAGCAATGGCGAGCGCTTGCTCCATAAAGACGGCATCGTGTAAACGCACGGCCGACTGCGTACTCCAATCGAGCCGCAGATGCAAGGTGCCAGACAAATACTGTAGGGAAACCACCCTGGTCTAGATTGCTTGGAATTTCGCGCCATTGCGGCTTGCGCGGAAGCTGCCGCGCGAATTTTTACGAGGCCGATGACACATGCAAGCGGCCCGGTTAGCATGGACAAAGGGCGCAATCTTGCGTCTCGTTAGAGATCGAGTGAGGCAGAACCATGAAACTTGATTATCTACTTGGGTCCGGGGCTGCGCTGTTGACGCTGAGTCTGCATACTGCGGCGTTTGCACAGACGAGTCCGGCCGATACGAATGCGCAACCGCAACCGCAACCGCAGCCCCCAGGCTATCCGATGCAGCCGACTTATCCACCGCAGCCGGCTTATCCGCCGCAGCCGGGGCAACCGATGCCGATGTACGGCTACCCGCCGGGAACGCCGCTGCCGCCGAATTACTACCAGCCTCAGGTGGCGCCACCGCCGCCGCAGATCGTCGGCTATCGATCCCAGCCGCGCATTGGATTGATCGTTGGCGGCTCGGTCACGCTGGGCGTGATGTGGCTTATTACCGCGGGCAGCGGCGCCGCCTTGCAAGCAAGCTGCGATGCCGGTTTTAGCGGATCCTCGTCATCTTCGGGCGGCTGCAGCAGCACCTACTGGCCGCTGTATATTCCGGTCATTGGGCCGTTTATTCAGATGGGTTACGTGCCCAATGACAGCTCTCGGTCGCTGGCGATGTTAGGGCTGGCCTTTGACGGTTTTGTACAGACCGGGGGGCTTGTGATGCTCATCTTGGGCGCGACGCTGCGTGAACGCGTGCCGGTTTATGCGCAAAAAGTACAAGTCGCCCCGATGTTCACGTCCGCCGGCAGCGGTCTGGCGCTGTTCGGTCGCTTTTAATGACCTAGAATTCGCGAGTTTTAGGGGGACGGAACGTTGCCGTTGACGCTGCGGGCGCAGCGGAAGCCGAGGCGATGGGGGCCGCGGTTGCTTGGAGGGACGCCGCGGCGCTCGGCTCCGCGCATACGGTCAGCAGTGAAGAACCAGGAGCCGCCTTTTAATACTTTTTCGTGATAGTTGCCGCAGCGGCCCGGGCCGCCGCCGCACGGGCCGCGCGGATCGGGGCCTTTGCATTCCTCGCCGCATTCTTTGGCGCAGCCAAGGTAGCAATCGGTCTTCCAATCATTGACCCATTCCCAACTGTTGCCGGCCATGTCATAAAGTCCGTAACGTCCAACGGGACGGCTGCCAACCGCCGAGGTCAATCCCGTCCCGCAGCCTTTGGCGCCGAGCGGTTCTTCATAGACGGCGCGATTGCAGCTTGCGGGCTGGTTGCCCCAGGGATAGGTTTCGCCATTGGGGCCGCGCGCGGCTTTTTCCCACTCGGCTTCGGTGGGCAGGCGCTTGTCGGCGAATTTGCAGTAGTCGTAAGACTCGTACCAACTGACTGCGACCACGGGCTGCTTGGGGCGCGCAAACATCGGGTAGTACTTGATCGGAGGATCGCATTTGCCGGCCTCGACGCATTTGAAGTACTGCTCGTTGGTGACTTCGTAGGTGTCCATGAAAAATGGAGACACCGTCACCCGCATGCGCGGCCG
Organism: uncultured Myxococcales bacterium; assembly: GCA_964460115.1. GTDB lineage: Bacteria > Myxococcota_A > Polyangia > Palsa-1104 > JAEUJZ01 > JAEUJZ01. The sequence continues at coordinate 68,065 of CAYWPR010000031.1, forward strand.
TTCATCCGCTTTGCCGCTGCCGGGGTTATTGCCGCGCCAAAATGGCCCGCCCGGAATGCAGACCATACCCTCTGGACTTTCGGCGCCGCAGGGAATTTCGGTTTCTTCTCCGGATTTGTCGGATTTGTCGGATTTGTCGGATTTGTCGGATTTGTCGGATTTGTCG
>CAYWPR010000032.1:0-66904 GCA_964460115.1 uncultured Myxococcales bacterium
AAGCGTTGTTCCGGTCTTCACCGGTCGCGTGGCGCTGGACGCGGAAAAATCGACGCTCTTACTCTGGGTCTTCAAATCCACCAGAGTCTGGGCGGCGAGACTGGCCGCCAGGGCGAGCGAAACTGTGATCAGCCGGATTCGGCCCTGATTCCTAGAAATGGCGCCACCGAGGCCGCGTACCGCGATTTTTTTGTGCTGCAAGAGCGGGCTTTTCGTCGCGTCGGCACAGTGCTGCGCCGGTGGACCATGCTGCAGCAAAAAGCCTTGGCCATCACCAGTCCCGATGATCGCGCTTTGGTTCGCGCCACGGCGATGGAGCGCCTCATCAATCGGCAATTGCGCGCCCTCGATGCGCAGGAGGCGCGCCTTGCCGATTATGTGCAGCATCCGCTGCCGAGCCAAACCAAGCCGGAACAATCGCTGGGATTGCTGCTTGTCGATCTTGTCCTTTTGGCGCTGCTGATTTCCGCGCCGCTTTATATCTACATTCGCCGTCGCCGCCGTCGCCAAGCTGAGACCAAAATCTCTGACGCTGCGAACTGATGCCGGCATCTGGCTACACAGGCAGCTCGTTGCCATGGGGGTCGGTTGGGGCAGGTGGGGGCGGCGTCGGTGCCGGTGTCGGTGCCGGGGGCGTCTGAATCAGCCGCGCCGGATCCAGACCAAAGCTTTTGGCAATGGCCAAAACCTCGGACATCGCCGTGCCAATCATGGCCATTGGGCCGCCATCGCTGCCTTGACTGACTTGGGTATAATGAATGGTTCCGAAGTTCTGTTTGAAGGCCGCGGCAATTTGCGGCAAGCCCTGGGTGACCAGATCCCGCAACACCCGGCCCTGACTTAGCAGTGCCTCGACTTCAGCCAGCGCCAACTGCCGCGCGGCGTCGGCTTCGGATTCCAGCCGCTGTGTGGCAATGGCTTGGCGTTGCAGTTCGCTGTCGGTTTCGGACTTCTGCTTTTGCAAGCTAAGCTCCGCCTGCTGAACATAAGCTTTGCGGGCCATCTCTTGTTCGATTTTGCGCAGCTCGGCGCGATGCGCTTCTTCGTGCCACTGCGCTTCATTGGCCAATGCCGCCAATTCACTTTTGGCGGTGGCGCTGCGCCGCTGTTCTAGCGCCAAAAGCTGAGTCAGCTCTTGTTCCTGCATAAGTTCCTGGCGCCGCCGATCGATGGCCGCCGTGCTTTCCGCCTGACGCAGCGCGATGCCTTCTTCAACGCTTAGCCGCTTGCGGGCCAGCGCTTCTTTGCGCTCCAGATCGTCGGTTTGCGCGCGAGTTTTGGCATGATCGGCGCGCAGCGCTTCCGCCGCTTCCTTTTCCGCGGCTTCCGCTTCTGCTCGAGCTCGCAGAATGCGCGTCTCGCGCTGGGCCAGAATTGCTGCCTCGGAAGTTTGCCGTTCGGTGGCGGCTCGGCGCTCGGCGACAGAGCGATTGCGTTCTAGCTCGGCCATTTCGGCCTGCAGGGCAATTTCGGCGCGGTAGGGAACCTGCAAATTTTCAAAGACCTGCTTGCTCAGAATTTTGACATCCTGAATCTCAATCGTATCGATAACGACGCCCCATCCTTGATCCGTGGTGTCTTCTACACGTCCGCTTCCTGAAACCACCGGCGCGATTTCCTGCATCAAAAAAGCGGCGATGGCTTCTTTGCGATTGGTCATGCATTCCTTCAGCCCAAGATTGGCGATAAGCCGGCGCGAGGCGCCAATGAACATCTCGCGCAGCGTTGCCGCCAGCTTTTCTTTGGCGCTTTCGCCGTAGGTAAAATTGAGGACGCGAAAAGCAATTTCGGGCTGCGCAATGCGATAGACGGCGATGCCGCTGACCGAAACTCCAACGTGTTCGTGCGTAATCTGATCCGCGACAAAATCGATTTGCTGCAGCGACGTAGGTACGATGGCAATGGAATTCCACGGCCATTTCCAAACGCGCATTCCTTGTCCAGAGCGGCGTAGATCGATTCCGCCGTTTTTGATCACCACCAAATACTCGCTGGGTTTGGCGGTAACAAAGCCCCAGGATTTTAATTTTTCGGGATCTTCGATCGGTTTTCCGGCGCGCCAGCCATTTTGGTAATGCGCGATTCGAGTATCGGAAGGCACTGCAACCATGTCACTAGGAACGTTTAGTTTGGCCATGATTCAGACTCCGTAACGATGCTTCGCAACGGAGTAAAGCAGGGACCGTACCAACCGCTTTGCGCAGTCAATTGGTTCAGAATTTAACACCATACGGCCGCGCGCTTGCTGCAGGCTCTGCCAAAATGGATCATCTGCACCGATTTGGAACAGGCGGTTTCAAATCTTTATTGACAGCTCGCCGCTCGCGCGGACGATCGTCAAAATGAGCCTGTTTCAGCCGTTTCCGATGCTTCAAACCGCCCGTTTGCGACTTGTGGCGCTTCGGTCAGAGGATGTCGAAGGCGTTTTCAAACTTCAATCCGATCCGCGAGTCGTGCGCTATTTCGGCCGCGCTCCCGACCGCACGCTGGCCGATAGTATGCGGCGCATCGAGGAAATTGTTCGCGAGGTGGCGCAAGAAACAGCAATTCGTTGGGGCTTGCGTCTATCATCCAGCGATGAATTGATTGGTACAGCGGGATTTTGGCGCTGGAATGAGCCGCACCATTTGGCAGAAATCGGATATGAGCTGTCTCCCGATCACTGGGGGCAGGGACTGATGCCCGAGGCCTTGCGCGCGATTCTGCAATTTGGCTTTGCGCGCATGAAATTGCACCGCGTGGAAGCCAATCTGGATCCGAACAATCAAGCGTCCGCTCGCGTGCTAGAAAAGCTCGGCTTTGTTCGCGAGGGAGTGCTGCGCGAGAATTGGTTTTATGACGGCGTTTATACCCATACCGGAACGTATGGGCTGCTCGCGCGCGAGTTCATTTAAAGAATCGTCACGGCTTAAAGAATCGTTACCGCTCCCAGCGCCTGCGCGTGGTTTAAAAAGACGCGCAGCCTTTCTTCCGCGGGCCGCAGGTCAAGCTCTCGAGCCGGAATCGCGCCTGTCGCAACCAGTGCATCTAGCTCGGGCTGGCTGGATCCCACTTTCGCGGTATGGGCCAGGGCGGCTCGCAGGTTCACCGGAATTTTGGGCAGATCCGTTGGCGGTGGCGCGGGATTTTGAATGCGCGCCGGATCAATGCAGCTAGACAGATCCGCCGAGGCGTCCATGCGCAGCCCGAGACTGTCGATGCCAAAGCGCGTGCGCAGGGTTGCGGCAATCGAAGCATGATTTAGCGGCGTGTGATTGACAGCACCTGCTCGCACCTGCCCGCCGACAACGACCGTCGGAACGCGAAAACCGAGCTGCCGAAAATCGACTCGATCGTCGGCAATACGCGGCGGCGACACGTGATCGTAAAAGCCACCGTTCTCGTCGTAGGTGATGCATAAAAGCGTGCGCGCCCATTGCGGACTTTGCGCAATCGCCGAAACTATCGTGTTCAAAAATGCCTGCCCCAGGTTGATGTCATGGCTCGGGTGATCATCGTTGAGGGAAAAATCGGGATCGATCATTGAAAAAGGCGGCAATAGGCCGTCTGCGGCATTGACAAAAAATTCGTCCAATTTGACCACCGGGCTTTTTCCGGCCAGGGCTTTGCCAAGGTAGCCGCCGCTGTAAAAAGCCAAGGCCCCGGCCCGGTAGTTTTTGCCCTCTAGATTTTTCGCCTGCAAACGCTCCCAAATCGTTGGGACACTGGCATCAAAAATCGGCGCATTTTCTTTTTTGCCAAACGAGCTTGCCGAGTGCAGGTAGAAGCGGTTTGGCCAGGTATTGGCCATAATCGAGGCAAAAAAGCGGTCGCAGATCGTGAAACGGTCGGCCAGCGGATATAAAGAGGGCAGGGCCGCGCGATTGTGATAGCCCATCACCTCGTTCTGATCTTTTCCGACGTTGACGCGCACAAAGCCGTCATTTTTGCCGTCGTTCCATTGCGCATGGGCACCGCTCCAGTCGTGCGGCGGACTTTGCGGCTGGCGGTTTTGGGTCAAAAATACTTGCACCGGGTTGCCGTCGGCGTCCGGATTGCTTTCGTCTCCGCGCAGGCCGTCTACCTCATCGCGTGCGGCGTAGGCCGAATCCAGGCGCAGGGCGCCGAAGTAATGATCGAAGGAACGATTCTCCATCATTACGACGACAATGGCGTCGATGCCGGCCAGTAGCTCCGCCGGACTTTTGGCCGGTTGCGGCGCATCGCTTGGCCCCGCGGGCATCTCATCTGCCCCACAGCCTAGCGCCAGCGCCCCCACCCCGACCCCGATTCCCTGCAGCGCCTGTCGCCTTGAAATTGCTGACCCTGACGAGTCGTTCGAACCTTGGTTGCGCATGTGCTTTCTTACTACGGTCATAAACTGTCAGCGCAAAAATATTCGCCCTTGGGCCGAGAAATAAACTTGTACAGAAAGCCACTTGTCCGCCGGGGCGTAAGCAGTTTGCATCGAGGTGCTGCCGGCCGGGCGGCGACAATTTTATAGGCCTAGCCGCAAGCAAGTTCTCGCCAAGACACTTGCGTTATACGTCCAGAAAGTGGTATAGGCGAAGGTACAAATTGGTAGGAAGCCACGAAAAGTGGGCCCTCCCGGACCCACTTTTTTTGTTTTCAGGGACCGAAAAATCTAGATGGGAACACGCGCAGTCAACATGCAAGCACTCGATGCACTCATCCGCCCGGCGGTAGAAGGCCAGGGCTATGAGCTTGTCGATCTGCAATGGGGCCGTCAGCTTGGCGGCACTGTGCTGCGCGTGACCATTGACCATCTGCCGCGGCTGACGCTGCTGCCGCAGGAACCGCTGCGCGTCTCGCACACGGATTGCGTGCAGGTATCGCGTGAAGTTTCGGCACTGCTTGATGTCAACGACATCCTGCCGGGCCATTACAGCTTGGAGGTCAGTTCCCCTGGGTTAGATCGTCCGCTGAAGCGCCAGGTGGATTTTGAGCGCTTTATCGGTCAGCACGCCAAGGTGCGCGTTGCGCCGAGCGCCAGCAAATCTAACCTGGGCCCGCAGCCGGAAGGCGCTGCGCCGCGCCGCAATTTCGTCGGGCGCATTGCCGCGGTCGAAAACGACCGGGTCCGCCTGGACGCTGAAGGCGTCGGAATGGTGGATTTGCATCTTGCAGAAATCGAGAAGGCAAACCTGATTTACGTCGATTCGCGCGAGGAACTCGCGGTTGGGGGCGCTTCGAAAACCCACGCGAAAAACGTCCGGCGAAGGGGAGGCTCATCCGGCTTTGCCGGATGAGGGGGCACGGGATAGTGCCCCCCGGTTAGGAAAGAATGAGGTAGATGATGCAACCGAACCTATCGATGGTGCTCGAGCAAGTGGGCAAAGACAAAGGGATCGACAAAAAGGTCCTTGTCCAAACCCTTGAGCAGGCCATCTTGACGGCCGCCAAGAAAGTGTTCGGCCTAGAACGTGAGCTGGAAGCGCAGTTCAACGAAGAATCCGGCCAGGTCGATTTGTTCCAGGTGTGCATCGTCACCGATCAGCCGGGGGTGCGCGGTCGCGACATTCCCAAACTCGACGCTGGACAGCATGGCTTGCGCGCCGATGTAGGCGATGAGCTGCTCTTTCAAATCTTTTACGCTGACAACGATGTCGAGCGGGCCAGCGAGCAAGAGCAGAAATACGGCGACCTTTTGGATCTGCACGACACCGTCAAACGGTTTGGTCGCATTGCCGCGCAGACCGCCAAACAGGTCATCATTCAGCGCATCCGCGAAGCCGAGCGCGAAAATACTTTTAACGAATACAAAGACCGCAAAGGCGAGCTGATTACCGGTATCGTTCGCCGCTTCGAGCGCGGCAACATCATTGTGGACCTGGGCAAAACCGAAGCGATTTTGCCGGTGCGCGAGCAGGTTCCGCGCGAAAATTACCGCATCGGCGATCGCATTGTTGCCTACGTCGTCGATATCGAAAAAAACGCCCGCGGTCCGCAGATTGTGCTGTCGCGCGCACACAAGGGTCTGCTCGAAAAACTTTTCGAACAAGAAGTTACCGAGATTTACGAGAAGATCGTTCGCATCGAATCCTCCGCCCGTGAGGCCGGTTCGCGCAGCAAAATCGCCGTCAGTTCGCGCGATCGCGACGTCGACCCGGTCGGTGCCTGCGTCGGCATCAAAGGCTCGCGGGTGCAGGCTGTGGTGCAGGAGCTACGCGGCGAAAAAATCGACATCGTGCCCTACAGCGACGATCCCGCGCGCTTTGTCTGCAATGCCATTGCTCCAGCAGAGGTTTCGCGCGTCGTCATCGATTCCGAAAACCACACCATGGAGCTTATAGTCCCCGACGAGAAGCTGAGTCTGGCCATTGGTAAAAAAGGTCAGAACGTTCGTCTGGCTTCGCAGCTTAGCGGTTGGCGCATCGACATACATGCCGAAAGCCGCGTCCGCGAATTGGAACAGATTGAGCGCCGCGTGCTTGCTGAGCTGCCCGGCTCTTCGGAAGAACTGTCGAGCACTCTGTTTCGGCTAGGCTGGCGTTCGGCACAGGATGTAGCCGAGGCGCGCATCGAAGAACTAAAGGGCGTTCCCGGCGTCGGTGGTGAAGCTGGAGCGGTCCGCCTCAAGGACGCAGCGACCCAGTCTGTCAATGAAGAGCGCCGCAAGCGCGGCGAAGCCCCGCTCGTCGAACGGCCGCAGCAAGCATCAACGCCGGCACCGGCTGAGGCTCCGGTTCGCCATGTTGAGTCGCGGCCGCGTCTCGAACCGCGCCCCAGCCATCCCCCGGCGACTTCCGCACCGCGTCCGGCACCGGCTGTGGCGGCGGGAGCAATTTCCGGACTGGATAGCGAGGTTGCACAGCGCTTGCATGAAGCGGGATATACTTCGCTGCAAGCGATGGACGAAGAAGATGAAGAACGGTTGGCCGATGCCGCTGATTTGACCTTGGATGAAGCACGCGATCTCAAACGTCGCGTACATCGGTTGCTTGTGCAGGGGCAAGGACGCGGCCGTTAAGCCTGGTACAGAAAAAGATGATCCGACTCGAGCACAACCCTTTGGAACCTAAGCCCGCGCGGCATACGCCGCAGCGGACGTGTGCGGGCTGTCGCCGTATCGACGAGCAGCAGCGACTTCTGCGCACGGTTGCGGATCCAGCGGGGCGCCTTCAGGTGGATTGCGCAAAAAAGCGCGCTCCTGGACGCGGATGTTATGTACATCGCACGACGTCATGTATTAATGCGGCAGTGCGCGGTGGCTTTCAGCGTTCGCTGCGCCGTAGCCTTCGCCTGAACGACGACGAAATTCGGGCCGTGCTGGCCAAAAGAGACGATTCATGAACACGGAGAGCATGGGAACCGGCATGCCCGGCGGCACCCAAGCCAAGAAGGCAGTCTACGAGCTGGCCAAAGAGCTCGGGGTCCTCAACAAGGACCTGGTCGCCAAGATCCGTGCCCTTGGCATCGACGCCAAGAACCATATGTCGCGCCTCAGCGAAGAGGATGTCGAGCGAGTAAAGCGCGCCTTGACCAAAGAACGTCAGGAAAATACGGTTCAAGAGCGCGTCACCGACACCGTCATTCGCCGACGCACCCGAGATGGGAGCATGCTACGCCCGCAGGCTTTGCATGTGCCACCGCCGGCTCCACCGGCCCCACCAGCCCCACCGGTGCCGTCTAGAAGCGTTGAGGCTCCGCTACTGGTTGCTAGACCGGCAAGCCCGGTTTCGGCTGCGCCCGCCGCGCCCGAAGCACGTTCTGCGACGCCTCCGGCCGCTGCGCAAGTGGTCCGTCGCAAGATCGTATTGCCAGGTCAAAGCGAGCGGCCGCGGCCTCCGGAAACTGCTCCGGTCGTTAGCAGCCCTCCGCTGAAAGACAAAGACCTAGAGTCTAGGCCTACGGCTCCGCCGGCAGCGGAAAAGCCTGTGATAGTGCCACGTCGGCGAATTGATGTGGTTCCACCGGCTGCGCCGGTTCGTCCGCCGGTGGCGACGCCCGCGCCTGCGCCTGCTCCGGTAGTGCGCGAGGTTGCGCCGCCTAAGGCTCCCGAGCCCCAGCCGCCGGTCATAAGCCGCATTGCTCCTCCGGTTGCGGAAGCACCGCCGGCCCGTCCGGTACAAAAGCCCAGCGAGCCGGTGGCGGTTGCCGAACCGCCGCGTCCGGCCGTGCCGCCCCCGGCCCCGGCGCCAGTCGCGGCCCCGCCAGCACCAGCCGTCGTGCGTCCGGCCAAACCGGCTGTTGAGCCAGTAACTGCGCCGGCACCGATTGCAGCAGCTCCGACGCCACCACCGGCACCTGCCAGTGCGCCGCAAGCGGCTCGTCCTGCCACCCCGAGCGTGGAAGCGGCAGAAGAACCGGCCGTGGCTGCGCCGCCGGAATCTTCTCAGTCACCGCGCGTTTTTGTGACGGCACAAACCCGTCGTCAAAGCGAAGGACTGGGTCCGACGGGACGCGTGATCGACCTGGCCGCCTTCCGTCCGCCTACACCGCCGCCGGCACCAAAGCCCAGCAGTGAAAGTCCGCCGCGCGTGTTTCGCAGCGATGATAGCCCGATGGGGCGTGGACCGCGGCAGGAAGTCACCGGCGAGCGCTTGCGTCCTCAGGATCGCAAAAGCGCGATGGCGCAGAAGGCCCAGAAACAAAAGCCGGTTCCTGGTCGCAAACCGAAGCAGACGCAAATTACGACGGCGGCCGAGCACAAACGCGTCGTCAAGATGGGCGAAGCCATCGTCATTGCCGAATTCGCCCGTCAGATGGGCGCCAAAGCTACCGATGTTCTGAAAAAGATCTGGGAGCTTGGCATTCGCAACGTGATGATCAACTCGCCGATCGACTTCGATACCGCGCAGCTTGTCGCGGCCGAGTTCGAATGGCGCGTCGAATCGACGGCCTTTCAGGAAGAAAGCGTGGTCAACGAGACCGTCGATCAGCCCGCGGATTTGCAGCCGCGCGCTCCGGTCATCACCATTATGGGCCACGTCGACCATGGCAAGACTTCGCTTTTGGATGCGATTCGCAACGCCAATGTCGCAGCCGGCGAGGCCGGTGGCATCACCCAGCACATTGGCGCCTACCGCGTGTCGACCAAGAACGGCGACGTCGTATTCTTGGACACTCCCGGTCACGAAGCATTTACCGAAATGCGCGCCCGCGGTGCGCAGGTCACCGATATCGTCGTGCTGGTGGTTGCCGCCGATGATGGGGTCATGCCCCAAACGGTAGAGGCGTTAAATCACGCCCGAGATGCGGAAGTGCCGATTATCGTCGCGGTCAATAAGATCGATAAGCCAGGGGCGCAGCCCGACCGCATTCGTCAGCAGCTTTCCGGCCATGGGCTACAGCCCGAAGAATGGGGCGGTCAGACCATCTATTGCGATGTGTCGGCCCGCGCCAAGCTGGGAATCGACAAGCTGCTTGAAATGCTGGCGTTGCAGTCCGAAGTGCTAGAGCTCAAAGCCAATCCCGACAAGCCCGCCAAGGGCGTGGTCATCGAGGCGCGTATGGATTCCAAGCGCGGTCCGGTGGCCACCATGCTGGTTCAGGAAGGCACCCTACGCATCGGCGATTCGGTCGTCGTGGGCGAAGAGCTTGGCAAAGTGCGCGCCATGATGGATGACAAGGGCCGCCAATTGCAAAGCGCCGGACCCAGTACTCCCGTCGAGGTCCTGGGTCTTTCTGGCGTACCGCGCGCCGGAGAAGTGCTAAACGTCGTCTCCGACGAGCGTTCATCCAAGGAACTTGTAGAGCATCGCCGCCAGCGCCGTATCGAGAAAGAGCGCGCCAAGGCCGGACCGGTGTCTTTGGACAAGCTCATGGATGCCATGAAAGCGGGCCTCAAAGAGCTGAAGATCATTCTGAAGGCCGACGTGCAGGGCTCTGTCGAGGCGCTGAGCAGCGCCCTGTCCAAGCTGAGCACGCCGCAAGTCAAGGTCACGGTCATTCAGGCGGCCGTCGGTGGTATTACCGAGACGGACGTCAATCTGGCCAAGGCCGGCAACGCCGTGATCATCGGCTTTCACGTTCGCCCCGCCGGCAAAGCCGCGGCGCTTGCCGAGCAAGAGGGCGTGGACATCAAGCTCTACGACATCATCTATGATGCTCTCGATGAAGTGAAGCAAGCGATGGCTGGTTTGCTCGCGCCCGTCAAGCGCGACAAAAACTTGGGCAAGGCCGAAGTTCGCGAGCTCTTTACGATTCCCAAGATTGGCGTGGTCAGCGGTTGCTCGGTGCTGGACGGCATCATCAAGCGCAGCTCGCCGGTTCGTCTGATTCGCGACTCGGTGCTTATCTATACCGGCAAGCTGGGTTCTTTGCGCCGCTTTAAAGAAGACGTGCGCGAGGTCCAACAAGGCTACGAGTGCGGTATGACCATCGAGGGCTATCAGGATATCAAGGTTGGCGATATCATCGAATGCTTCGAGGTCGAAGAGATCGCGGCCACGCTCGACTAAACTTCGTCCGCCGGCCTTTCGACTCCGCTGCACACGGTAAATTCCATGGTAGTCGGTGTCTGTCGCATAAGTCTGCAACTAGAAGACAGCCAGTCCTTACGGGACAAGCGCTCGACCCTGCGTCGTATCAAAGATCGAGTCAATCAGAAGTGGAACTGCGCCATTGCCGAGGTCGGCGACCTGGAAGAATGGCAATCGGCGCAGCTTGGCTTCGCGGTGGTCAGTAGTGATCGAGCATTTACTCGCTCGATGATGCAAAAAATCCTGGCGTTCATCGACGACCTGGGCCTTGGCAAGCTGATGGACGACGAGCAGGATATTATCGATTACGGCGACGGAAGTGTCGAAGGCGCGGGGCAGGACAGCTATGCGCACTGGGAGCCGGACGAGCCATCGCCGCCCAAGTCGCAGCCGGCGCTGCAGCATCCAAGGCCGCTTGATACCGAGGCCTATCCTTGGGACTCGCCGGAGCCGACGCCTCGCAACGACGGAGACAAATCGTGAGCGCCCGCCTTCTGCGCGTGGCAATTGCCTGGGTGCTTTCGATTTTGTTTTGCCTAAACGGCTGCGCCACCGTCAATTCGCAGACTGCAGCTCGATTGGCCGGCGAAGCCCAACTGACCACGCGGGCCATCGCCGAGTCTTTAGAAGACAACCGTCGTTCGCTGGAGATTTTCGTCGAAGGACAAGCGTTGCACGGCCATCTTACCGGTCGCACCGTGCTGACTCCTAGCGAGCTGTGCAGCATCAAAGCCGTGCAGCGCAGCCTACGTCTGCGCGTGCTTTTGCTGCACAAGCTTGGCGTCTTATACGACAGCCTGATTGCGCTGGCCCAGTACGATAGCAATTCAAGTGCTGGCATCTTTGACGAACTGGCTGTAGACCTTGACCGCTACGAACTATTGCCCGCCGCCACGCCCGGGCCGACTTGTCCCGATCCCGAGCCGGCCGCGCAGCGGATGGCTCTCCCACCACCGCCACCGAGTTCGCCGGGGCTTTTGCTCGGGCTTTCGCAGTCGTCCAGCCTGCGCCTGGCCAGCCAGCGCATCCGCCAGGTGCTGGGCAAGTTCATTTTGCTTTGGGACAAAGAGCGGAGCATCTACCTGTCGATACAAAGGCAGGCGCTTTTGTCGCAAAAGACTCTTTCGCGCGCGCTTTTTGTCAAATATGGCACCGTTTCTCCGGGATCGATCTTCGCTCAGCAGATGGCCGGGCTCGGGCTGAATTGGAACGAATCGGCGTATCGCGAAGAGCTGACCCGCTGGCCGCCGCCCAAGCAGCAGGCGGTGCGCGACGCCGTTCTGGCGGTTTTGGATCGCCGGGCCGAGCACCGCATTGCGGAGGAAGAAGCGCGCTATATTCAACATGGCGACCTTTTGCGCGTTTTGTATCGCCAGCACCAAGTCCTGGAAAAAGGGCAGCCGCTGGATCTGCGCCAAATCGCCTGGTTTTTGGGTCCGCTTCTACAGGCCGTGCCTTCGGCAACTGGCCAGTGTACGCAATAAGGGCACAAAGAGTGCCCCATCCGAGGAAGCTTGATGCTCATGGACGCCCAGATGCAAATCCAGTACATGGCCGCCGTCGAGATGACTTACGTGCTTTTGGAAGAGAACTTCGACACGCTTTATGAGAACTGCGAGTCACAAAACGATCGAGTGCTATTGCGCAACCTGCATGCCTCGGCCCGCGATGCTTACTGGCGCGCGGTCGCCTCGGCGCTAAAAGACGGCAATCAAGTCGTGCACGAGATTTTTTTGGATCTGAACGCCGCCAACCAGCAAATTAAAGACCTTTTGGCCAACCTGCAGGACGTGGGCGCGCTGCTTAGCCTGGCCCGGCAGGCCGTGCGATTGGCGGGTTCGTTAATTGCGCTAGCTGCCGCGTAAGGAAGGCTGCGCCAAACCTGTTTAATCGGTTCGCGACGGATTGATCTGAGCGGCGCGATATTCGTTGAGGGCGGCTAGGCCGGCAGCCCCCATTTCATCGAGTTTTTTGCGCCACTGTTTGCGAAACGGCCGCAGCGTTTCGACGACGGTATATAGGACTGCGAGGTTGCGATACCACTTGCTGTCCGCGGCCACGATGTGCCAGGGCGCTTCTGGGCTGGCGCAGCGTCGAAAGACCTCTTGATAGGCTTCCTGAAACGCGCTCCATTTTTCGCGCATTTGCCAATCGCCTACGTTCAGCTTCCAAGCTTTTTGCACATCGGCTTCGCGATCCAGCAAGCGGCGCGCCTGTTCCTCTTTGCTGATGTGCAGAAAAAACTTCATCACGATGGTGTTGTGCTCGCAAAGCAGCTCTTCAAAATCGCGTATATGGGCATAGCGCTCCTGCCAAAGCGGCTGCGGCACTAGTTTGTTGACGCGCACGACCAGCACATCCTCGTAATGAGAACGGTTAAAGAGCGTCAGTTCGCCGCGTCGCGGTGTGTGACGATGAATTCGCCACAGAAAGTCGTGTTCCAGCTCTTCTTTGGTCGGAACGCCAAAAGAAACGACGCTGACGCCGCGGGGATTGAGGCAGCCGGCAACGTGTTTGATCGTTCCGTCCTTTCCAGCGGTATCCATCCCTTGCAGGACGATGAGCACGCTGTGCATGCGCGCGCCCCACATTAGGTCTTGCAGTTCAAAAAGCTCTCTCGACAGCTCTTCGAACATCTCCTCGGCATCTTTGCGCGAGACATCTTTGGGCGGATCCGTGCGTATCTCGTCAAGGTCGATCTTTTTATCCTGACGATCGATGGTGGTCACGTACATGCGGTCTCCAAGTCGCAGCAGCGACGGTGATTGCTAAGTTCACAGTGTATCTCGGTTTGGGCGCCGTCACCAAGCCATGTTCCGTGCCGCGACAATTTCAAGCGGATGACATAAAATCCTCGAACAGGGCCGGGCCCAAAGGCCGCCTTAATACCGTGTTGCGTCGCGGAAAATGCTGCATATGGATCATCGCTGCTTGCAGCCTGCTTTTTAGCATCCCCGAAACCGTCCGTGCCGATGAGGGCGCCATGCTTTACATTCGCGCGCGCAGTACGCTGCATTTGCGCGAAATCGAGCGCGATGATCGGCCAAATGGTTATCGTCTGAACCTACTTATCCAATTAGACGACAATCAGCCGGCGCAAACCACGGCCTTAGGCGCCGCGACAGCCAGTTCGCGCGGCGAGCCGGAAGGGCTTTCAAGCGATGAATCGGCGCGTTCTTTTGCCGGTCAGCGAATCAGTTTGGAACTTTTCGGCAATGGCCGTTTGCTGCAGCGTACGCTCGTCTATACAGATACATCCGGGGCTGCCAGCTACCGATTTAGCGGTCTGCCGGTTGGCCGCTATCGCATCCTGGCGCGCTATGATGGAGATATCGAGCGCGACAGCAGCCAAGCCGTCCTCGATGTCGATTTTGACAAGCGGCCGGTCGAGCTCGATTTGAACGTTTCAAGCCGCGTTGGCATTGCCGAGCCCATCGTCGTCAAAGCCGCTTTGCGAATCGCTGGCCAGCCGCAACCCGGTCGCATTGCACTACGCGTCGGCGATAACTACCGCGCGATGCTACAGCTAGACCAAGCGGGCGGCAGCGATTCGATTCGCTTGTTGCCTCGGCCGTTGCCCGGAACTCTGATTTCCGTCGAAGCACGTTTTGCCGGAGATGAGCAAACGGCTTCCGCGTTGTCTCGCCGTGAGGTGCAAATCACCACCCAGGCCCGCGTCACCGTCGAAATATCGACGCGTCGCGCGACGAGCGGCGTCGGCCTTGGCGCGCCCTTGGAAATTGCTCAAGGTGAGCGGCTTTCTATCACTGGCACCGCTTTTGATGAAACCGGACCGCTTATTGGCGAAGCGGTCGATATTGAGGCCGGCGAAGGCGAGACGCGGCGGCGGCTGGGCAGCGTGCTGACCGATGGCAATGGCCGCTATCAATTGGAGATCCTCAAGTTGCCCTTGCGCCCTGGCGCTGCCTTTATAAGCGCCGTGGTCACTCCGCAGCGGCACTACATACGGCTTGGACGTTCTGCCGAGCTGCCTATACAAGTGCTACCGCCAGAGCCAGTTTCGCTGCTTTATTTTTTGCTGCCGGTGCTCCTAAGCAGCCTGCTTTTGCTGGGAATTTGGAGCGGTCAAAAATGGCTGCCGCGGCTTTTGGCCTGGCGGGCTCGTCGGCATGCCGTTTTCAAGGCCACGTCCGCCGCAGCAGCAAGCGAACCGTCTGCGGAATTGCCGCTTTGCGGGACCGCCGGCGTGACTTTGGGAGCGCGCAACTTGCGCGGCCCGCTGACGCTGCGCCGCACGGTCGATAGCACCATTTCAGGCGTAGTGTCCGATGCCGTCTTTGGGGCAACAATTGCCGAAGCCAAGTTGCAATGCATCAGCGTTTCTGTGGGAAGCGGCGACGCTGCGAAGTCAGATGAAGCGACCGGCCTTGTGGAAAGCTCCACTGCGGAGGGGCGCTTTGCGTTCAGCCAGCTACCGGCAGGTCGCTATCTTTTGCGCAGCAGTGCGCCGGGCTATTTGCCAGAGGAATTTGTAGCCAATCTACCCCACCGCGGTGAACTGCAGGGCCTCATCATTCGCATGATGCCGCTTCGAGTTCGCATCCATGCGCAATGGCAGCGCGTTGCCGCCGCTTTTTATGGAGACGAAGCGCGATTGCCGACGCGCACACCGCGAGAACTTTTGCGCGATGTGCAAGAGCCCTTGCCAAGCGGGCAGGCCGCGCTTGGCACTAGACCGGCCCCGGGGTCTTGGAATCTGCAAGCTCTGCAGCGTTTGACCATGCTTGTTGAGCAAAGCTATTACTCAGGGCGGCTGTGCGCGGACGACGGTTTGCAGGAAGCGACGGCGCTGGCCGATGCACTGCTGAGCCAGCAGGGAGCGCCTCCCACGCTTGTCTCGAGAGCGCCCAATGCGCCGCGCCCCGAGCTTCGCGCCCCCGGTGCGCCGCGCCCCTTATCGGGCCTTTAAAAGGGCTTTGCCGCGGCGTTCAAAAAGCCAGGGCGGCACCTACCATGGTCAGCTTGCCGGTGGCGCTGACCCACGGCGCAAAATGCGAGCTTGCGACAAAGTAGCGATAAACGTCGCAGGCCGCCGGAACGATTAAAAACAGTCCAATGGTCCACGGCGGCACGCCGAGGGCTCGAGACATTGAATTGACATCACTTTGCGGCGGACCGATGTTGGCAAAGCCGGTGATGGCGTAGCCGGCGCTCAAAACGACGTGCAGTGCCAGCATTCCTTTGAAAAAGGGATGGTGGTGCTCGCGCAGATGCGGATCGATGTTCAGAATCAATTCCGAATAAATGTCCTGCATCAAAAATCCGGCCATGGCGATGCTGTAGCGCTGTTGGTCATTGCGTACATCGGTTGGCTGAATGGCAAAGAAAGGAAAAGGCCCTAGTTTCACCTCGACAAAAATCGGCTTGGCGGACAGAGCATAATCAAGGGCCAGATGGCCGCCCTCGTGCAGGACGAATCCGGCGCCAGCTCCGAGCGCCAGCCATAAATAATCGGTAAAGCGGCGAAAATCCGCCTCACGCGCGGCAGCCGGTCGCGCAGCTCCAAGTAGCAGCACGAAGAGCAGCGCCAAGCTTAGGCGCTGCATAGTGCGTCTACAATTCAGCATGTGGCGCATGGCTTTTACGAACTGCGTCGTCGTCGTCGTCGTTCTGAGATGCCAAACTGGGAGGCGCCAGCTCTTGTTTGGGCTGGGCCATTTGTCGCTGCCGCAGCGCTTCATACAGCAAGGCGGCTCCGGCCGCGGCGACGTTCAGGCAAGCCCCGTGGAGGCCGTCTTGCATGGGAATTTCGACGCGCAGCTCGCAAGTTTTGCGCACAAGTGGTCGCAGACCGCGCCCTTCGCTGCCCAGCACGAGGGCGCTTGGCTGCGTCAAATCGAGCGTCCACGGCGGCTGACCCCCTTGTCCCGCAGCGACCGCAGCAATCAGCCAGACGCCGCGGTCTTGCAACTGGGTCATGGTGCGCGCCAGGTTTTTGACCTGCGCGACCGGCAGTAGCTCGGTGGCGCCCGCCGCGGCTTTGACCGCCGCTGAAGTGACCGAGACGGCTCGGTCTTGGGGCACGATGACGCCGTGCCCGCCCAGCACGTAGGTGCTGCGCACAAGCGCCCCTAGGTTTTGCGGGTCGGTGACGCCATCCAGAATCAACAGCAGGGGCGGCACATGCTGCTCTTTGGCGCGAGCGAGCAGGCTTTCTATTCCTTCGGCATAGCGGTACGCGCCGCACAGCGCGAGCACTCCTTGATGAACGCCGCCGGTCGCTAGCGTAGAAAGCTCGCTGCGGCTGCGTTCGATGACCGGCAGCCCGCGGCGCGCCGCTTGCTGATAAATAACTCCAAGCGGGCTCGATTCAGAAGATTTCTCCTCGCGAGGAGCAACAAAAATCGCGCTGACTTCGGCGCGCGCATTGCGCAAAAGTTCAGCGACGGCATGTAGCCCATAGACAACGCGCTGCATGCGGCCCATCTAACCGAAACCGACTTTAGTTTGGCAAGTGGAACAGCGCAGGATCCAGTTTGTCGTCGAGAGTTATCGATTCGACGTCAATCGATACTTTGTAGTTTGAGGCTTCATTGACGATTTCCAGATGGGTCGGAACCGACTGCCCGGAAATTTCTTTGAATTGTTGGGCGCGAATGTTGCGTTCGGGTTCGATGATGCGCAGTTCCCCCTCGCGCTGCCCGATGATTTTTTGCCGAGAGGGCAGGGCTGGTTCTAGGTCATACGCTGCGGTCAGATCCGCGCCGATTGCCAAAAGCAGCCGCTGCTGCATGTCGGGGTCGGCGCCCCTTATGCCGACAAGGACGCGAATATCGCCGCCGAGCTTCAGTATGTCGAAAAGCAGAATTCCCCCCGGACCAAACGCCTGCAGGCGGAAGCGATCGGGACGCTCGACGGCAATCATGCCGCGTACATCAAAGACTTGCCGCCCATCGCCTTTGGCCGCGTCGATGTGGACATGGTGAACGGCGTGCATGGTATTCCAGCGCGCCTCGGCGACCGGCTGCGCCTGCGGAGCTTTCAGCGTGGCGGGCTTATTGCCATTTCCGCAGTGGAAAGCCCCCACAAGAAACAGCCCGCAAAGTAGCGCAGTGCGCAGCCGTCGAGCGCTTTGCCAAAATCGAGCAAAGGTCATGCTTAAGGTGCCTCCTTTTGGTCCGATGCCGGTTTGCGCCAAAGCGGCGAACCGACGACAAGGCGAAGGACACGCAGGGTGTCTTCCCAATTTCTAAAGTGGCTTTTCGGCGCGTCGGTCGACGTTGCCGCGTCGGTGGCGGTTTTGGGGTCGCGATTGTAAATGGTCTGCACCGCAACCTCGACGAGGGGTACGTCCAGCTTGCTGGCCCACAATAGTAGCTCGGTTTCGGTGTCAAAGCGGCGAGTGCGTAGCGGCAGCGCCAGAAGCCGGCGCGGATAAATGCGAAAGCCGGTCTGCGTGTCGCGATGGCGGCGTCCGGCAAAGCGCGAGATGAAAAACGTCGAGATGCGGTTGCCGATGCGGCTGCGGCGGGGCATTAGCTGCGGGTCGAAGCTGCGCACACCGAGCACCAGGCTGCCTTTTTTGCCATTCCAGGCCTTTTGCAAGGCGGTAATCTCGCGCGGGTCGTGCTGACCGTCCGCGTCTAGTGTCAAAACCGCCTCGGCATGTTGCGCCCGCGCAAAGGCGAAGCCGGTTTGCAGGGCGGCTCCTTTGCCGCGATTGCGCGGATGGCGCAATACCAGGGCTCCGGCCTGCTCGGCGACCTCAGCGGTATTGTCACTGCTGCCGTCATCGACGACCACGACCAAAAGACCATGGGCAAGCGCCCCGGCTACGACGTGACCGACCTTTGCGGCAGCGTTGTAGGCCGGAATCACGATCAGCATATTTTCCGACGACACAGTGGAATTCATCTCGAAAAACCCACAATATCACTTCGGTTGAATCGAAAACAGCAGACGACCAGAAGCCAGAGGGCGGGCCTTTTCCGCGTCTCCCGCTTCGACACTGGCGGCAAAGGCGACAAGTGCCCCCAGACTGCTTTGCCGCTGCACAGATAAGTACAGCGTTTCGCCAATGCAGGCGCGATCGGCGAAATTTGGGAACCTGAAGTCGGAGACGGCCACTAAGTAGCCAAGATGGTCCCCTGTAGCGGCGTCTTTTAAAGCGGGGGATTGTTTGGCCAGCTCCAGCGCGTTCAGGCAGGCCGCGGCTTGTGCAAGCGCTTCGATCAGCAGGACATCGGGGAAATTCGTTAAAAATCGAGCATTTTCGGGTGAAATTGGCCCAAGCGCGGCAGACTCTGCTGGCCACAGAGCATCGCCACTTGTCAGGGTACGTGTCGCCAAGAGTTGCCCGCGAGTCAGATCGGCCTTGACCACCCGATCAAGCAACCGAAACGGCGGGTGATGAATCACCCGACAAGGTGTACAACCATTTTTTAGGAGATGTCAGCATGATTCGCCTTTTTGGTGTCGCCTTTTTGATTGCCGCGTCCATAGGCTGCGCGCATCGCCCGGCGGGACGCTTGGGGAGCGATTTGAACGGAGCGGTATCGACGGTCGAAATGGAACCGCTCGAGCTACAAGTCAGTCGCAATGGGGACGGAGTACGCATCGATGCATATGACGCCGCGTCCCTGTTTGAAGAAGGCGGCGAACATTTGGATGCCGATCGCTATGTCGACGCGGCGATGAGCTACGATCGAATTGTTGCGCACTTTCCTGACAGCCCCTATGTGCCGCCGGCGCTGTTTAACGCCGGTCTGTCTTACGAAGGCCAGGGCCGGTTTGCCGACGCCGCCCTGCGCTATAGGCAGGTCGGGGGCAACCTGGCCACGAGTAAGCTCGTCAAAGATGCGACGCTGCGCCTTGGCGCCTGCTACGCCGAACTGAATCGCTGGCCGGCCTCTATCGAGGTCTTTGAGCAAGCGCTGAAGCGCAATGATCTGAACTTGTCTGAACGCATCGAATCCATGTCGCGGCGCGCGCTCGGGTTGTTTGAGATTGGCGATTTGCAAGTCGCAGAAAGCGGATTTCGCGACGCTGTCGCCTACTACCAAAGTCAAAAAGAGCAAGAGCGTATAGACAGTCCTTTTTTTGTCGCCATGGCCCAGTTTTATCAAGCACACATTGTGCACCGGCGCTTTCGCGAACTGCCGCTGCGGCTGCCGCAAAAGCAGCTTGAACAGGACATGCAGATCCTGGCGCGGCAATTTCTGACGGCGCAAGATCGTTATGTGGCGGCGATTCGGCTTCAGGATCCGACTTGGGCCAGCGCCGCTGGATATCATGTGGGCGCGCTGTATCGCGAGCTTTACGATGCGCTCATCAAGTCTCCGGTGCCGCCCGAGATCGACAATGAGTTGAAAAAGATCATCTACGGCGAAATGCTGAAAGGAAATCTGCGCACGCTGCTAGAGAAAGCCCGCGGCGTTCTGGAGAAAAACGTCGAAATGGGAGAGCGGGTCGGTGTGAAAAACGGTTGGATTGAAAAATCCAGCGAGCAGCTTGAAGAAATCAGCAAGCTTTTGGCGGCGCTGCCCGATCAGCAGATAGGTCCCGATGTGGCGACTCCTCCCGGTCAGCGCCGCCCCGCCACGCGACCGCCAGCCGCTTTTCCGCAGCGGCGCTCCCCAAGCTCTGAAACTGTACTTTAGGAATCACCAGCGCCAAGCCAAAGGCCTGTGATCATAACTATCCGGTCGGCGTCGTCCGCAACTAGAGTATGCTCCCGCCCATGTCTACTGCTGCCGAGCCGGCCGCCACGCGTTTGCGAACCAAGCTGCTGCGCACCATGCTGCGCACCGTCGAACGCTATCAATTGATCGCGAAGCAGGACCACATTCTGGTGGCAGTCTCGGGCGGCAAGGACAGCTATACCATGCTCGACCTGCTTTTGCAGGCGCAAGAGCGAGCCCCTTTTCGCTTCGAGCTGACGGCGGTGCATTTGGACCAAGGCCAGCCCGGATATGACGGGCGTCCGCTTGAGAATTGGCTGAAACAGCGCGGCGCGCGCTTCGAAATTCTGCGCGAAGATACCTATAGCATCGTAAAGGGGCTTGTTGCCGAAGGCGATACCTACTGCGCGCCTTGTTCGCGGCTGCGTCGCGGCATCCTTTATAGCGCTGCTGCGCGTCTTGGCTGTAACAAGATTGCGCTAGGGCATCATCGCGAAGATACGTTGCATACTTTGCTTTTGAATCTGCTTTATGCGGGCAAGCTGCAGGCCATGCCGGCGGTCTACCGTACCGACGATCAACGATTTTTGGTCATTCGGCCCCTGCTTGAATGTGCGGAACGTGATATTGCGGCACATGCGGCGGCGGCTTGCTACCCTATCCTTCCCTGCAATCTTTGCGGCTCGCAGGACGGGCTAAAGCGCAAGGAAGTTGCGGCGCTGGTGGATGATTTGGAAGCGCGAATTCCCGACGTCCGCGCCGTCATGCTAAATGCCCTGCGCAATGTTCGGCCGAGCCATCTTCTAGACCCCCAAGTCGCCGCTGCCTGGTCCTCTCGACCCGTCTCGATTCCCCCCGGCCGGCATCTGCCGGTGATTGAATCGGATGGTTAGGACTAGGTAGATGGAAATGTCTGACCCAGCGTATGGGTTAGGCGTACTGCTGTACCAGCATTGGAGAAAGTGGGTTGTCGGTGGCGGCGGCGGCGGCGCGGAGAGCGGATTTGTCGAGCGGGATGCGGTGCAGTTGAACGCTGATGCGGTCGCCTATGGATTCGACCACGGCGTATTCGGCATGAGGAAGCAGCGTTGGGGCTTGGCCTGCTACATATTCCTTGAAAGCCAGGCCGACGCTGCCGGGATTCACAAGCAGAATGCCGCGATGCTGCCGCAGCATTTGTATATGTGTATGTCCGCCAGCCATCACCGTTGCGCTGTGTGTAGCAAGCGCCGCATCAAGCTGTTCCGGTGGAGTTGTGCAAAGCAGGTCTTCCATATGCGAACGCGGACTGCCATGAAACAGCAGCAACGTAGAGTCCTTTTCCAAAGGAATGCGCAGACTCGGCACAAAACTGCGAAAAAAGTTCAGCTCTGAAGTAGACAGCCGGCTACGGCACCAATCCACTGCATCGACGACGACTTTGGCTTCGGTATAGGAATGGATCAGCGCCGAATCTAGCAAAAACGCATCATGGTTGCCCAAAATGCACGGACAGCCGCGTTCGCCGAGCATGTCAATCACTGCTTCAGGATGCGGACCCAGCGTCGCGACATCGCCCAGGCATATCGTCTTTTGCACCCCTTGTTTGTCGATGTCGGCAAAGACCGCTTGCAGGGCCAGCGCATTGGCATGGATGTCAGAAATCAAGGCGATGCGCATCGTTTCCTCTGTTCTTAGTGGCCGGTGGCCGTCGCGTAGAATTTACTTGGGCGCGGTTCGATCGGTCTTGCCGCAGGTATTTGGCCGCAACATGGGGGCTTTTTCCGCTTCCGCTCCAGTTAGGCAAACATTGATGCAATCGGAATCCTTGGCGCAGGGCTCGCCGTCCTGCTTTTTGTTGGCATTGGCCGCCGCGTTATTCGAGGTGAATAGACTGCAGCCAAGGGCGCCCAAAGACAACGCCAAAGTCGTTCCAAGACAGATTAGGAAATTGCTGCATCGATGACGGCTCCACGTAGACATAGGCATTCTCCTTCGAGATGTTTGGTGATTGTACAATAGCTTCACGGTGCGACTTAAGCTCGCCGTATGGCGACGACGGCAATGTCGTTTTCAGACAGCGCGGGGCTTTTGCCGCGGGCCCAGATGGCGGCGTCATCGACGTTGATGTTGGTACCGCGGCGGCTGCGCAAAAGGTAGCGTGACAAGGCATCGCTATCGATGCGCACGTCTTTAACCCCCTTACCGGCGGCCAGACACAAAAGCGTGGCACCGGGTGGCAAGGTTCCCTGGCAGCAAAATAGCGGTCCGATGATGCCATCAGGAGGCTTGCCTTCCTTGGCAATGGCGACCACGGAGTGATGGCTTTTGACGGTATTTCCGGCCTCTAGGATGTGCAGGGCGGCAAAGTCACCCATCACGGCATAAAAGGAGCCATCCGATTTTATGCGCAATAACAAGATGCCGATGGGCCGCGTCAGCGGAATGCCATGCGTGGCCGCACCTAGCGCCGCTACTTCTTCATCGATAGTTAGCTCAAAGACGCCGCCCGCTTTGCTGCGCGCGCGAAAGCTGCGCAACATATGCAGACCGATGGCTGCTGCATCGATTCCTTCGCCGTCGGGGTCGGCAATCAGCACGGCCAAGGTTTCGTCTAGAGCCGCGGCGTCCCAAACCATGCCATCCACGGTTTCTTTGGCTTGTTCAAGCGCTCCGTACACCGAGATCTCGCCGGTGCTTATCGGCGACATCGGCAGTTCCGTTCGCAGCGCCCGCTTAGCGCCAGCATGACGCCCTTCTAGTTCTAGCAAACGCAGCTTGTCGCGACGGGCAATGATGTTTTGCACCAGAATCAGCCCGACAAAGAAAGCAACCATGCCGATGCCTTTTAGGTATTTCATCCGCACCGCACGGTTGGTTCGCGTCATGTCAAAAGCGACAAGAACCGTTCCGAGTTTTTGCCCATCGCGCTCAAGACGGGCAATTGCCCAGGACGTTGTATCGTCACGCTGATGGTTTTCATCGCGTAGGCGATCCTGATAGACAATCTGCGCGCGTGCCGAATGGTGCACCGCAGGCGAGGAAAACGCCGCCATGATGCGATTGCTGACATCGGTCCAGGCTTGCGGCAGATCGCGGTAGCGGCTTTTGGCCAGTCGTTCCTTAAAGCCGTCCAGATCTTCCAGCACGCCGCGTACATCGCGCTCTAGCCAATGGGCATAGTGATAAACGAATGTTCCCTTGCCGCGTTTTTCGTACTCTTTTGCATAGAGATCATCAACCTGGTCGTAGATGACCTGGCCTTTGAGATCGCTCAGGCGGACATAGACGGCATCTTCGTCATCCAAAATGCCGATGGACAAGCGCTCTAAGCTGGCGCGATCGCCGATGCGCATCGGTTCGGCCACGGCGCGGGCCAAAAGACCGGCGTAATTGATTCCTTTTTGGTGAATTTGGCTGCGCAGGACGTTGATTTCAAACAGCGTCTGGTTCCAATCGACCAGAACTTCGATGCCGCAGGCGACAATCAGGCCCAGCAGAAAAACGCGGCTGCTGCGGGCCAGCCGATCGGAAAGCCGGGCGCGCCAAGCCGAGAAACGCGACTCCTTTCTGGGCATGCGTGCCGAGTTCCTTTATTTGCAAAGGTCGCCGGCGATTCGTCCGCCGCCGTCTAGCGGCATTCCGCCGATGGCGTGACCGCGCAAAGCAGCGTTGACAAAAGCGATGCGGCGATTTTGCGCTTTGCCCTCGGGCGTTTTTTCCGAAGCCACGGGTTTGCTGCCGCCAAAGCCCACGGCCAAAAGGCGGCTGCAACTGATGCCATGGGCGATCAGCCAGCGGCCTACCGAAAGCGCCCGTTTTTCCGAGAGCAATTGATTGCTGCTCGCATTGCCGTCGCTATCGGTGTGGCCTTCGATGCGCAAGGTGCTGACGTAGGGTTTGGCCTCTAAATAATCCTGCACCACGAAAAGAACTTCATCGCTTTGCGGACTTAACTTGTCGCTGGCCGTTTCAAAGATCATCGGTCCGGGCAGCTTGAGGGCGCCATTTTCGATTTGAAACGTCGTGGTCTTTGCTCGCGGTTCCGCGGTCAATGCGGCCGTTTCAAAAAATAAAAGCGTCAGCATCGACGCGACAAAATAGTTCCTTTTGCCCATGGCTTCCCCCCTAAGCTTGGCGGCATCGCGCCGCGCGATTAACGGCTGCGCTGCTGCTTGGGCTCTGGTTTTTTCAGCGCCGCGGCTCGCGACTTGGCCCGCAATGCGGCCAGAGCTTGCTGCACGCGCTCTTCGATCTTTTTATCGACCGGATCCCCCGTAATGGAATTTAAGACGCTGCGCGTCTCTTTTAGATGTCGCTCCATGTCGTCCATTTTGGCGCGGAGCTGCTCAAGAAGACCTGTAATACGCGGATCGAAATCTGACACGCCCTTATCATATCAGAAATACTTGGCAAATTTTTTGTTATCTCTAATACAGCGGAAGCTCTAATAGGCGGCCTTCCAGGTTGCCATTGTAAAGGATGTGGCGGGCGCGCGGTCGCAGCCCGATCGGCGAGATAAGGCCCAAATTGGCGGTAAAGACAAAAGCCGTATAGCCCGCAAAGCGCTGCTTCAGCGTCTCGCCAAGCGCGCCATATAAGCCGATAAGATCGTCGCTGCGGCCGTGCAGCAGGCGCTCGCCATAGGGGGGGTTGCAAACCACCACGCCGGGGGGACCAGCGGGGGCCACGGCCTCGCGCAGGTCGCCGACGCGAATGTTGGCCAGGGTGCCTAAGCCCGCGGCTTCGGCATTGCCGCGGGCGATGCAGACGGCATGGCGATCCAGGTCTACGCCATAAAGAAACGGTTTTCGTGCCACGCTCGGCACTTCTTGGCGCTGCGCCTCGCGCTTTAGCCGCTGCCACAATGCGGCATCGAAGTTGCGCCAGCGCATAAAGCCAAAACGCCGTCGCAAGCCCGGTGCCTGGTGCAGCGCCAAAAGACCGGCTTCGATAAGCAGCGTGCCGCTACCGCACGTCAGATCGACAATTGGCGGCAGGCTCGTTGCGGCAGGGTCGCCGCAATAGCCTCGTGCCAGGGCGGTGCTGACGATGGCGGCGGCGAGTGTTTCTTTCAGCGGCGCCGCCGTGGCGGCCCGGCGGTAGCCGCGCTGATGCAGGGGCGGGTCCGAACTATCGATGCCAAGCGCCAAGCGCGGCCCCATGCGACCGCGCTCATCGGGGCCTTCATACAATTGAACATTGATGCGCAGCGCTGGCGCATCCACATCGACATCCGGGCGCAGGCCGTAGTGCGCGCGAAACCGATCGACCACTGCGTCTTTGACGCGCAAGCCGGCGAACATGCTGTTTGCCAAACCTGGACCGCTGCCATGGGCCGAAACCGCCAGGGTGCCGTTTGGCACCAGAAATTCCTCCCAAGGCAGCGCATAGGCGGCGGCGTAAAGATCCTCGGGCCCACGGCACGGTACGTCGGACAGCCGCCGTAGCACGCGAGATGCACAGCGCAGATGCAGATTGGCGCGATAAAGCGCGGCCAGCGGCCCGCTGAAATGAACGGCACCGGGCGCGATGGTGACCTGAAACACCTCGGGCAGCGCGCGTAGCTCGGCGGCCACAAGCGCTTCGGTAGGGCGGGCGCACAAAGCCGTATAGGCTGCATGACCAGACGGCAAACAGCGCAGCATGGCATCAGCTTGAAGCATCGACATGCGCGCACGCTAGCACGACGAGCGACCGCGCGATATTGTACGTGCACATGACGGATGCAGCGAATCGCACGTTTCTAAATGAAATCAAATGGCGCGGCCTGTTTCATCAGGCCTCCGACGAAGAAGGATTGGCGCTACACCTGGCTAGTGGGGTGCGTAGCGCCTATGCTGGTTTTGATCCGACCGCCGATTCGCTGACCATTGGCAATTTGGTGCCGATCTTGTTGCTGATGCACTGGCAGCGCGCCGGTCATCGTCCGGTTGCCGTGCTTGGCGGCGGCACCGGCCTCATTGGCGATCCTTCGGGCAAATCGGCCGAGCGGCTTTTGCTGTCGCGCGAAATCGTCGAGCGCAATGTCGAAAGCCAGCGACGCATCTTTGCGCGGCTGCTCGATTTTGCCGATACCGGCAAAAATACCGGTGCGATGCTCATCAACAATCTGGATTGGCTGGGCGGCATGGGCTATCTGGAAGTGCTGCGCGACGTGGGCAAGCACTTTTCGATCAATGCCATGATGGCGCGCGACTCGGTGCGCGAGCGTTTGCACAATCGCGAGCAGGGCATTAGCTATACCGAGTTTAGCTACATGATTCTGCAATCCATTGACTATCTGCGCTTGTGGCGAGAGCACGGCGTGACCGTGCAAATGGGCGGCAGTGATCAGTGGGGCAACATCGTCAGCGGTTGCGATCTGATTCGTCGCGTTCAGCCGGCCGGCGAAACCCAAACGGCAGCGTTTGCTCTGACGGCGCCGCTTTTGACGCGCGCGGACGGCGGCAAGTTCGGCAAAACCGAGTCCGGGGCGATTTGGCTATCCGCCGATCGCACGAGCCCCTATCGCTTTTACCAGTTCTGGCTGAATACCGATGACGCCGATGTGATTCGCTACCTCAAGCTGTTTACGCTCTTGAATCAGAACGAAATTGCCGAGCTTAGCGCCAGCCATGCCAAAGACCCCGGCAGCCGCAGCGCTCACCGCGCTTTGGCGCGCCACATGACCGAGCTCTTGCACGGGCCGACCGAGCGCACTCAAGCTGAAGCGGCGGCGCAGGCGCTATTTTCCGGTGAGGTCGCCACCCTGTCGGAGGCAACGCTGCGCGAAGCCCTGTCCAGCGTCCCGACGAGCACTCACGATCGCGCGCGCCTTTTTGGCGAGGGCTTTGTGCTCATCGATGCGCTGGTTGAGACCGGACTGTGCAAATCCAAACGCGAAGCGCGCGAGATGCTGCAAAGCGGGTCGGTTCTGATAAATGGTCGCCGCGCCGATTTGGAAGCACGACTGACCGATGCGGAGCTTCTGCATGGCACGATGATCGCACTGCGCCGCGGCAAGAAAAACTGGCACCTTCTGTGTTTTGGGTAGTTGCTCTTAGCTGTTATTGCGCAACCAACTGAGTACGTCGTCGAGAATTTGCGTCAAACCGATGGTTGGTTGCCAATCGATGAGGCGATGCACTTTGTCGATATTGGGGACGCGCCGCGGCATGTCTTCAAAACCCGGCTCGTAGGCTTTCTCATAGGGCACAAAAGTGATGGCGGACTTCGAACCGGCGCGGGCAATGACCTGCTCGGCCAGGTTCAAAATGGTCACTTCTTCGGTGTTGCCGATGTTAAAGACCTGACCGTGCGCCTCGGGCCGCTCCATAAGCGCAATGATGGCGCGTACCACATCGCGCACATGGGTAAAACAGCGCGACTGCTGACCGTCGCCGTATACAGTCAGCGGCGTCCCCGATAGGGCCTGCTTGGCAAACGTGGGCACCACCATGCCGTACTGCCCGGTCTGCCGCGGCCCCACTGTATTAAACAAGCGACCGACCACCGTTGGCAAACCGCGCTCGCGAAAATAGGCGATGGCCAAAAATTCATCGATCAGTTTCGAGCAGGCATAGGACCAACGACCTTTGCTACTTGGGCCTAGAACTAGCTCGCCTTCTTCTTGAAAGGGAATGTCGGTGGATTTGCCGTAGCATTCCGAGGTCGATGCGACAAATACGGGTTTTTTCTTTTTATACGCGGCTTCTAAAACCAGCTCGGTGAGCTTGATATTGGTCTCAATCGTGCGCACCGGGCTTTCGACGATGAGACGCACGCCGACGGCTGCCGCCAGGTGATAGATCACGTCGGCACCATCGACAAGCTCGGCCAGAAGCGAGCGATTGGCGCAAGTGTCGATTACATAATGAAATCTCGACTGATTTTTCAGCGGCCGGATGTTGAGAATCGTCCCGGTAGAAAGATCATCAATGACAAAAACTTCGTGGCCGCTCCGCAAAAGCTCTTCGGCCAGATGGGAACCGACAAATCCGGCGCCGCCCGTAATCAGATAGTTCATTCCATGCTCCTTGCAGAAAAGCCACATACCACGCTTTGCTACGAGTGCCTAACAGGACCGACGACCGAGCATTGGCGTTTAAGGTTCGATCGATAGGCAGGGATTTCCGTCGAGAAGATAAATCGACGAGCGCAGCGGCGGGGTCGAAATCAGCGTATCGCCGCCGCTTACTACAAGCGGCGGTGCCGAGGGCAAAAGCGCATCTTTGTAGACCCCGGGCGGAATGCCGGAAATTCGCAAGGATTGGGCGCTGCGGGCTCGCGATATCACCACCACGGCCGAAGAATTTTGCAAGTCGCGGCTTGCTGCGCCCGCGTCTTTATGAAGCGCCACCAAATAGTCAGGACCGCTGGCCAGCGGAATTCGTGTGCCGCGCCGCAGTACCGGCGAGCAGGCTCGCAATTGGCCTAGGCGCATGGTGATGGCCAAAACCTCGGCTTGGGCCGCGTTTAGTCCCGTTTTTTCGAATGCGGCCAGCACATCGGGCAGGGTTCGGCGCGAATCGGGATCATTGGCGCCGGCTAGCGCGACTTCATCGCCGTAATAAAGCACCGGAATGCCTGGCAGCGTCATGAGTAGGGTCAACGCCAAAACCTGCTTGCGATACGGCAGAACAAAACTTTCCGCCGGCTGCGAAGGTGGATTGCGCCACGGATCGTTGCTCGCATCGCCTGTGGCCTCTGAAACAAAGCGTGCCGTGTCATGATTGCCCAGCATGTGGGCCATTACGGCCAAAGAGCCGGCAAAAGCCGCTTGGCTGGCGGCGATTTCGGCCTCTAGCTCGAAAAGGCCGATTTGTTCGCGGCCTAAAGCGCTGCGCATGGCCCACATCAGCGGAAAGTCAAAAGCGCTGTCGAGTCCGTCAAAAGATCGGCCTAAAAAGCTGCGAATGTCGGCCCGTCCGGCGGCTCCGGGGCCCGTGTAATCCTCGCCTACGACCAAAAGGTCCAAGCCTTTTTGGTCGCGCGCGGCATGAACGGCACGCACGATGCGTCGGCTGGCGCTGCGCGGCATCATCGGCACGGCATCGATGCGCATGCCATCCAAATCGTAGCGAGTCAGCCAACTGACAAGGTCGTCTACGCCAATTTGCTGGACCTTTGGATGGCGCCAGTTGAGATCGGGCAAATAGGAATCAAACCAGCAGGTTTCGATGTGGCTTGTCCAACTGCAGTCGAAGTTTGGGCCGCTCGTGCCGCATACGCAGGCCGCTGGGTCGTCGTGAAACCAGCTTTGCGCGGCGGCGTCGGTGGATGGTAAGCGAGCTGCCGCTTGCCGAGAATGCTCGCGATAATAGGGATGGTCGATGTAGACGTGGTTAGGAACCGCATCGAAAATCAGGCGCAGACCGCGGGCGTGGGCCGCAGCGACTAGGCGTCGTAGCTCGGCATCGCCGCCCAAAAGCGGCTCGACGCCGTGCGGGGCGCTTGGCCAATAGCCGTGGTAGGCCTCATAGGCATGTCCATCTCGTCCGGTCAAAAAGCCGGCGGGATTTTGGTAAAGAGGCGACAGCCACAGTGTAGTGACCCCCAGACGGCCAAAATAATTGGCTTCTACGGCTTGCGTGATGCCTGCCAAGCTGCCGCCGGCGCGGCGTCCTAAGGTCGGCGGCGGCGCCAGAGCCCCTTTTGGCCCACGAAAGCGATCGACGATGATTTGATAAATCACCGCGTCGTCTAACGGCCGCGCGGGCACAAGCTGCGAATTTTTCTTCGAGTCAGACGAAGGCTCGACAAAGACGCTGACTTGCCAGGGCCAAGGGGCCTGCGCATCTAAACCGCGAGCGGACAGCACGAGCGTATATTTGCCGGGCGGAAGTTGCGACGCCGAAACGGTAATGCGCTGACCGCGCAGGTCATTTGGGCGTGGCGCGATGTCGATTTGCGGCGTCGGCAACGCTACATCGCCGCGCCACAGCATGGCCCTTACCGAAGAAGCATCTAGGTCTGCGGCCTGGCCAAAGGGACAAAAATCGGCGATGTAGCGAACTTGTCCGGCCGGCGCTGCCGCCGCCAGCACCCCGCTTAAAACCGGAGCGTCGCAAGATTTCACTTCCGCCTGCGTGTACTCCGCGTCGTAAGGACCGGAATCGAGGCGACGCACATCCGCCGCAAAAGCCGATTGCGCCGCCACGTCGTCAAGCAGCAGATGGTCGCCGACCAAAAAACCATACAAGTAAATCCCCGGCGGCAAGGGCAGCGTCAGCGTGTAAAAGGGCTCGCCGTCTTTGGCGGTGCGAATTTGAAAATCGCGGCGTCCGGGTCGTTGCCAGCCGTTCCAACTGCCGACAAGCTCTGGCTGCTCGGCCTCGGCACGGGTCAGTTGTAAGTCCGCGCGGAGAAGCGCTCGCTCTGGCCGATACCAGACGCGCAGCATGCAGGGCTCGTCCGCATCAAAATCAGTTGCGCCCGCCGAACAACCGACGAGGGTCCAAACTAGCAGGTAAAGCCCGGCGCGTATCATCGTCATCAGGTGGCGGAACTGGCTTGCGTGCATTCTGCGAGAAATTCGAAGAGCAGCCGATTGACCTGCTCGGGTTGTTCTTGGTGCGCGCAATGACCCGAATCCGGCAAATATTCAATGCGCAGATTTGCCGCCCACGGAGACAAGTTGTAAGTCAGTTCTTTGCCAAGAGCGATGTCGCGCTCGCCCCACAAAAGCAGCATCGGTACTTGGACTGGCGTTTGTAATGCGCGCAAAAACCAGGGTGCTGCGCGAGGCGCCGCCCGGTAGTAATTGATGCTGGCGGTCAGTGCGCCGGGCTGGGCCAGAGCATGGACAAATTCATCCAGCTCGGCGGTGCTGAATGTGCCGGGAACGCTGGTCAGATCCTGAAGGACTCGGCGCAGCCGCGCAAAGTTGTTTTTGCGAATCAGGTGCTCGGGCAGCCAAGGCAGCGCAAACAGCAGCATGTACCAGCTTTTGCGCAATTGCCGCGGCGACAAGCGGCTTAAAAAAGCCCCCGGATGCAGCGAATTCAAAACAATGAGTCGCTGCACCACATGGCGATGCGCCGGCGAACTGGCGACCGCCCAGGCAATCGTGCCTCCCCAATCGTGCCCGACGAGCGTGACCTGCTTATGGCCCAAGGCTTTCACCAAGCCGACGACGTCATCGCACAGCTTGCTGACCGCGTAGTTATCGATCCCGTGCGGTTTATCGCTGAGGTTATATCCGCGCAAATCGGGAGCGATGGCGCGAAATCCCGCCTGCCCGAGCGCGCTCAACTGATAGCGAAAGCTGTAAAAAAACTCTGGAAAGCCATGCAGCATTAGCACCGGCGGGCCTTTTTCAGGACCGGTTTCCACATAATGAAAGCGCAAACCGTTCGCAATGATGTAACGCGAGGGGTAAAGGTCGCTCATGTCGAAATCCTCTTTCTCGCAGTAAAGAAGCCGAGCTGAACAGCGCGAAGGCAAAGGCTTTCACTACGACCGCAATTTCGTCAAGCCGCCAAATCATGTGGCATTCAGGCGGATTTTGGCGTGGCAATTTGCGCGAGCCGTTCCTCTCGCCATGTGAAATGACGTTGCTATAATCCCGGCATGTACTCGCTGCGCCAAAAGCTGCGTCTGTTCGCGCGCGCTTTCGCGATCGTGTTTCTTTTTGTGCGCACGGGCATTTGGTACGCGCTCGGCTGGTGCCTCATGCGGCTGCGCGGACAAGATCGCGCGGCGCGCCAGGCGTTTTTTGGCGACTGCGTGTTCGCTTTGTTTCGCGACCTGGGCGCAACCTTCATCAAAGTTGGCCAAATCATGTCGACGCGGCCGGATTTGCTGCCGCCGCATGTCATTTCGGCCTTGCAGCGGCTGCAAGACGACGTTGGGCCCTTTTCATTTGCGCTGGTTCAGCAAACCATCGAAGCGGATTTTGGCAAACCGCTCCATCAATTGTTTTCGGAATTTACCGCCGAACCAATTGCATCCGCATCGGTCGCGCAGGTGCACAAGGCACGGCTGCCGAGCGGCGAATCGGTCGCCGTCAAAGTGCGCCGGCCTGACATTGAAGAGCTGTGCGTCTTTGACCTTTTGGTCATGCGGCTTTATGCCTCGGCTTTGGAAAGCATTCCGTCTTTGCGCTTGCTGGCTCCGGTGGAAAGCGTCAACCAGTTTGGCCGGGCCATTGCCATGCAGCTTGATTTCACCATCGAAGCCGCCAACAACCGCCGCTTTCAAAAAAACTTCGCCAGCGAACTCGACGTCATCGTTCCCGGGCTTTATCCCGCGCTGTGCAGCAAGCGGGTTTTGGTCATGGATTTTATCGAGGGGGTGAAAATCCTCAATGCGGCTCGTGTCGGTGTCGATCCGCATCGGCTGGGACAGCTGGGCTTTCGTGTCATGCTGAAGATGATCTTTGCGGACGGATTTGTGCATGCCGACCTGCACCCCGGCAATATTTTGGTGACTGCCGAAGGACGTGTGGCGCTGCTCGATTTGGGGCTGGTTGCCGAGCTTGACGATGAGCACCGCACCGCCTTCGCGCGCTATTTTTCCGCTTGGGCGCAGGGCGACGGCACGACCATGGCCGATATCATGGTGCGGCATTCTCCGTCGCCGCATATTGCCGATCCGCAGGGCTTTCGCACGGCGGTGCAGGCATTTGTCAATCGCTACCACGGCAAGCGACTGGGAGAAGTCGAAGTGGCCCGCGTCGTCTATGAAATGATGGCGATATTGCGGCGCTATCGAGTGCGAGTAAACGCGACCTTCACCATGGTCAACATCGCCATTGCCGTGACCGAGGGCATTGGCAAACAGCTTGATCCGGCGCTAGATCTGATGAACGAAGCGATGCCCTTTTTTCTGGCGCTGCAATTTCAAAGGGCCACATCTTCTTAATCCGTCGCCGCGAATGACTTCGCGGGCCGCGCAAGTTACAATGAGGCGGATTCGCTATGCTCGTCGAGCCCACCGCGTCGTTAGAGCGCGTCTTGCAAGCTTTGCCCGCAGTCTGTCAGCAGCGGCTTTTGATCATGGGCTGGCACCAGCCTCTGCGCGACTTGGAGCGGCTTTTGCGCCGCGCGATCGGTGCTCCGCAGCTTGTGCGCCTTATCGATCTGGAACTGGATCCCGAGCGTTGGCACGGCTGCTACATTCAAACTTCAGGGACCGTGTGTTGGCCCGAGCGCAACGGCGGTGTCGGAAGTCTGGGGCGCTTGTGGCTGGATATCCTACCGCAGGCGACGACGCATGCGGCGCTTATGCAGCGCGCAAGCGACAAGCTGCTGATTGGCGGTATCGTTTTGGCCGATCCGCAAGTACGGGCCGCGCATCGCGCCAAGCGCAACGAACAGGGCGGCTATGGCGAACGGGGCCTTTTTATTGCGGCCCTTTTCGCAGTCAGTCTGCAACTCGATTTCGGCTGATTGTTCAGATCTAAACTTTGGTGCGTGCGTTCTTTGATCTCGTAAAGCCGTTACCTCTGTAGTGAATTCGAATACAGATCATGTGTTCAGTTTCACTTGCTCGAAATAGATCAGGGGTTACATTTGTTGAGAATGCATAGGCCAGGGTAGCTCGATCAAAAACGCCGCAGTTTGATGTGATCCATTTCACATTTACAGGCGTTCTGATCGCGAATTTTTGTTCGCAGTGCGAAAGCTGCGAATGTTTTTCGACCCGGCCATCGTCCAAGCTAACAGCGTCCGACCGCGCAAGCTGGCCGCATGTAGGACGAAGAAACCATAGCGCAGAGCAAAACTCTGTTTGTGGGAATGGCACAACACATGGATCGTTACAATACAACGGCCTTAGAAACTGAGTACGAAGAGCTACAAGCCCCGCATGAACCCGAACCCGAGCCGGAAAGCGACAATGTCGTCAACGATTCGGTCCGTCAGTATTTGAAAAAACTCGGCGCTGTGCCGCTGCTTACGCGCGAAGGTGAAGTGGCTGTTGGCAAGCGCATGGCCGAAGGCAAACGGCGGGTGCTGCTCGCGGTTTTGGCCTGTCCGCCCGCGGTGGCGGAACTTTTGGCACTCCGCGATCAGCTCCTTCATCAAAAGCTGCGCGTGCGCGACGTTGTATCCGACGTAGATTTGGATGAAGCGGAAGTGCTTAGCGACGAAGGCATGTACATCGAGCGGGTGGTTTCCACCCTCGACGCCGCTCGCAATCACTACCAAGAGATACATCGCGCGCAGCGTCAATTGCGTGCGCGGCGCGTTCCTTCGCCAGCGCGCGCCAAAAGATTGCAAGCCGCGGTGGCGGAACATCAGGCGGCGCTGTTTGAAGTTGTCTCGGCTTTGCATGTGCATCCCAAGCAGGTAGAACGGCTGGCGGCCATTGTGCATCGTTTGGCCAAGCGCGCCACCGCCGCTCAAGTCGAGCTGCGTCGTATCGAAGATCGCGCCGGCATGCCCAGCGCGGATCTGCCGCGTACGCTTTCGGAGCTTTTGCGTTCCGATGCTCGCAAGCGAACGCTTTTGCGCAAACTCGGCCTGCGTGAAGAAGAGCTATCGGACATGGCCGAAGCCGTGCGAAAGATACAAACCGAGCTCAGCGCGCTCGAGCGAGAATCCGATCTCGATGCCGAGACCCTCATTCACCTCGCGCATGAACTGTATGCAGGGGAAAATTTGGCCGAGGCGGCGCGGCGCGAACTGCTTGAAGCCAATCTGCGCCTGGTTGTATCGATTGCCAAAAAGTACACCAATCACGGCATGCAGTTTCTCGACCTGATTCAGGAGGGAAATCTTGGCTTGATGCGTGCCGTCGATAAATTCGAATACCAGCGCGGCTACAAGTTTTCAACCTATGCCACTTGGTGGATACGTCAGGCGATTACGCGCGGCATCTTTGATCAATCGCGCACCATTCGCATTCCGGTGCACGTCTTTGAGACAGCGCGCAAGCTCTTTCGCATTTCGTATGAGATGACTCGGCAGTCCGGACGCGAACCCACGCCGGAAGAGCTGGCCGAGCGCAGCGGTGTGCCGATTGGCAAAGTGCGGCAAGTGCTGAAGGCGGCTGCCAAGGAACCGATTTCGCTGGATACGCCAAGCTCGGTGCGCGAAGGCTCAAGCCTGGGCGACCTCATCGAGGATCCGGGATCGCGTTCGCCTTCGGAATCGCTCGTCGACGCGTCGATGATACATCATACTCGCCACGTGCTAAAGACGCTGAACGCGCGCGAGCGCAAGATTTTGCGCATGCGTTACGGAATTGAACAAGAAAGCGACAAGACGCTTGAGGAGATCGGCCAAAGCTTTGGTCTGTCGCGCGAACGGATTCGCCAGCTTGAAGTGCAAGCGCTGCGCAAGCTTCGTCATTCCTCCTACGCGCGCTATCTAAAGTCTTTCGTCGAACCTTAAACGGATCCTGGCTGTACTAGGCTGTACTAGGCAGTTAGATACGGCAGCCGCAGCGTGATGCGGCAGCCGTGTTCTACTCCGTCCACAATGTTCTGCGCTGCGATGGCAATTGTACCCCCGTGGGCTTCGGCAACCCGCCTGGCCAGCGTTAATCCCAATCCAAAGCCGCGGCTTATTCCAGGCCGCGCTTGCGGAGTATGGGCCGTATCACGCCGATAAAAAGGCTCAAAGACGCGTTCCCGGTCTACCGCGGGAATGCCCGCGCCCAAATCGCTGACGGCAATTTCGATCATATTTCCTCGCTCTTGCGCCGATAGGACAATCGGCGAAGCTCCATACTTGGCGGCATTTTCCAAAAGGTTAAACAGCGCCCGCTTCAGCAAATTTCCGTCGACGCGTAAGCTCAAATCCGGTCCATCGGCAAGCTGCACTTGTTTGGTGGCAATAAGCGGGTCATTTTGCGCGCGCTCGACAACTTGTAGCAAAAGCGGTCGCAATGACTGCGGCTCCGGACGCGTCGGCAGCCCAATGGCATCAAGCCGCGCGGTCATCAGCACATCTTCAATCAGCCGTTCCAGTTCGCCGAGGTCCGCCTCGACTTCGGAGAGCCGCGCTTCACCTTCCCCTTCGCGCGGCAAGAGCGCCAAAGCCACTCGGACCCGCGTCAACGGCGAACGCAGCTCGTGCGAGACATTGGCCAATAGTTCACGCTGTCCGCGCAGCAGGCGTTCTATGCGATCCGCCATATCGTTCCAGGCATGCAGCAGCTCGGCCATTTCATCCAAGGCGTGGTGATGCATGTGACCATGCCAGCGCTGGCACGGCATGGCCGACACCGGAGGATTCCAACCGGAAATGGGAATGCGATAAGAAAGCTCGCCCGCCCCCAGCCGCCGCGATGCCGCCGTCAAAAGCTCAACCGGACGCGAGATGCGCCGCGACAAAGGCCAACTGACAAGCGCCACCAAAAACAGAACCAAGCCGACGGCCAAAAGCGGACGTCGCAAGCTGCCCATCCCAAAAGAGCGAAAGCGCTGCGGCGGCGCCATTTGTAAAATCCCGACTATCTCGCCGGATGCGGCCCGTATCGGAGCCGCGGCCACCACTTTACGATGCTGAAACACGTCTTGGCCCTGCTGTAGCGCCAAGAGCTCGTCAGGCGCCAGCCTTGGCTCGGCGTTGCCGCCAAAAGTAGTACCGGCTACCGCCAATTGCCGCCCTTGCAAATCGCGAATCGCCAGATCGAGTTCAAAGTCGCGATGCAGCCGCAAAAGCGCCGTGTGCCGCGCCTGCGAATCCGCGAAGCGCTCGCCAAGCTCGGCCGCCAAATGACGCGCCAGACGCACCGTCACTTCACGCAGAAATGCGCCGCGCTGACCGATAGAAAACACGCCAGTGATGGCCAGCCCGACGACAATGAGCACGCCCAGGCCGTGTAAATAAATGCGTGTGTACAGTCGTTTTCTTCGCATGGCCCTTCCTGTTCGAATTCGCCGCTGCCGCTAAAATTTCATCAATCTGCCATATTTGCTCGTGGAGAAAGCAAAAACCTCCGTTGCGAAATGCAACAGAGGTTTGCTTTCAAACAGCTTTTACGGCCGGCGCCTACTTTGCGCCGTTTGCTTGACTGACTGGCCGATGTTAGCGATAGCGTTCGCACTCGCTTACAAAGCGTCGCAAGCGCTCGCGCTGTGTGGTGGACAATAAAGCATGTAGTCGCGATAGCGCATCCAGCGCTTCCTTTCGCACTTTGGCGTAGGAGGCATCCTGTAAATGCGCAAGCTCTTCTGCGCGCGCGGCGTCAAATTCCGTTTCGGACAGAAGCGTCAACAGCGGCGTTAGCGAGCTGCGCAGCTCCGTACGTCCCGCTTGCAAGCTGCTGCGCAAATCGCGCAGAATTTCCTGCCCACTTTGCCACTGTTCCGGAGTTAGCTGAAGCTCGCGCATCAGTCGAAACATTTCGAACCTGCCGCGAAAAGCGCCTTCGCCTCTGCAGCCGGCAAAGTGATTTCCGCAAGCAAAGCCGGCACCAAAGCCATGTCCTTCCGCGTCGCCTCGCCGACAACCATGCCAAAGTTTTGCCGCTGCCACACCGCCAAGGACTCCTAACAAAAACCCATGAAACATGATGAACTCCTTTCTGGAAATGGGAGATGATCGTTCCCTGGCATCTCAGAATGCAGGCGCTGCGTAAATATTCTGTGCATTCCAAGTAAAGTTTTGTGAAGGGCAGCCTTTACAAAACTTTACCTTCGCCACAATCGCGCTTTACGCAGACGGATCATTCTGAAATCAGGTCGCCAACGCGGCGATTTGTGAAACGCAGTTTTAAAAAAACCGTTTCGCAGTTCGAAACAGGAAAGCCATCAAGGAGGATTCCCATGACCCGTCGCAGCATGAAAATCGGATTTCTGGCGCTTCTCATTACGACCGTGATCGGCGGCGCGATCTTTGCGCATCGCGCGGCCAATGCGTTTGGCCATCACCGCAAGACCGCTATCATAAAGCGCGTCATCAGCGCTCACATCGATGAGATTCTCGCCGATGCCAAGGTGAACGAGGCCCAGCGTCAAACCGTCTACGCAGCGCGCGATCGCGTCTACACCGCTTTTGAAAACCATCACGACGGACATCGCGCCCATATGGAAGAAGCGCTGAGACTATTCGAAGCCGATCGCGTTGATCCAAACCAACTGGCCGGGCTGCGCGCGCAGCGTGAGGCGGAAGTCGCCAAGCTAAGCGATGTCGTGACCCAGGCGCTTCTTGAAGTACATGACACGCTGACCCCGCAGCAGCGCCGAGTAGTGACCGAAGAGCTACGCGCCATGCGGGCCGCGCACGCCGATTGATGACCAAAAAGGAGGGGTTTTTCGTGGCCTCTGATATCCTTTCGCCATGCTGGCCCCGCGTACCGCTGTCCTGCTTATCGATGACGACGTCCGCCTTGCCGCTCTGCTAAAAGAATATCTGCACAAACAGGACATGGAACTAGCCCACGCCGAAGACGGCGAGCACGGCCTTACGGCGCTGCGGCGCAGCCGCTATGATGTCGTGCTTCTTGATTTGATGATGCCGGGCATAGATGGGCTGGAAGTCTGCCGTCGCATTCGTGCTGATTCCGAGCTCGGCCAAACCGCCGTGCTGATGCTGACCGCCAAAGGCGATGACATTGACCGCATCGTCGGGCTTGAACTTGGCGCCGATGACTATCTTCCCAAACCCTTTAATCCGCGTGAACTATTGGCCCGCATTCGCGCCATTTTGCGTCGCGGCGTGGCCCAGGCAACGCCGCGGCGGCGGTTTCGCAGTGGTGAATTGGAAATTGATCTGGAAGGACGTACGCTAACCTGCGCCGGACGGCCAATCAGCCTGACGCACTACGAATTTCAACTGCTGGCGGTTTTGGCCCGGGCCGCGGGTCGCGTTCTTTCACGTGATCAGCTGCTCGACGCATTAAAAGGGGAAGAATACGATTCCTTTGATCGCTCAATAGATGTGCATATTTCCAAACTGCGCAGCAAGATCGAGCCGAATCCCAAAGAGCCACGCTATATTCGCACCATGCGCGGTGTCGGATATGTGCTAAGCCGAGACGAGGAGGTCTAAATTCGAATGCTCCTTGTGCTGAGCAGTTTGTTTGGCGTCATGGGGGGCATTCCCTCCTTTAACCGACTGCTTTTGCGGGCCGCCGCCGAGTATGCAGCCCAAAGCGGTACCGCGTTGCGGGTAGTGGTTCTGACCGATTCCGTGGCGAAGCGTCCCCAGACAAGCAAAATGGAATCGCTATTTCCGGAGCTCTTCGAGCATTCCCATGTCCTGCGCGCCGACTGGTATAGGCCCTGCGGTGGCGATCGGCTGCGCTTGGCGCTAGAGACTTTGCGCGCTCTGCCAAACTGTCGCTGTATTGTCTTTGGTCATGTGAACCTCGCCCCCCTAGGACTGCCCAGTTTGATTGATCAGTTTGGGCAGTTTGGCACTCTTCCTTATTGCGTCATTGCGCATGGACTAGAAGTATGGACACCGCTGCCCTGGCACCGGCGTCTGGCGCTGCGTTATGCTCGAGTCGTCGGCTGCGTCAGTCAAGATACCGCGCGTGCCGTGCAAGAAGTGCAAGGGGTGGAAAAAGCGCGCTGTCTGCGCATTTCCAACGCCGTGGAAAAGCTGCCGCCGGCGCCAGGAGCCGTTTCTATGGCAAATCCCTCCGGTCCCTTGCGCATTGTCAGCGTGACGCGTTTGCACCCGGGTGAACCCAAAGGAATTGATTTGATGCTGTACGCCATTGCCGACATTCCGCATGCGGTTGCTTCGTATGAAGTCGTTGGCGATGGGGCCGCGCGGCCGATGCTAAGTGCTTTGGCGCAAACGCTGGCGCTGCAGAGCCGGGTACATTTTACCGGTGCGCTTGCTGATGCCGAGCGCGACTTGGCCCTTTCGCGCTGCGATGTCTTTGCCCTGCCTTCTACCGGCGAGGGCTTTGGCATTGCGTACTTAGAAGCCATGGCCTATGCCAAGCCTTGTCTAGCGGCGCAGGCCGGCGGCGCTCCGGAAGTGGTGCTGCATGACGAAACCGGAATCGTCGTACCGCCAACGGTAGATGCGGTACGCGACGCGCTTTTGCGCTTTTGCGACGTCGACTTGCGAGCGCGCCTCGGGGCGGCTGGGCGGGTGCGCGTGAGCTCGCAGTTTACCTACCCGGCTTTTGCGCGTCAGGCCTTTCAGCTGTTTGATCGGCTCAGCGACCGCCATAGCGACGGATGAATAATTCACGCAGGGCGGCTTCGGCCTGCAAAAGGCCAAGGGTTTCCTCGGCGTGGTTTTTGCAGAAGCCGTTGCCGATGATCATGTCGATGTCTTTGCTGACGCCCTCGGCACCAAGCGCGGCGGCGGAAAAGCTCGTGGCCATCGAGAAAAAATAGATGGTGCCGCGGTCGCGGGTGCACAGAATTGCCGCCATCTCAGTGGCTGGGGCGCTGACGCAGCTCACTACTAGATCGTATTCGCCGCCCCCTGCCGCGGTAGCCGCCGTCGCCAGCGGCAAGGCTGCCGCCGCATCCATACGGACGATGGCGTGATAATAGCCCAGGGCTTCGGCCTCGGCCGCTGCCGCCGGATGGCTTTCTATGCCGACTACACAGGGCACGCCGGCCCGTTTGGCCGCGGCGGCGCAAAGCAGTCCGGATTTGCCGCCGGCTCCTAGGACAAGCACCCGCCGCACCGCCAGTTGGCGGCACAGGCGCGTTACTTGCGGTGCGGCACCAGCAACATCGAGCGCCGCCAAGGCGGCCGACTCGGGCAGAAAATCGGGCAGCCGCGCCCAAACTCCCGATTCGAAAAGCACCGCCGTGCCGCGCACGTCGATTTGGTGAGTATCAAGGTGCAGGTCCAAAATGGAATCGATGTGCAGCGGCGTCAGCGTCAGCGAGACCAGGGTTGCCACCCGCTCGCCAACGCGCAGCGAGCGGTGCGGCTCGCTAAGCCGTGCGCCAACGTGCCGAACCCGCCCGAGCAGCATTCCCCCCGAGCCGGTCACCGGATTGTGCATCTTGCCGCGCGCGGCGACGATTTCTTCGACGCGGCGGCGTACCCCGGCGCTTAGGTCTTCGCCCGCAGCGCGAGCAGCTTCCTCTAGTTGCCGAAAGCTGGCGGCATCGATATTTAGGCGTTCGACGTCCAAGACGATTTCGCAATCGTCGGCCAAAGCGGTAGGCGGTTCGGGCCGATTGTGTAGACGCCAGGCGGCCTGCGGCAGCGCCCCTTGCGGTTCAATGACGCGGTGACAGCCGTAGCGCAGCGGCAGGGACAGCGGTTCGCGATCTTTTTGCTGGTTCATCGGTAGGCCCTATTTAAACGGTCAGCTTGGCGGCGCCCGAGTTCACGACAAACTCTGGATCCAGCGCAACATTGACGCAGGCCACCTGCGGACTGTTCAGCGCTTGTCGCAACGCCGGCAGCAGAGAATCGATGTTCTCGACATGAAAGCCGACGCCGCCAAATGCCTCGACCACTCGATCGTAGCGTACCGGGGCCAGTTTGGTGGCCGGAGCCCGTTCTGCTCCAAAAAGCATCACTTGCGGTCCGCGAATTTGTCCCCATGCCGCATCGTTGCCGACGACGACGGTGACCTTCATGCCAAACCGTACGCAAGTTTCAAAGTCAAAGCCGTTTAGACCAAAGGAACCATCGCCAGAAAGCACGACGACGCGCTTTTGATCAGCGCTATCGAGCGCCTTGGCAGCAATGGCGAAAGGTGCGCCGACTCCCAGACAGCCGAGCGGCCCCGGATCCAGCCACTGTCCGGCGCGACCTAGCGGCAGCACTTTGCTGGCCAGGCCCACCACATCTCCGCCATCGCCGATGAGGATCACGTCATCGGCCAAAAGGCCGGAGCGGCCCGGCGCTGCCCCCAGGGCTTCGGCCAGCGCCGTCGCCAATTGATAATGATTGATGGGACGAGCGCGGTTTTGCAGATGGATGCCAATCTGATCTTGTTGGCGCTTTTCTTCGGCAAAAAGCTCATCCAGCCAGGGTTTTATACGAGCCCGCAGCCGCTGCGCACTTGCTCCAAAAAGAGCTTGGCCAAGCTGATTCAGCACGAGTTCCATATGACCGCTTAGGGCCAGATCGGTGCTGCGATTTTTGCCAAGCTGCAAAAGGTCGCGATCGATCTGAACGATCTTGGCCTTGGGGTTTATGCTTGTGCCAAAGCCGACGCGAAAATCTAGCGGGGTTCCCAGCAGCAGGACCAGATCTGCACCGCGCAGCGCTTTTTTGCGCGCATGGTTTTGCGCCTGCGGAGAATTCGCCGGCAAGCATCCGCGGCCCATGCCGTTCAGAATCACCGGCAAATGCGTCTCGTCACAGATGCGCAAAAGCGCGTCTTGAGCGTTGTCCCAGTAGACCTGAGAACCGGCGATGAGCACCGGCCGTTCGGCGGTCTCTAAAAGCGCGGCGACGGCGGCTACCTGCGCCGGATCGGCTTGCAGGCGCGGCCAGGGAGGGAGCGGCGGTGGCACGACAAGCTCGTTGCTGTCGACTTGCGCGGTCAGAATATCAAACGGCAGCTCTAAGAAGACCGGCCCCGGCGTACCGGCCAAGGCCTGGCGCATCGCGGTTTGTACGTACTCGCGCAGCCGCCGCGGATCGGTACAGGTGGCGCACCATTTGGTGATGGAGCGAAACAGCGGCAATTGCTCCATTTCTTGCAGCGCTCCGCGACCAGACGAGCGAACCTCGGCGGCGCCGCCAAGCAGCACCAAGGGCGACTGGGCGGCAAAGGCGTTGGCGACACCGGTTACGGCATCGGTGACGCCGGGCCCGGCAGTTACCAGCGCGACGCCGGGCCCGCGGGTCAGCCGCGCATAGCCATCGGCGGCGTGGGCCGCCGCCTGTTCATGTCGAGTATCGATAAGGCGGATGCCATAACGCAAACATCCGTCATAGATAGGGGCGATATGACCGCCGCATAAGGTAAAAATGTCACGCACGCCGAGCCGATGTAGCTCTTCTGCGACTAGATGACCTCCAACCGAGTACGCCATAGCGGCGGACGCTACCAAGAGCATGCCGAAAAGGTCAAGGCATGCGAATGCACGGTTGCTGCCGAAGCGGCTCTGTCCGGCGAACCTAAGGCCGCGGACGGTGTGGCTTTTCCCAGATTTCCAGGTGGCCCCAAAAGCCTTTCATATCCACTGCTTGCGCAAAGCGCTGCCGCAGTCCGGCGGCACTAGCGCGCTGTGCGCTAAGGCGCGGCTGCGGTGAAATCCAGATCAGCCGTCCGCCATCGGCAAGAAGGCGCGCCGCGTGATCAATAAAAGCCGATAGAAATTCACTGAGGCGCCGATCGCCGGTGCGGGTGCGTCGGCCCATCGGGGGATTGCTGACGATGCGAGTCAGGCGCTTTGTCGGGGGCACAAAGCGCAGGGCGTCCGCTGCAAAAAGTTCGATACGCGACGCGGGCAGCTTGGCCGCAGTGGCATTTTGGCGGGTGATGCGCAGTGCGTTTTCATCGATATCGCTGCCGAAAAGCTGATGGCAAGAAGTGGTCAGCGCGATTTCGATGAGTTCGCTGCCGGAACCGACAAAGGGATCCCAGACTGAATCTTCTTCACCGACCTCGGCCAAAAAGGCCAGCGCTGCGGCCAAGGGCGAATGCGACGCTGCGGGTACGTCTTTTTGGTGGTAGGCAAAGCGCGGATCGCAAAGCTTGCGCGGAACAAGCTCGATTCGTGGAGAGCTTCTCGGCGAACTCGAATCGGTAATTTCCACCTGCCAGGGGCTGTCGTGCGGATCGTTTAATAGATCGGGGACGCACTGCCGCACCGCCGTCGCGATCTGCCAGACGAGCGACCGCCGATGACCGCCATCGACAAAATGCAAACGATAGCGAATCGGACCTTTGGATGCGCTAAGGGTCTGCAAAAGGGCGCGGGTTGGCGCCGCCGTTAAAGCTGCAAGCACCGCATCGGCGGGTTGCGCAAACGATGCTGCGGACGCTGGCGGAGTGATATCAAACGCCAAGCTAGAAAAGCTTCGTGCTGCAAATAGCGGGGCCAGGGACGAGGTCCAATGCAGAACGACTCGACCGGGCGCAATGCTGTCGTTTTTGGCGTCAAGTGCAGCGGGCTCTGTGACCTGTGCAATGCGATTGCCGCCCTTGAGCACGCCGCGCGCTCGCAGTTCGGCGGTGAGCGTGCCGGTCAGACCGGCGCGGCAGCGCAACACCAAGCGGCAGGAATCGGGCAGCATTCGATTGGTATGGATCAGGTCAGCGTCGTGCGGCGCCAAAGCCGAGGCGGGATCGAGAGGCCGGCCCAGGCGGCGTTCGATACGCAGCGCAGCCCGCTCAAGCGTTTGTAAAAGCAACGCCGGCATGGCTTCTGTCGCGCTTGCCTTTCGTGCGGCTTTTAGCGCCTCTAGCGAAAGCGTTCCGCCCAGATTGCCCAGAGCGTCGGCCAGGGCGCGCTTGTGTGCGTCATCGCGGGCGTGCAAAAAGCGTTCGTAAAGGATCGGTTCAGCCTGGGCGGCGAATTTTTGCGGCAGCTTGCCAACGGCAAGGATTGCCTGGCGGGCGGCG
The DNA here is from genome assembly GCA_964460115.1 of uncultured Myxococcales bacterium. Taxonomy (GTDB): domain Bacteria; phylum Myxococcota_A; class Polyangia; order Palsa-1104; family JAEUJZ01; genus JAEUJZ01. The sequence continues at coordinate 44,438 of CAYWPR010000032.1, forward strand.
CGCGCATCGGCATCGCCCACAAGCTGCAAAAGCGCCAGAGCCGGCTGCTCGGTGGCGCTTTTTTTTGAAAGCGCCACACCCAAGCGACCCAGTAAAAAAACGAGCTCGGCGCGCGGCGTGCCCTGAAATTCGCAAAGGCGTCCAAGCCCGCGGGCAAATGCGTCGGCGCCGACGCGCTGCAAAGCCAGCTCCACTGTGCGCTTGTCGAGGTCTGGCAAATCGCTTAGGTAAAGATCCAGCAATGCATCGATGTGGCGTCGCGGCGGCGTGTAGTTCGGCTGGGCCAGCTCGGCCAGTTGTAGCGGCGCGGACATGGGCGGACTAGAACACATCTCAAAAATCCTGATCGAAGGATTTTTGATTTGTGAGCCTAGGGCTTCTTGGCGGCGAACTCGGCCAGCCAGTCGCGGGGGCGAAGAAAATCGGCGAGAGCGGCTTCCGGACTGCTTGGTTCGGGTTTGAAATCGTACTCCCAGCGCACAAGCGGTGGCAGCGACATCAGTATCGATTCGACGCGTCCATCGGTTTTTAGCCCAAAAGTGGTGCCCCGATCGTAAAGCAGATTGAATTCGACGTAGCGGCCGCGGCGATAAAGCTGAAATTGCCGCTGGCGCTCGGTATAGGGCATGACATGGCGGCGTTCTAAAATAGGCAGATAGGCCGGCAAAAATGCCGCCGCGCAGTCGCTAAAAAAGCTGTGCAGGCGATCCAGTTCCGGCGCCGAGTTTGCCTGCAAATAGTCGAAAAATAGGCCGCCGATGCCGCGTGTCTCGCCGCGATGTTTGAGAAAAAAGTACTGATCGCATTCCGCCTTAAATCGCGGGTAATAAGCGCGGTCGTGAAGGTCGCAGACGGTTTTGAGGGTGCGATGAAAATGCACCGCATCTTCGAAAAATGGATAGTACGGCGTCAGATCGGCGCCACCGCCAAACCAGCCGGCATTGCCGCGGCGCAGGAAGCGAAAATTGGCGTGCGTGGTTGGTGCATAGGGGTTGCGCGGATGCAAAACCAAAGAAACGCCGGTGGCGTAAAAGTTCAGACCGTCGCCGGGCATAGTGGCCGCCAATTCGGGTGAAAACTGGCCATAGACCACTGACGAGTTGACGCCGGCTTTTTCAAAGACCGCGCCTTCGCTAAGGACGGCGCTAAGCCCGCCGCCGCCACCGGGGCGCTCCCAGGCATCGTAGCGAAAGCGCTTGGGGTTGCTTTGCGGTGCACTAGAAGCAGCTTCGATGCCTTCAAGCGCTTGGCAGATCGACTGCTGTAGTTCGCGGACTTGCTCTGCGACCCGGTGCTGAATGTCGTGCAGGCGATTGGCGAAAGCGGCGTCGCCTGCGGGATCAGCGTCGGTTGACTCACTTTGTGCGATCGGCATGCATGGCATTGTGCCACAGTAGAAAGGCTACTCGGCTGTGCGCTTGGCGCAGCGGGGCGCATCGCGCTTAAGCGGTTCTGCCTAGACAAGTTCATTTTGCGGAAGGGGGATACGCGTGAGCTTGCTGAAACCGACATTGTTCTTTTTGCTGCTTGCCGCGGGATGCGGCAGAACTGGTGGTGGCGGCGGTGGTGGTGGCGGCGACCTGCAGATGCCGGGGGACCAACAGGCCTTTGGAGCGACATATACCGGAGACGGCACCTACTATGGCGCGGACGGCTCGGGCAATTGTTCTTATGAGGCTACGCCGCAGAACCTGATGGTGGCGGCCATGAACAATGCGCAGTGGGAAAATAGTGCCGTCTGCGGCATGTGCGTGGAGGTTACCGGACCCAAAGGACCGGCCCATAAGATCGTCGTACGTATCGTCGATCGCTGTCCGGAATGTCAATCGGGCGATCTGGACCTAAGCCAGGAGGCGTTCACGCAAATCGCCGATCTGGCAGCAGGGCGGGTGCAAATTTCTTGGCAAGCGGTGTCCTGCGCCGTGACCGGACCTTTGTCGTACAAGTTCAAGGCAGGAAGCTCGCAGTATTGGATGGGTGTGCAAGTACGAAACAGTCGCTTGCCCATCGCCAAGCTTGAAGTGCAAGAGGGCTCAGGCTTTTTAGGACTGAATCAGGAAAGTTATGGCTATTACATCTTGGATACGCCGGATCCCGGTCCGGGACCTTTTACATTTCGCGTGACAGCCGTAACAGGTCAGCAAGTGATCGAATCCGCGATTCCGCTTCAGGCAAACGGCGTCAGTGTCGGGACCAAACAGTTCTAGGCGGGTCCGCGGCAGCTTTGAGCGGGCAAAAAAGCCAGGTCGTTTTGCTGTTTGCACTGAGTCTGCGGGCTGGCACCCTTGCCGTCGTCATTGACGCGCAGCCATAAATCGACCGCATCGCTTGGCGGCGAAAGCCAATTGCACTTTACTCTCTGGCATTGCCCAGGAGGGATCGGGATCATTTCGCTGCTGAAGGCCGTGCAGATCGCTTCTTGCTCTTTGTCGATACGCGGATCTTTTCGATAAAACGTCGCGGGAACTTTGGCCGTGATGGCAGCCGCGCCGCGATTGCAGACCTCGGCGCTAAGTGTCCACTGTTTGCTGCAGTCGTCTTGCGAAAGCGGCGGGCCGCTGCGGCCGGTGACGTCGCTTTGAGCCACCGGAATGCTGATGGAACCCTGAATGTTCTGACGATAGTTGTTGAAGCTGCTCCAATTTGGCGTTTCGTGCGCCGGCACGGTGGTATCGTCGTTCACGTTGGTGATGTGGTAGGTATGCTGGTTCCACAGCGGACGCGACGGCATCCAGCGGTTCAGGGGGTCTTTGAGGACAAAGACGCCGGTCGTTGGTCCGGTGTGCGCGATGCCCGTGTCATGCTCGGGACTTTGATCCATGCAATAGTCCTGAGGCTTTATGGAGTCGCTGGGCACGATCAGGTCGGCGTGGCCATCATTATCGACGTCGGCCACGACCGGCATTTCTAAAGCCGTGCCGCTGGTGATGGGTCGCGCAAATACCGCTTGGCCGTCTGGGCCGTTGTAGACGCGCAGCCAGCATTCATCGCGATAGACCACTTCGGCGCGTCCGTCGCCATTGAAATCAAAAACCGAAGAAGCGGTGCCGCCCGAGGTCTCATCCTTGGTTTGAGATTGCCAAAGCAAACCCGGGCGCGAGCCGCGACATCTTGACGGTTTGGGATCGGCCAGACAGGCCAGCGAGAAGACAAAGTAGTTGCGCGGTCCTGCTGAACCAAAGTCCGGCAAGCCGTCACCATCGAAATCGGCCACGGTCGGCGGGCCTCCCCAGCCGGTTGGAAAGAGCATGGGTTCTAGCAAGAATTTGTTGTTCTTCACATCGACCACGGCAACGCGCTGGTTGTTGGGGGCCGATTGAATGAACACCAAATCAGGGACGCCGTCCTTGTTAAAATCGCCAACCGCCGAGTAGCCGCCAATGCTCAGATCCGACATCACCGATGGGGTTTTGTCGGCGCCGGTCAGCCCGTCAAAAATTCGCGTACCGGAGACTACCTCGGGGCGGCCGTCGCCATCGAAGTCGTTGACCAGCGACAAAGTTCCCCAAGTTGCTCCAACAACTGGATTGTTCCAGACCTTGTCGATTCGGCCGGCGGCTTTGTTCCAGCGCAGCACCATGCCGCCAATTACGATTTCGGGATGACCATCGCCATCGATATCGGCAACGGCTGGGCCGGAACAGTCGAATCCAGCGCCCATCATGCGAAATGGCTCGCTGCTTTGCGCCAAGCGGCGTCCGGTACGGCCGTCAATCACCGCAACCAAGTGACCCGTGCTGGCCGAATCGCTGGCCAAGACCCCAATGATTTCGGGATACAGGTCGCCATCCAGATCGGCGGCAGCAATTTGCGAAAAATTCTGTAACCCGGCCTCCACATCATAAAGCGGAACGCAGTCTGTGCCGCGTATGGCGACCAGGCGCGCCGGCTTGTCCGGTGGCTGCGGCGCAAATAGAATCTCTGGCTGGCCGTCCGCATTCAGATCGATCACGATCGGAGTCATCACGACGTTTGTGGCGGGTGGATAATATCCCGGTGGCGGCCAATGGCAGCGATCGCTTGGCGCCATGAATTGGTACGCCGAAAATCCGTTGCCGATGCACATTGAATCGTAGTCACCGTCGCGATAATCGATGCAGTGACCGCAGCTTTGTCCGCTTCCGCCTGACACTGTGCAGTGGCTGTCATTTTCGCAATCGTCGTCTTTACAGCAGGGACCGCGATCGAAAACGCAGACGTTCTGATAGCAGATGTATCCGGCTGCACAGGCCATCTCAGCGCCGCAAGGCGTGGGAGGAGGTGTGCCCATTCCATCTGGGCGTGAGCCTCCTCCAGGACCTTGTCCCATATCCTCCGCGAAGCCCTCATTAAAGGGAACTTCCGCTGGGCTGCACGCCAAAAAAATACTGAGCAGCACAAAACTGCTCGGCCCGATGAAAAAACGAGACATGGTTGAGGGCAACATCACCTCTCCCTGGTCGGTTTGTAAGGATGTTCGCGCTTGATGCAGCAGCGAGCATCCTCACATCGATGTCTACGCCCCTAAGAGCTAGCGAACCAAACCTACTGCGGGCCCAATCCGGCCGGCTGTCCGTGCTCAATAATACCTTGTGCCAATAGGCTGCTCCGCGCGGTCATCCGTCCAGCTTGGGCTCTTCGCTACGGTTTTGTCCGCTAGCAGTAAGTCGTGTTAACAGCTAAAGAGCTTTTCGATCTCGCGTTCGACTTTGGTCTCGGTTGTACCTTTGGCAACCGACAGCTCTTTGACGATGAGGCTGCGCGCCGTATCGAGCATGCGGCGCTCTCCAAAGGACAGCGTCTTAGTATTCTTCAATCGGTACAGATCGCGAAATACCTCAGCGACCTCGAACAGGCTGCCGGTTTTGATCTTTTCCATGAAGCCGCGATATCGACGATTCCAAGTCTGTTTGTCGATATGGACCTCCTTCTCGCGAAGGATGTCATAGACTTCTTGAATCTGATCCTCCTGAACCACTTCACGCAAGCCGACTTGTTCGGCTTTGTCCACGGGAACCAGGATCCGCATGTCTGTGTCGAGAATACGCAGGCAATAGAAGCGTTGAATTTTGCCTGAGATCTCTTTTTCATCGATGCCAACGATCTCTGCCACACCTTGTGCGGGATAGACCGCCTTATCGCCGACTTGGAATTGGAGCATATATCCCTCCTAAGACTCGTACCGCCGGGTTTTCGACCTGGCCCGCTCCATGCCGTCCACGCATAAGTTGCTCATTGGAACTCTCCGAACTCGGGAGGCCACAGTGTGCGTACACCTAGGAGGGAGGGCCTTCCTCATTAGGCGACACCACAGCGACTTACATCCACGCCCGATCGGCGGCAATAGAACCACAACATTCCTGTCTTTTCAAGGACTTAGTTAAGCTCCCATTCACAAACTTATGTGGGCCCCGCTGCGCGCGATTTGTTTGGCCAATCGCGCCTAATTCAGATCCAGAACTCGCCAGCCGTCTTTCTGCTGAACTAGATCGATAAAAAAACGCGGATCGTACTCGTAGTGAATGCGATCGCCGCGCATTTCCATCCTTCCTACGGCTTTGCCGGAAGGTCCCGCGCCGGATGAATTTGGCAAGCCTTGCGGCTCTGTGGCGCTCGCTTGAGGGGGCGCCCGGCCTGATTGCGAAGAAGGCAAATTGTTTAAGCTCATGCGCAAGCGATCGATGCGTTCGCGCAGCTCAGCCTCGATGGCTTGACGCTCGGCCGCGGAAAATAGCCGCAGCACCGCAAAGTAGTTGCGCTGCTCGGCGGCAGTTATGAGCAGCCGCAAAAGCTGCTCGGGCGTGTCGGCGTGAACGGCGCTTAAATCGGAATCGGCGATTCGCCAAACCGATCGGTTGTCCGCTTTTTCGCGCTGCGCCGTCGGCACTGGCTGCGTCTGCGCCAGCAAAAGCGAAGTCCCTTGCGGCAAAATGAGGACCGCTTGCCTGACAAAGCGCGAGACGTTCTTTGGCAGCTTGGTCGGCACCTGCGACGATTCAGCCGAGCGCAAGCTTCGCTGACTGCTGCCAAAAATTTGTTGGCGCTGCGTGCTCCGCTCTGGGGCGCTGTCGCGCCAATCCGTCAAAAATTGCTGAGACGAAATACGCTGCTTAAGCGCTGAATCCAGCAATTGATAAGCGCTGGCCGAATCATCGCGATCCAGTGCCGCCTGGTACGCGTATAGAGTATCGAGCGGCGAAGGCGCTTGCCGGGCCGTAGCCCGCGGCCCCGCGCAATTCATCAGAAAGACCAGCTTGAACGCAAAGCAGATCGTCCACAGCGTAGTTTTTTGGAGCGATTCAAAAAAAACGCAACGCAGGGCCATGGTCAGAGCCAATAACGGTTAACGGTGCTTTTGTAAACCGGCGTTCACGCTGCGCTTGCTAAGCGGTCGGGCGCGGCGCGGCGGCCCATCGGAGCGTGGCCGAAATAATTTTTCCATGGCAATGTGGCACGCGGCTTGTAGGATGAAAGAAAGACAGTCCATTAGCCCCGTGGCTGGAGGGATAGTTATGATCCGAAAGAGTTGCGCAAAGTTCCTTCGGTCTCGCCTCGTGATGCTCGTGCTGCCGGTTTTGTGGGTGGCGCTCGCGGGCTTGCCGGCTTGCGACAAAAATAGCGATCAGCCAGAGCGCCGCTATTGCGATTCGACCGGCTGCTACGCCTGCAATGGCGACAAGTGCTATCCGGTCGCTGGAGAGCCTAGCAAACCAGATCCCGGAAAGAATGCACCCTGCGACAATGACGCAGCCTGCGGCGCCGGGAAGCTTTGCAATTTGGGTACTTGCACACCCGTATGCACGGACAATAGCAGTTGCGCAAGCGGGCAGGCTTGTATCGCCGGACGCTGCCGGCCTGGCGATTCTGCGCAGTGCGGCGTGGCCGGTGCACGTTGTACCACCGACGCGCAATGCTCTGCCGATCAAAGCTGCGTCAATCACGCTTGCGCGACCAGGTGTCCGGCTAGCGGCCCTTGTGCACTGGGTCAGATTTGCCAAGCGGGCTCATGCGTCGAAGATCCGCAGCCAAAGACCGCGCAGTGTGTTTTTGATACGGATTGCGGCGTCAACGCGAAGGGCAGCGGTTTTCGCTGTGTCAATTCCTATTGCCTACCGACGTGCACAGATAGCAACACCTGCACAGGTGGTGCATCTTGTGTAAAAGGCCTGTGCCGCGGTAGCCGCTAGCGAAAATGCTTCTTGCTAGGCCGGCGTTTTTTTACGTCGGCCATCATTTTCTCGCCGTGCCGCCACATCTCGCTTTTGCCGCGCTGCCTTTTCTGAAAAGGCAGTGCGCGGTTTGAACCAAGCAGGGTAAAAGCGGGCATGCGCATTTTGATGACAGGTTGTGCGGGGTTTATCGGATCCCAACTTGCCGGGCGTCTGCTCGCGCAAGGGCATAGTCTAGTCGGAATCGATAACTTCGATGAGACGCTGTATTCGGCCGCTCGGCATGAAGAACAGCTTTCTGCACTGCTGCTGCGTCCGCTTTTTACATTTCACAACGGCGATATTCTGAACGCTAACCTGATGCAGACGCTTTTGCCGGGGATCGATGTCGTGGTCCACTTGGCGGCGCTGGCCGGAGTGCGCCCCTCGCTAAAGCAGGCCGCTCGTTATATGCGAGTCAACGTCGAGGGAACGCAAATCGTTTTAGATGCCTGCCGAAACGCTGGCGTTCGCCGTGTCGTGTTTGCGTCCTCAAGCTCTGTCTATGGTTCGCGCTCTGTGGCGCCTTTTTGCGAAACCGATGAAGCGGTGGCCCCGGCTTCGCCCTACGCCGCCAGCAAACGCGCTGGAGAGTTGCTTTGCTCGACGCACAGCCAGTTGTACGGCACCGCCATCTGCGCTTTGCGGTTTTTTACCGTCTACGGCCCGCATCAGCGCCCGGAAATGGCCATCGCCAGGTTCGCGCAGCTTATTGCCACCGGCCAACCGGTTTCTTTATACGGCCGCGGTGACTCGGTTCGCGACTATACGTACATCGACGACATTTTGGACGGAGTGGTTGCGGCAATTGCGCGTACCGCGCAGCCTATTACGCCATTTCGTATCTATAATCTCGGCGGCACGCAGACCACTTCGCTGCCAGCACTTGTGCGCTTGCTTGAATTGGCGCTTGGCCGCTCCGCCGTGATCGAGTGGCTTGACGAGCAGCCTGGGGACGTTCCGCTGACTCGCGCCGATACCAGCCGCGCCGCTGCGGAGCTTGCCTATGCTCCCAAAGTCCCTATCGCCGTGGGTATTGCCCGCTACTGCGAATGGCTGGCGCAAAATGCGCGTGCCGAGCGATGCTTGCCTCGGCGCGGCGAGCATGATACTAAGGTAAGATGAACGTAATTTCTGATACAGAAAAACAAGGCATTGATAATATTTCGGAATCGGCGCCTGCTAGCGTAAAGCCGCCGACTTCTCATTCAGAAGCTGCGACGGAGCTGTTGACGCTGGCCATCGACATCGGGGGCACCGGCATCAAGTGCATCCTGCTTGATTCAAAGGGACAGACGATTGGCGAACGGCAGCGTCAGGCGACTCCGCGTCCGGCCACGCCGCAAGCCGTGCTGGCGTGTATACGCAGCATGCTGCCCGCCCGGGCGTTTCAGCGGGTTTCTATAGGTTTTCCCGGAGTGGTCGTTGACGGCGTGACCCAAACCGCCCCCAACCTGCATCGCAAGTGGGAAGGATTTAATCTGCAGCAGGCAGCGACAGAGCTTACCGGACATCCGACGCGCGTTTTAAACGATGCTGGCGTGCAAGGGCTTGGCGTCATCACTGGCAACGGCGTCGAACTGGTTTTGACCCTGGGCACGGGAATGGGGTTTGCTCTATATGTCGCTGGCCGCTATGTCCCCAATATTGAAATGGCCCATCATCCCTTCCGCAAGGGTGTGAGCTACGAGGAGTACATCGGCAATGCCGCGCGGCTGCGCGTCGGCAGCCGCAAATGGAGCCGTCGCGTACTGCGCATTTTAGAGCAGCTCAAAGCAACGTTTAACCCGAGCGTCATCTATATCGGCGGCGGAAATTCTGCCAAGCTACGCGAGGAGCTGCCTAAAGGCGTAAAACGAGTCGACAATGTTGCAGGTCTGCTTGGTGGAATTGCCTTGTGGCGCTGACGGTTCGCCGTTTCCGCACTCTCTAGTACTTTTTGCCGCGGTACTTCAAAATTCAACCAAAGTTGACGCTATATTGCGTCCATGCTGCACCGGCTGCTTTGTTGCGTCTTTTTTCTAGGGGTTACGCACAGTGCTTCTGCGCAGCCCAAAGTCTGCGGCAATCAGACGGCGCTTGGCGCTTGGACCCTTGAAAACTGTGCGATTCTAAAAGACGATGGCATGCCCCCGGACGAAGTCTCTGGCGATGGTATCTACACCGTCGCTGTGCAGCTTGCGAAAGCGGCTCTTTTGGAATACAAAATTCTTCCCACCGGCGTTTGGACCGGGATGTTTGAGATACAGCAGGTTGGAACCTGCGCCTATAACGGCGAGGAAACTGCCAACGGCACGCAAAATATTCAGGTGCCAAGCCCCAATGTAGCCGGCCCGACGCGTTTCTTTTTTGATTCCCGCGCGCTTTCCGACTCCAGTTATGCGCCAGCCCCCGGCAATCGCTCGGGGGGCGACTCGATCATGTTTGACGCGCCTAGCGGCAGCTGTCCGACCTGGATTGCCGTCGGAGATTTTCAGAATCTATACGGAAACAATGCCACCGCGGTTCGGCTGTTGCCGCAGCGCCCCGGATTGCTTGTGGGACATCTGACTGCCGCCAAAGCCCTGCCTATAGGCTGGCAATGGAAGCTTATGCAGCAGACGGCCGGCGTAGTTCGTGAATATGGCCCAAGCGGCTGGGCCTACTCGCCGTGCCGGGCCGAATTCGCTCAGGTTTCGGCCGCAGTTATGCCTGGAGACAGTGTTTATTTCTTGGTGCACGTCCATTCCGGCCGATTGCAGACGCTGGTATTCAGCACTCCGGTTGACGGCTACACTGCGGATGGTTTCGATGTTTGCGCGCCGTCCGATTTTGCAATGGCCCAAGCCGATATGCGGACTTCGCCAGTTTTGCCGCCGCCCGATCTGTCAGCGCTCGATGGCACAGGCAGCGCCGATCCTGCCGATGGCGGAATGCCGCGCCGTCGACCTGGCATCCATTGCGACTGCCAGCTTGGACCTACCAAAGCGGATGCGGCAACGTCGTTTGGACTTGGACTCTTGCTTCTGCTCACTGCTTTCATCAGAACTCGACTGCGCAGCCACGGATCGGCCGAAGGCTGATTGGCGCGGCGCGATTGGCCCGATTGGCCCGATTGGAAAGAAAAGACGCGCCGCAGTAAGCTTTGAAGATGCAAAAAGCAAACAATCCGCGAGCGGCGCTTATCGTCGGCGCTTTGCTGATTCTGGTGCTTTCGCGAATGATGCCGATGGGTCCGCTCTTATTGTATCCCTTCACGCTGCTTAGCACCTGGGTACACGAAATGGGGCACGGAGTGACCGCGCTATTATGCGGTGGAACTTTTCTGCGGCTCGACATCTACGCCGATGCCTCGGGCATTGCGCACTCGGCGGTCGCTCCGGGTGTGCGGCAGGCTTTGACGGCCGTAGGGGGCCTTTTGGGACCGCCGCTTATCGGTACGCTTTGCCTGATTTGGGCCCGGCGCGCTTCTCGGCTGCTTCTGTTTTTGCTGGCGGGGGCCATGCTGCTATCGCTGCCGCTTTGGGTGCGCACTGGAGTGGGCTGGCTTAGTGTTGGCGGGCTAGGGCTCGGCATTGCTCTTTTGGCACGATTTCTTAGTGAAGGGGGGCGGCTATTTTTCGCGCAATTTATCGGACTGCTTCTGGCGTTTGATACGCTGGCCCGCGGCGACTATTTGTTTATGCGCAGCGCGCAAGTCGGAGGCGCTTTGCATCCCTCGGATGTGGCGGGTATTGCCAAGGTGATGGGCGGGCCCGTGCTTTTTTGGGGCGGGCTTGTGGCGCTGATTTCAGCGCTGCTCGTAAGCATCGGACTTTATTCTGTGCTGCGCACAAATCCGCGTGAAAATGGCTGAGCCAGCCTCCAATCTTTTTCTTCTCGATGCCAAAGCTGGCCGCCCCTTGCGGGTCCTTATTACGCGACCTGATGAGCAGGCCGCGGAAACGGCCCGCACGGTCGTCGCAGCCGGTGGCGAGCCACTTTTGTTTCCCTGTCTGCATTGTGCGCCGCCTGCCGATCCGTCGGCATTTTTGCGTACTTTGGCCCGTCTAAATGATTTTACGGCCGTGGTCGTCTCTAGCGCCAACGCGGCCAAGGCCCTGGCTGCGGGATTGCACCAACTCGGCGGCAATTTGGCAACCGCGCTACAAGACGTGCTGGTGGCCGCGGTGGGTCCGCAGACTGCCGCCGCACTGGCCCAGCATGGCATCTTGGTGCACGTGACCGCCGCGCAGCAAAGTACCGCCGACGGGCTGGCGGCAGCCGTCGCTGCGGCTCTGCAAGACCGCGCCCAAAGACTTACTGGCGCGCGCATACTTTTTCCGCGCGCGGCCGAGGCGAGCGACACTTTGTCCAGTCTGCTAGGGAGTGCCGGGGCCCAAGTCACTGAAGCCGTGGCCTACCAAATGGTTGCGGCAAGCGCGCAAAGTCTGGCGCCGCTAGGGCCCTTATTGCGTCAAGGACACGTCGATTTGGCGCCGTTTGGCAGCCCGCGCACGGCGCGCATTGCATGTACAGCCCTCAAAGAGCCAGCCTCAAAGCTGGGCGCTTTTGGCGGCTTTGGCGACTTTTTCGACCGCAACCGTATCGTCGTGGGCGCCATTGGTCCGTCCACCGCGGCGGCGCTTCATGGGCTTGGCGTGCCAGCGGATGTTGTTGCCAAGTCTGCCGAATTTCCGACGCTGCTGCGATTAATGAGCGCCTATCGTCAAAATTTGGCACTATTTCAATAGTTTGTGGTAGCCTGCACCCGTTCCTGAGCCGAAGTGGCGGAATGGCAGACGCAGGGGACTCAAAATCCCTCGTCCTCCGGGACATGAGGGTTCGACTCCCTCCTTCGGCATATATGAAATGTCTCTAATTGCCCTGCTTGTGGGTGTGCTCGGGCTGCTCGCAATTGCTGCTGTCGTCGCCTTGCTGCTGCCAGAACGATTAGGATTGCATCTTTCAACAATTCTAACCGTGGTAGCCTGCGGACTGGGGACGCTCGCTGCAAGCACAGCGCTATGGCATGGCGCGCACGTTGGCCTGAGTGCTGAATGGTCGCTGCCGCTCGGCAGCTTTCATATTGCTCTGGATGAATTGTCCGCCTTCTTTTTGCTGTGCATTTTTCTGATTTCGAGCTTGGCGGCAATTTACGGCGCCGGTGCTTTGCGGCGCGAACTGGGACTGCGGCCGCTGCGCTCTGCGCTGGTTTGTTTTCCCGTCCTGGTTGGAGCGATGGCCGTCGTGGCGCTAGCTCATGACGCCGTATTGTTCCTAATTGCCTGGGAAGTCATGTCCTTCGCCTCTTTTTTTCTGGTCAGCTTCGAACATCAACAATCAAAAGTGCGCAGCGCCAGCTACACCTATTTGGTGGCTAGCCACCTAGGAGTGGTGTTTTTGTTTGTTCTATTCGCGCAGCTTGGGGCGGCCGCCGGCAATTTTGATTTCGATTCTTTGATGCAGCTTGGCCGCGGCGCGGTGCCTTTTGGTTCGGCAAATGTATGTTTTGTGCTGGCCCTTATCGGTTTTGGCACCAAAGCAGGCCTATTTCCGCTGCATATGTGGGTGCCGCAAACTTATTCCGCGGCCCCCGGCCACATCGCTGCGGTGATGTCAGGTGTAATGAGCAAGCTTGGCATTTACGGACTTTTGCGCGTCCTGGGATTTTTGGGAGCCCCCGACTCGTCCTGGGGCGTGGTGCTCCTTTGCTTGGGCGCGTTCTCGGGACTATTCGGCATCGTCTCGGCGCTGGCTCAGCACGAGCTGAAGCGCGTCATCGCCTACTCCAGCATCGAGAATCTGGGCATCATCTGCATGGGGCTAGGCCTGGGCTTGCTCGGCGACAGCCAAAAGAATGCGCTGCTCAGCTATTGGGGCTTTACTGGCGCCATCTTGCACGTTTTGCACCATGGCTTTATGAAGGGGCTGCTTTTTCTGTGCGCCGGCAGCGTGCAACAGGCGACGCGCGAAGACAGCTTGAACCGACTGGGCGGACTGCTGTCTCGCATGCCATGGACGGGGGCTTTATTTTTGTGCGGCAGCCTGGCGATCTCGGCCCTGCCCTCGCTGTGCGGATTTGTCGGCGAGTGGTTCCTGTACATCGGAGCCTTTGTCGGCGGCAGCGGTCCGTTCAGCCTAAGTGCGTTGCTTTGTATTTTGGTGCTGCCGACTTTGGCGCTGATTGGCGGGCTTTGCGCGCTGACTTTTGTGCGGGCCTTTGGCATTGGGTTTTTGGGGACGCCGCGTAGCCTGGCGGCAGAGCAAGCTCGCGAAAGCGATGCGCTGTGCCAAGTCCCCATGCGGCTGCTTGGTCTTGGCTGTTTGCTGCTTGGGCTTTGGCCGCTTTTGGGCGTCAATTTGGCCAGCCGCGTGACTTTGGGCTTGGGTCCGCTTTTGCAAATCACCATGGCCTGGCCGGGCCGAGGGCTTTTGTCGCCCCTTGTCGGCATCACCACGACCTGTGGCGTGCTTTTGGCCCTGAGCCTTTTGCTGTGGGGTCTGCGCCGCGGTCTGCTTTTGAACCGATCGATTGAAACCGGCCCGACGTGGGGCTGCGGCTATGCGCGGCCCTCGAGCCGCATGCAATACACCGCGACGTCTTTTTCCGCGCTGGTGCTGCGCTTGTTCGCAGGGCTTATTCCGCGCGAGATCAAAGGCCAAGCTCCGCAAGGACCTTTTCCGTCAAAGACCCATTATGAAGAACAGGTTTACGATCTGGCCGACAAGCATCTGATTGCGCCGAGTCGCAGCCGCGGCCTCGCTATCATTCAATTCTTACGCGGTTTGCAGAAGGGCCGTCTGCAAACCTACCTCGTCTACATCCTAGTGACTTTGCTGGGGCTTTTGATCTGGCAATTGGCTGGGCTGAAAACTCGGTAAACGGGCGATGTGGGACATTTTTTTACACGGGCTCATCCTGATTTTGTTTCCGCCGCTCTTGCTCGGCATCATCAATGCCGTAAAGTCATGGGTGTCCGGGCGCCGTGGACCGCCGCTTTTACAGGCCTACTACGACATCGCCAAGCTTTTGCGCAAAGGCGTTGTGTACAGCCACACCACCACGTGGATCTTTCGCGTCGGTCCATGTATCACCCTGGCCTCGACGCTTGTCGCTGGGCTGATCGTACCTTTGGCCAGCGGTCGCGGCCCGCTGCATTTTACCGGGGACGTGCTCGTTTTTGCCTATCTGCTGGGGCTGGGCCGTTTTTTCACCATGGCGGCGGCCCTTGATACCGGTTCCAGCTTTGAAGGGCTTGGCGCCAGCCGCGAAGCAAGCTTTGCGGCCCTTGCCGAACCGGCGCTGTTCATGTCGCTGGCCATCCTTTGCGTGCCCGCCCATAGCGCCAGTTTCTCGGCGGCCTTGGCCAAGCTGCCCTGGGAGCAATGGGGAGCGCAGCACCCGACATTTCTATTTGCCACTGCGGCCTTTGGCATCGTGATTTTGTGCGAAACCTCGCGCATTCCCATCGATGATCCCAATACCCATTTAGAACTCACGATGATTCATGAGGTCATGGTTTTGGATCACAGCGGACCCGACTTGGCATTCATCGTGTACGGCGGAGCCCTTAAACTTTTGGTGCTGATCGCGCTGCTCGTGCATATGGTGCTGCCCATTCCGCCTCAAGGCGGACCGCTTTCGGCCTTGATGTTTTTGAGCGGCTGCGTCGGCGCGGCGGTTGGCATCGGCATCATCGAATCAAGCATGGCACGTTTGCGTTTGCGCGCCGTGCCGCAGCTTCTGATTGCTGCCGCGGTGATCGCCGCCATTGGCATGGGCTTTGAGTTTTATCGGGGCGCGCCATGAATCCGGCACACGCTGATTTGCTGCTTTTGTTTTTGGTCCTGCTCGACCTTTACATCATCGGTGCCGGTCGGCTTGTCGCCTGCGTACGCGGCGCGGCACTGCAAGGACTGCTGCTTGCCCTTTTGCCCCTGGCCCTTGGGCATCATCAAGACATCCTTTTGGTTCATACCCTGCTTTTGCTGATTGGGACGCTGCTTTTAAAGGCTCTGCTCATTCCCTATCTGCTGATGCGCACCATCGTGTATACCCACGCCCGCCGCGAGGTCGAGCCTTTTGTCTCTCTGCACGCTTCGCTTTTGCTTGGCGCGCTGCTCGTCGGGTTGTCATTCTGGCTGGCGCAAAAGCTGTCCTTGCCGCGTCCGCCGCCCTCGCCGCTGCTTGTGCCGACGGGCCTGGCGACGCTGTTCTGCGGCTTTTTGGTGCTGGTCAGCCGCAAAAAGGCGGTCACGCAGGTCGTTGGCTATTTGATGCTGGAAAACGGCGTATTCGTCTTTGGGCAATTTTTGACCCGCGAAATGCCGGTGGTGGTCGAAATGGGAATTCTTTTGGACGTGCTTGTCGGTGTATTTGTCATGGGAATCGCCATCAATCACATCAGCCGAGAATTCGATTCTATAGACACCGACGCGCTCACGAGCCTGCGAGACTGACCGATGATTCTGCTCGCTCTGCTGCTGCTTACGCTTTTGGCCAGTGCGCTGTGCTGGGTGGTACGTCCGCTGCGTTTTCAGCTTTGCGTACTGCTGTTTACGGCAGTCGGGCACTTTGGCCTGGTCGGTGCGATTTATCTTTCCCCAGCGCCTGCGCCCGTGGCGCTTGGCGGGCTTTTGGCGCTGGACGCGCTTGGCCGCTTATTTCTTGGGCTGACCGCCCTTTTGTTTCTGGCCGTCTCGATATACAGCGCCAAATACCTGACAGAGGGCGCCCACGATGTGCCCGCATCGCCGCAGCGCTATGTGCCCGGGCTGCTGATTTTTCTCGCCACGATGGACCTGGTCACGCTGTCGCAGCATTTGGCCCTTTTGTGGGCGGCCATCGAAGCGACCACGCTGGCCAGCGCGCCGCTTATTTACTACTACCGTCGCAAAGCGGCTTTGGAGGCGACCTGGAAGTATTTGCTGCTGTGCTCGGTGGGAATTGCGCTCGGCCTGCTTGGTACTTTCTTTTTGGGCATCGCTGCATCGAGTGCGCCGGATGGATCGTCCGGACTTGTGGTGTCGAATCTGCAAGCGATTGCCGGCACCCTTTCGCGTCCCTGGCTAAAGACCGCTTTTGTGCTGGCGCTTGTCGGCTATGGAACCAAAGTGGGACTGGCGCCGCTGCATACTTGGTTGCCCGATGCGCACAGCCAGGCGCCCTCGCCGGTGTCGGCGCTTTTGTCCGGCGCGCTGCTCAACTGCGCGCTGCTTGGCGTGCTGCGCTTTTATCAAATCTGCGTCGCCGCCGGCGAAGCCGAATTTGCCGGAGAATTGCTGCTTTTGCTGGGCTTTGCTTCTTTGGCCGTGGCGGCGGCATTTTTGATCGGCCAGCGCGATTATAAGCGCCTCCTTGCTTACTCTAGTCTCGAGAATATGGGCGTGATTGCGGTCGGCATTGGCCTTGGCGGCGGCGCTGCCAAGGGCGCCTTCTTGCACATCATCAATCACTCTTTGTGCAAGGCCGCGCTGTTTCTGCTGTCTGGAAATCTGCTGCGCACCTATGGCACGACCAAAGCCGAAGCCGTGCACGGCGCGCTGCGCAGGATGCCCTATACTGCCGTGCTGCTGCTTTGGGGGCTTTTGGCCATCGGCGGCACACCGCCGCTTGGTCCTTTTTTAAGCGAGCTTTTGATCTTCATGTCGGCAGTACGTGAAGGACGTGTGGTTTTGGCGGTGGCTTTTTTAGGACTTTTGGCCTTGGCCTTTTTGGGCATGGCCGGCGTCGTCTTGCCGATGCTGCAGGGACAAGATCAGTCTCAAGCGGCGCGGTCCTACGAAAGCAAGTGGTATATCTTGCCGCCGCTTGGCTTACTAGTCGGCGTGTCGCTGCTTGGGGTGTATTTGCCGCCTCCGCTGCTTTTGGCGCTGGAACAAGCGGTTTTGGCAATTGCCGGGAGTTCCAAGTGAACTTTAACCACCAGGTCATTTCGCAAGCGCAAATTCCTCGGCTGGACCCTGTGGCGTTTCAGGCCGAATGCCTGCGCCGTGCCGCGGCTGGAGGGCGTCTAGTGGCTTTGTGCGCGCTGTCGCCGCCGCCTCCGCCAAACCAAGCCGCTGCTGCATCAGAGCTTTTGGCCGTTCTGGCTTATGATGCGCGCGGCGAATTGGAACTATTGGCGATGAACGCGAGCCGCTCGTATCCATCGCTGACTGCGGGCGATACGCAAGTGCTCGGGCGCGACTTTCCGCAAGCCCAAGCCTTTGAGCGGGAAATTTACGAAGAGCACGGCATCACCCCCGAGGGGCACCCCTTTTTAAAACCATTGCGCCGCCACGGCGAACTAGAGCCCGCCGAGTTCGCGGCCCCCTTGTATCCCTTTTTTGCGGTCGACGGTTCGAGCATCCACGAGGTAGCGGTCGGTCCAGTGCACGCCGGAGTCATCGAGCCGGGGCATTTTCGTTTTCAGTGTCAGGGCGAGCAGGTGCTGCATTTGGAGATACAGCTTGGCTACCAGCGCCGCGGTGCCGAAGCACTTTTGCTGCGCTCGGCCCCGCGCCGCCGGCTTATCGTTGCGGAATCCATTGCCGGCGATACCACGATTGGTCATGGTCTGGCGTATTGCATGGCCCTAGAAGCGCTTAGCGGCTGCGAAGTGCCTAGTGTGCCGCTGCTTATTCGCGGCATCGCGCTTGAGCTCGAACGTTTGCACAACCATGTCGGCGATCTTGGCGCCTTGTGTGGCGATGTCGGGTACTTGCCGGGCGCATCCTGGTTCGGTCGTTTGCGCGGCGAGTTTTTGAATCTGCTTATGCTTCTTTCCGGCAACCGCTTTGGGCGCGGCCTGCTTTGTCCATCCGGCGTGAACTTCAGCCTTTTCGAAGCGCAGCGCGAAGAATTTTTGCACCGCCTGGCGCGCGTCCAAGCCGAGCTGACATCAGTCGTCGCGCTGATGCTCGAGTCCCCCTCTGTACAGGCGCGCTTCGAAAGCACCGGGGTGCTAAGCCAGCAAACCGCCGAAGAGCTTGGACTTGTAGGGCTTTCGGCGCGGGCCAGCGGCTGCACTCGCGATGTGCGCCACGACCATCCCTTTGGCATTTATCGCATTCACCCGATTGCTCTTTCTTCTGCCGAAGCCGGAGATGTCATGGCCCGCGCCTCTTTGCGCTGGCTGGAAATTCAAAACTCTCTAGACTATCTGCGCGCTCGGCTGAGCGAACTGCCAACGCCGCCAGCTGTGCTTTGCGCCGCGGACGGACTTCGGCCCTTGGCCGCCGATTCCCTCGTGGTGTCGATGGTCGAGGGCTGGCGTGGTGAAATCGTTCATATACTTGTGACCGGTGCGCGCGGTGAGGTGGTCCGCTATAAGGTCATCGATCCGTCGCTGCACAATTGGCTGGGGCTGGCCATGGCGGTGCGCGGCAACTACATTTTTGATTTTCCGCTGTGTAACAAAAGTTACAATCTCTCGTATGCCGGACACGACCTATGAACGTGCTTGCGTTTCTGCGTACCCGTCTGCAGCAAGGACAAAAAACCACAGGCTTTCCAGATGCTCCGGTCGAACTTCCCGCGCGTTTTCGCGGCCGGCCGCAGCTTGATGCGAAAAAATGCGAGGGCGCAGGCTGTCAAGACTGCGTGACGGTTTGTCCGACGGAGGCGATCGCGCTGTCGCCGCTGCGCATCGACCTGGGGCGTTGCGTCTTTTGCGGCGCTTGTCAAAACGCCTGTACGGCCGGGGCCATCGAATTTAAACCGGATATACGTCTGGCGGCGCGCCGCCGGCACGAGCTTATCGTGGGCAGCCAAGAGGAAAAGCTGGCCACGGCGCTGGACAAAAAGATGCAGCGCTTGTTTGGCCGCTCGCTGAAGCTGCGGCAAGTGTCGGCCGGAGGCTGTAGTGGCTGTGAAGCCGAGCTTTTGGCCGCCGGCAACGTCGTTTTTGACATGGGCCGATTCGGCATTCAGTTCGTTGCTTCTCCGCGGCATGCCGACGGCATCGTCGTCACCGGCCCGGTCAGTAACAACATGCTACAGGCTTTGCGGCAAACCTATGCGGCGGTGCCGGCGCCGCGCCTTTTGATCGTGGTGGGCGCCTGCGCCATCAGCGGCGGTCCGTATCTAGATGCCGAGCAGGCACAAAACGGCATACCGGCGGATATGCCAGTCGATCTATATCTGGCCGGCTGTCCGCCCCATCCGCTGACCATTTTGGACGGTCTATTGCGCCTGCTTGGCCGCATCGAGGCGTGAACGGCCAAATTTCGGCAAAGATTCCAGCCATTTTGCGGGCTTAGCGTGCGACCAAGTCCGATGGACAAGTTTGCATGATACTAATGAATCTGAAGATCTATCTAGAGTCTGAGGATCCGCAATGGTGTCCATCCCCAAGCAGGGCAGCGCTATCGGTCGAGTGCTGGCCGGCCGCTACCGGGTCGAAGATGTTCTTGGCCGGGGAGCCATGGGCTCGGTCTATCGAGCCGTCGACCAAGAAAGCAATCGCGTCTGCGCCATCAAGCTGATGCATCAGTTCGCGACCCTTGACGATCGCGCCTACCTGCGATTTGTGCACGAGGCACAAATCGTCGCGCAGCTTTATCACCCAAACATTGTGGAAGTCTGGGGTTTTGATCGCGATGAAGACGGGACGCCGATTTTGGCCATGGAGCTTTTGCGCGGCCAGGATCTGCACAGCTTTTTGATCGGCGAGGGACGCTTGCCGCTGCCGCGCGTCCTAGAAATTTTGCGGGCCGTGGGGGGGGCTTTACACGCCGCCCATTCCGCCGGTGTTTTGCATCGCGACATCAAACCAAAAAACATCTTTTTAAGCCGACAAAAAAACAGCAAAGGCGAAGAAATCGAAGTTGTAAAGGTGGTGGATTTTGGTCTGTCCAAGGTCCTTGGCATGCACCACGCCAATGAAACGGCGCCGGGCACCATTTTGGGCACCGCCGAGTATGTCGCGCCGGAGACGACGCTGGGCATGCCGGAGCTTATCGATTTTCGCGCCGATCAGTGGGCTCTAGGCGTGGTGGCGTACCGCCTGCTTGCGGGCCGGCTGCCTTTTGATGGGTCGGATGTGATCTCGCTGCTTTTGAACATTCGCCAGGCGCAGCCGCGGCCGCTGCGCCAGCTCGTCAGCGGCATTCCCGAGCATGTCCTTGCGGCGGTCGAGCGGACCATGGCCAAAAACAAGGACGAGCGCTTTGATTCGGTGCAGGATTTTTTGCGCGCGCTTGATGGCTTGCCGCCGGTCGGCCATTTGCTCAGCAAGTCTTCGGATGGAGTTCCGCCGGTGCACATGGCGGGGGGTTCTTTAACCGACCTCGGTCGCATTAGCATTAGCGGCGCCATCCAGGCCCCGGCCAGCGCGACATCGGGACGGCTTTCTCCAAGTTCGCTGTCAGGGCGAATGGCGGGCAGCGCGAGCTCTGGCCGCTACGCGCCAAGTTCGATGTCGGGCCGGCGCGCTGGCAGCAGTTCTGGGCGCATGGCGCCGCCGAGCACTGTAGAGAGCGCGAACTCAAGCGCCAATCGTTCGGGAGCTTCACTGTCCTCCTCGGATGAATTGGCGAAGATGTCGCAACCGGCGGCACGCCAGGACCTAAAATCCGTGGACCCTGGCCCCGAGCCTTCTGCTGACTACTCGGTGCACGTCAGCGGGCACTTGGTCAGCGGGGGACGCCACGCCCTTTCCGATACCGAACCAGCCCAAGGACGACGGCTGTGGCCAATCATTTTGGTTTCGGCTCTTTTGCTGCTCTTAGGCGGCGGAATCTGGTTGGCTCGGTCGTCCAAATTTGTGCGCAATCCGTCGGCGTTATTGCCGTCGCCCAGTAGGCCTTTGCCGACGTCTTTGCCCGGGCCGAACAAGCCCGCGCCGATTTCGACCGCGCCAGCGCTGTTGCCGCTGGCACCAAGCGCCCCAAAGATCGCCTCGCCAACCGGAGTCAGCCTGCCTCCGGCGGTTTCGGCTCCACCGCCCGTGCCCGTGCCTGTGAGCGATTCCAAGTCACCTGGCAGCGGGCCGGTCGAAACGCCGCCGGCGCCGCTCGTTAAGGCTCCGGCGAGTAAGCCAAGCCCGGCGCCAGCTTTGAGCAATAAGGGCACGCATGTAAATAGCACCGCCAAGCCCGGCAATTCTGCTCGGCCGGCGCATTCTACATCGCGAGGTTTGGCGGCCCCAGCCCGTTTGGCGCCGGCGCCGACGAGCCCGAATACACCGGCGGGGACTAGTGCTGCGGCGCAAAAAAACGAGGGCCAAAGCAAGCCGGCGGCTTTAACACCCCCCGCTTCGCCGCCCAAAGAAAGCGATGCGCCAAAGCGCATTACCGTCGTCGACTAGAAGACTTTAAACAGGCCGAGACGCTTGCCTTGAGTGGCGGCCTGTTCTACCCTGACGCGTACTGGAGTTCGCATGGCCAAGGGCACTGAGGATATACGTTTGTACCTGAAAAGGATGGGCCTTCGTTTCGACGAGGCCCGCGAAGGAATTTTCGTGGTGGGCGGACTCGATGGCATCGACAAAATCATCATCACCCTGGCCGGGCCGGTGCTGGTGTTTCGCGTCAAGGTGATGGACGTGCCACGTCATCAGCGCGAAGATCTTTTTCGTACCCTGCTGGAACTAAACGCCAGCGAGATGATGCACGGTGCCTACGGAATCGAGGGCGATGCCATCGTCATCTCGGATGCCCTGCAGCTTGAGAACCTCGACTTCAATGAATTCGCGGCTAGCATTGATGACATCACTTTGGCGGTGGCTTCACACCATAGCCGCCTGGGCAAGTACCACGACCGTGAAGCGCGCCACTGAAAATCGCTTGTTGTTTCCGCTTTCAATACAAGGGGCCAAAAGGGCTCTCCTTGCGAATCTTGCCATTTTTAGCAGAAACGGCAGTTTGCTTATGACGCCGATGCGAAAGGAAAGCTAATGGGGCTGTTTTCTCGTCTCGGGGCGCTCCTCAAATCGAACCTGAATGATTTGATTTCCAAGGCCGAAGACCCCGAGAAGATGCTCAATCAAGTCCTCGTCGATATGAAGACGCAGCTTGTCGAGGCAAAAAAACAAGTGGCGGTCGCTATTGGCGACGAAAAGCGTCTAAAAAAGCAATGGGATGAGCAGCAGGCTCAAGCCAAGGACTGGGAGCGCAAGGCCATGCTGGCCGTGCAGGCTGGCGATGATGAGCTGGCCAAAGAAGCGCTGACTCGAGCCAAGGAGCACGAAGAGCTGTCGGCGCAGTTTGAGCAGCAGTGGGTGCATCAGAAGGACGCCGTCGAGAAGCTCAAAGGGCAGCTTCGCATCCTGAATAACAAAATCGAAGAGGCCAAGCGCAAGCGCAACATCCTCATCGCGCGGCAGAAGCGTGCCGA
>CAYWPR010000033.1:0-64516 GCA_964460115.1 uncultured Myxococcales bacterium
CTCGGCTAACTGTCGTGTTCGAGGCTGGCTAAGCGTCAAGGTGTCCGCGTCCTATCGCTGGGCATGCGGACGGGTTTGCGTGTCGAGGGTCGATTCTTCGACGGCAAACACCGCTCTGATGATAACATGGAAACTGGCGTGCTCTGCGTGCCGTCGGCAGAGGCAGCCCATGGAGACCTGCATGCCCCGACCACTCCCTTCTCCTCGTATCCTAGGCCCATATCCGCATCGTGGAGGTAAACGCTTTCGCATCCGCATCTGTGACGGCGCTGCCTTTCGGGATTTATCCTTCGTGACGCTTGAAGAGGCGATGCGCGCCAAGTCTCTGGCGGAGCAAGCACTCACCTCGCCGTCCCGAGTTGCCGAAGCAGGAGGTAGCTATGGCATTTCCTAAAGCGCCTCCTCGGGTGAAAGGCCCTTATTCCGAGCGGGGTGGTATGCGCTTTCGTATCCGCATCTGCGATGGCTCTGGGAATCGGGATCTTTATTTTCCCTCCCTCAAAGAGGCACTCGATGGCATGAAGCAGGCCGAGCGCGAACTTCCGCGGGATCAGGAATGCCGCACTCTTCGCGCGGTGCTTGATGAATTCAGTGAAGAGAAGGTTCGTCGGGGACTTTGCAAGCAGGAGAGTGCCGACCAGCATCGGGCACGGTTGAGTGGTTGGCTCGCCGACTACCTTGAGCAGGACATCGGCAAGTTGACATCGAAGCGAGCCGCGGGGCTTTACGAGCAACTGGTGACAACGCCGACGAACAAGACAGGGCAACCGCCGACGGCGGCCACACACCGTTTTTATCTCAAGCTCGCACAGACCTTGTTTCGTTGGGCGATGCGCAAGAAGTACGTGCGTGAAAGTCCGTTCTCGGACATCCAGCCCATCGGCCGCCCGAATCGCGGTAAGAAGCAGCTCCGGTTCGAAGAAGCTGAGCGTTTCATCACAGTCGGGTTCCGTCTGTTCGAGGAAAAGGATGACTGGATGGCGGTGTCCGCGGTCACGGCGCTCCTGCTCGGGCTGCGCGCCAGCGAGGCGCTGCACCTTCGCGTTCGCGACCTCGACTGCGGCGGGACCAAGCTCTGGGTAGCTGCTGGGGATAGCTACCGCGGCAAGACTGCGAACGCGCGGCGTGATCTTGAAGTTCCCAAGGTCCTCCAGCCTCGGCTCACAAAACTGGCCTCAGGTCGTGCGCCCGATGAGTATCTCTTCGGGGTCTCGCGTACGGGCAAGCCTCATTGCCGGCAGTTGCTCCATTCTGCGGTACGACGGGTCTGCTCCGCAGCCGGTGTTCCGCAGGTCTGTCCACACAGCCTTCGTGGCCTGTGGGCGACAGCGGGTGTTCGCTCGGGGGCGGTGTCGCATGCCGTCGCCGCGACCCTTGGGCATGGTTCCTTCGAGGTGACGGCGAGACATTATGTACAGCCAGGTGCGTTGGAGAGCAGCCGGACCTCGCATCTCGTTGAGCTGTTGGCGCTCGATGGTGGCCAAGCCTCATCGAGCCAGCAAGCGGAGGAACGCCTTACCTCCGAACAATTCCTCGCGAAGCTTCCGGTCGAAACCCTGGCAAAGCTTGTCGAATTGGCCACCAAACTTCGCCAGTAAGTCGCCTCTGCCTACTTCTCTCTTCGTCGTCAAATTCCAATAACACCGACGACACAGCACAACGCACCATCTTGCTTTACCTGCCAGTCTGCTGCTGGGCGCATTGACAGCGCGAGCCTCGCTGGGTAGAGAAGCACTATGGGCTACGAGGATCTTGGCAAGTATCACCTTAAGATCGACCACAGCTTTCTCGATTCTGGAGACGAGCTACCGCTTGTATCTAATGGGTGGACGCTCGATGAAGGATGTGAATACATCCAAATGTTCGGGGGCCAGGTAGTCTGGCGCCATGCAGATATCGATGATCCAGAGCAGTTAGCCTCCCCGGAGGACCAAAAGGATGTTGGACGCTTCCGCGGTTACATATTACGTGCCACACGCGCGCTCAACGACGGCCTAGATCTGCGCGACCATTGCGATGCTCATAGCCAACTCCTATTCGACTACTCGCGCGCGTTTTACGACCGGAATGGGGAACCGCGTGCGCAGCTTTGGGAAGAGGTGACGCCGGCAGGATGGGACCTGCTGATTCTCGATGAAGTGGCATTGCATCCGGCGCATCGGGGCCGAGCCGTGGGTCTGCGGGTCGCGCGTCGGCTGATAGATCTATTCGGTGCAGGTTGCGGCCTTGTTGCGACGATCCCTTTTCCCCTCCAGCATTCCGACCAGCCGAGCGACACACCGGCATTTTACATCCATCCCGAAAAGGATTTCACACGGGCTCGACAAAAACTGGAGACCTATGCTCGACGGCTGGGATTTTCGCGGGTACGAAGGACTCGGTTCTACGCAGCTTCCTTGGCGCATGTGAAGCTGACCGAGCAAGAACTGCGTAGCAGCCGACGCTCTCCCATCGTCATCGAGGAAGGTTGGCGAGCGCCTTCCGCTGGCCCTCTCGGATAGCTACCTCCGGGAACCATCGTAGTAACCTGACGCATATGGAATCAGTGTTCGGAGTGATAAGACCTCTACCTCCGCAATGCTGCATCGGGTCGTCAATGTAGGCGTAGTCATATATGGCCTGCGTGGCTTTGGGTGCATGCGTACCTGCAAGTACGAGTCGAAGTTTCGCGACGGCAAACCTCTGCTGCCATGATACGATGAGTGCGTGTGCTTTGCGTGCTGCCCTCGAGGATGTACTGCGGTCCTCCTCAGGACTGCCAAGTCTCCACTTCGGTGTGCTCCACGCTGAGCGCAGAGTTACGTGCTCAACAAGCAATTGAGTGAGGCAGGCATGTCACTGATGGCAGAGCAAGTCGTCGAAGAGTGGCTTAACCGACGAGGGTTTTTTACGATACGAGGGGCCAGGGCAGGCACGGGCGAGATAGACCTCCTGGCGATCCGGCCAAGTGCCCCGAGCATGGAGTGCTGGCAGTACGAGGTGCAAGGATCATTGCGTCCTGTCAGTTACATCTGTGCCGCTCCGGCTGCTCTAAGAAAAACGGGCACAGCACCTTATAGTGCCAAGCGACGCCAGCCGGAGGAGATGCAAAAGGCTGTTGAGGAGTGGATAAACAAGAAATTTCATAATTCTCGAAAAAACGAGATCAGACAGCGACTGTATAAAGGTGAATGGCGCTTCGGTCTGGTGCTTGGAAATGTCAAGTTCCCGGAAGAGGAACAGGCACTCCGAGAAGCCCGCATCGAGATCGTCAAGCTGGCCAGCATCATCTCTTGGCTTGAGCCTAAGAAGCGGGCTACAGAATGCTCAGATTTCCTACTGGATGCAGCCGGCGGAAACGATTTCATTGAACTGTTATGGGCGCATCGGAATCTGAAGAAACAGCTTCTATGATCCCCTGCTGCCGCCATTCAATGGGTCCCTTTTCGGAATAAGTCCTTGGGATGGCCGCTTTTCCGGTCGGAGTAGAAGCCCGGCCTCTCACCGTTAGCAAACACGATTCCCGAGCTTCTGAGCTGAGGGCGATGTCACTATACTGGGGCAGGTCTGCCGCCACTCTGCCACCGCCCTGTCGCGAGTACGGCAATCATCCGCTCTGGGTTTTTGATTCGTTCTTTGAGCAATCGTGCCTTGGCCGTCTCCATCAGGCGCCCCCCTTCATCGCCACCGAACAACTGTCCGCGGCGATAGCAAGCGGCAGCCGCTGTGAGTACTATATCCGCCTTCTCTAACCCTATCTGAGCCTTGGTCAGGAGCCCTATCGCCTCCTCTTTGTGCCCCCTAATGTCTGCGATTCCAGCATGCACCAGCAGGGCCAGGGAGTTTCCCCAAAGAGTACGCTCACGCTCCATTTTTCTCGCGCAGTGTTCGGCGATCCTCAATAGAGGTTGGGGGGCATTACTACAGGCTGCCAGGGCTAATGCACCCCGGGAACGCAGGTAGAACGATAGAATGAATAGATGCTGTATGCGCAACAGCAGAGAGTTCTGGAGTGCTGGCCACATGCGGTCTATGTGATGCCAGGCTGTCATGGGATCGCCTTGGTAGATCGAAGTGTCTACCTGCCCCCAGAGATTCTGCCAGTGAGGGACCAGGAATCGCTGGCCCGATAACTTGGCCATCGCTTGCTCCGCACCCTGCTCGGCACGATCCGGTTGATCAGCCGCCAGACAAGCGACATACCAGGCACCAGAATATAGATGCGTCAGCGCGTATAGATCACCGCGGTCCTCAGCATCTGTAAGAAGTTCGGGTAGGCGGGTAGCCAGTTGATCGAGCTCTCCCAGGTAATAGAGGCAGTGCAATCCGTACAGCCGTGCAGTATCCAGTTCCCAGGCCACACCTGTGCGGACTCTTTTGAGCATTTCTTCCACCTTGGCGAGATGCCTCTGGGCATTGCGCCAGCCTCCAGCCAGGAAGGTAGCGATTCCGGTGGTCAGCTCGATAAGTCCGAGCACATGTGGATCCTTGGATTGCTCGGCCAGGTCACGGCCGAGATTGAGCAGCTTCTTTGAGCGGTGACGGTCCTTGCTAGAGGTCGCGCAGAAGGCCCCCTCAAACGCTAATCCACGGGCGATGCGGCCAGGCTCCCCGCAACGTAGAGCGAATAGTAGATGCTGCGTCTGGATATTCGCTGCCTGTATCGGATCACCGAAGCTCAGTCCAACGGCAATCGACCAACAGGTATCTAGGTTGTTGAGAATGTCCGGCTGGACTTCATTAGCTGGGCGTTGGCGAAACCGTAACCCACGTAGCCGCAATTGCGCCCGCCTCAGTAGTAGCGCCAGCAAGGTCCGAGTGGGGGTGACCGGCAGAGACATGCCCATTGTATTCAGCACGTCCCGCACAATCTCTACGCCCTCGTCCATGTGACCACTCCACAAGAGCTGCTCGGCGGCACGGCGCTTCAACTCCAGAGGGCCAAGACCGCCAGGAGCGCTGATTTCTGCGGCATCTAGGAATACCCTGGCCGCCTCTGCCCCGCGGCCGGCATTGGCCAGAGATTGCCCAAGGTGCAGGAGAAGGTCCTGCCGATTGGCACCTTCCATCGGGTGCAGTCCTACCGCCATGCGGTACAGCCGTGCAGCTCGGTCGAAGGCCAGGACCATATCTGCGTTTTGACCAGCGAGGTAGGCGTACTTGGCAGCCTGAGCTGTTTCTCCTGCTGCCTGAAAATGTACTGCCAAAGTCTCTGGATCGGCCTGTCCGATGTCTTGCAATGTCTTCGCCAGGCTCAGGTGAAGACCGCGCAGAACCTCAGAGGAAAGCGTTGCTAATGCCGTCTGGCGAATGCGGTCATGATACAATTCGATCTCATGGTCTGTGCGCCGGTCCTGGAGATATCTTGTTCGCACGAGGCGACTGCTTCTGAGCACAGGGAGTACTTCGTGCTCGACCGGGCAATGCGGAGATAGGCCAGCAGCGCGTCTGGCGGTCTCCACGTCGAGCGGGCATCCAGCCAGCGCTAAAATGTGCAGGAGCGACCTTGCATCGGCTGATAAGTTTTGAAGTTTGTTCTCGATGGTCTGTTGCAGACTGAAGCCCTCTGCTTTGCGCTCGACGAGCTCACTAATAAAGAATGGGTTTCCTGCTGATTCTCGGGCGATGTCTTCGGCTCGGCGAGAGGCTTGTTGCGAGATCTCATTCATAAGTCGAAGAGCCAGCGCGCGAGCCTCCGCTGGCTCTAGGGCCTCCATAGGAACGTCATGTACTCTAGGACCTAGTCCCGGCAGAGCCCGAAGGAAATCCCGGAGAAACGGACTAGCCGCGCTGTCCTCATTTCGATAGCAGGCTAATAACAGCAGAGCAGGTGGGTCCGCTTGACCGAGTACTACCTCCAGTATGGCTGCATCTTCTGCGTCGCCCCACTGTGCGTCGTCAATCGCTAAAACTAGCGGCCGGCGTGCCGCCAAGCGCACCAGTAGTTCACGCAGCGCCAGCAATGCCCGCCGCCGCTGCTTTGATGTGTCATAGTCCTCTTGGAATCGAGTTCCTGCCCGCTGGATCACTGGCACCTGCTTCAACACCTCAAAACGGCAGGCGAGTAGCCATGCATCCACTGGCATATATTCGTTGACCTCAGCGGAAGGGAGTCGGCCTAAGTAGCGGCTCAGGGCATCCAAGATAGAGTCCAGGGCACGATGGCGGATGAACTCGCGGTCGTAGCAACGTCCCTCAAGGACCACCACGCCCAACTCCTGCGCGGGAAGGGATTGCAAGAAGTGGCGAATCAGAGTGCTTTTGCCCATTCCGGAGTCGCCATGCACCAAGCACACGGACGCCTGCCGTGCCTTAGTTTCCAAGAATGCGTGTCGCAGGGTGGCAAGTTGGTCGTTCCTGCCGATGAACTCTTCCTTAGTCGAGAACGTATCTTGGCCGCGTGATAGTAGTGGCGCCGTGCGGCTGGCCGGCCCCCCAACTAAGTTGCGAATTTCGTCGGCAGAGAGGCGTGCTTCAGGGTCGCGACGCAACAAACCCAGACATACTTCGTCCCATACTCTGGGGATAATCGGGACAAGCTGACGTGGAGGTAGCGGATCCAGCCTTTGCTTGCACTGGCGAACTTGATCGACTGAGCCGGTGAAAGGCAAAACGCCAGTGAGAGCTTCGTAAATCATGATCCCAACACTGTATAGGTCGCTGCTAGGACCAACTTCTTCTCCGGCGGCCTGCTCGGGAGCCATATAATCCCATGTACCAACGACGCTCGTACTCTGCCCAGGGCCTGCCTCAGTAATTAGGCCGAAGTCGAGCAGAACGACTCGTCCTTCTCGGGTGACCAGTACATTGGCCGGTTTGATATCGCGGTGCAGTTTCCCCGCCTTATGCAATGCCTGAAGCCCATCTAGCAATTGTAAGAGCGCCGTTTGCAATATGCTTAGATCACATGACAACCCACTATCCATTGCCCCAGTGAGCCCGCCGCGGACGTATTCGATAAATGATACGCCGTCTATCAGCTCCATGGTAAAAAACCAACGTGGCTCTTCAAATAGTTCATAAAGTCGAACTAAGTTTCTATGTCTGATATCAGACATTGAGCGGAACTCGTGCTTAAATCGATATAATTCCCGAAGAGTGGTCTTGATCGCAATCCATGTTCCACTCTTTGTATCGAGCGCCTTATAGACTTCCCCGAAACCTCCTTTTCCCAGGCGCCTTTCAATGCGAAAGCGAGCGGTACCTCGAAACTCAACATTCAGCGCCTCGAGCATCCGTTCTTCGTCTAAGTTGTCGAGCGCACGAATGTCCTCATCCAAACTGGATTTGAGTCTCATGAGTCCTTCCTCGGAGCAATTTTCGACGATGCTAGCACGGTGCTGTACTGATAGCCTGCCCCGCAAATCGCGGAAGCACCTACAAGCTAATCAGGTCCGACGATTCGACCGATGTTACGATTTTGCGCGTGGAGCGATTACTAGAACAAGGACGCACAATGATGCAGAGCGAATCCCAGGCACCCCAACTTGAGCAAGAAGTAAGCATTCTGCTCCAGTCTGGAAACTATGAGGAGGCAGGGACGAGGATCACTCTGGCATTCCGCATGGAGCTTCGACGCTTTTTTAGGCGAATGCTGGGATGCACCGAAGAAGAAGACATGGCGCAAGAGGTATGCTGCGCGATTATTAAGGCAGTTCCAAAATTTCAAGTAGTACCTGACGCAACGATCAGATCATGGGTATTTAGCATTGCCCACCATCATCTTCAGTCTCGCTTTCGCTCGCGGTACAGAGCGAGAGAGCAGCCTATAGAGCGCTCTCCTCCCGATTGGCAAGGACTCCGTAGTCAGAAAGGCAGCGCCCTCGACAGCGAACTCGATCGTAAACGTCGTTTGCAGAATGTGAATTGGGCCTTAGCCCAACTGCCCGAGGAGGATCGAGTGCTGCTCGTCCTACGCGCCCAGCAGAATATGTCTTTCAAGGAATTGGGTGAGGTAGTCGGCCTAAGTGAGGGTGCCGCTAAAATGAGGCATCAGCGGGCCAAAGAGATGTGCAGGGAACTGGTACAGTCCTTGCCAAGAGGCTCCGCCAGTACATCGTAGAGCATGCTTGGTAGAATTGCTGATAGGCAGTGATCTTACTTTCAAGCATACTGAAGGGCATCATAACGATTCCCAGAGAGCCAGTGGTTGGCTCTTACAACATGAGTCTGCAAAGGAGGAAGGTTATGGAAACGCTACGCTACGTACTTATCCTGTCGCTACTCGTTGCCTGTGGCAATGACTCAGATGAATCGATGGAATCTCCGATCGAGAGTATTACTTCTGCCTTGCTTTCAAAGGACTGTCGAATTGACTCACAGCACTGGGCTACAGTCGATGCAAGGCTCAGCGGTAGTACAATGATAGGCTATTCAATTAGATATAATACGATCGGCGGCTGGCGTCTTGGTACCAGTAATAACGAACATGTCTCAGCCAGCGGGCACCCCTGGTACGACTCACCAGACCACTGCTCGCCGAACACTACGTGCTATAGAGACATTCCCAACCGTAGAGCAACAGATATCTGTATACAGGCTGTCTTTGATAAAGATGGCGATGATCCGCGTTGTACTATATGCTACTAAACTTCTCTTGCGCTCGAGTGCAGCACTCGAACCTCCGGGCTACCAGATGAGCATGACTTTTATGCTCAGGTAAGGTTGCAGCCCCGGATACATCCCTTCTTGGGACTGGCTTTGCCAAGCCGCTGCTTAGATTCCAGACACCAGCATTCCTGGAGCAGGTAGATTAGGCGCTTGCTCGGGAGTGCTACGGCAAGCTGCAAAGGGAGGCGGGGCGAGCACAGCGCCTCCCTCTCAGCGTTCGATGATAGGCCACAGCGGCTCTGGGAGTCCCGAATAGGCTAGGCGAACCGCGCTGCAACGCCTTTTGGGTTCCCTCGCGCCAGACATACCGTCGGAAGTGCCACTCCTTCACACTAAAGTAGCTTATCGGCCGATACTGTTTCTTGCTCGTTTCGCAGCAACTGGACCTTGGTATTTAATTGGATCCCGACGGCAAAGTGCAGTCCCAAGAACCGTATGCCATCCCTCCTTGGAACCGGATAGGCATGATGCTTCTCAGATTGTGGCGCCAACTTTAGCTCGCGTAATCTCCGATGACCTATACTCCGAATTAGATGAGCGCCGCCGGCATTTTCAAAAATATCATGGAGACGAAGTGGGCAGGAGTCCTGGCCTGGAAGGAAGAGAAAGCGGAGGAGTCGCTGCACCTTGAGTTCAAGAGCAAGGACAGAGAGAAGCCTAAAGAGCTGACCGACGAAGACAAAGGCGAATTGGCTCAAGCGATGTCTGCCTTTGCGAACTCCGAAGGGGGTGTGATTGCCTTTGGTATTCACGCTATCCATCAGGGAAAAAATTTCCCTGACCAAGTAAAGAGCATTGTCCCTCTCGTCGATGTGCTTGGCTTCAAGGGGGCCATTCAGAAAATCGCTCACCAACTCACCGATCCGCCCGTGCCCGGCGTACTCGTTGAGCACATCGAATGCCCTGAAAATCCGACCGATGGCATCGTGGTGATCTATGTCCCGCAGAGCGCCGTTGGGCCTCATCGGGCGGCCAAGGGGCCAAGCCGAATTGCGGACCGCTACTATATGCGATCGGCGCTCACCAGCATTTCTATGCATCACACTTTGCTCGCTGAGCAGTTTGGCCGCCGCCCTATGCCTCACCTCTATCTGGCGGTTAAGTACAGCATTTCGCGAACGATGTTCTCGGCCGAGGTTTGGATTGGCAACTCAGGCCGTGGCCATGCTGAGCGGCCTGCGGTGGGCTTCGTACAAAACCTTGATCCCTCGCAGCCAGAAGCCAACCCTGATGTCTGGTGGCACCTGATCAAGCCGGCCAAGGGATGGGACAATTTCGTGTTGCCCGCAGCGGCTAAAGACGGAGTTGGCTGCATTATAAGGGCGAGCGTTGAGACGGTGCTCTATCCAGGGATGGAGATGCTGCTGGGCTTCGTGGAAGATCAACGGCAAGGGCTTCTTTCGAGGTTCTTGTTGACCGTCTACGGAAAGCTCTATGCGCTGAACGCTGCTCCGGCGCAGTTCAGCCTCTGTCGAGAAATTCCAATTGAAGATCACCCTTTCTCAAGGATAACCGAACGAATCGAGGTACCCCTGCTCACCGAGCAGGACTCATAAGATATTCTAGAACTGATGCAGGGGTGAGCCTGTTACCTAAACTCGACGCTGGCGCCTTGGACTCCGAAGGTACATTCGAAGCCGTCGCTGCCCGTCCCCGTATAGGTCGTTCCGGTGAAGTCGGACTGGAACTGGCAGCGGACTTTAAAGCGCCACTTCACTGTCTTGTTCCCTGTGCACTTCGTACTAGCCCCCATTGATCCTCACGAATTCTTGCAGGTCAGGTCACCCTTGGATTGCGTCGATGGTGGTCAAGCGCCGCGTCGAGAGCGAAATGTGAGCAAATTCCGCGGGCCAACCTGCGCAGCCACCGCGAACGGTACGTGTACGGTCCATGGACTGTTTCCCGTTCGAACCGACTTTTTTAGTGGAGGTTCGCAAAACGAGCTGCTTTGCGGTTGGACCGGCGGTTGCTTGCGCTTGTTTTATGGGACAAAAACGTTACATCATTTTTCCTCAAGCGAAATCACATCATTCCGCTGCACTCGTCGGGCCTCGAACTGTAGCGCCCGGTTCTTTGCTCACGGTTCTCGTCCTTGTCCTCGCCGGCAACGTCGCGGGGGCGAGAGCCGAGGAGGATCCCCCGCCCCCGCCGCCGCCCGAGCCTCAGACCCCACCGCCAGCGTGGCGAATCGACGGAGAGAACGGAACGTTCAGCGAGAAGAGCGCCAAGCCTCGGCAGAACCGGCCGAAGTCGTGGGCAGTTGACGGCGCAAGCGGAACGTTCAGCTATAGGATCCCGATTGAAGTCCCGGCCTTTCATGGGATTACCCCCGAGCTCTCGCTAAAGTATGATTCGTCGGCCAGCAACGGCTGGACCGGCGTGGGCTGGCGCCTGAACGGCTTGAGTCGAATCGAGCGCGCCAGTGCCGGCAAGGGCGCTCCGAAGTATGACGCTTCGGACATCTACCTCCTCGACGGGGAGGAGCTCGTCCCCTGCGTCGCGGGCAGTGTGAGCCCAAGCTGTACGACAGGTGGAACGCATTCGGTCAAGCTCGAGGACTACCGGAAGATCACGCAGGCCGGCACGGGCTCAAGCAGCCGCTGGACCGTCATTGACAAGGACGGCACCAAGCGCGTCTATGCGCCGAGCTACCCCGTGGTCAGCGACCTGGTTTTCAGGTGGGGCCTCAGCCAGGTCATCGACACCAAGAACAACGTCGTCACGTATAGCTGGTCGGTCAATCAGTTCGGCTGCTGCTGGGAATATCCCGAATCGGTCGCTTACAACGGCACGACCGTCAGATTCCATTACGAGACGCGCTCCGATAAGGAACAGCACGCGGTCGGGCACGGCGGGCTTTCAACCGTCTTAGGACGCATCAAAACCATCGACGTGACTGTGAGCGGCAGCCGCCTGCGCGCGTACAAGTTGACCTATGCACAGAGCGGCGCCACGTCGCGGTCGCTTCTGTCGAGCGTGCAGCAGTTTGGCAAAGACGCGACGCTGGACAACTCCGGAACCGTGACCGGCGGGACGAGTCTGCCCGCCATAAAGACCAGCTACCAGGCCAGCAGCCCCTCGTTCGTGAGCGGAAATAACGACACGGCCATGGGCAACAGTTCCAAAGCGAGGTACTTCGCGATGGATATCAACGGCGACGGCAAGACCGACATGCTCGAGCTGTGGCCGAACCTTTTAGAGAACCGCTGCCGCACGAGTTGGATCTCGAACGGCACGAGCTTCACGGAAGCGTCGACTGACTGCGCTGGCATGTCGCGCGACTATACGAATACGCACTTCCTGACGGGAGACTTCAACGGCGACGGGAAATCCGACCTCATCGAGATCTACCCCAACATCGTGAAGTGGGGCCGGCGGCTGTGGCTCTCGAACGGGACCGGCTTCACGCTGGCATCCACGAGCACCTCGAGCGGCGGCTACAGCAACAACACGCACTTCCTCGCGATGGACGTAAATGGCGACGGCAAGACGGACCATCTCGAGCTCTATCCGTGCGGGCTCATATTCAAGAGCTATTGCCGTGCGACGTGGATCTCGACCGGCACCAGCTTCACGCGCGTGTCCGACACTCGCGGCATCGGCTACGACAACAACAAGCTGTTCTACGCGGCAGATGTGAACGGAGACGGCAAGACGGACCTTCTCGAGCTCTATGCAAGATGGTGCGGGTCTGCCCGTCGACACATCTGGCTGTCGACTGGTACTGGATTCACTTCTGGCGCGTCGGACTCCGGCATCTCCTGGAACACTCCCAAGCCCGATGGCAGCGGCAGCCGCTTTTTGATGCTGGACGTGAACGGCGATGGCAAGACGGACATGGTCGAGCTCAACAAGTCTTTGCTGAGCTACGTACGCAAGACGTGGATCTCGACCGGCTACGGCTACACGCTGGCTTCCACCGATACGGCCATGTCGGCGGAGAATTCCGCCAAACAGCTCATCATCGACGTCAACGGCGACCAGATGGCGGACATCGTCGAGATCTACCCGACGGGGCTCTCGACCCAGAGGCGTATCTGGCTCTCGACGGGCACCGGCTTCGTTCTAGGTGCGGTCGATAACAAGATGGGGAACTATCGCTGCGACAGCAAAACCGGCGGCTGCTACAGCCAGTTCCTGGAGATGGATGTCAACGGCGACGGGCTCGCGGAGATGGTGGAGCTTTACTCGGCCAACTTAAAGCACAACAGGGGGCGGCATGTCTGGAGCATCGGCGGACCGTTTCCGGATCTTCTGGCGTCTTCTACCAACGAGTGGGGCGGCACTACGAAGGTGAGCTACACCGCGTCATCGGCGTGGCCGGACACAAACAATCCTGCGATCCTGCAAACCGCCTCGGCGGTGATGATCGACGACGGTCGCAGCGTCTCTGCGACTACGCGCTACAGCTACGCGGGCGGAAAGTTCGATTGGCTCGAGCGCCGGTTCATGGGCTTCCGCTCCCAGAAGGAAACCCAGCCCTGCATCGCGGGTGACGCGGCGTGTCCCTACACCGAGACTTTGTTTCGCCAGGATTATGGTGCAGCAACGAAGCCGGAGCGCATCGAGCGGCGTACCGGAAGTGGTACGCTCCTGACCTCAACACTCCACGAGTACACGGCCAACGGCGCAACGGTCCCGTGGACCGCGCTTTTGACCGGGACCTGGGAATACACATACATCAACACGGGCGCGGCGTGCCCGGGCGGGGACTGCAAGCGCAAGTACAAGAGCCGTACGTTCAACGCGTACGGCGAGGTCACGCAGGCGGTCGACCATGGCGACTACGAACTGACCGGTGACGACCTCACAACATCGACGCTGTTCGTTCCGAACACGACCGCCTATATCGTGAACAAGCCCGCCGATGTGAAAACATTCCAGGGTGTCGGTACCGCCGGTGCCCTCCTCAACGAGACGCAGAGCTACTACGACGGCGCGTCGACCTTGAACCAAGCTCCCTCCACGGGGCTCGAGACCAAGATGGCGCGCTGGCTGTCGAGCTCGAACTCGTTTGTTGAAACCCACAAGGAGTACGACCGCTTCGGCAATGTCACCGCCGAGGTCAACGCACTCGGAGCGCGCAAGACGTGCGTGTTCGATCCGACTTATCACCTGTTCAAGACCTCGGAAACCAACACGTTGGCGCAGACCATCACCACGACATGGGATGTCGTCTGTGGGCAGCCTACGCAGGAAACCGACCTTAACAACCAGGCGACGACGCTGACATACGACGCGCTGTGCCGCCTCGACCAGAAAACTGAGCCCGGTGGCAATTTCGAGAAGCACATCTGGGTCAACGTCGGCAACGCGACGACCCAGCACGAACAGATCGAGCGCCCGGCCGCAGACGGCACGAGCAATCCGCTTTTGAGCCGGAACTATTTCGATGGCTTGCAGCGCACCTGGCGCACAGCCGATAAGGGACCCGATGCCGCCACCGGCGACATCTATATCGACACTGTGTACAACGCGCGCGGCCAGGTCGCGTCGAAAACCCGCGCCTACTACTGGATCTCCGGCCAGCCGCAGCCGACGACCTATGCGACGACCCACAGCTACGATGCGCTCGATCGGCTGACCCGAATCACACACCCCGACGGCGCATCCCAGACCAAAAGCTATGGCCTCTGGTCGGTAACCCACACCGACGAGCTCGGCCACGTGAAGACGGACCGCAACAACGCAGACGGCAATCGCATCGCCCACGACGAGATCTTTAGCGGCGTAACCAAGACCACTACGTATGTCTACGACGCACGGGGCAACCTCGCGCAGTCGGTCGACCCGTCCGGCAATGTCATCAAGTACACGACCGATTCATTCGGCCGTAAGACGCAGGTCGTCGATCCCGACTGGGGGACCTGGACGTACGAGTATGACAGCGCAGACCGACTCACCGCGCAGACCGACTCCAAGAACCAGCGCACGACGTTCGGCTACGACGCGCTCGATCGCAGGACCAGCAAGACCAGCAATGCTGGCACCGCGCAGGCGGTTACGGTGTCGTGGAGATTCGACCAGGCCCGCGCCGGTTCCTTCAACATCGGCAAGCTCACTACCATGACCGATGGCGCGGGTACCAAGACGTTCGATCACGACGCGCTTGGCCGTGTCGTCAAGACGGTCCGTACGATCAATGGCACGAGCTATACGTTCGAGCATGGCTTCGATGCCGGCGACCGCGCGCTTTGGACGACCTATCCCGATGGCGACACGCTGGGCACGCCGGCGTCACCGCTGCACTACGACAGTGCGGGACGGCTTGCTTCGATCCCCGGTTACGTGACTTCCGCGCTCTACAACGCCGAGGGCAATCTGATCCAGATTTCCAACGCGAACGGCACGGTGACTAAGCGACCGCACTCGGCGCAGCGCGGCTTCATCACAGGTATCACGACGACGACGGGCGCGACCATGATTCAGAACCTTGCGTACACGCGCGATGCCAAGGGCCTCATCACCCAGGTCACAAGCCCGGTTGCCAGCGAGGGATGGACCTACGCCCGCGATGAGCTCGAGCAGCTAACTACGGCGACTAACAGCTCCAGCTCGACTGATAATCAGACGCTGGCGTACGACGCAATTGGCAACATCACTTTGAGCTCGCGACGTGGCGCGTACGCTTATGGCTCTACGCGCCCCCACGCGGTCACCGCGGCCGGCGCAGACACGTACACCTACGATGCTGCGGGTCTGATGACGTCGGGTGCGGGCCGAACGCTGACCTGGAATGGCGACAATCGGCTGGCATCGGTCGTAAGCGGCGTCACGACCATGACGTTCACCTACGACGCCGACGGCGTTCGGATCCAGCAGGTCGAAGGCGCGACCACGCGCCAACATCTGGGCGATGACTACGAGGTCACGGTTTCTGGCCCGACCAGCAAGGACATCTCGATCGCGGGCTCACTCGTCGCGCGCAAGGAAGGCGCGACGCGCTACTGGGTCCACACCGATCACGTAGGCTCGGTGCAAGCCGTGACCGATGCCTCGGGTGTCGAGGTTAATCGCAAGAAGTACCGCCCGTTTGGCGAGATCCTGTCGACCGGCGGGACGCTCGCCTACGGGCCGCGGGGCTTTACCGGCCAACGTCACGATGCGTCGGGCCTGTTGTATCTGCACGCCCGCTACTACGACCCAGCGCTCGGGCGCTTCATCTCGCCAGACCCTATCATTCCCGTCACCGACAATATCGGCCTCAACCGCTACGCTTATGCCGCGAATGACCCTGTCGATCGCACCGATATCGATGGGCTTGAGCCGCAGAATGAAGATTCGAAAAAACCCAAAATTCCCGAGCCTATCAAGGAGGCTTGGAAGTGGTTCAGTAGAGTGAACCGCATAAAGCATGCTGTTACGGCGACCGTTTCTGCCTACCATGCACAGGACAATTGGGCGAAGCAGTGGCAACCGGGCGATGAGGATCCAGGGCTGGTAGTCATGGGGTTCGGGCGAACTCTCGCCTTCACCAAAAACTTCGTATCGACGTTCGTCGATAAGTCACTGATGGGCGTGCCGGGAGAAATTGTCGGTAACTACAATCAGACACAATCGACTTGTTTAGGCTGCACGCCAGGGTATAACGATGGCGCCTATGGGGCTATCGCGGAACCCCCTAGATGGAGCTGGTAGCGACTCTCCTCTGATACCGTCGCGCAAGTGGTAGAGTAGAACCGGATCGAACCGTCGACCTCCGGAATGCCTTCAGGCGCTCTCTCAAGCTGAGCTATGGCCCCACAGTTGGGCCAATCGTCCGCCACCAAAGACACCCATCCCTGTTCATCGTAGGTCCCGGTCGCCGGGGGCCAGACCATCCGGCTGACTTCGGATTCCATGCCTGCCGCCAGCGCGGGCCGGCTCTGGGGCGCATGAGTCGGAATTACTTGGGGATTCAGCTGCTGCGGGCTCGCCGCCGAAAGGCCCGCTTGAAAGTCCTGCACGATCCTTAATTTCCTTGCCGACAAACAGAACGGCAGGCGCCCGAAGGCTGAGTCCTTTAAATCAGAATCGCTACCTGCGTTCCCACACCAGCAACACTGCCTTGTCTTCCTGCCCGTGATATCCGTGTGTCGCCAGATGCTTCCATCCGTAGCCATCGAGCAACGGAAGAAGGGTAGATAGTGAATACCGCTTAAACTGAGCTACGCGATAACGGCGTTTCCCGCCATCTACCATTGAGACATCGGCCCAACAGTCCAAGCTATAGCAGCCGGCGAGGCCCGGCAACATGCTAAGCTCATAGGCTAGCTTGGCGGTGCGGACACCTGGCAGATAGCGCATTATCGGCCCAGTCAGAAATTGCGAATAGCCTTTCGGAACACCACGGATTAGCGCTTCATCTTTCTCGCGAATTTCACTCTCGATTACACCTCTGGACAGATTGATATCGAGAATCAATAGATCGCCACTATGAAAGGCTTCTAGTGATTCCAAAAAACCCCGCTCATTGGGCATGTTCGAGAACGTCTTGCCGAAAAGACAGACCACAAGCTGAACTGATCCACGATAGGTTAGCTGGCGGTAGTCCCGAAGCCTTGCGATATCGCCTTGCAGGGCAAAGACTCGGCTGGACGGTAGATCATCGACCAATCGAGTATAGGCTGTGCTCAGCAACGCTTGTGAGATGTCTACCGCAATCACAGCAGCCGGCGGCGGCAATTGGCGTATGAATAGGCTTTCTGTTGCAGCATCGCCTGAGCCGAGTAAGACGACATCATAAGCCGCTGGGTTCCGAAGGCGCTCCTTGACGGTCTTCGCCGCTTCGGCAAGCGGACAGGGATTTCGAGTGCGGGAATGGTATTCTGGCGTTCGAGTTATTGCCGAATAGTCTTCGGCTGACGCTGGATCGAGGTAGAGAAACACAGGTTCGAGCTGTCCCTCGGGACGTGCCAGGGTCGCCCGTAGCTCCCGCAGTAGGCCCAAAGGATCAAAGTTTTCGGTGTGCCACCAATCCGGCTCAGTAGCCATAGCGACGAGCCGAAGTTGTGGAACGCTGTCGAGCGCGGCGACCGTCTTGTCTGACGGCGGACGATAGCTCTTTTCTGCCGCGCGGTAGGTTTGCAGCGAAAGCCCGGCAAGGTCGGCCGCTTCCTGTTGCGTCAGCCTGGCCTTCAGCCGTCGCTGCGTGAGCATTTCCCCGAAGTTCTCGTGCTGGGTCATTTCTTGAACAATGCGCCGCAGGCGTGCGGCCACGTCGGGACGACTCAAGCGATCGGCCTTGGTTGCCAAGCCTTCAATCTCCCTAACAAAGAACTGCCATGGTTGGCGGACGATTTTTGATTGTTGAGTCCGCTTTTCCGTCGGAATATGTTTTTTAGTTTGCGGATTTTGCGCATTTTTGTCAGTCTTATCAACCATGACGTGTCGAGCATATCACACCGTCGGTCCGGCCCTAGTGCTGGTCCTCGAAGTCATAGAGCGCGCAGCCGGGGCATCTGCCGTCTACTACCTACCAGCGTTGCTGATGCAGGCAGGTTTGTCTGAGCACCAAGCGACCTCTGCAACAGGTGTTCTCGTCGGTCTAATCTATCTGCTGTGTCCCATCGCAACCCTCGTGGCGGGGAACGCACCTCGCCTGCTTTTGCTGAGCGCCTCGCTGATGCTGGTCGGCATGCTGGCGATGAATCAACACACCGTCACAGCAATAGGCGTTGGCTCAGTGCTCTACGCAATTGGCGCGGCAGGCTGGAAGGGACACGTAGTCGGAGCTTTTGGAACTTTCAAGGCATCTGTTCCTGGCCATCTGCATCTGGCGATCAGCCTTGGCTCGCTAATTGGCCTGCCGTTATTCGGGCGGTTATTCCTTCATGGTCCGAAGGTGTTCCTACTTGGCGCTGCCTTGGCAATAGGTGTTGTTTTTGTAGGCTGCCTCTTTCTAGCAAGAATCCCGGCTGACAACCGTCCTTCTGCGCTGCAACGCATCCGGCAGGAGAGGAAAGGTCGGTTACTGATTCGTTATCTTGGTCTACTTCCGCTTTGGACGTTGCTTTACTACCCGTTTCTTAGCGCTTCTGCATCATCAATCGCTATTGCAGTAAAGCTGAATCTGAATTCTGGGACCTTTATGATAACTCTGCTAACAGCAGATTGTCTTGTCGCGGCATTTGTGAAACCATCACGTATATCCATAATTGGCAGCCTGGCTTCTGCATTACTAGGTCTTAGTCTATTGACGTTAATCAAGCCAGCATTGCTCTCTCTGATGCTAGCCCATGTGCTTTTCGGCGTCGCGGATGCCTTATTTCATCTTTACATCTACGCAAGGGCAATGCGTAGCAGGTTTGAAAATACTTTGATTTGGTTCCTTCTAGCTCTGACTCAAGTGCTTCAGTCAGTAACAGCGAAAGCTGATCGAACACTGTTTACGACGGTCGCATTGCTGATCGCACCGGCTGGCATTGCACTGTACGCGGTGCTTCGCGACGACGCGACACAAGAAGGGAGGGCATGATGATGTCCACGGTTCTTCTGGTTCTCTTTGTGACTACCGTTGTTCTCCTGCTGCTCATGTATCGCCGACTGCGGCGTGTGGAAGGGCTCACTGCGTTTTGTCCGAAGACGGGTTTGCTGAACGGTATGCTCCTAACCAGTGTGGATCTGCCGTCCGCCATTCGCAGGGAAAAGACTGTAGGGCTTATCCTTATCGACCTAGACAAGTTCGGAATCGTTAATAAGCGCGAGGGTATGCTTGCGGCAGATAGGCTGATTGTGACGGCTGCCGCGGCGATTCGGGGCAGCGTTCCTCGGATGAGTGACCTCGTCTACCGGCTGAATACCGCTGGAGACGAGTTTTGTATTCTTCAGCCGGGCGCAACCGATCAAGTGGTTCGGGACACGGGAAGGCGCCTTGTCAGGGCGCTTGCTGCGGCTGGGTGTCCGGGTTCCATTGGGATGGTTCTTTCGGAATCGCGGGCCGGGGTCGGAGCGGAACAGCTATTGTCCGCAGCCGATCGCGCGATGCGCGATGCCAAGCGAGCCGGCGGATCCTGCGTGTCCTACAACGGCGAGATCCTGTCTTCTACGGGAAGCGTTCAACTCTGCCTCACAGAGTTGGCCATCGCTCCTGCGGTTTCGGGGTAGCCATGGAGACGTTGACCAAGCTAGCGTCAATGGGAAGCCTGCCTTGTAGCTACTGCGGGCGACTGTTAGAGACAAAAAAGGAATGTGACCAGCCCGTTCCCTATCGAAACGTGATGATGCGGGTGCCTGAATCGTACTCGCTGCCGTGGTGCCAAATCTGTAAGCGTTGGACCGTTCCGATCGATCTCGCAAAGGCGTGGTTTGAGAAACCGTATCGCACCTTCCTTCGTCGGAGCGCTCGTGGCTTCCTTGCTAAGATGAAGGGGCAGATTTCGCAAAGAGCATTGGAACAAACGCTGGGCCTGAGTCAGGGCTATCTCTGCCGCATCGGGAATCTGCCTGAACGCAGCGATAAGGCTCCTAGCCCAGAGCTGGTGAGTCACCTTTTGCTTATTGCTGAGGACCCGCTAGGAAAGCTGAACCTAGTGCGGCAATTCTGGCGAGAAGCATTCACAGCACCTTCGGAGTCGCGACAGCGAGTCCTTGTCCGCCTAGATCGCACGCTTGAGGGGCTAGCGGACTTGAGAGGGCAGGCGCAGGAACGCGGCGACAAGCGGATGGGCGAAGCGCTTGGGCAGGCGATTGAACTCCTTCGCCCGTTTTTAGTTTCCAGAAGGGAGGCGGCAAAATGAGGTTTCGTCTTAATGCTCGCACCCGAGCCGTTCTTTTCCTTTCGACCGCTGCGGCGTTTGAGCGTCTTGCCCTTACGGCGGCGCTGCCCCTCGTCAGAGAATGTGTAGAAGAAAATCTGGCATGGGAGGGCGAGCTGGCTGATCTCTACTACCGGGTACTTCATGTTGTCCCTGCAATCTTGGCTGTGCTGGGTGGATGGTTTGCCGATCGGTCAGCACGGTATGCTTCCCGTTCGGCGCTGGGTCTGGTCTGCCTGGCCAACGGATATGGCGTTCTGATCTTGTTTCCGCGCATGTCCCAAACACCTTTTGCTGTGCTCGCCCTGGTGAGCATTGGATCGGGGCTATTCCTTCCTAACCTGTATGCGCTGGTTGGTCGGCAGCGTCCAAAGCAAACGGGTGAAAGCGAGCGAGACTTACTGATACTATTTGTGGCCGGAGCGATTGGCTGGCACTTGGGCGCTATCTTTGGCTCATCGCTTCCGGTTCAAGCTTTGATGGCAGGAGTCCCCATCGCGCTCCTTGTCGCGTTGGGACTCGTAACCGCTGCTTCCAAAGAATCCGACGCTAGTAGTGAATGGTTCGCCCTCCTGGCACAGGATAAGAGGGACACGAGAGAGCACATAAGGCTCGCCCTGATGCTCTGCGTCGGTGGCTTCTGCTTCGGTATTGGCGTCCAACAGCACTTCACTGTAGTGCTGGCGAATGCCGCATGGAAGCATCCAAGTTTTGGCATCGCT
Source organism: uncultured Myxococcales bacterium (assembly GCA_964460115.1). GTDB lineage: Bacteria > Myxococcota_A > Polyangia > Palsa-1104 > JAEUJZ01 > JAEUJZ01. Next base: position 21,047 of record CAYWPR010000033.1, read on the forward strand.
ACACTTCTAGCCTTTGCTCCCCTCGCGTGGTTCGCGCGTCGCATCATGAACAAGGCCAGCCGTCTACTAACTGGCTTTGGCTGCGCCGTCTGTGCGCTCCTCACCCTCAGCGCAGCCAGTATTGGCGGTGAGCGTTCGCCGTCGTGGCTGTTCGGTCTCAGCACCGCGCTAATAAGTGCCGCCGAATTGCTCCTCATACCTCTCTTGCTGTCGCTCATCGTCCGGTTAACTCCGAGCGCTCACACGGCAACTATGGTCGGGGTTTGGCTAGCTCTAGCAGCCGTGGCAACCAGAACAGCGAGCGTGCTCAATGCACTTGGAACGCTGTTGTCAATGCCTGCCTATCTCTACGCGCTCGCTGTTGTGATGGCCTGTGCAGGGGGCGGCATCTACCGAAAGATCAGATTCCTGTAGGTCTGCCGTGGCACCAGAAGAGAAAAAGGACCCGTGCGCGCGCATCCTCATTACGATTGAGCCGATGCCGAGCCGAGCATCTGAAGAGTTTCACATTCGCACGCATTCCCTGAATCCGGACTTTGAGGTAGACGACGAGCCTAGCGTGCTCGGACAATGTCCCCGCAATGGGGGGCAGTTTCTCAGGCTCAGCCTAGCGGTTTGGCCTCGCGGAAGTGGCCCGAAGTCGCAGGACCCGGTTGCTAACGTGCTGTTGAACTCTCGGCCTGTCTCCCTTCGGTGATTCGGGAACCCTGGACAGTGGCTGCCTGGCCACTTGAGCGGCGAGCGCCGCGCCGTCCCACGCGCTCATCACGTACTGCCGAACAGCGACGCCTCCGCGAGAAGCGCTAGTATGGCGAACGCAAATGGAAGGCGAGCCTGGAAAGTGGGAACAGCCTCGACAGACACGGGCTTGCTTTTCAATTTGAGAACGGCTATGGGAGACGAATGGCGCAGATATCTTGCGTCGAAGCACAGGAGCAACAATGCGGTGGATTCTTACGTTTAGTTTCTCGTTGGCGTCGCTTGTATTGGTTGGGGGATGCGCCCGCACCGACGAGGCCGCAGCAATCAATACCCTATGCACCAGCGACAAGTCGTGTCCTGGTACGCTTCTTTGCGGCAAGGGGCAGTCCGATCGGGCACAGTGCGTCCAGCGCTGTTACAAAATCGGGCCTGGGACTGAGTCAGGCTGCCCTGAGGGCACGTTCTGCTATATCCCGCCCGATGCCATCGAAGAGGGCCACTGCACACTGATCTGCGCCACCGACGAAGAGTGCCAGGATCGCCACTCGAGCCTGAAGTGCAAGGATCGGACGCAGACTGAGGATTGGGCGCTACAGATTTGCGTCCTTGAGTAGACGCTTCAGCAGGCTCGCTGTACAATCAGCGCCGGGGGGCGCGGTCCTTTCTCTGAGGGCAAGTACTTACTTAGTTTTTGTCCTCAGCCCCCCCGCTGCCTGTGCCCCTTCCCCTTTCAAAGGAATAGGAAATGCGAAAGCCTCCTGGAACTACCCTCCTTCCATCTGCCGTAGGAGCCTTCATCCGGAACTATCTAAGTATTGGTCCTATGGGTGTGAGAATTTTCCCAATTAAGAATGTAAATATCCTCCTTGGACAAAATAACTCTGGAAAATCGACTATTCTAGAAGCTCTTTTCTATATTGTCTTCGGTTCCTTCAATGACTCTGATCTCAACTTCTTTTACAGAAAGAAAGGCTACCCTGAGCTATATCGTGAATACGAGTACGATGAGCCTATTATTCTAGATGAAGGGTCTATGTTTTCCGCGCCTTATCAAGTGAGAATGCGAATTCCAAGTGAACAGGAGAGTAAGGGAATCACTAAGACTAAGTTGCCGCTTGTAGTCTATACCAACAAAACAGACACATACTCTCCACCCGCAACGGTAGCGCTAGAGCAAATCTCTCACCCGCTTTACGGAAAGATGCCTGTTAGAATTATTCAGAAACTTAAACATCAAGAGGAGATAAAACCCACATCGAAATTAATTTTCGGAACCGATGGAAAAGGAACAGTCGCATTAATAAAGTATTTCCTTATCGGAGATGGCGCCAATCATGAAATCATAACGGAATTTATCGCTATCTTGAATATCATCTTAGCTTTGCCTGAACCTATAGTCGAAATCAACATTCGAGCGATCACTACCGCAGCGGAAATAATCACGTTCAAATTCAAAAATGAAGAGGATTTCTTTGATATATTTCGAAATGGCGACGGCATTAATTGTGTAGTTCAAATTGCGGCTGTTATGTTTCTCTTGCCCAAGTATGAGCGTAAGCAAATTTCCGAGTTTATCTATTTGATCGAAGAGTTAGAGAATCATCTTCATCCCAAGCTACTGCGCAACCTATACTATTTTATCGCTGATAAGATGATTTCTGACAATGGATGTTGCTTTATTACTTCTCATTCAAATGTACTCATTGATCTCGCAGCTAGAGGAGACAGAAGCCAGATTTTTCATATTTATAAGCAGAACGCTGAAACTAGTATAAATCCACTCGATATAAGCCACTCAGCAAGACAGCTTCTTGAAGATATTGGAGCACGTCCGAGTGATCTTTTGCTGAGTAATTGTGTCATTTGGGTTGAAGGTCCTTCAGATAGATTTTACATAAAATTCTTCATCGATTTAGTTAGTGAAGGAAAATTCAAGGAAGGCCGTCATTTTACATTCGCTTTTTATGGTGGCAGCATTCGCTCCCACTTAACAGCAATTGACGGAGATGGCACTTCAGAAGATCTTCTGAATATTATGAAGATCAACCACCGTGTTATTTATGTTTATGATAGTGATAAACGAGCCGCAGATACGCCTCTTAATGCAAATAAACTGAGAGTCCATGATGAAGTTTTACGGAATAATGGCCTACCCCTTTGCACGGCAGGTCGAACTATTGAGAATTATTTAAGCTCACATGTTTTGACGACTAGCCTTGATGCTAAGAGCTCTATCATGATTTCCGAATTTTCTGATGTAGTTTCGGATATTAGATCTTTACCAAAGCTTAAATCTATCGAAAAAGTCGCATTAGCGAGTAGATTTATATCTCATTGTCGCAATGAAAAGCTAGCCTTAACCGAAATTGATGGTGGACTCGGGCTAAGTAAATTTCTAGAAGATATTTGTGGATTTATAGAAAGATCTAGTGCAGACCAACGCTAGTATGGAGTTTTCTGGGTTCGGCAGATAGGAACTCAGAAAGTCTTAGCGGCAAATGCGACGAGCAGCCAGTGGACACGAAATCAGTGCCGCACTCGGAGGACACGCGCGACAGATATTAATGCTTCGAACTATGCTGCGGCTAAGCTCCTAGCTCATTTCGGAAGGGGACATGAAGGCGCTAGCTACCACTCCTGACCCGTCGACGAAAGAAGCGAGTTAGGGGACGGCTCCTAGTGCAATCATTTCCGAAATCTCGCCGACGGCCCGGCGGGTTCCACGCTCTCCGCAAACTTCCTTATTTCAGCAGGCGGTTGGTCGGTTGCCCCAAGCCCCTTGACAGGCCCCAGCTCGGGCGTCATATTCATTTCGTCAATTTTCGAAATGTCGATGTCAGCCCGAAATTGCCAACCCACGACTGCAACCTTCGACGCCAACCAGCTTGCCGCCATGTTCAAGGCGCTGGGCGATCCGACCCGCCTGCGCATCTTCGAGTTCCTGCGTGGCTGCTGCCCCGTTGCTGTCGAGCGCGGCGGCGAAGTCCGCCCGGTCAGCTACAACCGCGCGGATGCAAGCCAGGGTCTGCCCTCCGTCGGCGAGATCTGCTGTCACATCACGGGGGTGGAGCGAATTACTTCCACGATCTCGCATCACTTAAAGGAACTGCGGCTGGCAGGACTCATCACCGTGACGCGGGCCGGCAAGAACATGATCTGCGCCGTGAATTCGGCTGCTGTGGCGCGACTCGCTGAGTACCTGGGCAACCAGCCATCACCGCCTCCGAGCGACTCTGGGAGCGGGTCATGTTGCCCCTGAGGGGCTGTCCGAAGAGCGCTTAAAACACTGTACTTGGAGGAATCCGATGCTTATTCCGACGACTCCTTTGAGCTCCCCGGCTGCTTGGGAGCCTCATGTGCTGGCAGAAAAGAATTGGATTTACACCCTCGACGCCGAAGAGCGCGAAGAGGTGATCGGCGCTGCCCGCGCGCTGCGGGAACGTGGCGAACCGCTATCCGCAATTACAATCGAGAGCCATCCCTTGCCCCGACTCGGGCGGATTCTGCGGGATATTCGTGCCACCCTTCGAGATGGTCGCGGGTTTGTCTTGATGCGTGGTCTTCCGGTTGCTGACCTGACCCTAGATGAGGTCAGCCGGATCTACTGGCTGCTCGGCAGGCATCTTGGCGATCCCATTTCGCAAAACGCCGCTGGCGAGCTGCTCTGCTCGGTGCGCGATACCGGCGCTGACCCCAAAGGCCCCACGACCCGCCTGTATACTACCCGCGCGGAGCAGGATTTTCATACGGACGGAGCGGATATTATTGGTCTGGTTTGTCTGGAACCGGCACGCAGCGGAGGCTTGAGCCGCATCGTCAGCTCTGTGCGGGTCTTTAACGAGATGCTGAGCCGTCGTCCCGACCTGGCGCCGCTCCTCTTTCAGGATTGGTACTGGCACCTGCACGGCCAGGAACCGAAAGGATTTCCGCCGTTCGCCCGGTTTCCGATCTGCCGGTTCGATGGGAAAGCGCTTTCGACATTTTTCATCGGCTGGTACATCCGCCGCGCCCAGTTGCTTCCCGATGTCCCTCCACTTTCGCCCGTGCAGGAGGAACTTCTGGCGCTTTATGAATCCGTTGCCAACGATCCGAAGCTTTACCTGGACATGGACTTTCAGCGAGGGGATATCCAGTGGCTGAAGAACTCGGTGATCCTGCACAAGCGCACCGAGTACGAGGACTGGGACGAACCGGAACGCAAGCGGCACCTCATCCGCTTGTGGCTGGCCGCGCGTGACTTTCCGGATGGAAACGAAGTGCTGCGGGGCGGGATCTATAAACAGCAGTAACCGGCGCACAGCAAAGTAATCCCTCAACGGAGAATCACATGTCAGCACAAGCAAGCACAGAGCCGCAGGTTGTTATCGTGGGCGCCGGTCAGGCCGGGCTGGCGTCGGCCTACTATCTGCAACGGGAAAACATCCCATTCCTGATGCTGGAAGCCAGCGGACAAGCAGCGGGTTCCTGGGCGGAATACTACGACAGCCTGGTGCTGTTCTCGCCCGCCCAGTATTCATCGCTGCCGGGATTTCCGTTTCCCGGCCCCCCTGACCGCTACCCTACTCGCGACGAAGTTGTTTCCTATTTGACCGCGTATGCGCAGAAGTTCGCATTCCCGATCCGTTTTCAGTCGAAGGTCGTTACGGTGCAGCGAGACAAAAACGGATTCGTCCTAAAAACCGCAGATGGCACCAGTCATCGCGCCCGAGCCATCATCGCCGCGACTGGATCTTTCTCGCACCCGAGCATCCCCAAAATTCCGGGAAGCGATTCCTATCGGGGCCAGCTTATCCACGCAATTGCCTATCGGTCGCCCTCTGCGTATCACGGAAAGCGCGTGGTCGTGGTCGGCGCTGGCAACACGGCGATTCAGATTGCTGTCGAACTGGCACAAGTTGCGCACGTCACTTTGGCCACACGCGAATCGATTCGCTACCTGCCACAGCGCATCCTGGGAAAAGATGTCCACTGGTGGTTCAAGCTGACCCATATCGATGAGGCAAGCTGGTTTTCGGATCAAGGGACGCCGGTCCTCGACGACGGCACCTACCGCAAAGCCATCCGAAGGGGAAAGCCGAGCCGCCGTCCCATGTTCCAGAGCTTCTTTGCAGACGGCCTAGTCTGGCCGGACGGCACTCGCGAGCCTGTGGATGCGGTCATTTATGGAACCGGATATCGGTCTACGGCCGATTACCTGGCGGAGCTTCGGTCGCTTGATAAGGATGGGCTGATTGTTCAGGAACGCGGGCTCAGTCTGTCAGTACCCGGACTTTACTTTATTGGCTTTTCGAAGCAGCGCAACTTCGCCTCCGCAACCCTGCGTGGCGTCGGGCCAGATGCCGCTTACATACTCCCACGCCTTAAGCGCTTCCTCTCGTTTCCAAACTAACGCCGACAGGTGTAGGGGCCTTTTAGGAATGCTCCTGCCGAGTTCTCAACGATTTCAACGAGCTTGGCCAAGACGAAACTTTTTTTGCATCCTTTTCGCAGGCCGCCGTCTTGAGGACAGGAGGCCAAAATGGAAAGTCGAACAAATCAGGATGTGCATGCTGAAGTCCTTAATCACTATGGCAAGATTGCCCGTGGAGAGTCTTGCGACACCGGGTGCTGCGGAGGAGCGCCGTGCGACACGAACGCGGCGCTGCTCGGCTACTCGGCTCCGGAGCGGGCTGCCGCTCCGGAGGGAGCCGACCTGGGCCTTGGATGTGGCAACCCCCAGACGATTGCCTCGCTGCGCGCCGGGGAGACCGTGCTCGACCTGGGCAGCGGGGGCGGATTCGATGCATTTCTGGCGGCACGACAGGTCGGCCCCACGGGCAGGGTCATCGGCGTCGATATGACGCCTGATATGATCTCTCGAGCGCGGGCCAACACAGAGCAGATCGGTGCGAGCAACGTCGAGTTTCGCCTTGGAGAAATCGAGCACCTGCCCCTTCCGGACCGCAGCGTCGATGTCATCATCTCGAACTGCGTAGTGAACCTTGCACCGGACAAGCGGGCGGTTTATCGCGAGGCGCTGCGCGTGCTCAAGCCGGGCGGGCGCATCGCCATCATGGATGTCGTCGCAACGGCGCCGCTCCCCGAAGCGCTGCGTGCCGACCTCCGCGCCCACTCGGGCTGCCTGGCCGGCGCCGTGCCCGTCGATGAGATCATACCGCTTCTGCAATCGCTCGGTTTTCAGGATGTGCGCGTGGAAGTGAAGCCTGGCAGTGCGGAGTTCATCAAGAGCTGGCTGCCCGGCTCCGGCGCGGAAGCGTACGTTGCTTCCGCCGCAATTCAGGCCGTGCGTCCATCCGGCGCAGGCTGCTGCGGATCGACGCCGAAAGCGCCCTGTTGCTAGAATCGAGGGATCATGCTGGACGCAGAGGCTCGGCAGTCTGTCGAATCGATGATGGGGGAGCTGCGGCGCTTCGTAGAGCGCCGCGTTCGCTCGCCTGCGGATGTGGATGACATCCTGCAAGATGTCTTTGTACGCATGCAGCGCGGCCTGCCGGATCTACGCAACGCGGAGCGCTTCGGACCGTGGCTTTATCGCATCGTTCGCAACGCGATCACCGACCGCTACCGCGTAAAGGCCCGCGAGGTCGAACAAATCCCCGATACGCCAGCCCCTGAGGAGGAAGAAGACTCCGAATTACCTCTTGGCCTGACCGCCTGCATTGCACCCTTCGTTGCCCGCCTGCCATCGCCGTATCGCGAGGCGGTTACCTTGGTCGATCTGGAAGGAGTCACTCACAAGGACGCAGCGCAGATGCTCAGCATCTCAATTCCCGGCGTGAAATCGCGCGTTCAGCGCGGTCGCGCCAAGCTGCGCGCCATGTTTGAATCGTGCTGCCAGATTGAGCTCGATGTCCGCAACCGCGTGACCGGCTACCAGTGCGGTTCGGGCGGTTGCGGCTGCTCTTAGCCCTGCTTGTGGTCTTCATGGCGCGGACCATGCGTGTTCCACACTTGCCAGAAACTGTTCGACACGAGTCCTGATCTCGTCACGAATTTCGCGGACACGCTCGATGGGCTGGCCTTTGGGGTCGGGCAGCGGCCAGTCGTCTCGGCGGAGTCCCGGCACGACCGGACAGGCATCGCCGCAGCCCATCGTGACGAGTAGATCTACTTGCGCGGCCAGGGTGACGGTAAGGAGCTGCGGGGGGGCCTTCCCGACATCGATCCCGACTTCGTGCATCGCCTCGACTACGACAGGATGTACGCGCTCTGCCGGCTGTGTCCCCGCTGAGAGCGCTCTCACCTTGCTCGGGTCTGCGAGGTGATTGAGCCAAGCCGCAGCCATCTTGGATCGCCCCGCGTTATGAACGCAGGCGAACAGCACCACGCGCGGAAGGTGCGGCCGGCTCATGACACGTTTTGCGCAGGCTTCTCCGCGCGAATGAAGGCACCCATAATCCGTCCGTCGAGTCGTTCGCGCTCCTCGGGCGACAGCGCCGCGACCGCGGCTGCGCCACACGTCCCGCCTTCGAGGTCTGCGAAGCGGTAGCGCCGTGTTGGTTCGATGCCCGTATTGACGAAGCCGGCCCGAGCCAGCTTGGCCAGGTAGTCGTTGGCATCGAGCGCTCCGGCAACGCAGCCGACATACGCCTCCATGTCCTTGCGAATCGCCGCTGGCAGCTCGCCCTCGACCACGACATCGGACACTGCAAAGCGCCCACCAGGCTTGAGCACCCGGAACGCCTCGCGCAGCACGCGGTCCTTGTCGCTCGACAGGTTGATCACGCAGTTGGAAACGATGACATCGACGGAGTTATCCGGCAGCGGGATCTCTTCGATGTGCCCCTTCAGGAACTTCACGTTCTCTGCGCCTGCTTCCTGACGGTTCTTCTCCGCGAGCGCCAGCATGTCGTCGGTCATGTCGAGGCCATATGCAAAACCGGTCGGGCCGACGCGGCGAGCGGACAAGAGCACGTCGATGCCGCCACCGCTTCCTAGGTCAAGCACTACCTCGCCGGGCGAAAGCTCGGCGAGCGCCGTGGGATTGCCACAGCCGAGAGACGCCAGCACAGCCGCCTCGGGTAGCTCAGCAGCCTCTTTGTCGCTGTAGAGATCTGAGGTAATCGCGTCCTTCTGCCCTGGCCCACAGGACGACACAGGCCCGCAGCACGACGCTTTGCCCTGCATGGCGACGCGAGCAGCCTCGCCATACTTCTTCTTCACGATGTCGCGGATCTCGCTGTTCTCATTGTCTTGCGTAGCCATCGACGTTGCTCCTTCTTGCTTAGGGATGAGCTGCCGCCGGCCACAGTCGGCGGCGTAGCCACAGTGACAGATAAACCAGGGCGATGAGGGCTGGCACTTCGATGAGCGGCCCGACGACGCCGGCCAGCGCTTCTCCCGACGCGATGCCGAAGACGCCGACCGCCACGGCGATGGCCAGCTCGAAGTTGTTTCCCGCTGCGGTGAACGCCACAGCCGCTGTCTCCTCGTAGGTGCAGCCTAGCTTGCGAGCGGCGAGGAATCCGACCAGGAAGATGATAGCGAAGTACACGAGCAGCGGAATCGCGATGCGCACCACGTCAAGGGGATGCGCGAGGATCTTGTCTCCCTGCATCGCGAACATGAGGACGATCGTATAGAGGAGCCCGAGCAGCGCTGTCGGACCCAGGCGCGGTAGGAAGACCTTTTCGTACCAAGCTTCGCCGCGTCGCCCTACCAAGATGATTCGTGTAAGCGCGCCCGCGACGAGCGGCACCCCGAGGAAGATGGCCACGCTCTTTGCGATATCGGCCATGGAAACCTGAAACGCACTGCTCTGGATGCCAAGCCACGACGGGATCGCAGTGATGAATAGCCATCCCAGCACCGAGTAAAAAAGGATCTGGAACAGAGAATTGAGCGCCACGAGGACCGCCGCCAGCTCGTTGCTGCCGCAGGCGAGCAGGTTCCAGATGAGCACCATGGCGATGCAGCGCGCGAGTCCGATGAGTATGAGCCCCGTCCGGTAATGCGGCAGATCGGGAAGGAACAGCCACGCCAGGCCGAACATGAGCAGGGGGCCAATGAGCCAGTTAAGCGTCAACGACAGCCCAAGCATCTTCCCGCGAGTGGCCAAGTGCGAAAGCTCGCCGTATCGCACCTTGGCCAGCACCGGGTACATCATCCACAAAAGCCCGATGGCAATCGGCAGCGAGACGTTATCGACCTTCACTCGATCGAACGCCGGCCCGAGGCCGGGCCAAGTGTTGCCGAGGACCAGGCCCAGCGCCATCGCCAAAAAGATCCAAACAGGCAAGAAGCGGTCGAGCGTTGATAGTTTCTTTACGATGCTCTCACTCATGCCTGGCTCCCTGGTAGAATCCTCGAAAGTCTCGCCGACGTGATGCAGTGGCGTGATCTAGCAAGACTGACACTATTATCGTAAAGAAACGATGGAACGCAAGCCAGGGCGACCACCCAAACTTAAAACACAGTCTGCCTGCTGTCCGCCACCATGCGGGACGGACGATCTACGTCCAGTCGAGGGCGATGCTGCTGATGAGGAACTGGCGAACCTGGCCAAGGCGCTTGGACACCCGGCTCGCGTCAAAATTCTTCGGCGGCTGGCCCGCGACAACAAGTGCATCTGCGGTGAGATCGTCGATGGGCTCGACCTGGCACAGTCCACCGTCTCCCAGCACCTGAAGATGCTCAAGGAAGCGGGGCTGATTCGTGGCGAGATCGACGGTCCGCGTATCTGCTACTGCATCGAGCCACAGGCTCTTCGCCGGCTGCGCGCACTCATCGGCAGCCTGTAGAGGTCTCGGTGTTCCTTAAACCGCTATGGCATCGGCAATCGACGATTTACGATTTTTTCGGTCACGCTTGCCGAGTTCGCGCCTATTCAGGGGGAACCCATCAGGCGCCGCCTCGATGCGGCGCTACTCAGCGAAAAGGAGGACCCCATGAAGTTCGCCAAGTATGCAGCACTCGCCCTCGCTCTGCTCGTTCCAGTCGCGGCCTTCGCCAGCACGGACTGCTGCGACTGTCCCTGCTGCCCAATCAAGGGGAGCAAGTAGGACGGACGGAGGATGGAACGCGTGCGCCCTCAGCCGCGAGCCCGTTCGGCTCATCCGGAGATCGATGATCTGCTCCGTCGCCTGGCGGATGGGGATCGGTCTGCGTTCCAGCCTCTGTTCGATTCTCTCTGGCCCCTCCTGCGGCGCTTCGCGACACGCTTCCTCGGCAGTGAGGCCGATGGCGACGACGCGGCGCAGCAGGCGCTCCTGAAGGTGTTCGCCCGCGCTCGCGAGTACGACCCCGCGCGCGAGGCGCTACCCTGGATTCTCACGATTGCCACCAATGAGTGCCGCACGCTACGCAAGAAGCACCTTCGGCGTAAGGAGGTCGGCAGCGAATCGCTTGAAGTCCTCGCAGCTCGCCAGGCTTCGCCCGAACAGGCGCTCATGCAGAATGAGTTGAAGGCGGCTCTTGCCGCAGTCTTCACCGAACTGCGTCCCGAGGATGTTGAGACGTTGGCTTGCGCAGTGACGGAGGATCGTTCGGAGCGTCCGGTTGTGGCGGGGGCAACCTTCCGCAAGCGGGTCGAGCGCGCCCTTTTACGGCTGCGGCTTGCATGGAGGGCCAAACATGGCGTCCTTTGAGAATCCACAAGACTGCTCGCGGCTCGCGGCCCGTGCGCGCTTGGCATATGAGCTCGGTGGGCTGCGCCTCGGGCTCTTTAGCGCATGGCCCGTGCTGCCGCTGACTCTGTTGTCACTACATTGTTGCGGGCCGCAGGTGGTCACGCTGAGCCTTGCTCTGATCCTGCTTGTCGGGACGGTCGTGCTCGTTACCGTCAGTCGTGAATTTGGCCGCGCCGTGCGGCTGGGGCTTATGGCGGGTGGCCTCTGCGCCGCCCTGCCCATGACAGCCAAGCTAATGCAGCTCTGTTCCGTGCTGGGGTGCCGGCCGATGTCACAGTTCTGCCTCTATGGTGGCCTTTTAGCGGGCGCAGTCCTGGGCCATCGCCTCGGTCGCATCGAGATGCATCGAACCCGCTTCTTCTGCGTAGCCGGGGGAATCGCTGCGCTGACCGGTGCCATCGGCTGCACGGTTGCGGGCGTGGCTGGCGTTCTCGGAATGGCGCTTGGCGTGGTCTGCGCCTCGACGCCTTTCCTTCTTATGGCCCGCGCCAGATAATCCCATTCGTGCCGTAACCAGCCGTCTATCTGGAGCCAAAATGCGTGCCGCTAACCCGTCCGTTTTCCCCACCCAGCTTGGCAAAGAGGAAGTCCGTTCTACCTACGAGCGCATTGCCCCCCTCTACGATGTGTGGGCGATGCTAACGGAATCGCGCGCCCGCCGCCGCTGCATCGAGGTCGCGGCCATCCGCGACGGCGAGTCCGTGCTCGAAGCCGCCGTCGGCACGGGCCTCACCTTCGCTGAGATCCTGAGTAGAAACCCTTCGGGCCGTAACGAAGGCATCGATCTGACCGCGGGCATGCTACGCCGCGCCGAGGCCCGCGCCAGCAAGTTGGCCCCTGGTCGCTACCATCTCGAAGTGGGCGACGCCTACGCACTCAAGTTCCCCGACGCCTCTTTCGATGTCCTTCTCAACAGCTTCATCTTCGATCTACTGCCTGAAGAGGACTTCGCACACGTCCTCGCGGAGTTTTGCCGTGTCCTCCGCCCGAACGGCCGGCTCATCCTCGTGAACCTGGCCAAGGGCGATAGTCTCCAGCACAAGCTTTGGGACGCCATGTATCGCATCCATCCGTCACTTACGGGCGGCTGTCGCGGCGTGTGTCTCTCCTCCTTTGTTGCGCAAGCGGGCTTTGCCAACATCCAGCGCTCTCTCATCTCGCAGTGCGGCTTTCCGTCGGAAATCATCCTGGCCACTCGATCGGGTGACGGTGCGAAGCCGGCTGCATAGCATCTTCGATAAGCTTTGCCTCAAAATCTCCGCCTCCGGCCGAGGCTTTGGGCAGCGAACCGGATACCAAGGGATTTGGGGCGAGTCCCCGCGGTTCCGTTCGCCATTTGCACGCCTATGTTGCGCTTGGCGGCTCTTCTGGCGGTGGGATCACAGGGGAGGAGCGATCCAGATCCAGAAGCACATCCAATTCAACGGGTCGCCACATGATCACTTTGTCTTTGTGACTCCGAAAGACAGTGCCGACTCCATCCTGCGAAGCTACAAAGACCAGTGACCGCGGGCAGCGACTTGCGAATGCTGCGCCAGAAGTGTGACGAGTACCCAGGCTAGCCAAATCAAACGTCTCGATTTGCCGCGCAAGGAGATCTCTTGCCTGGTAGACTTTTGGGCTGTCCTGGTATTCGATACGAATCCCAAACCCCTGCACAGTCAAATCTGTAGATATTGCCAGTGCGCCATCAACGGCAGCAAGCCTAGCAATACCATCGATGGTTTCTCCAAGTTTATTGTAGCTTTCTGCAATTTCGTGATGAAGATGCTGCCATTCTGGGCTCATTACTTCTTCTTTTTTCAAATGCGACAGGAAGAATTCTTTCATTTCAATATCTGTGCAGATGTCTCTTAGAATATTAACATCGGAGGCCATTTTATACTTCAATTTGCAAAAAGATCCCAATGTAGACACCTCAGCTAGATCCACAACAAGCAGCGCCCCCCCGTGTCCCGCGTCCATGATACGCCTAGCCAATAAATGGATTGGGCGACGCACAGGGAAATTATCAGAAACCTTCCTGGCTTGGAGGTACCGAAAGATGTGGCCATCCTTCGTAAACACGGGCAGATAGTGCGCAATGACTTGACCAACGCGATATTCAACGAGGCGTTTGTTCAAGATTTCAAATATAAGATGGCTGCGAGCAGGAACAATCACTCTCAAATGAGGTGGTCCATAAAAGCCACAGCCTCCCGCCTCACCGCGCTTCATTTTGTAGGGAGATCTATCGGTGAGTAATATGCCCCAAATCTTCAGACTATTGTCAGGCTCAATCCGCACGCCAATGGCAGATTGAGATCCGTCCAGGGCCGGTGCTAGCTTGGCGACCTCGCTAACCTCAAAAGGTCTGTGAGTAGCAAACTGGAGAGGAGTCCACCCGCGTTGAGGAATCATATGTTCCGCATCTTCTAGATTGATTAATGCTAAATTAAATGCAATATCCTGACCTTCCTCTTTGCTAAAGCTTGAAAAATACGCAACATCGACAATGTTTCTCAGAGCATCTGTGGTTACAGGTCGAACCAGTTTGATGCTATGTGTACTCAGGTGTTCAATTAGCTGAGCGACTATTTCAGGCGGATAAGTTATACCTGAACTGACGGATGGCTCGACGTGGTCGGGTTGTATGTTGCAACATTCTTGCCATTGCAAATCGGATTCTGCCGCCGTCATATGACTATACCTTCGCTGAAGCTCTGCGATGATTTTCCTGTGAGGTATGGCTTCTTTGGTTTCACGATGATAAGTCAATGGAAATATTGATGGGTAATTCGGCAGAGCAGCCAACTCAACTACCTCATCTCCTTCTCCGGCTGTTGGCCGAGAGTCCGAAATATCGGTAAGTTTCCCATCTTTGTGAAGAAGACCAAAGTAAGGCATACTATAGTTTGTCATATTTTAAAGAATCAGGAAAGGACCGCCGACGCGCCGCGATGTTAGCGAAGGAGACGAACTCCACGGGTGTCGTTTAGAAAGTTGTCTGAAAGCGAAGCAGGAGGTTTTGAGGCAGGCGGGAGTTTTGGCGAAAAGCCACCTCAATGAGGAGTCGTGCTCGTCAACATTCTCGACTACGACGAACAGCGGCTAGACTTGCTAGACTCGTCGAGCGCCTCTGCTTGCATGCGCAAATGCTCGACCTGTTCGCGCACTGCCGGGGGGAGCAGATCCAGGGACTGGAGCCGCTGCATCTGCTCGCGAAGTGCAGGCGTCAGGCAGCGAAATGTATGGGCGGGGAGCGATAGAAAAAGCAGCGTCACCGCAGCGAGGTCGAGGTCAGTTTTCGGAACGACGCTGCGCAAAAGCCCCATCAATTCGGTCCTCTCCAGCTCCTGCCAGAGTGCCTCCTGGGCCGAAAATACCTCTGCCGGCGCAGGGAGATCGAAAACGCGTTTTCTTACGAGCGCGTCCACCTGCGATGACAAGACTGGAAGCAGCCTTTGTAGCAGCTCTTCCGTCGAGCTGGTCGCGGTGGATTCTGCATTGAAAAGCTTGCAGAGGAGTGCGCGCCAGCTTGTGTCTGTCGCCTGAAGCGAGCACAAAGAGGCCACTTGAGAGCGCCGCCAAAATCGCAGGAATCCTCGCGACCGACCGGTTTCTGTATCGTGGGGAAGCATGGCGCGAAACAAGTCTTCGAGCGGAACCCAATGTGGCGGATATTTGAAGCGCGCAACGTCCAGAATCAGGACCAGATCGCGGCCGGCATGATAGCCGCCGACTGGAGAGTAGTGACCACTACCGGTCTGGCCGAGCGTTGCGCGGTCATAGGACAACACCAGATGCGGCTCTCCGGCAGTTCCGGCGGCTTCGAGTATGGCTTGTCGGAAGTTCTGGACCGTCGTGGTTTCACCATAGTGAATCTCGACGCGGGCACCGTTGCAGCGCGCGAGGCACGCGAGCTCGGGAATCGTGAGCCCGGTGTGCTGAACCTCCGCCAAGGGACGGCAGCAATCGAGGTGCTCCTCAGAGAACCAACGCCACGGCCCCTTCCAGGGGCGCCCCGGTCCCGGATCGATGGCCAGTGCGTTGAGCACGACCACCAACGTCCCGAGGCCGCAGAACGCCGGGTCCGCCTGCGTATGGAACTGCTCGGCCAGCGCGAAGTAGCCTGCCATCGTCCCGCTGGTAAGCGCTTCTTGGAAAAGCTGGCGCCCCTCGTCTGACGCGAAGGGGACGCATCCAGCCGGGAGAGGCCGCTTGTAGAAGGTGGTAGCAACGGGCGCGGTCATGCTTAAAGCGTGTGGCTCAGGATCATAATCTACCTGCACGCTCTTGCTGCGCTTGCTCGGACCAAAGTTGCGGGCTGATACGCGAGCCCACCCTCGAGAGTGTAAGAATTTTCGACCCTGGGTCGTCAGCATGGATGAAGGCTTTCGCGCCTCGACCCAAGGAGAAAAACCATGACGAACATCCTAGAGGTAAGGAAGTGTGGTTGCCACCAATGCCCCAATCCGACGTGCCGTTGCGCGAGCAGCGGCGGCGCAGGCGGTTCTTGCTGCTGCGGAGAAACCTGTTCCTGCGGGAACGACTGTGCTTGCGGACCTGAATGCGGGTGTCCAGCCGCAAAACCGCCGGCCAGATAGGGAGTTGTCAGGTGCGGCAGCGATTCCGCATGACACAGCCTGCACACGGAGGCATGTTGGAGTGACCATGCTCGACGGACCCAAACCGTTGACTCGAGAAGAGCTGATCACGCGCACGGCGGAAGCCCAGGCGCCAGCCTTCAAGGGCTTTCTTCGTGCGCGGCTCGGCAACACGGACGAGGTAAACGACGTGCTTCAGAAGGCGCTGCTAAAGGCGCTTTCGCATAGCACGACCTTGCACGATCCCGAAAAGGTCGTCCCTTGGCTTTATCGAATCGTCCGTCGCACGCTGATTGATTACCGGCGTGGCGCCAACCTACGTATCGCGCACATCGTCGCCATGGACACGCTGCCGGAGCCTGCCGATGTGCCCGCCGCCCTCGATGCGGTCTGCCCTTGTAGCCTGCGTCAGATGGAGTCCCTTCAGCCCACGTATGCGAACATCCTCCGTCGCGTGGTGATAGACGGCGCCGCACTCGAAGAGGTGGCCGCCGAGCTGCGGGTGTCGCGAAACAGCGCTACCGTGCGCCTTTCTCGTGCCCGACGCGCGCTGCGGGACAAACTTCAGCAGCACTGCGGCGTCGCCTCGCTGCGGGCCTGCCTTCGCTGCGTTTGTGATGAGCGAGGGTGCTGCGCTTGATTCAGAGTAGGAACGAATGCGAGCCGAGATTCGAGAAAACCTCACAAGAGCAGCCCACGCTGAAGCGCAAGGCGACCTTGGCGCCGCCTGGCATCACCTGGAACGCGCGCACATTTTGAGCCAGCCGTTTGGCTGGCCGCACGTTCGCGTGCATCTTGCAATGCTTGGCCTGGGCTGGCGAACGCGCGATGCGCGCGAAGTGGCGGGCCAGCTTGTGCGGGTGCTCGTGGCCGCGCCAGGCTCTTGGCTGGGGCGCTTCCCGGTTGGCAACACAGGCCGCGCTCGCGTTGGGTTGATGCGGCCGATGGCCATCCCGCTTGATTTGCAAGAGCAGCTCGCCAAAATGCAGGCGAGCCGCCTCGGGTAACGAAGCGGGCCAGCTCAGCTTCGTTACCAACGAGTTACCATGCCTGCAAGGCATGATACCTTTCAAGATGTGCTGAAACGCTATGTTGCCACTCGCGTCGCGAGCGCCCTCCTGGCGCTCGTGGTTGCGTTGATTGGCGTGCAGGCGTCTTCACCACGATGCCCGGCCAATGCGCCGTGCTGTCCGCAGCAAGAATCTGACCAGCCGTCCGACGAGCTCGTCAATCCACTGCCCCCCTGTTGCGACCACATCATAGCGAAGAGAATTTCGGTCCAGCCAACGACAAGGAGCGAAGGCATCGGCCCCCTCGTGACGTTGGCTGTTTTTCCTGCACTGGCACTGCCGCCGCTCCGGTCGAATCTCTCTCGACCCGTGGCGACAGCGCCGCCTAACCTGCAATCGCTCTACAAACGAAAGTGTGTGCTCCTGTTGTGAGAGGCCATGCCTGCTCGTAGAGAACGTCAACAACTCACAAAGGAGAACCTCATGTCCAAGATCCGTATTTCTATCGCTGCCGCTGTGGCAGCAGTCGCCGTTCCCGTCGTTGCATTCGCGACGCATGCTGCGAAGTGCTGCGGAAGCCTGGAGTGTTGCTTGCGACACCTTGGCTGCTGTTAAGACGCTAGCGTGTCCCTAGAGGGACAAGACAGCGCTACCTACCGTTCCCCTGACCCAGCGACGAAAGAAGCGGATCAGGGGAACGGTTTCCTCAGTATTTTGGAGCTGGCGAGAAACGAAAAGGTCTTAGCGGCGGTTCCGGACAGGACGGATGCTTTTGCCAGAGCCTCCCGGCGCAGGCTTCACCTGCGCGGCATCGGCCAGTTCTGGTTTCTGGCTTCCATTCCCTTCGCAGCAAGCGTCAATCTGCGCCTTCAGTTCATCGACAACCTGCGCCAGCCGCCGTGCCCCAGGATCGGTGGTCAGCTTCTTGATTTCATCCAAGAAGGTCATGGGGCTTCCTTATCATCGCACTGGCGGCGGAGTCGGCATTGCCATCGAAGAACCACCAGGAACGGCGATAGCGATATCGAAAAGCGCATTCCCCTCCAGCGCGACGAGATTCCGCAAAGAAAAGGCGTCGGGGCCAAGGTTGGCGATATAGAATCGCCCGTCTGACACCATGATCGCCGGCTGATACGCGGTGTTGTTCTTGAGGAACATCGAGCCGAACCGGAAGCTCGCTACGTTCTTGTTGGCATCGAGGGAGCCTGGCCCCACGGTGATGCGCCACTTGGAGCAGCGATCCGTGTTCATGTGCGGGTAGGGGTAGCCGGGCAGATCAGGACTGCCGAGCGGCCTGACCGATGCGATGCCGGGGTCGGTCGCCTGCACGCTGGGGGGAGATGTAATCTGGTCATGCGAATCGGACGTGGGGTCGCTCGGGCTGGCAAAGAGCTTGGCCCAGGCCGCCTTGTACTGATCGAGTGAGAGCTTGAGGTTGGCTGCCGTGGAAGCCAGGGCGTTGGCAGCGTAAAGGAGCTGCACCTTGCCTTCCTTGCTCGGAGACTTGGCCTGGATGAGGCCCTGGATCCATGCGCGGACCTCTTCATAGGTCAACGCCAGGAACAAGGTGGTCAGTTCGCCAGGCTGCTTGACCAGGCCGCGGGCATCGTACACACCCGGCTCGGGGGGCCAGGCCATGTCGGCCGCCGCGGTCTCCATCTGGCTGGAAAGATCCGGCCGCGTCAAAGGAGCCGTCGAAGGAATCACCTGCGGGGAGGGCGTTTCCTTGGTAGCGATGGCGAGGCCAATCTGCGCGTCTTGTACGCTCGGGAGCTTGGCGCGGATGGCTTCGCCGCGGGACTCGCGCTCGCGGATCAGATCGAGCGCCTGCTGCGCATCTTCGCGGACGTTGCGCAGGCGCCGCTGGGTGTCATCGTCCAACCTTGCCCACCATGCCGCGGCGGTCACGAGTGCGCCGGTCAAAGCGCCGACTGTCTTTGGGGATGTGATTTCGTTCATGGTCAATACCTTTCCAAAAAGTTGTCTGAGTCTTTGTTGTCCGATGATGCTTATCGCCGCCGGTCGCGGTCCCGGCTGTCGCTGCGGCTGCTGAGGAGCAATCCCAGGCCCAGTCCCGCGCCCCCGACTGCCAGCGCCGTTCCCAATCCACTGCCACTGCCCTCCGCGCTTCGCCGTGCCGTGCTCGTGCTGCTCGGCTCCATGAAATCCGCGACGACCTTGGCGACTCCAGCGCCGGTCTGGATGTCTACCGCTGTCACCTCACTCTCCAGCACGGCAATCGAGGATTCGGTGGCGTCCCGCTCGGCAAGGAAGAGGCGCCGCAGAATGGGAATGAGGTCGTTGTACTTGCCGCCGCGCTCCAGATCGTCGAGCGAATTCCGGGCATCGCGGCTGTCGAGGAGCGCGGTGTCCAGGTCGTCGATCCGACGCCGGATGTCCCGCCCGCGCAAGAAGCCTGCGGCGGCATCGGCGGCGTTCGCGCCCGTCCGTAGGAAGTTCATCGTCCCGCTGCTCCGGGTGCCTCCGATTCCTCCGACGCTCGGCACGTCGTCGGAAGCAATCATGTCGCGCAGCGCCCGGTCGGCCTTCAGGTAGTCGGCCTCCGAGGCAAAGGTGATGTCCACGCCATTGATTTTGGCGCGGTAGCTGCCGGCCGGATTTGCGACGGCAGCATTGGGATTATATGTCGTCATGGCAGTCGTCTGGGTCTGCGACATGAAGGGATTGCCGCCATCGACCTGCTGCACATTCAGCGTGCCGTCCGCGTTCTGCCCGGTGACTCGGATTGTGATGTCTCGTCCCATCTTGGATTCCTCTTTTCGTGTCTCAAGCTGTTTCCGTTTTGGTTGACTCATTCATATTCGGGTTTAGTACCCGTAGACTGCCGACCGCCACCCGCCGCCGAACACCTGCGTCAGGAACTGGGCGTTGAGCACCCAGCCCCGGCTGCCATCGGAGCCGAGCACGGCCTTGTCAGCATCCAGGCCGAACTCGGCCGGACTCCGCCCTCCGTAGTACATCTGCCAGCGCCCCGGGAATCCGGCCATCCCGAAGCCTTCGTTGGGCTGTTCGCCAACGATCACGCGCCCGCCCGGGACCACAGAGCACTGCCCCGTCCCCCGGTCACACACGACCACCTGCGCGAGCGGCACATTCATGCCATTCACCACGCCGAACAGCTCGAAGGTCCGGAAGGCGCCCGGCTGAGGCGTGCCTGGCGTCCCCGGCGTGGTCGGAGTCTGCCCGCCGTTTTTGAGCTTTTCGATCTCGGCGCGCTTTTTGGCCAGTTCCGCCTCCAGCTTGGCCTTGCGGAGTTCGCGTTCGAGTTGCTTTTGTTCGTCAGCAAGCTGTTTCTCAAACGCCGCGTCTTCATCCTTCGCGGCTTGGTCCGCTGCTTGGGAGTCGCGAGCGGCTTTATCTGCCTTGTCCTTATCCGCTTTGGTCTGGGCATCGCGGGCCTTCTGCGCCTGGATCTGGTCGTACTGGCCCCGATCCGTCAGCGAGAATTTCAAGAGTGGAAAGCGCCCACCCTCATCCCACTTGCCCACTGTCGCCGTCCACTCGCGCCCATCCTCTTCGTTCTGGACCTTGACGAAGTCCACCTGCCAGCCCGAGCCCGGTCCGCTCTGATCATGGCGAAGGTTGCCGCTCTGAAGGTCGCCAAGGTCATCCGTTTCCAGAACGCCGTGATACGTGTCTCCTTTTTCCCAGTCGTTGACGGCGTCGGGGTCGCTAATCTGCACCTCGCGCATCGTGGCGTTCGAGCCACTCAGCGACAGGTACACATTGGCGTCGGTCCCGGCGTACCAGGCATCGCCTACTTTGATTCTCCAGTGATATCGCATCGGTTTTCACCTCCCTTGTCTCTCCTTTGAGACGTGGTCAAAGAGCTACGCGATTTCGTCATCGCTGACTTTCCGGCCCTGGATTGTGGGAATCGCATCGCCGGTGGTTAGCTTTCCGGCTTGTCCCCGCTGAATCGGCACCGCAGAGCCGCCCACCTGCGCGACGCGGCTACCCTTCGCACCGACAAGCCGGCCGCCGCCCACGGTCGGGTTGGTCAACGCGGTGATTGAGGTCTGCTCGGGGCCGGCGAGGATCTTTTGGATGTCGATGCGGGACCAGCCAAGTTCCCGCAGATGATCCACGCTCACGCGGGTGTCCCCCTCAAGCGGCCCCTCTCCCTCTTTGTTACTACTGGGCGCTGGTGCGGGATCCGCCTGCGCAAGCTTGTCCGGTTTCACCGAAGGCGCTGGCGTTGGAGGCGCCTTCTTGGGGCCTCCACGGTCGAACTTGTCCGCGGGGGTCTCTTTCTTTTTGTCCTCCTCCACACCCGCCATGGCCAGGATCTTGTCGAGTCCCGATCCTGCCTTCATGACGCCCTCCGCGCCGGCACTCCCACCGCCGCCCGCACCTACGCCCGCAGCGGCAATCCCCACGATGAGATCCTTCGCTGCAAGTCCGATTCCTTTGTAATCAATGTCACCCATGGGTATCTCCTCTGCTCCGGGCTGCCGTGCTTCACAAACCTTGTGAAGCGCAGCTCACTGTGTCTTTTCCAAGTACGCTTTCATCTGCATCAGCTCATCAATTCGGCTGGCGAGGATCAGGACTGTCGTCCGGTGTCCGCTCAGTCGCTCGGATTCCGCTGGCCCCAACGGACTTGCTGGAGTTTCTCGTAGAGCCGCAGACAGGTGCGCATGACTTGTCGCCGCACTTTCCAGGTCGTCTGCCAATTGCTTCCGCAGAATGTCTACGTAAGCCGCCTTCCCTTGGCCCATCGTTCGATAAAATAGAATCCGCGCCGCATTGGCATAGGCATCGGAGGTCGTTCGCTCTTCACGTCTCACCCACCACTCCAGTCGCTCTTGCCAGGAACCCCACGGCGTTCCTTCTCCGAACACACAATGCTTCCGGTGCCGGGCGAGCGCGGTCTTGCGACGGCCTAAATCGATAAGACATCGAGGGCAAAGATTCCCCATTAGTGTCCCCCTGATGCATAGAAGCGGAGTCCTTCCACAGAAATCACCAACCTCGACTTCCATCTGGCAGCCACCACATCCGGATCTGTCTCCGCATCCTCACCCGCCTGCCGGATCACGGTTTCGCCAAACCCTTCGTATTGCAGGAAGCTGTTCATTCGCGTCCATTCATGGCTCGGTGGCATCCCCTCACCCCGCTTGCCCCGCAGTTCCTGAAATTCGATCCGGTTTAGGAGCAGCCGCTCGGCCATTTCAAAGAACTGCCACCCGACTTTCAGCGGCGTGCGGCCGGCACTGGTCGCGGCCCATCGGGTGATATGCTGGTCCTTGTCATACTGTCGGCCCCAGCCGAGCTCATAGAATCGCTTACGTGTCTTCTTTTCAACTCTGCTCGGGAGCTTGATGGTTTTCTTTTCGACTCCGCTCTGGAGCATGTCCCGGATGCTGGTAATCCGTCTGTCAGAGCGGGCGAGCTGCCGGGCGAAGTTGTTAGCGCTGAGCGCTTGCAGCGCCCATACCAGCAAAGACGCTTTCGGATTCTCACTGGCAAACAGGAACGCCAGCGCATCCAGGTTTGGCCGTGAAACGCCACCTACCCATTCGATCTTAGGAGGGGGAAGGTCCCGCTCACGCAGCGGGGGCTCCTCCTGCTTTTTCCCGGTAAATAGGAGCGCCCCCGCCGCCGCCAGCGTGCCCACGCCTGCGACGAGCGCCAGCGGCATCCAACTGCTATCTCGTTGACGGCTCACTTATTGCCCTCCTGAACCGCCCATACAAGGACTGCGGACGCGCCCAGTGTGAGCACGACTCCCCCGACGACCAATGCGCCAGTTGGGAGGCTGTTGGCCGCCTGCTGCATCCCGCGGCCCCGCGCGCCGCTGCCAGCGCCTTGCGCGGTTTCTACCAAGCGTTCAATCGGGGTTGTCGCCTTCTTCTGTTCACGCGCACGAACCTGCGCCTCATATTCCCGACCCAGCCAATCCGGAGGCCGGAAGCGCTCGCGAATCTTCCCTTCGGCAAACCGGAACGCCTTGTGCGTGACCAAGAGCTCCAGTGCCGTGAGGCCCCCGGCTGTCAGGGCGGCGGCGCAGTGCTGGCTGGCAACTGTCAGTTCTTGTTCATTGCGGGCGTTATAGGCCCCGAGTATCCAGGACTTGATCTCCTTGAGAACATCTCCGAGTTGATCCCACAAAGAAGATAAGCCCCAGCCAATCAGGAGGGCGTTGATGGCCAAGGCAACAGGCCCGCCGACCGCGGTTGCGATCAGCCAACCAGCCAGCACGATGCACAGGCTCCAAAGCGAGTCCACCGTTAGAAGTGCGCGCAGGTGCTCATACGCTTCCTGTTTGAGATAGCGAATGCTCCAGACCAAGGAGAGCGCGATGCGCGACGAGGCCGCCACCAAGTGCTGCGCACCCACGCTCACGGGGCTGCTGCGGAGGGCCGTAGCGCCCGCCCCTTCGTCTGCGCGAAAGTAGAGGTCCACGCCGGTTACTCCAAGTCCTTGGCCGAGAGGTGTGCAATGCTCACCGCATTCATCTCTGCCGGGGTGAAGCGCGTTTCTGTGGTCAGGATGTAGGCGAGGACGCGCTGGCGGTCGGGAATCGGAAGTTCCTTATAGGTACGGAATAGCTCCAGTCCAGTTTTGAAGCCCAGCGACTCCACAGTGCGTAGATCGTTCAGATCGGCGACGCTCGTGTTCTTGAGCGCTTCCCGGGTGAATGCCTCCTCGGATTCATCCACAATCTTCTGAAAGATCATCCGCTCTGTCTTCGTCAGGGTCGCGTAGGTCTTGAGAATCTGCCGGACTCGAAACAGCGGGCCGGTGTTTCCTTTGGGACCGCTCATGACCCGATCGACCGCTACGATGTCCCAGCCACGCGTATAGAGGTGTGCGCGGGTAATTTCCGGCTGGCTCAACTGCGGGGTCTGCACCGGAAAGTTCGCGGCATTGCGAATCGTTGGCCCTGACAGGGTCGTGCGGGGAGCGGGACGATCAGCCTGATCGAATCGCTGTTGCCGCGAAGGAGGGCGCGGGGATGGCGCATTGAAGGTTGGGGTCAGGCCGAGATTCGGCTGCGGGAAGCGCGAAGCAAGCGTTGCGCCATGCTCTCGAACCTCCGTTCCCGTGGCCCATTTGACAAAGGCATTCCGCTGGAGATCGATCATCTCGTCAAATGCGGACTGAAGGTAGACCGCGGCTCCGGCCAGGTTGGCATCGCCGCCCGCACCTTCCGCGGTCTGGAGGAATTGCGTAAACGCAGCAGGAATCAGCTTCTCAACTGAGTCAAGCCGCGTGATGAACGCGAGCGCGCCGGTTTCCTGAAGGATAGTGCGCGTCCGTGGATCCTGTTGCTTGAGGAGCCGCCAGGCCGCCAGCACCAGGGCGAGCGCCCAAGAAATGTCGGCAGTGCCTGCACGCAGATCCAGAGCCGTTTGAACACCCGTGGGGAGCCGGGGCTTTGCGAGCAGAATCGTTCGCCAGAAGCGCTCTGCCACCAATGCGATTTTTTCCTGGGCCATGGTTCCCTCCTAACTGTTCCTGCTCCCGCTGCCTTGAAGGGCCTGGAGCCGGCGCTCGAGTTCTGCCTTCTCCGCGGCCAGCGCCTGCAAGTCGAGATCCTTCTGCTTGCCGTCTCCGTAGCGCACCCGCAAAGCACGCACGAGGTTGCTGAAACCGAGCTGACCGAAAAGCTTGCTCGCTTCGCTGATGACCTCGCGGCGGGTCGTGGGGAACTCGCTTTTTTTCCGAGAGGCCATCTCGGCGATGTAAATGCCTAGGCCAAGGAGCCAGTGGGGGGCTCCCTGCAAGAGGTCCGCATTCTGCGCGACCCATCCGTCCGGCGCCCAGCGCCCAAGCGCACGAACTCCGAAGTTCAGAAGCTCGGTGCTTGCCTGGGCAATCACGCCGCCACCGAGGTCCACGGCAACCCGGTGAGACTTGCTGGTCTTGTCTGCCAGGGCTGCGCGGAACTTGCTCTGCTTCTTTTCCTCGCGCACCTCCACGGGAGTAGGGGCAGTTACTTGCTGGAACGCCGCTTCGAGCGCCTGCCCCTCGCGATCCAGTCCTGCCTGCATCTGGGCCTGGGCCGTCTGCGTCGCTTGGAGCGTTGCATTCATCTTCCGCAGCAGCGCGGTTGCGTTCTCACCATCCTGGGTCTTGGTTTTTTTGTGCTTGGCCATCGAAGTCTCCTGGTCTTTGTGTTTGCACCCACAGTCACTTGTTGCTGGCATACCGCCGGATGTCCTCTTCCTTCGGAACGCTGGTCTGTTCCTTGAGCCATGTCATGGTCGGAAAAAAGCCGGCATCGAGCCCTGCGGCGTCCGGCTCTTCCTCCGTCCAATCGATCGATTGCTGGGCCGCGAAGCGGAGCGCCGCGACCGCGACCTGTTCATCCTTGAATCCTGAGATGACCGCCAAGCCGCTCGGCACATGCGTGAGCGTGTAGCGTGCGCCCTCGGGACTATCGAGCCCGCGGCCAAACTCGTAGGTCACGGCGAGCGGTCCTTCCACGAGCAGGGGCCGGGCTTTGACCACCCCGTCAGCCGTATGGATGCGGATCTCGGTCTGCTCGGTCTTGCGCAGCACGCCTCGCGGAAAGGGCTTGCCCCACCAGCTCATGGAGGCTGCGTTGAGGTCGGTATAGCGTTCTTCGCTCGCCATCGCGCGCCGCACGAAGTCGGCCCAGAGATCGAGGTCAAAGGGAATGAGCGCATCCAGGTCCGCATCCCCCGGACGCTGAAGCGTCAGCGAATCTGCGCCCACCTTGATGGGCAGAAGGAGTTCCAAAGCGCGGCCAGCCGCACTGAGCGCGTCGAGAATTTTCTTCCACCAGCGTGGTGTTTCGACCAGATACTTCCGCCAACTTGGTGCGGCCAATTCGAGGCCAAACGCCTCCCATTCCCCGTCCGCGATCGATTCGATGGCCAAGGCGAGAAGACTTTGAAACTGCTCTTCGTCCTTCGCCCGATTCCAACGTTGTGGCCCTTGCTCAACGGAGTCTGCATCGACGAGTTGGCTGAGCGGATCGGCTCCGAAGCTGTCGCGCGTGTACTTCGCAAAACGCGCCTCGCCAAACTTCCGAATTCCGATGCGATCCGCTTGCACCTGCCCCGTCGCAAAGCCCGATCCATCCGGGCGAGCGACGAATGAATTCCCAACGAGCGCCCAATGCCCCCCGATGAGAAGCGGCGTCCCCTGGCGTGCAGCCGGAATGAGGGAATGCCAGGGCCACACCGACGCAGGGATTTGGATGAGCCGCTCGACTTGCGCATCCATTTCGTGCTGCACAGCCGGCCGCTCCGCAGGCTCGATTCGCGCCAAGACCGCCGCGCGGGTGATGAGGCCGCGCAGCGCGCCCCACGCCTGCTCCTGCACCCGCTTTTGCTGCTCCAGTTCCAGGAGCTTCTTTTGCTCCTCGATCGCAGCTCGCGCCTCTTCGGGATCCCGCGCCAGGAACAGCACCATTTCTTCGGGCGAGAGCTCGTTTTGCGCCGCAGGATTGTTCGTCTCCCGGTCAGCGCTCGACAGCACATCCTTCATCCAGCCGAGCTTGCCGACGATCATCGAAAGCCGGACCGCATCGAGCGAACGATCGGAAAGCAGGTAGATGATGCCGATGACCGACTGCGTGTTCCCCTGCCGAACGGCCCGGCCGTTACGCTGCTGGAGGGTCGCCGGTTCCCATGGCAGGTCTACGTGGTAGACGCGGCACGTCCGCACATGCAAGTCGATGCCTTCGTAGGCCGTGGCATTGGCGATGACCAAATCGAACTCCGGGGCCACCGCTTCTTGCTCGATGACGCCGTCATCCCCGACAATGGCGGGCGAACCATTGAAGCGCTCCGCAAGAGACTGCCGCTTGGCCGGATCCTTGGCTTGGTCGGCGTTGAAGACGGCGATTCGCTCTTCCGGATATCCCTGTGCGACCAGCAGCATCTGGAGCCAGCGATGCACCGCGATGTTGTCGCAGAAGACCAAGTGCCCGCAGTCCGGACGCTCCAGGATCATGTTCCGGACGTGCTCGAGCTTGGGACAGGCGGGGTTTTCAACTTGGCTGGCGTTCTGCCAGGTCCAGCCCGTGCGCTCCTCGGGCAGTCCTACGCTGTCGGGATCGTCGCTCTCCCGTCCTTGGCGCGGTCCCTCATCGAGTTGCGAATGAATCGCGGTCAGCGCCATCCGCTGGAGCATTCCCCGCGCCTTGAGCAGCATCCGCGGGTCGTCCTTCATTCGCCGCAGGGCTTCTCGATACTGCTGCCCATAGTCCGCGTATTTTTCTTCCTGCTGTTCGTCCATCGGCACGGTGATCTGCCGGACCTCCGGCTTGGGCAGGACCAGCCCGACTTCTTCCGCCGTCCGGAACTCGGCAAACCGGAAGATGACCGAGCGCAGCTCATCGAGGTTGCGGAACCCTGCGACCACACTGCGCTTCACAATCGACATATCGGGCGAAACGATGTCGCGGACCTCAAGGCGCAGGTATCGATCGATGAACACTTCCGGGTCGGTGATTCCCAGTCGAGACCAGGCCGCAGAATCCACGTACCCGAGCAGCGTGAAGTATTCGAGCGGCGAGTTTTTCGCCGGAGTGGCGGAGAGCAGGAAGACGCCGCTCCCACCGTTTCGTTTTCGCACGAGATGCGCACGGATGGCGAAGGCCCAAGCGCGCTCACTGCCCTCACTGATGGCGCCAAGATATTTCGGGATGCCCCCCTCGCGCTGCGCGACCGGCCAGAGATTCTTGAAGTTCTGGGCCTCGTCCACCATGAGGGCATCGCAGCCAAGATCCTCAAAGTAGATGCCGGGGTCCGGCGCGTGGTGTGTCTCCAGGCGTACGGCGATCCAGCGGTCGAGCGCTTCGCCAAAGACGGCGCGATCCCGTTCGGAGAGATCCGTGTAGGCAGAGACGACCGCCAAGAGCTTGTCGAGCTCGGCCTTGCGCTCTTCTGCCTTCTGCTTCGAGATCTCCTCGGTCAGGGCTTCCTTTTGACGCTGGCTGAGCTGCCTGTATCGTTCGGCACCGACGAGCTTCTCGATGGCCTTCTCGGACACCCGCGGCTTCTTCTTGGTCGCTGTTTCGCCCACCGCAATCTTCTGGGCCAGTTCGCGGGCATCCAGGCCCAGCTTCCGCAGCAGGACCGGCGTTTCATATACCCACTCACGCAGACTGGCGGCGCGAACCTGGGTGCGCGCGAACACCGAATAGGTGACGAGCGCGACATCGAATTCCCCAGCCTGAAACTGCCGCCACTTGAGCGCGCGTTCCTCAGGGGTGTCGATCTTGCTGGCGTATAAGTCGTTGCGGCCGAGATACCGATTCGAGCCCACCACCAGAACGCGAAAATCGGGGAGGGCTGCGCGGAATTCCTTATGCCACTTCCAGATGATCGTGTTGGGAACGATGATGATGGGACGCCGAGCGCGGCCTTCCTCACGAAGGCGGGCGATGGTGGCAATGCCCGTGTACGTCTTTCCGACGCCTACGTCGAAACCAAGCAGCCCGCCGTTGTTTTCAATGAGGCGCCGCGCGCCAGCGTTCTGATGCGGCTTGAGCCGAATCCGACCGTACCATCGCGCGATCTTGACCTCGTCGGCGCTGTACTGCGGCTGGATGTAGCCGCGGAACATTCTGTTGTAGGCGGCCTCCACCTGCGTGACGGCATCGGTGTCCGCAAACAAGAAGTCCTTGAAGTTCTGTTTGACTTTGGCGTGGTACTCGATGCGAGCCCGATCGAGCGCTTGCTCCGCAGATTCCTCAGCGCCCGTGTTGGGATCAATGCGCTTGGTATACGCAGGCTTGAAATACTCAAGATCGTGATTGATGTACCCAACCGCGATGGCTTGAAGCGTCGTGGCGCGCTTCGGGACCTCCTGGTACGAGAAGTCCGCGAGTTGCAACAAACTGTCCCGCCATACAAGGTTGGGAATCGGACGACCTGTCCACCGATCGAGCCAGCGCTGGAGGAGCTCAATCGGAATCCAGGGCATGCGCGGTTCCGGGTCGATGTCGTCGATCCGACTGACCCGAAGGAGGTCCGTAAGCCGGGCAAGCTGCGCCGCCGCTTGGGCATCGCCCTCTTGTGCCAGCAACCGGGCGCGGTCATAGCGAGGCCATAGGAGCCCGCTATAGTAGTCGCGCTCCGGCATCCACCGGCCATCGTCGTAGCACCAGCCTGCGGCAATGAGCGCTGTGTGCAGCGGCTCCAGACTGTAGAGGCCGAGCGACTTGCGGAATGCCTCCAAGCTCTCGATCGTGAGTTCGCGCTTTAGTGAATAGAGCCACTGCGCTTGCGCGACCGGATCATCCTTGGCCCCTTCATAACGGGGTTCCCAGCTCGGCTTGTTCGCAATCTGTGAGATGACTCCGCCGCCTTGCTCGAAGGCGGAGAGAAACGCGACGAGAGGCGGGTGGCTTTTCGCCGCGAGTTGGATGTCCTGGTCCTGCCAGGGGTTGCGCGGCTGTCCGAGGTTATCGGCCCAGGCCCGGAGCGCTTCCAAAAGATCCGGCTGAAGGGCCGCTGCGCGGCCGATGCTGGCATGCTCGCCGGAGGCAAAAAGATCCAGATAGCGGCGAACCCGCTCCCCAAGCATCGACGCGGCCTGCACGTGCGGCGGCAGCTCCTCGAATTGCTTTCTAGCCGCTACGGTGGCGCGTGGTGCGGGCGGGGCTTTGAGTGGCGCGACCTGACAAGTGAGGCAACGCAGCCGGGGTTCAAAGTCAGGAAGTCCCGTGAACTCGCCTTCGACTTGGTAGCCCCAGCGGGGTTTCACGATCGTGTCGTCCTCATCGCCGCCCGTCCCGGCCTCTTTGCCGAGGATGTGCTGAGGATGGCGGTCGAAGTATTTGCCCTCGACGATGTATTGGTCCTCCGCCAGCACAGCCGGAAGCTCGCCACCGCGCGACTCAAAGAACACCAAATCGGTCACGAGCAGCGCGCCGGGGAACAAACCGGAGGGCAAGCGGAAGGCCGCACGCAGGTGGTGCCGCTTGAGGACCGTTTCCCGCAGCCGCACAAATGCGGCGCTCGTGCCAGTCATGAACCCGTACGGGATCAGGAAAACGCCAAGCCCGCCCTCGGCGAGTAGATCGAGCCCACGCCGGAGGAAGTAGATGTAGGCTTTGTTCTCCCGATAGGTCTTGTTCTTGTCGAGCGTGAAGGAAGCGCCGCGCTCGCCATAGGGTGGGTTGCTGAGCACGAGCCCGACCTTGCCGCTGACAAGAGACTCATACCTCTGGACCCACTCCTCAAAGGAGGAGTTCACGACGACAAGATCCGGCCGAAGGGCTTGGAGCAGCGCCGCGCTGACGTGGCTGTATTCGATGACGCTCCAGGTAAGTTGCTCAAAGCCTGGTGTGCTGGCTGCATTGAGCAGCCTTCCGATTCCAGCCGAGGGTTCGATGGCCATCACGAAGCCATCCGCCGTCCGCGGGAGCGCTGGAACCCAGGGTCGCAGCACCTGCGCGATGGCCAGGGCGACCGAGGTCGGCGTGTAGTATTCATGGATGAGGCTGCTCTGCTCGGGCGTCCACTTCTCCGACAGAACATTCCGCACTGCATC
This sequence comes from uncultured Myxococcales bacterium, assembly GCA_964460115.1. GTDB lineage: Bacteria > Myxococcota_A > Polyangia > Palsa-1104 > JAEUJZ01 > JAEUJZ01. Next base: position 51,476 of record CAYWPR010000033.1, read on the forward strand.
GAGGGACAACCCACCCCAGCCGGAGAACTTCATAAGCTCCCGCCAGTTCTGTTTTTGGTCGGTGCCAGGATGTTCGAGAATCTCAATGGCCCGCAGGTTGGCTTGGGTGCGCTCGGCGGGTGTGCGCAGATCGTGCGAGACCTCCATCCCTTGCAGGATTTCTTCCGGGGTGGGCGCATTTGCTTTGTCCACCGGCATCGGGCCGAGGGCAGCAGTCGGCGGCGTGGCGGGCTTGGGCGTGAGTCCGGCGGCTTGAAGCAACTGCCGGCGTGCGGTCAGAGCGCGCACCGCACGTTCTTCAAGCTGAGCCTGAGGCAGTCCCGGCAAATAGCCGGCAATGGCGTGGCGGAGCTCCGCGAGCCGCGCCGGGTCCGGAGGATCCGGAGGTTCTTCTGTTCCCATGGTCCGCCTGAACCATCCCGCAGCGATATCGAGCAGCACGCCGGGCGCCAGGTCGTCATTCCCATAGGCCAGCTCGGCAAACCGCAGGAAGCCTTCCTCTTTGCTCAGCACCTTGAGGTGCGCGGCTTCTTCTGCGGTCACATCGTAAACGAGCAGACTCCTCGCATCATCGACCGGAACCGGCTGCTGAACCGGAACGCGAGGCGGCATCTTGAGCCGGGCCGCGCGTGTCCAGTCCTCGGCCACTTTGGAAAGGTCCGGACGATGCACCACGATCCGCGTCAGCAGCCAATCGTGCGTGCCGTCCTCTTGACGCCGTGCCTTATCGAGTTCCGTCCATAGCCCCTCGCGGCTTAGCTCGTGCCAGCGGCCCCGATAATCTCGATCAAGCCGCTGGGAAACAGGCTCTATTAGTCGTTCGAGCAGAATCCGCAGATGCGCGACAAGCATCGGACGATGGCGCCCAAAGAAGCCCGTAACATCCTGCGGCGTGATGCCCGCAGGGGTCGCCCTGGAGAGCGCTTCCTCCAACGCAGAGATGCCTGCTGTGGCGAGCGTGGTGGCGTCCAAGATCATCCTGCCTTGAGCTGCGCAGCCAGCTTGGTTGCGACATCCGGAAGCGCCGCCTTCACGGCCTCCAGGATGAGCTTGTCTTTGTCTGCCTTGGATGCCTTCTCCTTTTTCGGAGGTTTCTCTTTCTTGGGCGCTTGAACTTTCTTGGGCTCCTTGGGAGCCGGCTTGCTGGCTTGCGCCTGTGGTTTCCGTTCAGGCTTGGGCGTTGGGGCTGTTTCTTCCCCGGAACGGCCCAAAAGCGCCTTCAGATCAACCGCGCCGATTTGCGCCCGCAAGGCGTCGAGCTGTTTCCCAATCTTGGCCGCTTCCTGTTTCTTGACCTCCAGCGCCGCCATGCGGGTCTTGAGTTCGTCCGCCAGCCGTTTCCGCACCTCGGGCTTTTTCGCGCGGGCCGTTCGCGATTCGAGACGCGAAGTCTCCGTACTGATTCGCCCGATCTGCGCTTCAAGAACGCTGGCCTGTCGCTTGGTCCGCTCGATGCCCGCGGATTCGCGCATCCGTGTCGGCTCAAAAAGCTGGCCGCGTTCCGTCTTGGTTGGTGCTCGAAACGCCCCTTTGGGAATGTGCAGCCCAAAGGCCGGACTCAGCGTGATGTGCTTGCCATCGCATGAACAGGTCGTCTTGGCGACGATTTCCGCGCTGCGCCCGTTCTGCCACAGGTCATCCCAGGCCGGCTTGAGCGCTTCCATGGTCTGCTGTGTAATGGCAGCATCCGGATATGCTTGCGACAAGTACGCCATGATCTGGGCGTAGTAATTCGCAGGAGGCAGTTTTCCGATTCGACTTTTCCATGCCATGATTCAGTTCTCCGTCCATCGTTTCCGAAGCTTGTTGATCTGGACCTTGATCACCCCGGCCGCGGCCTCAGCCAACTCCACACCCACGTTATCCACGACCCTCGCGGCTTCAGCGACCAACCGGGCTTTTTGAAGGCTGATGACCGCATTCAAGTCGAGCGGCAGAGGAGCGCTGCAATGCGCACATACAATCCGCTCATGTGGCTGCGGCCTGCGAGTAATGACATTGGCGCTGCCGCACTGAATACAGAGAATGGCCCCGATCCGCTTGACCCACTCCGCGCGCTTGGCATCGTAGTCCTTGCGCAGGGTGGGATCCGCCAGAATGCGGTAGGCTTCGTGGAGCTCCTCAAACCGAGTCCGGTCGCCGGACTGCGTATCCGGGTGTAGTTCCCGCGCAAGACGCCAGTACGCCTTCTTGAGTTCGTCAGGACTTACTGACATCGACACGTCCAGGCGCAGATAAAAATTGTTCATAGCTCTTCGTCCTTAATCGCCTTCGTAATGGGACTTGCAGGGGCCTCCCCGTCGATTTCCTCGCACAGTTCATCAATCAACGCCTTCCAGCCCCCAGGGCCTGCCATGCGCCGCGCCAACTCGACCTCGCCCAAGCTGGTGAGCTTGGCGCCGAGCTTCGTAAGCGGAGACTGCTTCTCAGTCTGTGCTTGCTGCGGCGGGGACCGCTTCTCGGTTGACGCAGCCTGAGGTGAGGACTGCGGGGTCGGCGCGGTCTGGGGCTTCTCTTGGGACGTGCTCTGAAGCGCAGGCCGCTCGGGTGCCGCAGGCGGAAGCGCGGAAGAGGACGCATTCTTGGTAATGAGCGCGACTCCCAACTTCTCCAGCATGTGGATGGCCGATTGGCCGAGGCCCGTATAATCGGTGGGAGGCGGCGGTGGGGCGGCAAGCTTACCTGCCGCGCGCTCCATGGCCTCATCCCATAGGTCCATCACATTGCGAAAGTCCTCGCGCATGGCCTGATGCTCTTCACGGATGCGCTTGATGTCGTCCAGCGCTTGCCGGTTGGCCACTGCAACGTGCCGATTCGCCTCCACGAGTTCGCGGCGCAGGATGGCGTTCAGATGATGGGTTTCGCCAACCTCTTGGGTGTACTTTGCCGACCGGATGAATCGCTGCTGATGACGCTCAAGACGTAGCTGCCACTTGAGTAGCTTGATCGGATCCTGGGCGGGTTCCAGTGCCGTGATGTGCGCAGGACTTTCGTCTTCCTCTTCGTCCTCATCATCTTCGTCTTCCTCTTCGCCCTCATCATCATTCTCATCGTCTTCATCCTGGCTTTTTGCCGCGGGGCCTGCGCTTGCGTGTGGAGGAGCGCTGCCAGCTCGATCAAGCTGCAAGGCGAGTTGCTTCTCTGAATGCTCACTCACCACAAGGGTTCCTACGCGATCGAGCTGATGGCAGGACAGGTTGTAATAGATGATTTGGTACTGCCCCGGAGGAAGAGAGGGAGGACTCGACTTGATGTTGAGATAGTCGATCGGATCCTTTGGAATGGTCCGCTGCGCACCACTGGAATCGCGATGAACCAGCCGATAGAAGAACGCTTCCTGGGGCGCCCCATGCCTGACTTGATCCCCGGGTGACATGGACGATTCCTAATACTCCCGTGTTACAGAAAACAGTATTCCGCTGCGGAACTCGCAAGCAAGAAAAAAGATGTCAAAAAAAGACATACTCACCGACGGCAGATTCTGCTATCCACCGCGACTGTTCGTACTTGCTAGTAGTCGCAGAAAACGGAATCCGCTGCCCGGTGCATACAGCCGGTACGTACAGCAGGTGCGTGCAGTCAGAAAGGACAGCAGAGACAGACAGCCAGAAAGGACAGCAGGTACTTACTGGAAGCCCGGACAGCAGGCCCGGACAGTAGGTACGTACAGTCCGTGCGTCCAGTGGACGCGTCCAGCGTTGGGGCATATCTTCTCAATCAGTTTTTGAGGCCCTTCAGAAAAGCCTTTCATTTCGCGAGCTTGAGTGGGCAGTATGAAAATTGCAGATTCTCAAAAATCATCGCGTCCAGTACCCACGCCCAGCGGGCACGCGCCGTAGGTACGCGCAGTCCGTGCGTACAGCCAGTACCTACAGGTCGTGCGCACAGCAGGTACGGGCAGCCAGTACGTACAGCAGGTACGGGCAGCAGGCACAGGCAGGGAGTACGGGCAGCACGTTCCTAATTGCCGCGGCAACGCGCTGCCGCGGCGTGCAACTGCGGCAATCAACCGCAAGTGCTTGCTGCGACCCGTCTTGCTTGCGTTCAAAAAAAAATGATACGTTCGCGATCAAGTAGCGTGTGCATGGAGGCAACGCTTTAGGAGGTCGATTGACAAGCACATTCCAGTGTCAGTTTTGTAAGAGGCCGTTTCCCGCCAAAGCTGGCAAGACGCATTGCAGCAAGGCTTGCACGGACCAACATTCGAAGGCCATCAAGGTGGAGCGGAGTCGAGATCTCTGGATGATGATCGGGGACCACGCTTTCGCGCCCGAGATGGAGGCACAGATCACGGGATTCGACGAGCAGGCCCGCGTCAAATTGGCGATCACCAGCTCGGCGCCGCCGGGTGCTGAATCATATCGGCTGGGGTGCCCACGACCGGGATTTCTGTCGCCGGACGAGATGCGCATTCGTTGGTTTCCCGCACCAACCCATCGGCGCCCTTGCATCTTCAGGCTGAACGAATACGAGGACCCCAAGGTCCCATATCCAGGCCCCTACGTGATCGCCTACTTCGACGGTCGCAACCTTCCGTGCTGCACGCCGCAGCTCAAGATCTACATCCCATTTTGGCAGCCGATGATGCGCTGGTTTCATGGCGATCTCTCGCTGACCCTGAACACCAAAAGCCGCTTATAGGCCCGGCACGCTATCCAACAGCCGAGCCTTGGGCGCGCTCCATTCGCCCCAGACCCGTGCCCCTACTGAAAGTGACTTTTGGCGTCAGGGCTTTTGATGAAGATGCCAGCGGCTAGGCTGGCGGGGGTTTCGAGGTGCTCGTCCAGCACAGCAAAGTATTCGATGAGGTACACGCCCATCACCGGCACCCGCGGCGCCTCAAACGGGTGGAGACCAAACGGGCCGAAGAAGTAGAGTGACCCGCGCCCATCGCGGCGAATACCCAGCCGGTAATAGCGCGCGGCTGGCGGCGCACTGACTTCAATGGCTTCGCTGGCGATTTGAAGCCGCTCGCGCCGCGCCTTCCGTTGCTGGTAGGCCATGACCTTGCAGGAGTCCGTGCAATAGCGGGCCTTCGCATTTCGCACCTTGCGCAACACCCGGTTGCAGTGCAGACACCTTCGACTTTCACCCATGCAGCTTGACTAAAGCTACTGCAATTTCCAAGTTTTAGCGACTACATTTTCTATAAAAATCGTAAAGTCTATGAATGGATTTCCGTGCATTTTCCGTCGGCAGACTCGCAGAAAATGCAGTGATTGCACTTTACGATTCCATACTGATGAAATAATCAGTGCCAAGTGGTGCGCTCAAAATAGAATTGACAACCCGAACGAAAGCAGAAGACACTAAAACTGAATTCGGACCTATTTCCCGATAGATAGAGGTCCCATGGCACGAGACATTGAAGGCGCCACGCGCGCCAATCTCTATGCGATAGACCCTGAACTCATCACACTCATCTGGCCGGCAAAATCAGAACAGATGGGGCCACACGACCTGGCCCTCGATGAGCATCCCGAGCTGCACTACTATTTCGCATCCGACATCACAGACCCGCTCAACGAGGCCCATATTGCAAGCATGATGACGCCGCTGCCACCGCCAGCCAAAGGGCGCGTCGGCGTCATTCAGCCAATTGCGGTCGCTGTCCTCCATCCGAACGATGAAAATTTCTTCGAGCCGATGCTCAGTCGTCCCGGCTCGTGGCATGTCGCGTGTGATGGTCGGACGCGAACCCGAGAAGCGCGTGAAGCCAACAGGCGAATCCGGGCTGCGGGTGGAGAAGATGCTGAACTCATCCGCATTCGCTTTGAGATCAAACCTGTCGATGGTCTAGGTGCTATCCTAATTCGGGATATCGCACAACGATGCCGCAAGACCGAAAGTCCGCTCGATCTGGCACGGAAGGCCGAGAACCATATGACGCAGGGCACGCCCCGGCACGTCGTGTTGCAGGCGATGGGTTTGAGGTCTTGGGTTCAAGTGGAGAAGTATGCGCGGCTGCTGACCCTCGATCCGAAACTGCAAGAGCTGGTGGACGCTCGGCAGATTCCGATCGACGAGGCGCTTCGAATCGGACGGGAAAGTAAATCCGGAGAGCAGAAGGAAGTCGCTGCGAAAATCCAGACTGCTCTTCAGTCCAAGCAATCGATCCAGCCAGGATCATCGGCGTCCACACCTGTAAGGCTGACCCGTAGAGAGGTCACGGCCGTTCGCTCCAATGAAGGTGCAAATGGGCCGGAGCCCATGACCAAATTTCAAATCCGGAAGTGGATAGAGCGGCTTGAGAATCAGTATGATCCCGCCTCCCTGGTTGCGTTAACCGTATTGAAAACGGTATTGGGTCTCGGTGACATGAAAGCCCATCCGAAGTTGGCGCCGCCGAGTGCAATGCATGGAGAGCAGCCTGTCCAGAAAAAGCCGCAGGATGAGCATTCGACACACGACTTGAGGCGAGAGGATAGGCTCGTCACAGCAAGGCCGGGGACGAGTTCGCGAAGACATGGTCTGAACTTCTAAATTGAAGTGAAGCGTAGGGCGTTTTAGTGACTTTGATCCGTGTAACCGAAGCGGCCCTGTAACGCCGTTTGCGATTCAGTGACACGGTAGCAGCGAGCCATCGCATGGACTACGGGGCCTGCTGGCGCTGATCGCGCAGCAGTGCGCCCGCGATTGCCGAATTCGGCAAGGGCTTGAAATAGCCCTGAAGGAGATCCGCAGTGAACGCTGTCGATGTTCAAGCGAATGTGATCAGAGAACTGCGTACGATTGTCGGTGGACCCGCCTCCCTACGCTGGCCCAGTCATCTGCTCGTGCCAGCATTGGCAAGCGCCGCCGGAACAATGTGTGCGCTCACCCTGCGCACGTCGAACGACTTCATTGAAATGTATGCACTGGGCGCGGGCCTTGTGACCGAGTCTATGCGCACGTCATTTCAACTTGCAGAACCAAGTCCCCAGGGATTGGCGCCGTTGGCGCAGGTGGCTGGTATTCGAGATGAGATCCTGCTGCGGCTTGGGCTTCCTCAACCTTATAAGAAGCCCAGCAATTTGGTCCTCGGCGCAATCGCTTCAGTTCTGGTCCAGCTCGCAGAGCTTCGGGGAACTACGCGAGATGAAGTGCTTGCTTTGGTGGATGCTGCACAGCGGGCAACTCCAAAGGGGAACATTCGCTTCTTTCAAAAGAACAAGGCCCCGCAAAGGAATTGGTGATGGCTCGCTTGCCGAAGCCCAGTCAGAAGGCTACGCAGCTCGCCAGGCTGGCCATCGTTCAGTTAGAGGAGTTGCTGGTACAAACACCGCCGGCAGGGACGACAGTCGACGATGTTGTTGACCTATTCCGTCGGCATCGTAGCAGGCTGGTAAAGGCGCTTGCATCGCTCCTCGAAGATCTCAACCGAGAACCGCGCTGCACGATCTGCCGCCATCCAAGAGGTACAAACCCCGCTTGCGACCGCTGCAAGGGTTTCGCATGGATGCGCGATCATCCATTTACAGCAGAAAAGCGAGCTGAAGCCCGTGCCGCCGCCCAGGAAAAAGAGGCAGCGCAGCAAGCCATCGACCGAGCACACTGTGAAAGGTTGAGCGGGCGCCTGGTGCGGGTGGCGCTGGTCGGCTGCGGCAAGGCCAAGGCGCCGACCGCGCAGCCAGCCAAGGATCTCTACGTAGGCATGCTGTTTAAAGCGGCTCGCAGCTACGCCGAGCTTCTTTGCGACGACTGGCTAACCCTCTCCGCGTTCTATGGAGTCCTGGCCCCCGAGCAGATTGTAGAGCCTTATGATCGGAATTTATCTGCGATGCGGCTGGTAGAGCGGGAAGCCTGGGGCCATCGAGTTTCCAGCTCGCTCAACGCGCGCTATCGGGGTCTCCGAGTGCAGTACGTGGGTCTGGCCGGGGCGGAATACTTGGAACACCTTCACCTGAATGGGGCAATCGACCGACCGCTCGATGGGATGGGAGTCGGTTCGAGGGTCCGGTATCTCCGAGATGCCGTGCGCGAAGTATCACAACCTCCTCAACCGAATTTAGATGATAGTCACAAATGGGTCACTGTGCCCTATGGCGGCAAGACCCAGCTCGCGTTGGAGTTATACCGCGAGGCTGACCGGGTGCGACTACGCAAGTTTACCGAGGCCGGCGAACGGTTCTATCAACCGACGTGGGTCAAGACAGGAATGGTAACCCCAGCGCCTGAAGACTCACGAATCAAGCAAGCGAAGCTTGCGCTGGGAGATTGATCATGAGAGTCAGCCTATCCAAAGAATTCAATATCAGGTGTCCCGCATGCGATCACGTTGTCTGCTTATCCAACAGATATGATGCGGAGTTTTGTAAGGTCTGCGATGGGTGGACGGAGGAGCGTTGCCTAGATGGAAGGTGCGAGTTTTGTCGAGAGCGACCGGAAAGCCCATCCAAAGCTCCAGATCTCGATGAAGCCACTTGGGAGACCGAGGAGGCGCAACATTCGCAGCCGCTCGTCCTTGGCGAGCGATTTTTGATTACCCAGCCAAAAACAAGCCGCAACCAACTCTGCCCCTGCGGCAGCGGCAAGAAGCATAAAAAATGCTGCCTCCCAAGCGGGGCATGCCCACCTCAGCCACCGAGCGTTAAGAAGGAAGTTTCTCGCAGCGGAGAGCATGCGCTGAGCCGATTTGGACGACTGTTTCACGGACAGCACATACAAAGTCAGGCAGAGATGGACTACCCGCGGGACGACTACGGAGTTCCCATTATTGGCGGCCATTCCTGGCGTGTCTGGTGGCTGGGATTCCAAGATAAAGAGCACCAGAGGAACATGCGGACTTTAGCGGAGATCCGTCAATTTTTTGGTCTGACTGACTTCCCACTATCGGAGGCCGAAGAAGCCACGGTCGTCACTCGCTACTACGAAGGCTACGCACGTACAGTTGACCGAAGTCACCAGATAAACGGCCTCTCGCTCGGCGCTGAGAGAGGGCAGTCATCTAGTGGTACGGATGGGAAACGATCTTCTTGAGCTTATGGGTGACGGGTCCCCTACTGAGGCGCAAGCCGCCGCTCGATGCTGGCGGAGGGATCGATAAACCCTTGCTTCTCCAGCGCTGCTTCTGGGGATTATCATACTAACCATGACCTGCTGCGCAATGTGGCTTGTGAATGGTGACATCTATGCGGTTGCAGATTCCGCAGTAACCTGGCAGCAAAAACCAGCCACAGTAAACAGCAGCTTCGGGGACGCTGTTGTGCAGAGAGGCCCAGAGATCGTTGAAGAGGCGGTTTGCAAGATTTTTCAGCTTGGACCGAACTCCCTCGGAATGATTGCCGGCAACGGGGATATAGGCCAGCAAGCAATGCAAGCGCTTCGAGGGAGACTTGATGGCGAGGATCTCCTTGTCCAAGTGCAGGGCATTATCGGAGGGCCAGGGGGAGTCTCCGGCTGCGAACTTCTCGTAGGACGGGTATTAGCGGGGAGGCCAGAAATAGTCTTGTTTGATGGCAAACTATTTCGCTCGACTAGTGGAGGAGCGATTATCGGCAGCTTGCCACCGGAGCGAATGCAGGAATTAGATGGTTTCATGACTCAACTTAGATATCTGAGGAGCACTCCTCAGCAACGCCTAGTTACAACGATAGCTTTTTTGCGAGCATTAGGGGTTCAGAATCCGCTGATCGAGAATGGTGTTGGCGGAGCGATGTATGGTGCACTGATCAGGCGCAACGGTGTCGAATGGCAGTTAGATACAAATTTTATTCTCTTTGATCCAAGACTTACCAAGGCTGTTAATTCAGCGCGTAAAGGTCCGCCTAGTCCTCTATTAACGATCGATGAGCATTTTGATGAGATAAGAGTTGCAGTCCGCGAAGCTGTTGTGGTCGTCTACTCGACTCTCACTGGCAAGGATCTTCTTGCGAATGACCTAGTGCTTCCCTGTATTGAAGATTGGAAGAGTCGATGGCTGCCAGATGTGTTCCGTAGTTTTGCCGAGCACGGCGCGCAGTTTGTTGTATTCATTTCGTGTGTAAGCCCCCACGTCATAGTCGTTGACCGATGCGCCAGCAAAGACACCTTCATTCGTCCACATGGTGACGGCAGACTCCGGATGCCATGGGCTATTTCACCCGATTTAATGAATGAATTGATCAGTCCATCGAAGTCCATCGGACCTGGACGAGTTTTCATTTTCAACCGCGTGGAAAAATACCCAACCCAAGACAATCCGCGTATCTTCCTCTTCGCTAGAGTCCACCCAGTACCAACCGGTCTCGCAAATATCGAACTTGAGCATATCAATCCAGTGAGTAGTTGGTTAGAGGCACAGCAGCAAATCCTTGCCATTTTTCCAAATGTAAATTTCACATCCAGCGATGGGATGCTCAAGTGCGGTACTGACCGCTGGGACTTTGAGCCATTCCTTCCGTATGGATGTACGGAAGAGAGCGGCGTTATTCTGAGCATGAACCACTGGAGGCTTGAAGAGGGAATAGGCGATTGGACGCCTGTTCTCCGGCTCGCATGTGCCACTGGCTGGACCGCGCTCGATTCAATCGACGGCCAAATCTTCACGCCACAGGGTCTTATTACTTCTCGAGGATAGACCAGCAGTATGAGGACATACCTGCACGACGACGGTTCTCTTAGGAATATGCTTCGAGAGCTCTGTGAAAGATATCACCTTTGCGAGGTACAAGGGAAGCCCTTGCGGTTCAAGTCCCGACCACGCTCAGGGGGACCGTTGGTGAGTTTGCCATTTTAGATAACTTTGCTTTGGTCGTTGTCTATTATTCGCCTCCGGATGTACGAACCTACTTCCAGGACTTCTGCACTTTTACCCATGAACTTGGACATTGGCGCTCTTGGAGCAATGGGACACGAACTTTAGAATATGAAGCTGCACATTCGATGTATGGAGCAGCGCTTAAAAATAGTGAAGGTAGTGAGGAAAATATCCCAGCACTCCCTGAAGCTATTCGATTAATAATTTTCGACGAGGAAGTCAGAGCATGGACCTATGGATACTGCTTAGCTCAAGAGGTTGGATTCATAGATGCTCCAGCGTATGAGGCAGAGGCGCTCCGCGCTTTGGATATCTATCGCAGCCGGCTGAATATTTCTCTAGAGATTCGCCCGATTACTACAATCTGCCATTGAACATTTGCGGTGAAAAGAGACGGTCCTGCTTATTTCCCAGGCAGGCCTCTAGACGAGCCTTTGTGCCAAAACCTCCGGCCGCGTAGAATATAATTTCTCTGTTAAGTTCGATATTCATTTGACGGTAGGGGCCACATAGCGCCACTGTTGCGTACAGATCTGCTTGCCGCTCGGAAGACTTCTGGTATGAAAGACATCTTGACCTGGCTGATGGGTCAGTTGCCGTAAAAAACGGCTATCGTTAGGAGACTCTGGCAATGATTTCTCCCCTTCGGACCCGGTATCACCTCCTCCAGCAATTCAAGGGCTTGCGCAATGCAAGGTTCTTTATTCTGCACCTCAATCAGATCGGAGTCCTCGTCGAGTCCGACGGAGACGTGGATTTGACGGAAGTCAGTGCATGGTTGAAACGCTTCTCTGGGTTTGAGGAGTATCTCCTAGCCAACGACGACCCAGCTTTGCTCGAAGGTGGTATTGATATCGAGGGCGAAGCCGAAGCTCTGGCGATTGAACTGGATGATCTGATGGATCAGCAGACAAATGACGAGGGATTTACTCGCTTCTTGTCTAAGCACTTGGACGGAGTTCCGGTTTATTCTGAAAACAGGTTCAAATTCCTGGTTCTTTACGTTCCGGACGACTACTTGAACAGCTTAACGGATGAAAGCAAAGACAGGGTTCGACGACTCGCGGCATTGCTCTTGTGCAGCCGGATGCCCATCGAGTTCTGGCCGATGAGTAAGAAGCAGACTCCCAACGAGAAACATGCTGCTCGGGACCGGATGCAGCAACTCGAACAAAAGGATCGTGAAGCCTGCTTGGATCAGCTCGCTCAGGCGCTTTCGGGCGTACCTTCCGAGATTTTGATCTCGCCTCAAAGACATCGTTTCGCGCTGTTTGTTGACAACTTTTCCGACGGACTCGATCTCCAAGAGGTTCTCTCGGTAGCTGATACTGTTTACGTCGCGATTCCGCCTCAAGCGAACACCCTCGAGGGTAAGTTCCATACGTCGCTAGAGGAGTTCAACAAAGCTGTGCAGTCGGGTCGCCTCGTACCTGTCATCGAGAACCCGTTTGAAGTCTATGACAGAAAGTACCTAGACCGGGTGCTAGGGAGCGCCTCGCGCGCAGTCTTACCGGGTGAACTTCGCCTGAGAGTAGCCTCTGCGACCCATCGACTTGAGCCACTGGTAAGTAAGCTCGAGCGCCGCTCAGACGACAGTCTCGAGCTTCTGAGACGTTCCAACGAGCTGCCAGGTCCGCTTCAAACGTATGTCACCGCAGCCAATAATTGTGCTATCCGTCTGAGAGATGTTCTTTGGGAACTCGGCCCACTACCCCAGGCATACTTTCCTCTCATTGAACATAGCGACCACCTCGTCCGAGAACGAATCCTTAAGGAGAGAGGCCAACAGATCTCTGAGCGACTCCTTGAACTGGCCACTGCCTACCGGGGCTGGTTGATAATACATGCCCTGCGCGCCGAAGTTGCCCTCAAGGAGGGTGATTCAATGCTGCCCTATTGGGGATGGTACTTCGGTAGATCGCTTTCTCCACCCTTGTTCATTATTAATGAACGAATACGCTGGATGGCAGCATGGTTAAGCACCTTGAAAGTTGGACACAGCCTTTCCGAACAAGCGTCCTCCCTTCTTAACTCAAGGACTGTCGGTTGGATTCGAGAGCTTCTAGAGTCGCCGCGTCTCATGGGCTTGGACTGGAAGCAGAAAGTTCTCGAGGTGCAAGAGGAAGAACGCCAGCTTCGAGGTCGGCTTAGTCAGGCAACCTGGGCGCTTTGGATGCTGGGATTCTCAGCATTGTTTGCAGGGAAGACTTGGGGGCTCGCTATCCCAGCCGCTTTTGAAATTCTCAAGAACCTGTCCGAGGCTCCCGGTCTAAATCACCGAGCGCAATCCTCGATCACCGCAATTGTCGACGGGAGAGCTTGAA
>CAYWPR010000034.1:0-64021 GCA_964460115.1 uncultured Myxococcales bacterium
CGACCATCGTATTGATGGTGTTTTTGAGTTCGAGAATTTCGCCGCGCACATCGACAGTGATCTTTTTGCCCAAATCGCCGTTGGCAACGGCCGTGGTGACGTCGGCGATGTTGCGGACTTGCCCTGTGAGGTTACTGGCCATGGAATTGACGCTGTCGGTCAGGTCTTTCCACGTGCCCGACACGCCGCGGACCTCCGCTTGTCCGCCGAGCTTGCCTTCGGTACCGACTTCGCGGGCGACGCGCGTCACTTCGGAAGCGAAAGAACTGAGCTGATCCACCATCGTATTCATGGTGTTTTTCAGTTCTAAAATTTCGCCTTTGACGTCGACGGTGATCTTTTTGCCCAAATCGCCGTTGGCGACGGCGGTGGTGACTTCGGCGATATTTCGAACCTGGCCGGTCAGGTTACTAGCCATGTAGTTGACGTTGTCGTTCAGGTCCTTCCACGTGCCCGAGACGCCTTTGACCTGCGCTTGCCCGCCAAGCTTGCCTTCGGTACCGACTTCGCGGGCGACCCGCGTGACTTCGGAAGCAAAGGAACTAAGCTGATCGACCATCGTGTTTATGGTGTTTTTGAGCTCCAGAATTTCGCCGCGCACATCGACAGTGATCTTTTTGCCCAAATCGCCGTTGGCGACGGCCGTGGTAACCTCTGCGATGTTACGGACCTGACCAGTCAGGTTGCTGGCCATGGAGTTGACGTTGTCGGTCAAGTCCTTCCAGGTGCCGGCCACGCCTTTGACCTGGGCCTGTCCACCGAGCTTGCCTTCGGTACCGACTTCGCGGGCGACGCGCGTAACTTCGGAAGCGAAGGAACTAAGCTGATCGACCATCGTGTTGATGGTGTTTTTCAGTTCGAGAATCTCACCTTTGACATCGACGGTAATCTTTTTGGACAGGTCACCGTTGGCCACTGCGGTGGTCACAGCCGCGATGTTTCGAACTTGGCCGGTGAGGTTACTGGCCATGAAGTTGACGTTATCGGTCAGGTCCTTCCAGGTTCCGGCGACGCCTCGAACATCCGCTTGTCCGCCGAGCTTGCCTTCGGTACCGACTTCGCGCGCGACACGGGTAACTTCAGACGCGAAGGAACTGAGCTGATCAACCATGGTGTTCATGGTGTTTTTCAGTTCGAGAATCTCGCCTTTGACATCGACGGTAATCTTTTTGGACAGGTCACCTTTGGCGACGGCCTTGGTGACCTCGGCGATGTTGCGCACCTGACCGGTGAGGTTACTGGCCATCAGATTCACGTTGTCGGTCAGGTCTTTCCAGGTCCCGGCCACACCTTTGACCTGGGCTTGCCCGCCGAGCTTGCCTTCGGTGCCGACTTCGCGCGCGACGCGCGTGACTTCGGACGCGAAAGAGCCAAGCTGATCAACCATCGTGTTGACCACTTTGGCCGTGCGCTGAAATTCGCCTTTTAACGGCCGGCCTTCAATGTCCAGCGCCATCGTTTGCGACAAATCGCCGCGCGCCACCGAGCCGATGACTCGCGCGACCTCGGCCGTTGGCTGCACCAGGTCACCGATGAGGGAATTGACCGAATCCACACACGCCGCCCAAGCGCCGCTGGCGTCGCCGATCGTGGCGCGTTGGCTGATTTTTCCTTCCTTGCCAACGACGGTATTAATGCGCTCAAGCTCTTTGGTCATCCGCTCGTTGAGCTCGATGACCTCATTTAGCGTGTCGGCAATCTTGCCGGCGACGCCGGCGCAATCGACGGGCATACGTACCGAAAAATTGCCCTTTTTGACCGCCATAAGGATGGTCAGAAGCTGACGCTCATCCAGCGTATCGGGCGCGCTTTGCACAGTTTGCTTCCTTGTCATTTCCTATCTCCCTGACAACTGCCTGGCGGTCGAGTTGCCAAATTCACTTGGATGCGCGCTCACGCGGGGCGCGGACTTCATTGAGCACGCGCAGAAGCTCTTCAAGCTGCACCGGCTTAACCAGGTGAGCATCAAAGCCTGCGGCGGTGGCTCGGCTGCGGTCGCGCGGCTGGCCATAGCCCGAAAGTGCAATCAAAGCGGGCGGCTGCGGCATCTCAGCGCGAATGCGCGCCGCGACCTGATATCCGTCTAGCTTTGGCAGCCCTATATCGATCAGGGCGACTTCGGGACGGCGTTCCAGCGCAACACGAATGCCTTCTAGGCCATCGGCCGCCACATCCACTTTGTGGCCGTGGACCAAAAGAAGGTACTGCATGGACTCACGAATATCGGGATGATCTTCTACAAGCAGGATGTGCAGACCAGTCTTAGTCGGCGCCGTCGTTGCCGGCCCGGCGCTGATTTGATTTTCGGCGGAGGACTTCGAGGGCGGATCCGGCATGACTACGGTGCAGGGCAGGTGCACCACGAATTCACTGCCGTGACCTAGCCCCTCGCTGCGCGCCACGATGCTGCCACCGTGCATTTCGACCAAGCGCTGCACCACCGTCAGGCCGATGCCTAGGCCGCCAAGCGCTCGATCCGCGGCGCGCTCGGACTGTACAAACAGATCGAAAATGCGTGGCAAAAGCTCTTCGCTGATGCCGATGCCGGTGTCGACAACGCGAATCACCACTTCGTTTCCGGCATGTTCACAAAGCAAATGAATGCGACCGCCCGGATCGGTGTATTTGGCGGCGTTGTTAAGCAGGTTGGAAATCACCTGGCTGAGCCGCGTGCGGTCGGCAAACAGCCGCACCGGTTCATTTGGCAAAGTGATGTCGAATTGATGGCCCCGTTCGGTAATCAGCGGCCGGCTGGTTTCTACAGCCAGTTGCACGATTTCGGAAAGCACCACAGGTTCCTGCCGCAAGGTCACTTTGCCGGTGCTGATGCGCGACACATCCAGCAAATCATCGACCAGGCGCACCATGTGCCGCACCTGCCGCTCCATGACGCGCGCGGCGCGCATCAAAATGGGATCCTGCTCTTCGCGCAAGCGCATGACTTCCAGCGCATTGACGATGGGCGCCAGGGGATTGCGCAGCTCATGTGCCAGCATCGCCAGAAACTGATCTTTGCGCCGATCGACCTCGGCCAAATCTTTGGCGCGCCGCTGCAGCTCGCTAATCAGCCGCGTGCGCTCCATGGTCATGGCGATTTGATCGCAGACCACTTCCAGCACCGCCAGCTCGTCCAGTTTTAGATGCGGCCGGCTGCGCGTTCCAAAAGAAAGCACGCCAATCAGTCGCTGCTGGGCAAGCAGCGGAAAACTGACGAAAGCTTGAATGCCGAGGTCTCTTATGATCTGCACCCGCGGATCGTTAGAGCCCTGAATATTTTCCAGCACGATGCGCTGACGATGCTGCGCTGCTGCGCCGCTGCCGTCCTGGCCAAAAGCCAGCCGCTGGTAGCGTGCATCGCCGACGGCGGGCAGGCCGCCGCTATTTTCAAGCTGTAGCGCCTTGCCGCTTTCATCGACTCGATAATGCAAAAAGATCTCCAAGCCCAAATGCGCCGATATCTGCGCATTGAGCGGGCCTAGAAATTTCTCCGGTGCAACATCAGTCAGCAGCCGATTGGCGATGTCGGCCAAAAGCTTTAAGCGCTCGTTGCTTTCGCGCAGGCGATCCGATTCCCAGCGCTGCTTGGCTTCGGCCAGCTTTTGCTCATGCTCTCGCGCTTGCACTTCGCGCAAAAGTGCTTCCTGACGCTTGATCTCGGCGGTCTTTTTGAAAAGCTCAATAAATACCGAGACTTTGGTCTTCAGCGTCGCCGGAACGATGGGCTTGAACAAGAAGTCGACCGCGCCGATGGCGTATCCCTGAAAGACCTGGCTGTCATTGCTGGGAAACGCGGTCAAAAAGATGATGGGAATGGCGCGTGAGCGCTCGCGCTGACGAATCAGCGTCGCTGTCTCAAAGCCGTCCATTCCCGGCATCTGAATGTCTAGCAGAATGACGGCAAAATCCTGCTCCAGAAGTCGCCGCAGCGCTTCGGTTCCTGATCCGGCCCGTACCAAATTGGCATCAAGCTCGGACAGGATCGCTTCCAGGGCCAGTAGGTTGTTCAGATTGTCATCGACTAGGAGGACATCTGCTCGGGCCGCAACCTGCACCTCCCGGCTCATTGTTTGCTGCGTCCAGAAACCAAGTCGTGCATAGAAGATAAGAAACGCATCGTCTCATTATGAGCGTGCTTGTCGCATCCCGTCAACGCTTCTCGTCGCAGATTTTCCGGATTTGACCTTTACACAAAGTAGCGGGGACGCCTTATCCTCTCTTTTTTTAAGAAGGCAGTTTGGGCGAAGGTCTGCTACTTGAAAGGGGATTTGTCCATCATCACTTTAGCGCCGACCTAAGCGAATAGGAATATGCTAAGATGCATAACTGTGTGCAAATTGAAAGGGTCTGTAACGATTTTTGTCCTTGGCATTTTGCTATTCGGCTGTGCAGCGCAAAAGAGACAGGATTCGGCGATATTTTCCGAGGGAAATCGGCCAAGTGCGACCTCGGAACGGGACAAGGAAAAGGGGCAGGACTCTACAGGGTCTAGGTCAGCGGGACGGGCAGGGGCACGGGCCGGCCTATTCGCGGAACCGGGGGCCGCAGGAACCTGGGACTGGGTGTTGCGTTCGACGACGCAGCAAGGCGATCTGCATATTGAGCAGGAAGAGTGGCATCTGCAGCAACAAGGGGTGCGAATTTTTGGCTACTACAATCGCCAGGTCGTGACTTTGTCCTCTGATCAAAGGCCCTATCGCTGTAACGGGATGCTGGGTTTTGTCAATAATACCCTGGTGCGCGTCGTCGGTGAAGTTCACGGCCGCGAAGTTAGTTTGCGCGAAGTCGGATTCGATGCCGAGAAAAATCCTTGCGACGATGGCGCCCGCAATCTGACAAGCTACATTGGCAGCCTGGAAGGCCATTCGCTGCTTCTGCGCTATCCCTCAGGCGGTGGTCAGCATCTTGTGCGCAGGCAGGAAAGCAGTCCGATGCTGGCGCTACGGCCGGAAAGTGAAGCGCAAAGCCAGCAAGAAGATCTGGCGCAGGTGACGCTAGAAGGGGTTTGGGACTGGCAATTTCGCGCCGCCGATCCGGATGGAGATCTCCATTTGGAAAAAGAGGAATGGCATCTACATGAAGAGAACTCCGAAATCAGCGGATATTATGAGCGCACTTTAGAGCGCCGCCGCGCCGCGGGCGTATTTGCCTGCAATGGCAACTCGACCATTCACAACCTCACACGCTACTTGGTCAAAGGACAGCGTTTTGGCAGCAAGCTGACGCTCACAGAAGTGGATTATCAGACGCAAGCAGGTCCCTGTGAGAACCGGGCCAGACGGTTGGACAGTTATCGCGGAACGCTTTTGCCAAATGGCCAAATGCTACTTGGCTGGGCCGGTGGTCAGCAGACTCTGTACAAGCGGGCTGGGGGAGCGTCTCCTGCCAATCATTCGGCCGACAGCCCGAGATCCGAGTAAGCGGAAAACGCTACTCCACAAAGATTCTCTTTAAAAAAGTCAGGAGCTTTTCTCCGTCGGCGGGTTGGCATCGATAGGCGATGTACTTGTCGGGGCGGATGAGAAAGATGCACTCCGATCGGGCTCCGTAGCGTCTGTGCACTTCGCCTTCCGAATCGAGCAGTATCGAGCTATCCGCCGGCAGCTCGGCCGGAATGCGGCTGTGCGGGACGACGATATGGACGATGACGTGACTGCCATAATGCTCTCGCACTTGGCGCTGTATGTCCGCCAGGCGCCGATAGCCTTCGGCCGTGGCCGCGGCTCCGTCAAAAAGCAGCAAAGTATGCCCGGTTCCGTGCAAATGCTCGTACAGGCGCCGCGGCTGGCCTTGCGCCGCCGGCAGCTCTGCATCATGGGCCCGCTCGCCCGGTGCCGGCCCCTGTCCGAAATCCAGCCAATCCGCAAAACTAGGTCCTTCGCTATGCGGCTCGATGCCAAGGCTTGCCGCCAGCGCTGAAGTGCGATCCTCGGCCACGATGGGACTGTGCGGATATGCAACTTCCAGCATCGATATGGCCGGCGTCGCGCGGTGCTGAACCATCTCCATCCCGGCAACAAAGGCGGCAAATTTGCCGCGCAGTTCGCCGCTTAGCGGTGGCCGCAGGTGAAATACGCTTTGAAACCGGCGGGTCAGTATGTCGCTGCCGCGCAGGGTGGCAGCGGCTACGGGGTGGCGTTCACTGTGGTAGGAATCAAGCAGCGCCGCCGCAGCGTGGCCCTTTTGCACAAGCGCCAGTTTCCAGGCCAGATTGTAGCTGTCCTGCATGCCGGTGTTCATCCCATGTCCACCAATCGGGCTATGCGTGTGTGCGGCTTCCCCGGCCAAAAATACTCTGCCGCTGCGATAGCGCGGCACCATGCGGCGATGAAATCGGAAGTCCACCATCCACTCCGGATCGCGAACCTTGGCGCCTTTGGGCCCACGCTCGGCCATCAGCTCTTCAAAGGTGGCAAGCGTGGCTTCAGCGGGATCATCGGGGGCTAAAAGCGTCAGCATTCGATAATGCTGCTTCCCCGGCAGCGGAAAGATGCCAAGCATTCCAGACTCTGCCAAAAATCCGACGGCTTGTTCTTCGGCCGACGCAAAATTCCAATCGATGCGCAAATCGGCTTGCAAAATGCGCTGCTCGCCGGCCGCCCCTTCCAAAGGAAGCTGTAGCCCTTTGCGTACGGTGCTATGCGCGCCATCACAGCCCACAAGCCAGGTGGCATAGATAGACTCAGTACACCCCGAGGCATGCTGCAAAACGGCGCTGACTCCGTCGGCATCTTGAGAAAAGCTTTGCAGACTTACTGGGCGTTCCACCCAGACGCCAAGCTGATGCAACTGGGTCAGCAGCAAACGTTCGGTATCCGCCTGCGCAATGCTCAGACTGTGCGGATAGCGCGTTTCGATGGATGGCAAAAGGAATGGCAAACGGGCCAGGCAATTTAAATCAGGCGTGTAAACTGCAATTCCTTGCAGCCAGCGACCGCAGCCCAAAAAGGGTTCGATAATCTGCATATCCGCAAGGATTTCCAAGGTGCGCGAATGTATGACGTGCGCCTTTGAATGGACGGAAGGCTGATCCTGCATATCGATGATGCGACATCTCAGGCCGTGCCGCACAAGCTCACACGCCAAAACAAGTCCCACAGGACCCGCCCCCACAATCAGCACATCCAGAGCAGCGTCACCCATGTAAACACCTCCGTTTAGAAAGCCAAGAATCTTCGTCGGATATTGTACAATGCTCTTGATCGCGAATGTCCGCTGAGCAACCAGGTAATCGTCCGCCCCCACCCGTAGGCCCTATGCGGGGAAGCTCTGCCAAAAAGGCTCCCTCGTCACCGGGTGAATCGGGACCCCCAAGCGATATCGTCGGGACAGTTATACACGGAAAATACCAAGTACTCCAGCGACTAAGTCATGGCGGAATGGGAGTGGTGTACAAGGCGCGGCATATGGCCCTTGACACCCTGGTCGCGCTCAAGGTTCTGCTTAAGTCGGAAGAACCCGGTGCCCAAGAGCGCTTTTTGTCCGAGGCTCGACTGGCCTCTAAGGTGCGCCATCCCAATACCGTCTATATTTCTGACGTCGGCGAGCTTGAAGACGGTCGCGCCTTTTTGGAAATGGAGTTTCTCGACGGGCGGACTTTGGCCGCGGACCTTGTTCGCGGTCCTATAGAGCTGCTGCGCGCCTGCCAGATCGTTATGCAGATTGCGCGCGGTCTGCAAGCCGTTCACGACAAGGGCATCATCCATCGCGATATGAAGCCCGATAACGTCTTTTTGGTCGAACAGGATGGCGCGCAAGACTTTGTAAAAATTGTCGATTTCGGAATCGCTAAGGTGGCCCGGCAGGGCGATACGCCAGGCGATGGCACGTCGCCAATCACGGCCGCCGAGGCCGGACTTGATGCCAAGGGCGATTCGGATTCCGGTGCGATTCCGATGCCCCGCTCCAATAGTTACACTTTGCCTGGCAAGGTGATGGGGACTCCTGGCTATATGGCCCCCGAGCAGTTGCAAGCGCTGCGGCTGGATGTACGGGTCGATCAGTATGCGCTCGGTTGCATTTTCTATCAGATGATCGCCGGGCGGCCGGTGTATCAGGCGCGCGGCTTGCAGACGCTGATGATGCGGCACCTTATGGAAAAGCCGCTGCCGCTGCGCAAACGCTGTCCCAAAGCGGACATTCCGGCATCTTTGGATGCGCTGGTGATGCGGCTTTTGGCCCGTGAGCCCGACGACCGTTTTGCCTCGATGCGCGAGGTAGAGCTGGCCCTGCAGCGCGAAATTGATCTGCTGCTTATCGCCCGCGGCGACAAGATTCCGGTGGGCTCGCTGACTGGGCAGCAAGTTCGTAGCGGCATCGCCGGGCGCTGGCGGCGCCGAGACGGTGTGCTTTGGCTGCTGCCGGTTGTCGTGGCGCTGGGGCTCATGATCGTTGGCTATCTTGGGTATAGGCGCTTTTATCAGCCCAGGATCAAAGGAAGTGAGATTCCCGGTGGAATTTTGTCGCGCGAACTTGCAGAGCTGCGCCAGCGCGCCTTGATCGTACTTTTGTCCGATGCGCACAGCGGAATCCTGGATTTGCAAGGCTCGGCGATGCTGGCGCTTGGTCAAACCCGCGATCCCGACCTGCGCAAAGAACTGGAAGATGCTTTGACCAGTGCCGAGCCGCAGATTCGCGCGCAGGCAGCGGTGGCCCTGGGCAACTTGGGAAATCGCTTGGCCATTTCGGCCTTGGCTGGCCTCCTAGAGCAAAGCGGTCCGAGCCGTGCAGGGGGGCATATCGAGAATCCTCAGGTTAAGATCGCCGCGGCCGGGGCCCTGCGCCAGCTTGGCGATCCGCGCGGACAGCGCTTTTTAGAGTTGACCGTAGACAACAAGGATGCCGACGTTCAGTTTCGCGGGGCGCTGCTATTTTGCGATCAGGGGCCGCGCGACGTACAGCGTGTCCTGCGGGCGTACTCGCAGCGCCAAGGGCTGCCGCAGAGCACGCTTTTAAACATCACGGCTTGTCTGGCCCGCGCCGGCGATACCGCTTCTTTGCAACGGCTGCATGCGCAGGTCAGCGAAGTCGGGCCCAGTGAATTGCGTTTGGCAGCGGCGACCAAGCTTGCCCAGCTCGGAGATACCGAAGGGCTGAAGTACCTACGCGACGCAGCGCGCAAGCGCGATCGCGAACAGATACTGGCCGCGCGCGAGCTGGCCCTGCTTGACGAATCCGATGGGCTGGACCTGTTTCGGCAGATGGTGGGCAACCAAGAAGCGCAAAGCTTGGTGCGTCAGCTGGCCTGCGATGGGCTTGGCGGCGTCGGTGAATCGATCGATGTACGGCGCCTTGTGGGATTGCTGGGCGAAAGAGATCGCTATTTGCGGCAAGCCGGCGCGCGCGCCATCGTCCAGATCGCCGGCCGCGATCCCGGTCTTTTGTCGCTGCAAAGCATGCACTGGGCGCAAGAGGCCATTTCCGACCCTGATGCTTTGGTGCGCGAGTCCGCGGCGGCGATTTTGGGGGACAGCCTACACGCCGGCGCGGTCACGCTACTGACTCGATTGCTAAAAGACCGAGACACCCGCGTGCGGCGCAGCGCCGCGATTGCCCTTGGCAAGCGCAAGGATGAAGCCACGGTCAGGGCTTTGGACGGCGCCTTGCTCGATACCGATCGCGAAGTACGCATTGAATCGCTGCGTTCGCTGACGCAGGTGGGCGCGGCGCTAAACAGTCCGGGATTGGCGCGGGTTTCCGCGAAGGTGCGAGATTCGCTTTTGGCGATGGCCAAAGGACAAACGGGCGCAGCCACGCCCGAACGAGTCATTGCGTCTGGGCTGCTGCTTCGCCTGGGTGACGTCAGCCAAGCGCAGAAGCTGCGCGAGTGGTTAGGCGCCACGGACGCCGAGCTGCGGCGCTTGGCCTTGGATCAGCTTCCTTTGACCCAGGATGAACTGGCGGCGTTGCTACGCGATTCAGCGGTGGAGGTGCGCTTTTTGGCGGCGCGGCGCTTGGCCGCCCTGGGGGATCGGCGCGCATTGCCGGTGCTACAGGACATCACTGCGCACGGGGGCAGCAAGGCCATTATCGCGTACGGCTTGTTACGGCGGCTTACGCCGGGACTGTCCACACTAAATCCGGTGGAACGGCTGCTTTTGGACCCCGATCCGGCAAACCGCATGGAAGCGGTCGAGGCCATGGCCGGGCTGCCGCTTTTCGAAGCCGAGCCCTACTTGATACGCGCGTCGCGCGATCGTGAGCCCCTGGTTCGGCGCATGGTGGCTGAGGTTGCCGCTGACCTCTTCGATGCGCAGGGCGGTCAGGTTGCTCTTATCGTTGTGCGGCGGCTGGCCACAGACCCCAATACGGCAGTGCGGGTGCGCGCCGAAGTCCTGCTGGCGCGACTGATGCAGCGCAAAGCCACGGCTCTTGCGGCGGGAAGTGGCGAAAAACCCGCGGCCGCGCGTGCAAAATTGCTCGATTCGGAAACCGCTGCCGCCAACTTGGCAGGGGCGGTTGATGGCGGTGCATCCGATGCCGGCGATGCGGGCGATGCCGGCGCCGCCAGAGATTTCGCTGCGACCGGCCGCGTCGAAAGCGCGCCATCGCCAGCGATTGACGAAAACTTTGGTGACAAAGGCCAACCAGAGCCCAAAAGCGGACGTACCGCGTCGGCTTTACCCAGCGAACAGTTGGCCCGTGATGGACTGGCTTCTTTCGCTCGCGCCGACTACAAAAAAGCGCAGCGTCAGCTAGAAAAATCCATCGCCCTGTGCAGCCGCGACCGGCAACATGCGGCCGTTTGTGCCGCCTCATCCTGTGAAGTGCAATTGCGCCTAGGCCAGATTTACGAAAAGCAGAAGAAATGGCCGGAAGCAATGAGCGCTTATCAGCAGGTCTTGGCCCTATGCGCACAAGTACGCGGCAAAGCAGAGATAAAGGTCGCAGCGCAAGCCGGGGTGGAGCGCTTGAATTCGCGCCTGGGACAGGTTGTGATTCCTCGCAAGACCAAGCGCGGCTGTCAGGAAGACACGATTTGGCTGCCGCCGGGCGTTCACAGCCTGAAAGTCGACGACAAGTTTGAGCAAATTCAGGTGCGTGCCCGCGAGAGCGTAAAAGTTGGTACCTGCCGCTAGTTTCGATTCCTTCCTACATGTCGGATTTTTCGTACGGATGTGCGTGAGCAAGGCTGCGGCGCCAGGTACAATTACGGATGGATTCCGCAAAATACCCATGAGACAGTAAATTCGTTTCTCGTGTCCTGTTCATAGATGGGCGACCCGTGTTGCTTAGGTCTTATTTGGGGCGGACGACGCACGATAAAGTTCATTGAGCTTTGCTCGAACCGGGGACAACCAAGCCCTGCTTGGAGCGAAGGAGGATATAGATGGGGCTACAAAAACAAACGATAGGAATTCTTTGCGCAGGAATTCTTGGCGCATGCAGTGGTTCGAATACCGGCAACATGAACATCGAGGATATGGCGATGCAGACCATGATGGATCTGCGAAAACCGGCAGATATGGCCCAAACTTCGATGGACATGACCGGCCAAGTGCCGGATATGGTGATGCCTCCGACGACGTTTAACGGCTGTACGGCCGCTTCATTTGTCGATCGCACGGCTGGCGGAGCTTCCCGTCAGGTAGATTTTGCCGTCGGCGGTAACTTTACCTACAGTCCTGCTTGCATTCTGATTGCCGCCGGACAAAGCGTTACTTTTGTCGGCTCGAGTACTACATTTAGCAGCCATCCGCTGCGTCCCGGCGTCGGTTCCAACGCCACGGCCGGCAGCCCGAACAATCCAATTACGGCGACCGCATCCGGTACCAGTGCCACCTTCACGTTTCCTACGGCCGGCCAGTATCCTTACAACTGCCAATTTCACAATGGCAGCGGTATGAATGGCGTGGTCAAAGTCCAGTAGACTGCGTACCTGCCTCTCGCGCTAAGTTCTGCCAAATTCAACGATTTCGAGCTTTTGCCGAACAATTCGAATGCTTCTTGGGTCCGGCGCTATGGGGCGCCTGAGATGAGAGCCGCTCGTACGAAGTCAGTAGATAGATGACTTTATTGTACAGAGACCTCTTTGTAATCGAAATAGCGAGACAGATATATATATACATACCGAAATTATAAGAACTGCGGAATAGATAAATACTACCTTCTTGGATTCAGAGATTATATATTTATAAGTAGGGGAGGGCTGTATGGCTGCGATTCTAGTTATCGACGACAGCCCCACGGTCCGGGTATCCTTAAAGCTCGCCCTGGACCTAGATGGGCACGACGTCATGTGGCTTAACTCAGTTACTGAGATGGCGGGTCATCTACGCGACGGCTTGTTCGACCTGATTTTGCTCGATTTGCAGATGCCGACATTCTCGGGGCTAAGCTTGGGGGCGCTTTTGCGGTCCTATGACAAAAAGGAAACACCTATGGTGATTTATTCCTCGCGTCCTGTGACCGAACTGCGCGCCGTTGCCGAAAAACTGAATGCGGCTGCAATTTTTGAAAAGACCAGACCTATTAGCGACTTACGTACGCTGATTACGCAAGTGCTGGCCACCGCCAAGTGATCCAAAGATGGAGCTGCAATTTATTACCATAGTCACTCGGGAACGGCGCTATCTGCTGCGTATTTCCGATATTCAGGAAATCATTTCGATGCTGCTTTTGACTCCCATAGACGGGCAAAGCGGCGCATTTCGCGGAATGGCCAACGTGCGCGGCGCCATCATTCCGATCTTTGATCTCAGTGGTGAATACGCCCGCCTTTCACCGACGCGCTTCATCTTGATATGCCGTATCGCTGAACGGCAGGTCGGATTCATTGCCGATGAAGTGCACGATATCGTTGGAATTCTGGAAGAAAATTTGATTGAGCAGCCGATAGGCGGGGGAAAAAAACAAGTTTTGACTCGAATCGGGGATGAGGTGCTTTCCATTTTGGATCCGGCCGATGTACTTGCACGGATTTCTTAGTCTGCCGACTACGGGCCTTTCGCCCATCGAAGCACTGGCGGCGCAAATTGTGCAGCGCTTTGGCATCGATGTCGATCGCACTCCGCCCCATGTTCGAACCGTTTTGGAGCAAGCCTTGGCCGAAGGGCTTGATGATGCGCTGCTAATGCAGCGGGTTCTATCTGTATGCTGCATTGGCGAGACGACGTTTTTGCGCCATCCGGAGCACCTTTCAGTGCTGCGCCACCTGGCGCCGCGGCTTCCCAGCGCCACCGAGGGCGCCCCGCTGCGGGTGTGGAGCGCCGGCTGTGCCACCGGAGAGGAAGCCTACAGTCTGGCTGCCGTACTTGAGCCGGTCTTGCCCGGAGGCGTATCTGTCATCGGCAGCGATTTGAACGCCGACTTCATAAGTTGTGCCAGAAACGGCGAGTATCGGCCCTGGTCTACGCGTGGTGTGCAGCTTGACGACCCGCAGGTCGCCAATTGGCTGCATGTAGATGGGGCTTTGGTGAAGGTCGACAAATCCCTTCGAGAACGGGTTCGCTTTTTCATCTGCAATTTGATGCTGGATGTGTATCCGACGGATTTAGATGTGATTTTTTGCCGAAATGTTCTGCTTTATTTTCATCCGGGAGCCGTGGCCGCCATCTTTTCGCGCTTCGCGGCCAGTCTGCGCGTTGGCGGAGTCCTTTTTCTAGGCGGCGGAGATCCCTGGCCCACCGATCGGAAGTGCTGGGCCGAGGAAGTCGATGCTGGGGTGGTCTATTTTCGCCATCAAGAGGAAGCACGACCGGCGGCAAACGCGAACTTGCTTCGCGAAACTAGAGCGGCCAGCTCGCCCCCGCGTCCGCCGGTGCCCATCAAGAAAAGCGAAGCAGAAACCGATGCCTTCATGATGGCGCGCGCTTTGGCCGCGCAAGGCCAGTTTGATGCCGCGCTGCGCATCTTGGATGATTTGAGCGAGCAGCATCCGCTGCTGGTGGCGCCGCACATCCTCATGGCGATGGTTGCCAGCGAAGCTTTGTATCCGAGTCGCGCTGTGGTCGCCGCACGGCGTGCCTGTTTTCTGGTTCCGGAATCTCCGGTCGCGCACTTCCTGTTTGCGCAGGCGCTTTTTGCGCTCGGGGAAAAAAACCAAGCAGAGCACCATCGAAAAATTGCCGCAGAGCAGATTGCCAATCTGCCCGATAGTGGCCAAGCGCTGCCCCATGGCGAAGGGCTGACCATAAGACAGTTGAGGAAGATGATCGATGGACACGGGCGAATCATACGCAGCAAGCGCACCGGTGAGTGAGAACCTTAGCGGGCTTTCTTTGCTCGAAATCGAGCTTTTGAAGCTACGTTCCGCACGCTATGCGCGTCAGGAACGCACCCAGAGTGCGGAACGTCCGGACGCCGTTATGTTTGAGCGCAGTGGCGGACGATATGCAGTACTAGTCACCGACCTACGAGAAATTCGGCCGCTGAAACGCCTGTGCCATATTCCCGGGGCCTCTCGCGTCGTTCCCGGCGTATTTTACTACCGGGGGGAGATCCTCAGCGCTCATGACCTTGGCTGCTTTTTGCTGGAGCGTGAAGGGGCGACCGAGCCGCCGTGGGTACTGGTGTTGCAACACCAGGGCGAGCGGATTGGCCTGCTTGCCGATTCCATCACCAACATCGTTTCCGTATTGGCCGACGAGCTGCGCGCATTGCCTGTCACTTTGGGCGAGCGCAGCGACTGCTTTTACGGACTTCTGGAGGGGGGCGCGTTGCTTTTAAACCCCGCCCGACTGCTGCAGAATGCCACCTTTTCCAGCGCGTTTTAAAAAGGAATGATCATGACCACTGAAACCAAACTCGACAGCACTTCCGCCCTGCAAAAGAACACCAACAGCGAACTTGAGCGGCGCAAAAGCTATTTAATGTTCACGCCCGCTGATGAGACGCGCCTTATGTCCATTCGCGAGCTGGCTGCTCAGACGGCGCCAGGAGTGGTCGAGCGGTTCTATGAACACCTTATGGGCAGCGAAGAGACGCGCTCGCACTTCCGCAATAAGAAGCACATTCAGAACGTCAAACGGACGCAGGTTCAATACTTTTCCGAACTGTTTGAAGGGACCTATGACGATACGTACTTGGAAAATCGAGTGCGCGTCGGGCAGACGCACGAACGGATTGGGCTTGGGCCACAATGGTACATAGGTGGCTACTGTCTTTATATGTGTCAGCTTTTGCCGGTGATTATGGGACATTTTCGCGAGGATCCGGAGACCGGCATCAATACCTTTCAAAGTCTGCTGAAGCTCATCTGCTTTGATATCTCTGTCGCCATTGACACCTACATCGATGCCATGTCGGAACGCGAAGCCGATCAAGTACGCAGCTTTGTCAGCGCTTTGAATAGCTTTTCGACCAATCTGTCCAATGCCTCTTCAGGAATTCTTGGAGCGACGGGCAAACAGGCCGGCGCGGCGCAGCAGCAGGCCACAGCGATTTCGGAAGTGACCACGACGCTTGGTGAACTGCGCCAGACTTCGGTGCAGGCTTTGGAAAAAGCCGAAGCGGTGATTGGGGAATCCAATCGCTCTATGGAAGCTTCCAAGATTGGCGCCCAATCCGTCGAAGCGGCGATTCAGGGAATGCGTGAAATTCGCGAACAAGTCGAAGCCATTGCGCAAAAGATCATTTCTCTTTCGGAACAGACGCAGCAAATCGGCGACATCATTACTTCGGTCAATGAAATCGCCGAACAGTCGAAACTATTGGCGCTAAACGCCGCCATCGAGGCCGCGCGCGCCGGCGAGCACGGCAAGGGCTTTGCGGTGGTGGCAACGGAAATTCGCAGCCTTGCCGATCAGTCCAAACAAGCCACGGCCCGGGTTCGCAAAATTCTTGGCGACATTCAAGCCGCAACAAACTCTGCCGTGGTGGTGACCGAAAAAGGAACCAAGAAGGTCGAAGCCGGAGTCAGCCTGGCCAATCAGGCCGGTGAAAGCATACATTTGCTTGGCCGCACCATTGAGGAATCGGGCGCTGCGGCACGACTTATCGCCAACTCGGCGCGTCAGCAAAGTGTCGGAGTGCAGCAAGTTTCCGATGCCATGACGGCGATCAATCAAGCGATGAATAGCAACGCCGCCGGCTTGCGTCAGACCGAAGAGGCATCGCAGAAACTGACCGAAATGACCGACAGCATGAAGAGTCTAGTAGAAACATTCCTCAAGCCCAAGGTCAAGAAGACCGAATACAAGCTGGCCTAATCATGTCGAACGCGAATTCCGACGAAAGATCGAACCAGCTTTGGCAGATCTTTCTTGACGAGGCGAGCGAGCTTTTACGCCGCATTGAAGATCTGCTAAACGCCTGTTTGCAGACCGATCCGGCCCTTATGCAGGGCGGATGGCTGGAATTGCGTCGTGCTTTGCATACCTTAAAGGGCGCTGCTTCAGTCGCTGGGGCCGAAAACGTCAAAGTCGCTGTGCATGCATTGGAAGATCGGGTCGGTGCGGCTCCGCCCGCGGATGCCAATTCCATCGAGACTTTTTTGGCTGAGGTCGCGCGCATTCGCTTGATGCTGAACCAGAAATCAGAAGCGGGCGAGACGAGCGGCAAAGCGCCGGAAGAAGCAGTTCTGCCCACCGAAGGCGAATACCTGCGGATGCGGCCCGATCGCATCGACGCTCTGCATACTTTGGCCGGAGAGCTTGTGGTAACACGCCTGCAACAGGCGGCACTGGCCGAACGTTTGTTGCAACTGCGCGATCAAACAGAGGAAGCGGTTCGCGCATTTCGCAAAATGGATTCGCTTTTGCGGCATCAGCGCACGGTGCAGAACGCGGCGACCCTGGATGCGCTCGGCGCAAGCAGCCGTTCCGTATCCGGAATGCTGGCTGCCATCATGCATGAAGTCGGTACCTTAAGCCGTGATCTGCCCGTGCTGAACGAACAGGCCGCAGTGGTCAGCGCCAGCCTGGAGGACAGCATTCGCGAATTGCGGCTGATGCCGCTACAGCCATTTTTTCGCGAATATACCCAAGTGGTGCGTGACGCGGCCAAGGAGTGTGGCAAAAAGGCCAATCTGGTTGTGCGTGCAGAGGGCGCTGAAATCGATAGAGCGGTCATGCTGCGCCTGCGCGAGCCGCTTTTGCACATGGTTCGCAATGCCGTAGGACATGGCATTGAATCGCCCAAGGAACGCGTAATAAGTGGAAAATCCGAGACAGGGCGCGTTCTTTTAGAAGCGCGTTCCGAAGGAACTCGAGTCATCATTCAAATTGGCGATGACGGCGGTGGCATCGATCTGAATGCCGTGCGCAAAAGGGCGCAGGCTTTGCATCTTTTAGAAGCCAATCAGGAAGTGACCGAAAGCGAGATTTTGGAGCTTCTGGCGCATCCGGGCTTCTCGACGCAAGAGCGCACCGATCGGCTGGCTGGCCGAGGCATTGGACTCGACGTCGCTCGCGCCAGCGTTCATAGTCTGGGCGGCCGAATGAGCTTGCAGTTTCTGCAGGGCGTCGGCTGTACCTTCACGATTGAAGTGCCGATCACCGCGTCGAGCAACATCGGATTGCTGCTGCGCGTCAATCAGGACATTTATTGTGTCCTTTTGAACCAGGTCGATCGCGTCCTGCGTCTTTCGGTAAAGGATCTGCAAAGCTGCGAAGGACGCAGTACCGTAGACATTCAAGACGCGACCGTTGCTGCAGTGATCCTGTCGGAATTATTGGGTCTGCCCACAAGCGTTGCGCAAGAGCGCCGGCCGGCGGTGGTGCTCAGCCATGGAACGCAGCGACTGGTCCTTATTGTGGACGATTTGCCGGGTGAACAGGCATTGGTGATAAAGCCGCTTGGACGGGCCTTTGGCAACGCGCAGTTGTTTTTAGGCGGAGCTGTGCAGGCGGATCATTCGATCGTTCCGGTGCTCAATGTTCCGGCGCTGTTTGAGCGAGCCGCTTCTCGCCGGCCGGTTTCGAATTCGCTTGGGCTGCGGCCTAGTACCTTGCCGGAGGCGGCTTCGGTTCTGGTCGTCGATGACTCGCTGACTCTGCGGATGCTCTTGCGCAATATTTTGCAGACGGCTGGGTATGAAGTCACCGTGACTCAGGACGGGATGGCGGCGCTCGAAGAGCTGCAGCGGATGAAGCGCTGCGACCTTATCATCTCTGACTTACAGATGCCGCGCATGGACGGCTGCGAGCTGTGCAAAAAAGTGCGCAGCAGCAACCGGCCCAATTTGCCCCTTATGATCGTTACCTCAGTGGGCGATGCCGAAGAACAAGCCAAAGCGCTGGCTGCCGGCGCCGACGCCTATTTGATAAAAGCCGAATTTGAGCAGGGTCACTTCTTAGACAAAGTTGCAGAGCTGATAGGATCGGTGCATGAAAGTCCTGCTAGTTGAGGACTCCCGTACCGTAGTCGCTTACATTGAAGCAGCGCTGGCAGAAGCTCCCGACATCACTTTGCTTCCGACGGCTACCGATGGACAAACCGCGGTGCTGACGGCGCAAATGTCTCGGCCGGATCTGATCCTTATGGATCTTCGTCTGCCGGGCCTGGATGGGCTTGGCGCAATTGCCGAGATCATGGCCATCGCCCCGTGTCCAATCGTCGTGCTTAGCGCCTATTTGAACGATCCCAATGGCGATCAGACCTTTCGATCGCTAAGCGCCGGTGCCGTCGATGTTTTGGCCAAGCCACAAAGTCTGGATCCCAAAGCCTTCGCCGCTTTTCGCGCAAACCTTTTAAAAACCATTCGCGTGATGAAAGATGCTCGGGTGATACGCCGCCGTGTCCCGGCCGCGCGCGCGGCCAGCCATCATTCGTACGGACTGGCGCAGGCTCCCTATGAACTTGTGATCATCGGCGGCTCGACCGGGGCGCCGGAGCAAATCTATCAACTTTTGCGTTGTGTTCCGTCTCCGCATCGCTTGCCCATCATCATTTGTCAGCACATCCTGCGCGGCTTTGAAGGCGGTTTTGCCGACTGGTTGCGGCAAACCGGACACGATGTTCGCGTCGCGCAAGGCGGCGAGCGGCTGCGCGCCGGCGGGGTCTATGTCGCCCCCACAGCGGCAGAGTGCAGAGTCACGCCGAATTTTGTCGAAGTCTCGGCCCTGAGCGATGTATCCAGCGACGCCTTCACTCCGTCCATCGACATCCTTTTTCACAGCGTCGCCAAGGTGTATCGCGAACGCGCCGCCGCTTTTCTTTTGTCGGGCATGGGCAGCGATGGCGCCCGCGGGCTTTTGCAATTGCGTATGGCGGGCGCGCTGACCGTGGCGCAGTCCGGCGAGTCTTGCGTGGTCGATGGCATGCCCGCGGTGGCGCGACAGCTCGGGGCCGTCCTTTATGATCTGCGGCCCAGTCAAATGTGCGAGCTGTTCGCGCGGCTGCACGCTTAAAAACCTTCTTGAAAGCGGTGCCGTTTCGAATCATGCGCGAAACATTGCGCTAAGATACGTACATGTCTGTACTTAGCGCAGAGGAAGTAGCCGCCTGCACCGATCTTTTGGCTTTTATCGATGCTTCTCCTACACCGTTTCATGCGGTGGAAAATGCCGTTTTGCGACTTTCTGCGGCCGCTTTTGCACCGCTTGACGCAAAAAAGCCTTGGTCCGGCTTCGGGCCGGGAAAATATCTGGTTACAGCCGGAGACAGTGCCCTTTTTGCCTTCGCGATTTCCAAAGCCGCACACAAGCGCGGCGTTGCCGGATTTCGCATCGTCGGAGCGCATACCGACAGCCCAAATCTGCGGCTAAAACCGCGCGCGGTGTTTGCCAAGGCCGGCTATGTGCAACTTGGGGTCGAGGTATACGGCGGCGCGCTTTTGAATTCCTGGCTGGACCGCGATTTGTATTTGGCCGGTCGAGTGGTCGTGCGCAGCGCTTTCGAAGGCCGACTTGAGAGTCGACTTGTGCGCTTGCGCGAGCCGCTTTTGCGAATCGCCCAATTGGCCATTCACCTTGATCGTGAAGTGAATGAAAAAGGTCTGGCGCTCAATCGTCAGGATCATATGGCGCCGATTTTGGGGCTGGAGGCGCTATTGCCAAGCGGCGCGGCCCGTGATGATCTGCTGCGCAATGTTTGCGCCAACAAGCTCGAGGTGAATGCCGATTCCATCGTCACTACTGAGCTTATGCTGGCCGACGCCGTGCCGAGTGCGCGCGGCGGGGTGGACGGCGAGCTGCTTTATGCGCCGCGTTTGGACAATCTGGCCATGTGTCATGCGGCACTAAACGGCTTGTTGCAAGCTTGCGCGGCGCAATTTGACAATACGGAATCCGCGCTGATTCCGGTGGTTGCGCTTTTTGATCACGAAGAAGTTGGCAGCGGCAGCGCCTACGGAGCGCAAAGCCACACGCTGCCTGCCATTTTGGAACGCATCGTCCTAGGTTTGGGCGGCACCCGTGCCGATTACCTGCATGCTTTGGCGGGCTCGCTTTGTGTTTCTGCGGATATGGCCCACGCGGTACATCCCAACTATTTAGAGCGCCACGATCCGCATCATCGGCCGCTTTTGAACGGCGGGCCGGTCATCAAAACCAACGCCCAGCAGCGCTATGCCACCTGTGCGCGAACGGCGGCGCTGTTTTTGGAGCTATGTCAGAAGGAAGAGGTACCCGTGCAGCACTACGTGCATCGCACCGACCTGCCATGCGGCAGCACCATCGGCCCGATCACCGCGACGCTTTTGGGCATTCCCACGGTGGACGTGGGCAATTCGATGCTCAGCATGCATTCCGTACGTGAACTCGGCGGGGTCCATGATCCCGCGCGCATGATTCGCGTCCTCTCGCGCTTTTTTTTCTCAGCCGCTGTCGTGTAGAGTTTAGCTGCATCTGAAGTCTGCTCTTGGGTGCTTCTCAACGAGGTCGCAATGCTAAAATCTCGGTTTCTACTCCTTTCCCAGCTACTCTGGACGGCGATTGCTGGGTGTATTGATGCGGGTAGCCCTGGAAAAAAAGAGCAACCTCAAGCGCTACCACAGCCCAAAGGGAGTTTCTCACAGCCGCAGGGAATTCTTCCACCGCCGCAGGGGATTCTGCCGCCACCGCCGCCACCGTCACAGCCAAAGCCGAATTCCCAGGCTTTGTGTGGTCCGCAGGATTCCAGTCCGTAGCCAGTGCGCAGTGAGGCAGAGGGAATGTGGGGAGAAGATCTGGGATCGATTCCCAATTTTATCTTTTCTCAAGAGCGTCGCACGCCCAAAATGCCCGACGCAGGGGATTACCTAGGGGCACTTAAGGAGTCCCATGGTACAGCCCTGCGCGATTCCCTTCTCATCTGCCACGTCGAGACCTATTCGCGCGATGAGTATCGGCCGGTATTTTACAGATACAAACTCAAGGGCCAAAACAAAAAACGCCCATCTGTGAGAGCGATTGGGATACCATTCTTGGTCCGGATGTGCTGCTGCGCTTTCGCTTTCGCAATGAGTATCCCATCTCGCTTTTTGGTCCGGAAGATCACTGGGGATTTTTTATTTCCATTCCGCACATCCGGCTTGGTATCGGTGATGAGCTAGCGGTCAAGCTGTGGGATCGCGACGGGCCGATCGATACAAAGGTCGCGGCACCCTTGGGTGAATACATGGGTGAGGCGCGACTTCGCTTTGATGGCACATTGCCCATCATGTTGTACTCTGATTTCTTTACGCTGCGCTGTAGCGCCATGACCGCGGCGCAAGCGCTTGCGGCCGCAAGAAGCCGCCTCCAAGCGCTTGATGGCGTACTGGCAAAAGCCTTTGCCTGGCATTCGAAAAAAGACGACCACGATCGGAAAAGCAATCCATGGGCCGAGGAAGCAAGCTCAGCCTTTGGCTTCGGAAGCTTTCGTTATGCAGCGGGGTTTCTTGGCTGGGAACACCTCGAGATACAGAAACGGCTGAAGCTGTACGATAAGCTCTTCATTCGCGACGCGCTTGCCTGGCATCCGAACCAAAATAGCTGGAACTGGGGCGTCAATTATGCCGCCGAAGAGGGGCGAGGAATCTTTGGTTTCGCGGCGGAGCTTCCTGGCTCGGAACTCCCTGAATTGCAGCAGCGGCGCAAGCTTTATGACGAGATCGCCACGCGCGATGCAAAGGAACGCCAGGAACTTTTTGCGCAGCTCATTCGCCAGGCGCCGCCGGCGCGAGGGGCAGAGTTTGCAACTTCCAAGTTTGGAACCGGGCAGGTCGCGTTTGTGACTTGTACGGATGTCGACTGCATTGTCCATATTCAGGCCGGAAATGCCCTCCTTGCGCATTTGTGTACGTCCGCGCCAGATGCTAGGCACGCTGCCAGCGCCAGCATCGACAGTCGGGGCAGCTTCAGCAAAGCGCGCGTCCAGTTTCGCAAGGAAGACCTGTCCTGGCAAGACTGCGTGCCTGGTCAACTGCCCGGCACAGCCAACAAGGTCCAACTGCTGCTCCCGCGCAAGACGGCGCTTTTATGGATCAAGCTAGAGAATGAAAAAGCAGTCATCCTGAGACTGCCCTCAGCCTAGCGAAGCTGGTGTCTAAAAAGCTACTGCGCGTCCCAATCTCTACCCACTCACCAAGCGCTAGGCGGCGCCATGAATTCGGCACCGCTTACGCTGCAGTACGTCGTTTGACTCGATAAATCAAAGCGATAT
The DNA here is from genome assembly GCA_964460115.1 of uncultured Myxococcales bacterium. Classification (GTDB taxonomy): domain Bacteria; phylum Myxococcota_A; class Polyangia; order Palsa-1104; family JAEUJZ01; genus JAEUJZ01. The sequence continues at coordinate 22,501 of CAYWPR010000034.1, forward strand.
CTCTGAATTCGCATCTCGTGTACGATGAAGATGGACGATGCCATCTCGTCTACGCAACACTTCTGGAGAACTTCGATGTCTGAGACATTGAAAGTCGACTGTGCCGTCACACCGCTTGCCGATATGATTGGCATATTAGCCACCGTGAACAGCGAGCCGGACATACTGGCTGCGCTGATGACCTATCTGAATCATTTGGGCCCGAGCTCGGCCAAGCTCATTTTTTTGCAGCTTGATCCGCAAGGACAGCCGCGGCAATCGCAGGTCGTAGCCGAATGGCAAGATGGCAAAGTGCTGGCCGAAAGTCCGGAGTATACGCGGAATTATGCACTTGATGAGTACCCGATTGCATCGCGATGGCGCGCGCATCCTAGTACACCGCTTCTTTTGTCCGATCTTGATCAAGAAGCGCGCAATGACGCGACACTACGCGTCTGTATGGCACATGGCGAACAAATGGCCATGGCAATTCTGCCGCTTTACTGTGAATGCTATGGCGGTTGGCAGGGACTTCTGACCCTGGCTTGGACCGCGCCGCATGAATTTTCAGCGACCGAGCAGAGCACTTACCGACTGCTTATGGCGCTCCTGTCCATTCATATAGGTGGCCTGCGTTCGCAAAAGCAACAGCACGCCGTGCTTAACGAAATGGAGACCTCGTATCAGGTAACTCGACAACTGAACCTGGCTCCTACTTTAAAGGACGCGCTCCATACTCTTTTGCTGATAGCTCCATCTCCCGAAATGGCAGATGTATCGCTGGGCGCGATCGAAACGGATGGGGATGGGGCTCCGACATGGTTTACCATTGACAGCTCGCTGGCCGCGCCCGGATATCCCGAACTGGCCCAAGTCGGTGCGCGCTGGTTCCTGCCGGCGTTTCCGTTTGCCAAGCTTTACCTAAGCAGCCCCGATGCCCCGCTGCTTATCGAGGACGTCGAGAATGATCCCCGTGTAGACGATTCGGTACGCGGCATCTATGCCGCAGGTGGAATCAAGTCGGCGATCTTGATGGCGCTAACATTGCGCGGAAAATGGGTGGGGCTGCTCTGTATCAATTGGCGGAAAAAAGTCACACTCGGCGACCGCGAACGGCGGCTTTACCAGGCGGTGGCCAAGCAGGCCGCACTTTTGCTCGACAATGCTCTACATGTCAAACGCCTGCACGTCTCGCTGAAGGAGACACAGGAACAAAGCGCCATGCTGCGTACTGTCATCGAGCATACTCCGGCTGGCATCCTGTTTACCGAAGCGCCATCGGGAAAAGTTCTGCTCATGAACGGAGCGGCCGAGCGCTTGATCGGCGAGGAGCTGAATCTGGATGTAAGCAAGGGCGAGTATGGAGCAAGCTCCATCGTTTATCCAGGTACTGATCGGCCGATTTTGACCGAAGACATCGCTGGCGTACGGGCCATGGCCACGGGAAAGTTTCAGTCTGAGGAGGTCGATGTCATTTTGTCCGATCGCAGGCGACTTTCCCTCGAAGTCGTGGCTGCGCCGATGCTTGATGAAAGCGGCAATGTCAAAAACGTCGTGCTTGTCCTGACAGATGTGACAGTGCGCAAGCGTACCGAGCAGGAGCGCCTGCGCTTGCAGGAAGAAATCATCACCGTCCAAGCGGCAGCGCTGGCCGAGCGCAGTACTCCGCTTATTCCGATTACCGATGATATTCTGGTTCTGCCACTCATCGGCTCGCTTGATACCGAGCGCGGCCAGCAGGTTCTCGACGTGCTCTTGAACGGCGTCAGCGAGAGCCGAGCGCGTGTTTCGATCATCGATATCACGGGTGTAAAAACGCTTGATACCCAGGCCGCCAGTGCAATTACCAATGCGGCGCAGGCGCTGCGTCTGCTTGGCGTCGAACCGGTTCTGACCGGCATTCGTGCCGAGGTCGCTCAGACGATGGTCAAGCTAGGCGTGCCGCTGAGCGGCATCGTTACGCGAAGCACCCTGCAGTCGGGCATCCAATATGCTTTGCGCAAACTAGACAAAGCTATCTCGGGCTAATCCAAAAGAAATGCTTTGCGCGCGGCATTCCTAAGTTCATGCCTTTTCGATAAAGGCGCCGTACTCCTCAATTTTGTTCGAGAGTCGATTTCGCAAAAACTCTGAAGCGGGTCCAAGCGCGGCCAAGATTCGGCGCGCCTCTTGCTGATATGCGATGCGCTTTTCCCGCGTCCAGTAGTGAGGCGGCTCCTGCAAGTTGTTGATGCGATCGCAGAGCTTGACCATCGCTACTTCGCGCGGCTCTTTCAAGATGCGCAAGAGCGAGTCGTCCATCTGCGCAGCTTTCGGCAACTGTGCATTTTTGGTCAACGCGCGCACCCCATGCAGTACGTCCGTGCCAAATGCGGATTCAACTTCCGCTTCGGTCGTCTTTGTGTCTTCAAGCGTGTCGTGCAAAAGTGCGCAAGTCACGGCGAGCCCAAGATGAAAGCGATCGAAAGGCGCGCTTAGCGCTGCTGCAATCACTTCGGAAGCCACTGAAGCCAGATGCACCAAATAGGGCAGCTCGGAACCAGGCACAAGCTGCCCTTTGTGGGCACGCGCCGCGAATTCAAGCGCGCGACGATATTCATCCGCAGAAAAAGGAATGGTCATGTTGTGAAAAGTCTATCCCGTAGGCGCTGCGCAGGGAAGCGCCAAGCTAAAAAGCCGCTTGGGCTATGTTTTGTCTTTCGACGAAAACTCTGGCTGCGAAAGACCTTCTTGCAAGCGCACACTTCTTCTTGGCGTTGACTTCTGAAACACTTGCACGGATGAGCAATCTGATCGAAATGGAAGCCTTTTTGGTGGTGGTCGAAGAGACGAGCTTCACGGCCGCGGCGCGTCGCCTGGGTGTGACCAAGTCGTATGCCAGCAAGTTGGTGCTTAGGCTTGAAGATCGGCTTGGGGTGCGGCTCTTGCAGCGGACGACGCGGCAACTGAGCTTGACTGAAGCAGGACGGGCCTATTACGAGCGCTGTAGCGAAGCGATGCGCGCGCTTCACGCAGCAGAGGCCGAGGCCACCGAGCTACAGACTTCGCCGCAGGGCCGATTGCGCATCAACCTGCCTACTGCCTTTGCCGCAAGCTACCTTGCCGCTCCGCTTGCCGAATTCAAGGCGCGCTATCCCGACCTTACCATCGAGGCAATTTTGACCGATCGCAAGGTCGACATCCTGGCCGAAGGCTTCGATCTGGCGGTGCGAATTGGTGAACTCGCAGACAGCTCGCTGATTGCGCGCCGCTTGGCCAGCGTGGACCGCTTTATCTGCGCCAGTCCGAATTATCTGCGCCGCCGCGGCATTCCCAGCACGCCCGAAGAGCTGACCCAGCACGACTGCCTGCTTTATGCCCACCACGCGGTGCCTACGACATGGCAGTTCAAGGGGCCGAATCGTACGGTGGCGATTGAAGTTTCGGGCAAGCTCGTCTCCAATCACGCCTCGGTACTTGTCGAGGCGGCCTGCCATGATCTAGGACTTTTTTTCTGCCCGATCTTTTTGACCGCGACCGCCTTGCGCGAGGGGCGGCTGCAGCGCGTGCTGCCGGACTGGCACTTTCCGCTTTCGGTCTCCGCCGTGTTTCCAAATGCGCGTCACATTCCGGCCAAGGTGCGCATTTTCGTCGACTTTCTGGTCGCGCACTTTCGCCATCCCGCCTGGGCCGACTTCATCTGAATGTTCATTTTCAGTCAACAGTGCATGTCCTAGCTCACGGCTTATCTTCAAGGGATGGAGTCGATACTTTGAAAAGCAGAAGCGGACGCAAGTGACGCCCGTGAATCTTCTTTCAAAGAAAGGTTTGACGCATGCGCTCTAAGATTTTTTCTGCATTGCTTGGCGCCGGATTTGTCACGACTCTTGCCGCCGCGGGCTGTGGCGGTGATATCGCGCAGAACACCCAGATGCAGACTTTTGCGGCCTGCACGACTGCGCCGACTTTCACCGCTGCGAATCCGAGCTATATCTGGACGCCAAACTCCATCCGCTTGGTGTCGCAGCGCCTCGCGGATCGGGTGTACGCGGTCATTGATAGCAACGCTCCCAGCCACTCTGCCGCTGGCGTTCCTTCGGCCACAAGCGGCGGCTTTGTCATTGGCGATAGCGGTGTACTGCTCGTCGAAAGCATGCTCAACCGCCAGCTTTTCTGCCAAATGATAAGCCTCGTACGCGAACAGACGGACAAGCCGATCACCTACGTCATCAACACCAGCAGCCACGGCGACCACAGCTATGGCAACACGTTTTTGCCCGCCGGCGTTCATATCGTCCAGCACGAGCGGACTGCCCAGTACATCGCCGCAAGTTTTGCGGAAGACGTGGCGTTTATGAAGATGAATTTTGGCGCGGATCAGGGGCTCGATGAGATAAAATCAGTGGTTGCTGACACCCTGGTGAATGACACCACTCCGTTTCGCGTAGACCTTGGCGGCGTGCAGGTCGAGGCGAGCTACCATGGCTTTGCTCAGACGGGCGGTGATCTGTTTGTGCGCGTGCCCAGCGCCAAAGTGCTATGGACCGGCAATCCGCTTGTCGCCGATAAACCCGCAGTGCCTTGGCTGCTTGCCGGTCACGGACAACAGGTCGGTGTGACCCTTAGTCAGGTGAAGAATTCGCTTCCGGCCGATACCATCATCGTGCCCGGTCATGACCGCCCCACGACCCTTGCCGGCTTTGACTTCTCGATCAACTACTTAAACGAGCTTGTCAGCGAAGTCGGCGCTGCGGCCAATCAGGGCAAGACCGTCGAGCAGACGGTTGCCGCCGTCACCATGCAGTCGTTTTTGGGCTACACCATCTGGGATTGGATACACAAGCAGGTGAACGTTCCCAACACGTACGCCGAACTCAAGAAATAATGGGGTGGTCGCGGTCGGGAGGGCTTTCTTCCTCGCTTGTGCTTGCGCGCTTTGCGCGAGGATGCGCAAAGCGGCGATCCATGACGCGTTCGATGGGACCGCCAACGGTCAGCAATAAAAGTGTCAGCACCGCGCCAGCGCCCACGATGCGCAGCGGGCCCAGGCCACAGGCAATGCCGAGCACTGCGGTGGTCCAGACGGTCGCCGCCGTGGTCAGGTTGCGCACGCGACTACTGTCTGTATCACGCACGATGACGCCAGCCCCAAGAAAACCGATGCCGGTAAGCACCCCCTGAATCACGCCCTGGGCGATGCGGCTTATCGCGTCGGCATTGCCGATGACCAAGCTGGCGTGAGTGCAGGCGACACCGATGAGTGCGGCGCCCAGGCTAACAAGCCCAAGCGTGCGCACGCCTGTCTCTTTGCCGTGAAGGTCGCGGTTCAGCCCGATAATGCCGCCGACCAGGGTCGCGATGAGCAGGCGCAAAAGAATGTCTGCGAAATCTCCGCCCATATGCCAAAGCTTAGGCTGCGCGCCGCGCGTCGTCTACCCCTGTATATGAGGCAGCATAGAAATCCACGCTGCCAACATGAACGAAAACAGGAATCGAACAGTTATGCGCTGGCTGTGCGATGTCTGGCGTGAAGATATGCTCATCCAAATTACTTCAGGCAGTGATAAGTTGGGAGCCATCACCGCTTTCGAGTAGAAGGAGTAATTCATGCGACAAGACATGCGTCCGAGTTTTACGGCCGAAGGCGTCGCTTTCGCACGTGCGCTCGCCTCTTATGAAGCAGATACACGGCTCCGTAACCCGGACTACATGGCCAAGCAGATGATTGGGCCACGTTATCGCTTGATGTCCACCACTCCCGGCATACGGACTTTGGCCAGATTTTATTACGAGTACACGATACCGGGAATCTATCTGTACCATATCGCGCGAACTCGACATATTGATGACATCTTCGCCGCGCAGATCAAAGCTGGCGTGAAACAATTTGTCATCCTTGGGGCCGGTCTAGACACCCGGGCCTATCGCTTCGCACAGAGCCTTGCGCAAGCGAGGGTCTTCGAGGTGGATCACCCCGGCACTGCAGCGCTTAAGCAAGAGCGCCTGCGCCGAATTCTTGAACGTATCCCTGCGCACGTCACCTATGTTCCGGTGAACTTCGAAACGGACTCGCTGGCCGAGCGACTTGTTGCAAATGGACTCGATCTGGCGCAAAAGACGCTTTTTCTGTGGGAGGGGGTCTCGATGTACCTGACGCTTCCTGCTATCGACCACACGCTGGCATTTATTACATCCGCGGCGCCGACGTCCACGCTAGTGTTCGACTATTACCATGAAAGCGTGGTGAAGCGTCCGAGCCGCTATTTTGGCGGGGCCGAAGTCTTTCAGAAGGTAGCAAAGCTCGGCGAGCCTTATACCTTCGGGCTCAATCCCGAGGAAATTCCCAAGTTCTTTGCGTCTCGGCGTCTAAGCGTGCTGTCCCACACAACCGGGGAGGATTTTGTGGAAGCCTATGCCAGTACCGTTGGCGAGAGCCGGCTGAACCGCATGATTGAGTTCTGGGGCGTGGTCCACTGCGAAGTCGCTGCACCCGCGGCAGGTTAACAATGCCTAAGCTTAGGCATTCTGCGCATCATTCGTCATCGGTATCGAGCAGACGGAAGGTCATGCGTCTGGCATAGACCAAAAATGCTGCGCCCAAAAATAGCTGATAGGGCCAGTTGTTGAGCACGTCCACCATCATGTGCCACAGATTGAGCGGCACGTGATGCCGTATATTCTTTATGGTCATGATCGCAAGACCGAACAACATCGAGACCATCGCCACCACCGAGAACTGGATCATACAAGTCATGGCATATGCAGCTTTGCCAATGAGGCTCGTGGTCATCGCAGTGGTGCTATCTACGGTGCGCTTCATCTGATAGATGAATCCGCGGCCCGCATCGAATAGATCTTCTACTTCTACACAGGTTCTGGCTTTCAACAGCTCGTTGGCCTTTTTCACAAGCCGCTTGCGGGCCCTGTCTCCTGCGCCTTTCAGATAGCGTTTGAACTCTTTATATTGATCGACTTTCTTGTCGAGCCGCAGCGCCAAAGTATCCACGAGCATGCTCGCTCGAATCATTTTTAGGGTGTTCATGTTCATCGGAATCTGCAGCTCGCGCGACATGCCCAAAAATGCGATCCATAACTGTGCCGAGGTTCGTTCCCACCACTCGGCATGTTTGCTTTTGTAAGCATAGAGGTGATCCCAGAAGATCTTCTCTAAGCGCTTGGTCAGCTCATCGATATCAAGCGGAGGCAAGGGTTCGAGCAGACCAATGGCCGCCTGTGCCATCGCCGCCACATCTTCATTGCGCTGCGCCTGCATCAGGCGTCGCCAGACCGTACGTTCCTTGAGGGTAAAAGCGCCAAACGAGCCAAAGTCGATGAGGACAAGCTTGCTCTTTGGCCGAACAAGGACGTTTGCCGGATGCATGTCCGCATGAAAAAGCAGTGCTTCGTATCCGCCCCAGCGCGAGACCTCAAGCAAGCGGCGCGCGACTTTCTTCGGATCGATGCCGTGGTTCTTCAGCTCGGCCAAGGCTTGCTGATCATCGCTTTCGACCGCAGCCAGAACATCGGTCAGCCATACTCCGCTGACAAACTCTGCGACGATCACTTGGTGATTTGAAAGCTTGAAATAGATTCGCGGAGTGCTGGCGAAACGCAGATTGGTCTTGCGCAGGCGGCGCCGAAATATATCCTGGGCCCGCGACTCCATGCGAAAGTCCAGCTCGGAAAGAAGCATTTCCCGAAGCTCTCTGACGAGGTTGTCGCTGAACCCGGGCGGCAGGACGAAAAACTCGAACAGTTTTAGCATCCAGCTTAAAGCCCGCATGTCGGCGGCCAAAGTTCTGCCGACGTTTGGCCTTCGAACTTTGACTGCAACCCGTTCGCCCGATAGTAGGATTCCCTGGTACACACAAGACATAGATGCCGAGCCAATCGGAACGGGATCAAATGCCGCAAAGACGCTATGCAGCGGTCCGCCTATAGACTCCTCAATGCACTTAATGGCGTATTCGCTGGAAAAAGGACGAACTCGATCCAGCATCTTCTCAAGTTCGCTGGCGTACTGATAGGGCAGTAGATCGATACGCAGGGACATCTGCTGACCGATCTTGATAAACGTAGTCCCTCCGCTTTGTAAGACCAGGCGCAGCCGCGTGGCTCGGCGCTCGATGGAACTTCGGCCCAGAATGAAGTCCGTAAAATTGCCTAGAAGCAGCCTGAATGCCAGCGCCATCCATATTAGGAGGCGTGATGCCGCGCGCGAGATTCCCGCTTTGAACACTTCCTGTTGCGCCATAAGGTGCGTGGGAGCACTTAAGCGCTTCACCTGTGTTCGTAAAAGCGGATCCGGGCGAGCGATGGTTTTTAGGACTGGGCCGCTAAGACTGCTAATTCCCTCGGACCCGGGCGCTTTTTTCTTTTTCCTCGAGGACGATCTGCCAAACATTCTACCGAGTCTGGCGCGAAGTCCGGTTTTGGCCCGGGGGGCCTGCGGGATCATGACTATCTGCGACGCTGGCGGCAGGGCGCGCGGCGAAGAACCCAGTATCGATGGCGGCAAAAGCTCTACTTCTTGTACCTGTGGTTCTCGCAAAGCCAGGCTCACCTGGCTTTGGCTTTTGCGGCTTTTCTTGCGATGTTTGAAAGGCGACGAAGTCTGGGGCTCCGAGCTCATCGCTGCTCCAAATTAAGCTGGCTAGTCTCCTGCGTCATTGTGAACTTGCAAGCATCTCCCTACTGTGAACTGGAGCTTCTATGCAGAACCATGAGCATAAATGCATGCTCATGTTCTTTTCAATAAAGATCTTCCGAGGATGCTTCGATTGCGACCGGCTCACACTTTGTTCAGACTTCGCAAAAAGCGCAGCCAACAGATGGTCTCGAAGCTGGTTTTGCCGCTATGTCCGCAAGTAGTCAGTGATGTGTGAAAGTCGTAATTGGCTTACACGTCGGTGTAATTCGTGTAAACAGTACACGCACCATTCATGACAGAGTTTCCAGGTTGGCTTCCGTACTCCTTTTTCTGAACGGGAAAATCTCCCAAGCGCGCTGACGTTCCCAAAAGACCTTCCTAAAGGTTCCCAAAAAATAGCCAATTGACAGGGATGGTCAGTTTCAGCATGATGCCGCCAATTGCAGCATCCATGCCAACTTCTGCTTCAGACTTTCATCGTCGCGAGTCGCCAAATGGCTAGTGCGAGCGTCTGGGGTCTAGGGGTTTGTGCTGACCACTTGCGAGTTGCGAAAAACAGGAAAGAATCATGACCGCGATTTCTGCTACAGAGGAACGCACACTCACGGTGCGCGCACCGACCGTCGAGGTTCACGACTTTTTCTGCAATCCCACCCTGCTTAGCGAGCTGACTGCAGACTTAGAGTCATTTGAGCAAAAGGACAAACAGTGCGCGCGCTTTGTCCTTACTGAAAAGGTCGAAAAAGGCGTGCGCTTTCGCGCCGACTACACCGTTGCCTATGAAAGCAAAGGTTCGGATCGGGTCGTATGGCGCAGTATCGCCGGAAATATGGAAGTCGACGGCGAAGTCAAGCTACGGCCCATCGATTCTAACCACACCGAAATTTACTATCGCGAAACGGTGGCTCCTGACTTGCCTGTCAGCAAGCTGACGGCGATGCTGTTTAAGCCAATTGTGGCCCGCGAGCTACGGCAGGACATCGGCAAGTTCTTAGATCGCGTAACTGCCCGCTGGGGCGGTCCGTAAAAGCGAGCTTTGCGCAAGCCGCTCACAGCTCGCAATTCCTGCGGGCAGTTTCTTAAAGAACCACAGATTCACGAAATCCTAATGCTATGAGCGTAGAACCATCTCGCAAATTCACAACACTCGTAGAAGTTCTGCAATTTCGAGCGTGTACCGAACCGGACAGGACCGCATGTATTTTCTTGCCCGATCATGGGGGTGAAGAAAAGCTCAGCTATGGCGAGCTTGACCGACGGGCCCGCGCTGTAGCCGTGGTTCTTTCCGAAAGCGGAGCGATAGGAGAGCGGGCGTTCCTATTTTATCCGCCGGGTCAGGACTATCTGGTTGCATTTTTGGGATGCCTCTACGCCGGCGTGGTGGCGATTCCGGCCTATCCGCCGGATCCGACAAGGCTCGACCGTACTTTGCCGCGCCTTATGGCCATCATGCACAACGCTCGGCCGCGGCACGTATTGACCACGGCGGCCATTCGGGTCCTCGCTGCCGGGATGTTTCAGATCGCTCCGGAACTGGCCAAGATGGACTGGCTGGCGACCGACACGGTAGAGCCAGATGCGGCCGAGCGCTATCAAGCACCCGTGTGGAACAGCCAGATGCTGGCGTTTCTGCAGTACACCTCGGGCTCGACCGGGCATCCCAAGGGCGTGATGCTGGATCATGGCAACCTGCTTGCGAATCTGGACATGATCCAGCGCAACTTCGGCATGCGCAGCGACGACAAAGTGGCAAGCTGGCTGCCGCCCTATCATGATATGGGCCTCATCGGCACCATTTTGGAGCCGCTTTATGTCGGTGGTCAGGCGATACTGCTTTCGCCGATGGGCTTTTTGCGCAAGCCTCGACGCTGGCTCGAAGCCATCACCCAGTATCGCGCCAATGTCACCGGGGGGCCAAACTTTGGCTATGACCTCTGCGTGCGCAAGATTCCTAAAGAGCAGCGCGCGGGCCTGGATCTAAGCATGCTTGAGGTGGCCTTCGTCGGCGCCGAACCGATTCGCGCACGAACTTTGAAGTCTTTTGCCGAGGCCTTTGCTCCGTGCGGTTTTCGCAAAAGTTCGTATTTGCCGTGCTACGGCCTGGCCGAAGCAACCTTGCTGGTAAGCGGCGCGGCCGGCGAGAACAGCGACATTCGCGGTGGTGGTTATCGCACCATGTCAGTCGACAAGGCTGACTACGAAGCCGGCCAAATTCGATTGAGCGAGGACCCCACCGCGAATCTGAGCATCACCGGCTCGGGCCACATGTCTCCGGCGCTCGACATTCAAATCGTCGATCCGAATACTTTGCGCATCTGTGATGCCGGCCAGGTCGGCGAGATTTGGCTGGCCGGGCCGAGCATTGCGCGCGGTTACTGGGAACGCGAAGAAGACACGCGGAACATTTTCGGTGCGCAGCTTACAGATGGCCAGTCTGGCAATTACCTGCGCACCGGCGATCTCGGGTTTCTGCGAGGCCGCGAGCTTTTCATTTGCGGGCGCCGCAAGGACCTCATCATCATTCGTGGCCGAAATCTGCACCCTCAGGACATCGAGGCGGTGGTCGAGAGCAGCCATGCGCAGCTTCGCCCTGGTTGCTGCGCCGCCTTCTCGGTAGAGATAAAAGACGAAGAGCGCTTGGTGATTGCGGTGGAAGTGGCAGCACCGCAGCTTAGCCCCATCGCCAGCGAAGAGATTCACGGCGCGGTGCAGGAGGCAGTGGCCATGGCGCACGGACTGCGAATAGACGAGCTTGTACTTTTGCCGCCCGGAACCATCGCCAAGACTTCAAGCGGAAAGATTCAGCGTCGTGCCTGTCGCACTGCGTTTTTGGACGGATCGCTGCAGCGCGTGCTTATTTCCGGACTTCCGTCCGGCGCCACCGCGCTTGCGGGCTAAGCTTCGACGCCGGACAGAAATAAGACGATAGACGCCATGCGAGAAGACGCCATGGGTGAAAAGCCTCTCGAGCCAAAATCCGCCGCCGCGATCGAAAGTTGGATCATCGATTATTTGCGCGAGTCCCTGGGTCTACACTCGGTAGCTCTTGGGCCACAGACGCGCCTTTTTGCCATCGGACTTGACTCAGTCGAGGCCGTTGGCATGGCCGAGGCGCTTGCGGCTTGGCTGGGCACAAAAATCGCCCCGACCATCGCCTGGGATCAGCCGACGATAGCCGCCTTGGCAAGCTATCTGGCGGGCGAGGCACAGGCCGAGCCGCCCCTCGCGGCCTCTGCCGGTGATGCTGAACGTCCAAAGGACCTCGAGAAGTCCGCCGAGCACCCCTTTGCCGCGCACATAAACCCCCACCTGAGCCGTCTTCTCAGTCAGCTTTCCCTCGACAAGCGCTTTGTGCGAGGCCTCGGCTGCAAGCTCTATGATGACGAGGGCCGCGAATATCTCGACTTTATCGCGGCCTATGGCGCGCTGCCTTTTGGGCACAATCCGCCGGAGATTTGGCAGGCGCTACATGCGGTACACGCGCAGAGCGAGCCCAATCTGATACAGCCGTCTTACATGAACGCCGCTGGCGAGCTGGCCGCCCGCTTGCTGAGCATTTGCCCGCCGGGGATGCGCTACGTATCCTTTGCCAACAGCGGCGCCGAAGCCGTCGAGGCGGCTATCAAAATGTGCCGCCTGGCGACGGGACGGCCAGGCATTTTGTCGACCCAGCACGGCTTTCACGGCAAGACCCTGGGTGCGCTGTCGGCCACCGGCAATACGCGCTACCACGGCGTCGGCTCACCGGTTCTGCACTTCGATTCGATTCCCTACGGCGACGCCGCAGCGTTGCGCACGGCGCTGGCCAGCCGTCCCGGCCACTATGCCGCCTTCCTGGTTGAACCCATTCAGGGCGAGGGCGGCATCGTGATGCCCCCGCCTGGATATCTGTCCGAGGTTCGCGCCGCTTGCACCGCCGCCAATGTGCTGCTGGTATTCGACGAGATTCAAAGCGGACTCGGTCGTACCGGAGCCTGGTTCGCCTGCAACCACGAAGGCGTGGTTCCCGATGTGATGACGCTGGCCAAGGCCCTAAGCGGTGGCCTCATCCCCATCGGCGCGGTGGTGGCGGCGGCCCATGCCTATAGTCCTGAGTTTGCGCGCAAGCACTCGTCAACTTTTGCTGGTGGCTCGCTGGCCTGCCGCGCCGGCCTGGCGACTTTGGACTATCTAAGTCGCAATCAGGGCGCGCTGATTCGCCAGGTTGCTGAGAACGGCCAGCGCTTCAAGGCCGGCCTAGAGCGACTGGCCGCGCGTTGTCCGCACCTTATTTCCGAAGTTCGTGGTCGCGGCTACTTTTTAGGCTTGCGCTTCGCCGTCCATCGCCGCACCTGGCCATCCAGCATTCTTGGCGTCGCTGCAGATGCGGGGGGATTGGCGCCGATTTTTGCCAGCTACCTCCTCAATGTCGAAGGGGTCCGCCTGGCGCCTACGCTCAACGGCACCGATGTGATTCGCATCGAGCCGCCGCTTATCGCCACCTGGGCAGAATGCGAGACCGTGCTTTCTGCCATCGAGCGGGCTTTGGACGTATTTGCCTCCGGAGATGCCGCGCGCGTACTCGGCGGCATTTTGGCCCGAGCGCCCTGGTCGGGGCGGCAGCCGCACCCTGACCGCGAAGATGCGCTAATCATTCCGCAGCCGCGTGCTGACGGCGGACGTTTTGCCTTCCTGCTCCATCCGCTAGAGCTCAGCAGCTATGCGGATTTTGATCGTTCGCTTTCGGCGATGCCGCCAAGTGAACTGAAAGCCGCGGTGCGCTGCGTGCACGGCCTGGCGACACCGGCCGTGGTTGGCGATGCGCACATCGAATCAGCCACGGGCCAAACCGCTTACGGCGAGTTCATCATGCTTGGTCATACCGCGGCCGAGCTTGTGGCGATGTCTCACGATGAAGCCGTTGAGGTGATCGGCGAAGCCGTGGAGATGGCACGCGACCGCGGCGCGCAAATCGTTGGACTCGGCGCGTTCACTTCAATCGTCACCCATGGCGGGCTGTCGGTAAGCCACTCCGACGTTGCGGTGACGAGCGGCAACTCGTATACCGCAGTGGCGGCGCACGATGCCTTAATGCTGGCCTTGGCCCAAAGATCTGTCGCCGATGCAACAATCGCCGTTGTCGGCGCGGCAGGGGCTATCGGCCGCGCGGTCAGCATTCTGCTTTCGGAAAGCGCGGCGCGCCTCATCCTAGTCGGCAATCCGCACCGCTCTGCCGCATCCACACGGGCACGGCTTCTTGATGTGGTTGCGGCGGCGTGTCAGCACGTCGTTCTGCAAGCCGCCGCGAATTCCGATCGGCCGCGTGGCCGACTGGCGCAGCATATACTCAGCGCCGCGGGCGTGCCGCGCGCCGGTGCGCCAGTCGCAGCTTATGGCGAGCTTGCCAAGCAACTTACACTTTCAGGCAGCACCGATTTTTTCGTCCTCGGCCAAGATGCCAGCGCGGCTGTGCAAAGTGCTGATGCCATCCTGACTGCCACAAGCGCCACGGGCGCGCTTTTTACAGCGGCCGACTTTGTTCCGGGCGCTGTCATCTGCGATATCTCACGGCCTCGCAACATCGGACCCGAGCTGCGCGCCGCCCGGCCCGATTTGCTGGTCATCGATGGCGGAGTCATTGCCATTCCAGGCCAGCCCGATATAGGCGGCTTCGGTTTGCCCAAAGGGCACGCCTATGCCTGCATGGCTGAGACGATGATTTTGGCCCTTGAGAAGCGTTACGCGCACATGAGCCTTGGCGGCGAGCTTTCCCTTGGCAGCATTGACCTCTTACGCACGCTGGGACAAAAGCACGGTTTTCGAGTTGTGACATCCTCTGCCGACCGCAGCGTGGATTCAAGCCCTCAGCCCCGGAGAAGATCTGTTCATGGACAAGTACAACACCTTTCACAGCCGAGCGCTGTATCGGCTGCACCGTCTGGATTACTTGGTAATCTTAATCGTCCTTAGTGCGGCCGTCCTTCTTCATGCCAGCCAGGTCAATTGGCTGCGGTTTGTGATTGCCTTTGCCTGGATCGATCTCGTAGGTACGCTACCTGCCTGGTATTGTTACTACCTGCGCCGCAGCGGCGAGCACCGGCGTATTCCGGTCATCTATTATCGGCTTTACAACTTCGCGCACAGCGTTACGACAAACGCCATCCTGGTCGGTATTTGGTATCTAATCAGCGGCGCTTGGGAGTGGGCGATGCTCGCGGCTCCTATTCACTTGGCCGGAGACCGCTCGCTGTTTGGAAATACTTACAAGCCCGAGGGGCTGGCGTTCGAACCGGTTCCAAACTCGGAGTATGAGCGCTTCCTTGATCAGTACGAGCGCGCCGGTCACTTTTAGAGCAGTCAGCAACGTACAGGAGATATCTTATGACAAGTCCAAAGTACCGCGAGACGGACTGGAATCAGGCCCCGGATTTGCTTGACGGCGCTCTTCACCTGAATCTGACGCCAGAGATGTGCGACATTGAATACTGGCTGCAGGCTGTCGCGTTTGGCACCCTCAAGGGCCAGGTACATGGCCATGCACCCGATGCCGTGGTGCCCAAGTACCTTTTGGAACCCGGACCGCTGCGCGAGGCGATTTTAGAGGAATATGCTTTTCGCACCATTTCTGAGGAAATGGGAACGCGTGCGATCTCGCACATGGTTCGTACCGCACCGACTCGAGCGACGATGGACTTTTATGCCACGCAGCTTTTCGATGAGGCCCGCCACGCCGCAGTATTTCGCCGCCATCTTTCGGATCTTGGCGTCTTGGCCGAGGAACTGGATGCATTTTTAGAAGCCAAAGTCGGCGACAAGCGCGATGCGGTGCTGGTACCGCTGGAACGCTTTGCGCTTGAGACCGCGGGCGGGCGCGATGACTTTATCGTCGCAGTGCTCATGCTGACGGTGATCGTCGAGGGCGTTTTGGCGCCGGCTTCGGAGATGAGCGAGCGCAAGTGGCATGTGCTAAACCCGCCCGCGGCACAGACGGCGCGCGGGGCCAATATCGACGAGATTCGGCACTTGGTTGTCGGCAGCGCGGTGGTTCGCGACTACTTGGCGAAAAACCCCGGCGAGCGGCTGCGTCTGCTCGGGCTTGTGGGGCAGGGGATGGAGTTGTGGAAGAAACTGCCCATTCGCGATGTGATCGTGCGCCGAGAGGTGCTCTTTCAAGAAGGTTTGAAACAAGTCAGCGAAGTTCTGGGCGATTACGAGCTTGTGCCGGGGCGCCGCCTTGTCGACACTTCGGTCGAAGAGCGCCTGGGCATTCAGATGCAATGGTCGGCCAAGATGCAGACCACGCGCCTTGGCTATATGGGCCTGACTCCGCCGGCATAGTCGCTGCGGCCTTTTCGTCCTGCGAGGAACCTATCGATGAAAAAGGTGATGCTGACCGGAAGCGACGGCGCCATTGGTGCCTTGGTGCTCGACGCGGTAGCCGCGCAGCCGGAAGTAGAGCAGATCTATGTACTTTCCGAAAGACCGGCCGACGCCGCGGAAAGCGCGCCAAACCGTGCTGCGCCGCCGCGGGGCGCTTTGGGCGCAGCTTTGCAGACGCTAGTAGTCGACCTGCAAAAACCGCGCTTCGGACTTGATGAAAAGGCTTTTTTCGAATTGTGCGCGTCTGTGGACACAATTTTTCACTGTGCTGAGCGTACGTCCATCGATCAGGATCTGCAGACCGCGCGCGCCTTTAATACGCAGCCCATCGCCACTTTCATCGAGATGCTGCAGCAAAACCCCGCCGCTCGGCTGGCGCAGCTTTCGACGACGCTTGTGGCCGGCAATCGGCGCGGCCTGTTTACCGAATTCGATCTGGCTTGTGGTCAGAACTTTCACAACGCCTATGAACAAAGCAAGTTCGAGGCCGAGCGCATGCTGCGAGATTCCGCTGTCATGTCGCGCGTCATCGTCTTTCGCCGCAGCTTGACGGCAGATAAGCGGAGCCCGTCGCCCGCCATGCAAGCGGCCTCGCCCTTGGCCAGTCTGATAGAGGGTCTGCGCGCGGGCAAGTTGATGGTGATTGCCGGCGATCCGCACATGCACCTTGATGCCGTGCCGCTGTCCTATGTCGCCGATAGCATGGTGGCGCTGGCCCAGCAAAAAGAGGCGCTGGGAAAGACCCTGCACCTTGTGGCTGGCTGGTCGCGTCCATGGCCGCTTTCGCATCTGGTGGCCGCCATCAGAGGGCGTTTTGGTCGCGGCCGGGCGCGCTTTATGCCGCCGGCCTTGTCGATTCTGGCGCGGGTGCTAAACCTGCTCAGTTTCGGCCTTATCGGCACCTTTCCGGGGCGCCGCGCGGACCTTTTGCCCTACTTTCGGCACCGCTGTATCTTCGACAATTTTCAAGCCCACGCGCTGCTTTCGCCCCTTGGTCGCGACTGCCCGGTGCAGGAGTCCTGCCTTATGGACTTGCTCGGCGCCGTCGAGCAGAAGTGAACGAATAACCCCCGGTCTTTTTGAGCGAGAAAACCATGTCTCTAATGAAAAGTGAGCGAGCCACCCTCGAAGAATACTTACCGGGTCTTGACGCATATCTTGCGGCCGCCCCCTTGATGGAGATTGAGCAACCTGGCGGCGCCGCCATTCGCGCCTATCGCGATCATGGCGGCGCGGCACTGCTTATTCCCACCGCGCAGGGCGGCAAAGGCGCTACTCCGCGTGATGCCGCGCGCATACACCGGGCCCTTGGCTGCCGCGCTCCATCGCTGGCGGTGGCCATCAGCATGCACAATTTTTCCGTGGGCACCCTGGTCGAGTTCGGCATTTTTGGCGGCGACGAAGCCTGCGCGGCCTTGCTTTGCTCCGTCGCAGAGAATCGTCTGCTTATGGCTTCGGGCTTTGCCGAGGGACGCTCGGGTACGAGCATTTTGGCGGCTTCCATGGAAGCTCGGCCCACTGACGATGGTGGCTATATCGTGCGCGGCAGCAAAAAGCCGTGCAGCTTGACCCGATCCATGGATCTGCTCACAGGCAGCGCTATGCTGATAGATCCAAAGGGCAAGCTGGCACCGCGGCGTTCCGTCGTCCTTGTGCCCGCGGACCTGCCGGGTATCGTGCGCCGGCCGTTTTGGGGCAGCTCGGTGCTAATCGGCGCCGAAAGCGATGAGCTGGTTCTCGATGATGTATACATCCCCGGCGATTTCTTATTTCCGACCGAGAACCAGGCCGGCCTCGATCCCGTAGAGATTCTGGGCTACGTCTGGCTGCAGCTTTTGCTTGGGGCGTCCTATCTGGGCGTGGCCACGGCCCTGGTCGAGCGCGTCACCCAGCAAGCCAAAGGCAACGCCAGCGAGCGCGCCCAACTTGGCATTGAAGTCGAGGGCGCCATGTCCATGCTAGAGGGCGTTGCCTATGCCATGGGCTCGGGCATGAACAGCGAAGATCTTTTGGCGCGCGTCTTTTTCGTCCGCTATGCCGTGCAAAAAGCGATAGAGCGCGCGTCCATGGCAGCGGCCGAGCTTCTGGGCGGTATTCATTACATGTCAGCGCCCGACGTGGCTTATCTACTTTCGGCGACGCGGGCGCTGGCCTTTCATCCGCCGTCGCGCCTCAGCAACGCCGAGCCACTTAGCGATTACCTAGTCGGTAAGCCGTCGCTCGGCAAAGTCTAGCGGCTGACTTCCTGTATGTAGGGATGGTGCATGCACACGCAATGGTACGAATCAATCGACGGACTTGGTGCTTTACGCATCGCGCCGCTGCAAGGCTCACCCGTAGACTTTTCCTATGGTCTTTTGCGCGCCGTAGAGCTGTCGCTGTGGGGCGATGTTCGAGTCCGCTATCTCAGCATTGAGGAAGGACGTACGGTCCTTGGCTTTGTGCCCATTTACTTTGGCACCAACATCGAGTTTATGGCCATCATGCCCACCCTGATGCGGCGCGCCTATGCTGCCATCGTCGAGCATCTGGGCATCGGGCAGGCCTATCGCGTCGGGGTTGCCGGATCGCTGATCTCGGATCGCGGGTTTATTCCCCTGCTTCCGGAATGTGATAAAGATGCCGTTCTGGATCGCATGCTCGATGGTGTGGATGAGCTGGCCAAAGAGCAGAAGCTGCACCTTGGCTTTATCAAAGACGTGCACCAGGATTTTCCAGGCATCGATCGCTTCCGCCGCCGTACTGACTTTGTGGAGTGCTACTCGTTGCCGACGGTGCGAGTGGACACCAATTTTGCCTCGGAAAACGACTACATCAGCAGTTTGTCGGCCAATGGGCGCAGCCACGCGCGCCGCACTTTGAAGAAAGCGAAGCAGCTTTTCAGCATTCGCTACGAATCGAACTACGCTGATTTGATTCCGCAGCTATATCCTTTGTTTCGCGCCACGTATCTCAAGGCGCCGTTTAAGCTGGAGGAGCCGCCGCCGCAGTTTTTCTACGAGTGTGCGCGCGCCACCCCGCCCGGTTCCGAGGTCATTCTGTGTGAACGCGGCAATCGCATTGTTGGTGCGTATCTGATTTATTTTCACGGCGGACAGCAGCTAAACAAGCGTGTCGGCATTGACTATAGCGAAGAGGAAAGCGCGCTCGTCTATAACGCCATCAATTACTACAGCCTGATTCGCGCGGTGGAGCGCGGCATTCCGCTTTCCTACCTGGGCCAAAGCACCTACACGCCCAAGCTGCGCATGGGCGGAAAGCTTGAGGACCAATTCCTTTTTATCAAGGGGTATCAGCTAGGAGTACGTCTGAGTCTGCCGATGCAGAAGCTGTGGATGAACCGCTACTGCGCAGCCAAGATTGAACCTGTGGCAAAATATGGAGAATGAGCTCCGACTGCGAAAAAAGCCCAGGTGTACTTGTGCAGGTGCCCGATACGCCACTTGTACGCGAAGCCAGAGCCTTGGTGGAGCGCGCGGCTCCGCCCCTTTTGCTGGCGCACAGTCTGCGTTGCTTTCTGCTCGGCCGTGCCTATGGCCGCAAGCATGGAATCGATTGCAACGAAGAAGATTTTTTGCTTGCGGCGCTATTTCACGATCTGGGGCTGTGCGCGAATTACCGCGATTCGCATCTGCCATTTCCGATGGTGGGCAGCCGGGCGCTGCGCGGATTTTTGGCCGAGCGTGGCGTCCTGGCCGAGCGTATAGACCCCATGGTCGATGCCATCGACTTTCATATGCAGATGCGACCGCGCTGGGCCAAAGGGACGACGGCGGGGCTGCTTCAGATCGGCGCGTGGATGGACATCACCGGACTGCGTGCGTGGAGCGTGCGCCCCGAGTCCAAGGCCATCGAAACCGCGTATCCGCGGGGCTCCATCCGCACCCGCTTTTACAGCATGGTCTTTGGCAGTTTCGGCAGCGCGGGATCTTGCCTTGGCATCCTTTTTCCAGAGCGTTATCGCCGCTAAGTTTCGTCGCGTTTCTCGCCGAGGGGCTTATCCAGTTTGGCGACAAGCCATGCGGCGGTCTCTTCCCAGGCTGGGCGCGAGATTTCTTCCTTGGTGACAAGCGTCATGTGATCGGCTCCCGATACGCGCCGCATCGTGTGATTCGGAACCGGCGCCAGAAAACGCGCAGCGCATTCCTCAACGCACAACAGGTGGTCGCGGTCGCCGACGATAGCCAGCACCGGCGCGCTTACCTTGGCGCGACCTTCCAGGTAATCGAGGCCGTCTTTGAGCCGCAAGCAGCTATCGGTCTTGGCCCAGCGGTAGAAATCGTTGACCAGGGACAATGGTTCGTCATCGGTGCCCATGCGCATCCGCTGCGCTGGATAGTACCCAAAAAGCCGGCTGACAATCTTCCAGGCGGCCAATGTGGCGCGCTTGCGCAGCCAGCGTCCGCGTCGCGGTTCCAAGCGGGGCAGCCACAGATTGGCAGCATAAAGCACAAGCGCGTCGACTTTCGCCCGCGGCGTAATTCCAAGCCACAAGAGGGACGCATGGCCGACGAGGCTATGTCCAAGGACGCCAAGGTGCAGGTCCGGATGCCGCTTTTGGGCCCAGTCTATAACGGCAGGGATGTCGCCGTTCAGAACGTCGTCATAGGTCCACTGGCCGCCGGCCGCAGCAGCGGATTGGGGATTGCTTTCGCCATGGCCGCGTACATCGAAGGTATATACGTGCAGCCCGGCCTTGGCCAAAGTGCTGGCCAGCCCGCGGCCGCGCGGCCTGTCGAGCGTGCGCCGATTGCACATCATGGCATGACCGGCGACTACGACACCGCGCGGACGACCGTGCGCCGGAAACTCAGACACTGCCAAGGACCATTCTGCGACCGGTACGCGATGTGTGACTACGCCAGGATATTGTGAGTCTTCCATGGAATTTGCGGCCATCATACCGATCCGCGTCCACACAGCCAACCCTTCACCGCGCTACTTGATGGTGAGCTTTTAGAATGGAGGGCGAAGTTTCTAAAATGACAACCTCTCCGAGGAATCAGAAGACCGGCGGCACTTATGGGATACAGAAGTCGGCGTCGGTTTCAATGCTGTGGTTTCGCGTCTCCATCGTATATGCGGGGGGGCTTGCGGCGCTTCTTTATTATCCGCTTACCAAGTCGCTATTTTGGCTCTTTGTTGCAAGCTATGCGCTTCGCATCTGGGGATCGGAAGTAGCGAATCATCGATATTTTGCGCATCGCGCATTTCGCGCGGGCCGTATCATGCAATTCATGATGGCCTTCGTCTCTTGTATGGCGGGCCAACGCGGGCCGCTATGGTGGGCCGCCAATCATTATATACATCACCGCAATGCGGATACCAAAGAGGATCCGCATTCGCCAGTTGCGCACTCTTTTTGGACTGCCCAATCAGGTTGGTTCATGAAGCCGCAAAACCTCGACACCAATCTAGATCTTGTCGCTTATTATGCTAAATTTCCCGAACTGCGCTGGCTCAATAAGCACTATAGCGAAGTTTTCTTTGGCACATCGCTTTTGCTGTTTTTTGCTGGTCATTATGGCTTATTTGGCCAGCAGGTTAGTGGCATGGCGGCGATCTGCTGGGGCGCATTCTTGCCGACGACGCTGTCTGTTCATATCGTCTCGCTCGTCAACTCACTTGGACACTGGCGACGCGGTCTAGGCGGTTCTCGCCGTTATGATACTGCTGACGAATCGGTGAACCGGCCGATTTTGGCGCTATTTACCTTTGGCATGGGCTGGCACAACAATCACCACCGTTATGCCGCTGCCGCTCGCGGGGGTTTTGCCTGGTACGAAATCGATATCGGCTATTACTCGCTGTATGCGCTTTCACTTGTCGGGTTGGTTCGTGATCTGCGACCCGTGCCGACCCGAATTCTCGCAGAAGGCAATATCGTCCCCGGCACGGCCGTCACTTCACGTGAAGCAGAGGCGGAGGATGCAGAGTCCTAATTCATCCACGCGTCATTTCGCTGTGCCGTCGTTAATCCTTTCCCAAAAAGCTGGAGCAGACCATGAAGCTTTTCGCGCATAGTGCCAAAGATGCGTATCTTATTGTTCTAGGAGTCGTTCAGATCGCGTTGACGATCTATGGCGCTTTATGCTTCAACCAGCTCTCTCTGGGCATGATACTGGCTTTGATGGCGTTGGTGGTTTTTCTGCATTGCACAAACTATCAATGTATTGCTCATAATTTCCTACACAATGCTTTTTTTACATCGAATTTTCTGAACCGATTGTTCTCACTTGTGAACAGCCTTGCCATCGGGCTGTCGCAGATGCTCTACCGCTGCCATCATCTGCATCATCACCGTTATAACAATGACGACAAAGATCCGCAGACCGGGACGACATGGGATCAGACTTCGACATATCGATATTCTCGGGTTGCGGGAAAAGAAGAGAATATCATTTCCTATTCGTTCTTGAGTTTTTTCCGACAAGATACTGGGTTTCTGATTCGCGAAGCTGTGAAAAGAGGCTGCCTGCGCGTCGTAATTGTAGAGTCACTGGCGGTCTTGGCCTTCTGGGCGATTCTTGGCTTTCTATCATGGCGCGGATTTGTCTTCTTTGTTCTTCCCGCTTGGTATCTGGGCCAATGTGCGGCGTATTGGGAGAATTACCTTGAGCATCACGGCGCCATTCCGGGCAATCGGATGACGGACTCAGTAAGCTGCTATAATCCTTTTTATAATTTTATTTGGTTTAATAACGGCTATCACCAAGAACACCATTACCGACCTCAGGTGCATTGGACCGAGATTGCCTTCTGGCGGGACAAAATGCCGGCCGAGACGGAGCGACGGGTGGTTAAGGGGGCGCACTGGTTTAATCTGAATCCGCCGCCGCGTTCCAAACGATGTTTGGCCCCGCCGGCTGCTATGTCCCTCCTGGAAACATCGGACGATCGCAGAATGGCAAGTCGCGAGGGTTGAGAGGGCCTAGAGGAAGAAGCGGGCCTAAAAAGGCCCGTGATAGAGGATAAGCAGCTTGCTTGGCAGGCGTAATTGCGCGGGGCTTAGCCGAGTCCCCACATTTTGGCCATACGGCGGCCACCGCGTCGGCGCGCCTTCTGCTTGACGACGATCACGATCGGCTGGGCTCCCTCGGTGAGCGCGCCGTTCTCGCGCAGGTGCGAAATGGCCTCCTCGACGCGGTTCATCAGGCGGCCGGACTTGCCCTTGCGAAGTTTGCGAATTTGCTTACGGGTTTTACTGCCCATATCGAGAACAATTGTATTTGACGAGGCGCTTGGGGCAGCGGCTGGCTTCTTGCTGGGCTTGCTAGCTACAGTCGCGGGTTCGTTGGTCGTGGTAGTCATGAGCGCTCCTTGGGCTTGAGGGTTTCAATGCGCCATG
This sequence comes from uncultured Myxococcales bacterium, assembly GCA_964460115.1. Lineage (GTDB taxonomy): Bacteria > Myxococcota_A > Polyangia > Palsa-1104 > JAEUJZ01 > JAEUJZ01. Next base: position 45,816 of record CAYWPR010000034.1, read on the forward strand.
TTAACGTATTGACCAACACGAAATCAACGGACTACGTTGAAGGAGGTTGCCCTATGAAAGTTCGTAAATCGAAGCTGCCCCGCTCGATCAAGCGCATCACAGTCTTGAAGTCTGACGGTGAAGGCCGAGGTGAGGTGGCCGACAAACTCGTCGTGAAGAAAAAATCCAAAAAGAAGAAACAAACCAAGGGTCTGAAGATCTGGGATCGCATTGCTCGGCGCTCTGCAGAAGCCCAAGAGAGCACTGCGGATTCGTACCTGGGACGTCATCGTCGCTCGAACCGAAAGCGCCGCGACGGCTGGCTGCGTGACTATGGGTACAACTGGATGCGCGCTGGTCGTAAGGGTGGAAAAAAGTTTAAGCTTTCGAAGATCTTCGGATAGCCGCTGCCCGGGCGACGGCTTTCGCGCTTGCCGCCCAAGATGCCGGGTGCAGGGGAACGCTCCTACCTGGCAAACCGCAGTTCATATCGAACAAACCGCAGTTCCACGTCGAATTCCTAAAAGCCCAGTTTGATGTCTGTGGGGTTGGAACTGAATTCCATTTAGAGTGGCCCCTTCGCTGCGGCCGGCGCTCTAATGGCTGCTGTGTGTCGAGGGCGTCGCGCCGATGATTGCTTCCACGCGTTGGCGCATTTGGTCGCGCAGCGTTGCGGTTTTGGCTTCCAGATTCAGCCGCAGCACCGGTTCGGTATTGCTGGGACGAACGTTGCACCACCAGTCCGCATAGCGAATGGTCAATCCGTCTAGGTGGGCCATTTCGGCGTCGGCAAATTCCGTCTTTAAGCGACCAAGGCAGGCTTCTTTGTCCGCCACTTCGAAGTTAATCTCGCCAGTGGCGCGGTAGCGATCAAAGGGGGCCAGCACCTGGCTAATCGGCTGCTCGGCTTGGCTGAGCAAAGACAACAAGGTCAACATCGCCAGGTCGCCGTTGTCAGTAAAAAAGGCCTGCCGAAAGTAGAAATGTCCGGATAGCTCGCCGGCAAAGATGGCGTTCGTTTTGCGCATCGTTTGCTTGATGAAGCTATGGCCCACGCGACTTTCCAGGGGAACGCCGGCCGCTCGCTCGATTTCATCGCGAACCACCCAAGAGCTGCGCAGGTCGTAGACGATGGTGCTTTTGGGCGCCTCTTGCAGAAAATGGCCGGCAAAAAGCGCGGTAATGCGGTCGCTGGAAATAAGCTCGCCGCGTTCATCGACGAACATCACTCGATCGCCGTCGCCATCAAAAGCAATGCCCAGGTCGGCGCGCGCGGTGCGCACTGCCGCTTGCAGGTCGCGCATATTTTCCGGCTTCAGCGGATCCGGTTCGTGATTGGGAAAACGGCCATCCGGTTCGAAATACAGCCGCGAAACCCGACACGGAAGCTTGTCAAGGAGCTTGGGCAAAAGCTCGCCCATGATTCCATTGCCAGTGTCGATGACCAGCGAAAAGGGCTTGATGGGGCCGACGAATTGCAGCAGCCACTTATAGTACTCGTCGAGAAGCTCGCGAGTTTCTAAGCGTCCGGCCGGCCGCTCGAATGGGGGAGGGGATGCGGCCAGCGCCAAGCGCTCGATCTCGGCGATGCCGGTGTCATAGCTGACCGGGGCCGCACCTCGGCTGCAAATTTTGCAGCCGTTATAACGGGCCGGATTGTGGCTGGCGGTCAGCATAATTCCACCGTCGGCCTGCAGATGATTGACGGCGAAATACAGCATCGGGGTCGAGCAGCGGCCGATGTCGATGACGTCGCAGCCCGCGGCGATGATTGCTTGTACCAGGGCGTCGCGCAAAATCGGGCCGCTTTCGCGCATATCGCGACCGATGACCAGGCGCGAAGCCCGCAGCACTTGGACGCTGGCGCTGCCGATGCGAGCCACAAGCTCGGGATGGATCTGATCGGGGTAGGTACCCCGGATGTCGTACGCTTTAAAAATTCCGGCCATAGCTGAAGACGAGTGCGAAGAGCTTATTTGGAAGGCTTCGGCGGCGCCAGGTTCTTTTGATACTCTTTCATGATGCGCTCTTGAATGCGCTTTTGTTCGGCGGTCGGCTGGGCCTTTTTGCCGACGACGTCATCGATGACATCGGCATTGGGATCGGCGCCGGCGCCTTCGGTGACCTGATCGACGACGTGCACATTGGTGTGACGCACGCGCGGCGGGCTGTTGATGGCGCGCTCTTTTTCCACCTGCTCGTAAACGCTTTTGTGCAAAAGCGCCAAGCAGAAGTTGCCGTAAAAATGGCTTTGATCATAGGCCCGCAAGACGATGTCGCCCATCGGGGGCCATTGCAGAAAATCCAAAGCCATTTCGTCTTCGGTCTGCTTTTTGGCGAAATTCATCTCGGCTTTGCCGTAGCGAACTTGCATGCCTTCGGCGAACTCGTCGAACTTTTTGCCGGCAAAACGCTCAGCGTTGTAGGCGATGTACTGCTTGTAAAGCTTCTCGTGCCAGAAAAACATGAACCGTCTTTGATTCGGTTCCCATACCACCAGCATCGATTCGCTATTGCGGTGACCGTATTCTCTATCGACAAGCGAGACGTCCCAGCCAAGCTTCTGACCGCTGAACTTGACGTAGGAGCTGCGCATTCGCTCGGTCTCGTCGTTCATCTCTTTGCGAATCAGGTCCTGCTTGGTTGGATCGGGTTCCGCCTGAATCTTTGGCTTGTACTTGAGCTCGATCTCGGCCTGTATCGTTCCCATGACGTCTTCCGGGCTCATTCCCCATTTGAACTTGCCAGCCAATTCGGACACGCTGCGGGAACGATCGGCAGCCGGCTTGGCCGCTGGCTTGGCAGCGGCAGCGGGCGGTGCCTTGGCGTCGGCCGGGCAAATCAGATGGCTGGGCGAAAAACTCGCCAAGGATACGACCACGGCGGGCAGCAAGCTGCTGCCTGCCCCTAAAAGACGGCTGCGATTTAGCATCGGGCCAAAGACTCCTCTTTGTAACTAGATTGAAGTACCATACCCGCGGCCTCTTCCGCAATCGCCACAGGCCCTGTCCTTCGGCCAGAGCCGTACGTGAAACCCAGCCCTTGCGCCGCGTTTGCGGTGGAAAAGACATTGGTTTTTATGCTGTAATTAAAATTACTATGAATTTTCTTCGCGATGCGCTTTTGGGCTGGCGCAAGGCTGTGGTTCTCGTCGGGCTCGGTTTTTCTTTGACCGCGTCGGCGCAAATGCAAATGCCGGCTGTGGCCCGTCAGCATTATGTGAACGGAGTCGGGCTGTACAAGCTAGGCCGCTACGATGCCGCCGGGCGCGAGTTTGGCGCCGCCTATCAGCTCTATCCATCGAGCCGGCTGCTTTATGATTTGGCCCAGACCGAGCGCCAGCAAGGGCAGCTACAGCAGGCGCTGTCGCACTATGAGCAATTTCTGTGGAATGAAAGCGCCCTGACGCCGGCGACGCGCGGGGCGGTGCATGGATTTCTGGCGCGCATCAAGACGACCTTGGCGCAGCCGTCAAAGCCTCTAGGCGCGCCGCCGGTGGCGATGCCGGACCTGCTAGATCCGGCGCTTGGCCCCAGTCCCAAGCCTGGGGTCGGCTTGGCCGCAGCTCAAAATTCGCCGGCGGCACCACCTGCCGCGCCGGTTTCCCCCGGTCCTGCTAGCGCCGCGCCGGGAAATAGTCGCTGGGAAATCCAGTCCGTCAAGCCCGACTTCAACTTGCGCCAGGTTTATGTCCAAGGGGATGCGGTATTTGCCGTCGGAGATTCTGGAATTTTCTTTGTTTCCATCAGCCAAGGGCCATTTCGGCCGGTGCGCAGCGGCGTCGAAAATTGGCTGGCCAGCGTCTGGGGCACCGACAGCGAGCTATTTATGACCGGCGACAGCGGAGTGTTGCTGCGGCGCTTTGGCGGACATCTGAAAAACGTGCCCAGCGGCACGACGCGCACGCTGTTTGCCGTCGGGGGACTCAATTCCGATTGGTTTGCCGTCGGCGATGCTGGAACCGCCGTGCGATTTAACGGCTCGGTATTTGCGCCCGTAAAGACCAATACCAAAAATCCCCTCTTTTCGGTTTTTGGCATCGACGGTGAAGTGTTTGCCGTGGGGGCTCAAGGCACCATCTTGCAGTATCAAAGCGGCGCCTTTTTTCCGATGCCAAGCGGAACCACAAGTTGGCTGCACAGCATTTGGGGAACTAGCCGCAACGACTTATTTTCCGTCGGTGCTCACGGAACGATTTTGCACTTTGATGGTCGCAGTTGGCAAGTCCAGCCAAGCGGCACGCTGCAGACGCTTTTGGCCGTGGTCGGCACCGCATCCAATGACATTTTTGCCGTCGGATCGGGCGGGACGATTTTGCACTACGACGGCGTCGCCTGGCACCCGACCCCAAGCGGCACCGGTGCCAACCTGTTTGGCGTCTCGGCCAGCCCAGGCAAAGTATATGCCGTTGGCGATGCCGGGACGATTCTGCACTATTTGCGCCTATAAATTTTCATCGTCCACCGACTGCTCAAGCAGAGTCTGTAGCAACAAGCGAACGGCGCGCGGATAAATGACGTGCTCGACTTCGCGCTTGATGCGCTGCCGCAGCCCCTCGATGCCGTCTTCTTGGCCATTGCGTGCGATGGCCCCCTGTAGCAGCACGGGGCCGGTGTCGATCCCTTCATCGACTAGGTGCACGGTGGCGCCACAGACAGGGACCTTGGCGGCAAACTGCCGCTCCACGGCGTAAAGCCCGGGAAAGTCGGGAAGCAAAGAGGGATGAATGTTCAAGATATGGCCCGAAAACTGCCGCAAAAAATGCGGGCTTAAGAGGCGCTGATATCCGGCCAGTAGCAGGTGCTCAATGCGGTGGGCGTGCAGCCGGTTCAAAATCGCCGTCTCATGCGCGCTGCGGTCGGTAAAGCTTCCCGGACCGTGGCTTGGAACTAGCTCGCTCAAGTAGCCGCGCTCGGCCGCTTTGGAAAGGACTCGAGCCTCGGGCCGATTCGACAAGACAAGGCCCAGCGTGGCGCAAATGGAGCCGTCTGCAAACGCATCCATCAACACTTCGGCGTTGCTGCCATGTCCAGAAGCCAGAATCGCAAAGCGCGGCCTTGGCCTTTTAGTCGGTGCTGACATTCCCGAGCTCCACGCCGCGGTCTCCGGCAGTGATGCGGCCCACGGCGATCCAGGGGCTACCGTCTTTTGAAACGATGGCCGGAGCACTTTTTTCGTCGACGACCAGCAAAAAACCGAGCCCCAGATTGAACGTGCTAGCCATTTCGTGCGGGGTGACCGGTCCGGCCTCGGCAATGGCGTCAAAGATAGACAGCCGGGGCAGCGTCTGGCGATCAAACTGCAAGCGGCAGCCTGCAGGCAAAAGGCCAAGGGCTCGTCCAAGCAGGCCGCCTCCAGTGACATGCGCTGCGGCCTTCACGGCAGCACGGTGCTCGGCAAGTACGTCCAGCACCGGCTGAACATAAATCGCAGTGGGCCGTAGCAATTCTTCGCCGATCGCGCGGGCCTGCGCGGTCGCCTCGGCGCAAAGCTGCAAGCCGGCATTGGCGAAGGCACGGCGGGCCAGGCTGAAGCCGTTGGCATGCACGCCGCTAGATGGCAGGCCCAGCACTTTGTCGCCGGGCTTTACAAGATGGCGCGGCGGCAAATGCTGCCGCGCGGTCATTCCAACGGCAAAACCCGCCAGATCAAAACCTCCGCCCGGGTATAAGTCGGGCATTTCTGCGGTTTCGCCGCCTAGTAGCGCGCAACCGGCTTGCTGACAGGCCGCCACCATGCCGTCCATGAGCGGATTCAGAACCTCGGGGCGAATTTTCGCCGTGGCGATGTAGTTCAAAAAAAACAGCGGTGTGGCGCCGCAGGGCAGCAAGTCGTTGACGTTGACGGCGACTAGGTCCTGCCCAACTTCCTGATAGCGGCAAAGAGCCTGGGCCAGCACCAGCTTGGTACCGACTCCATCGCAAGTGGCCGCCAAAAGCGGCGCATCACCATTTCGCGCCGGCAGCTCATAAAGGCCGGCAAAGCTATCGGTATAGGGCACTACGTTGGCCCCGTATGTGATTCGAGCACGCGCGCGCACATTCGTCACAAAAGCGTGCGCTCGATCTCGATCAACGCCGGCATCGCGATAAGAAAGCGGCATGCCACATCTTTCAGAGGGACTGCCAAATTGTCTAGGCCGTCTTTGCTGATTTGAAGGTGCGGCCGGTTCCGCGTGTTTAGCTGGTTTTTGGCAGCTCCGACGGTTTCAAAGTGTGCAGCGGACCGATGCGCGAAAGACCTGGCCAGGCCAGCGACACGAGTGCGACCACTAAAAGGGTGCCAATGCCGCCGCCGATGACCGAGGCCACCGCTCCAAATAGCGCCGCGGTGGCACCGCTTTCGAAGCTGCCTAGCTCATTTGAAAATCCCACGAAAACATAGTGCAGCGCCGAAACTCGGCCGCGCAGGACGTCGGGGGTGATGACCTGTTCCAGAGTCAGACGGATGACCACGCTGACCTGATCAAAGACGCCGGTCATAAACAGGCAAAAAAGTGAAAGCGCCACACTGCGCGAAAAGCCAAATCCAACGGTCGCTAGTCCAAAGCCAGCCACTGTGATCAAAAGTGCTCGGCCCGGCCTTTCCCAGGCCGGCAGCCGAGTGCTGATGAGCGCCATCAGTAGCGCTCCAATCGAAGGGGCGGCGCGCAGCCAACCAAGGCCCATGGCGCCGACGTGCAAAATGTCCTTGGCGAAGATTGGCAAAAGCGCCACGGCACCGCCCAAAAGCACCGCGAACAGGTCGAGCGTGATCGCCGCCAAAAAGATGGGATTGCGCCAAACAAAGCGAAATCCGGCGAACAAATCGGACATGCTTTGCTGCGCCGGCCGAGGCGGGGGCGCCTTTTTCGGCAAAGTGGTCAATAGCGCGACGAACATGAGCTGCCCCAGGGCCGACGCCAGATAGGCCCAGGTGGCATCACCATGCACGGCAATTAGAAATCCGCCAAGCGCGGGTCCGCTGATAGCCGCCAGTTGATAACTGGAGGACAGCCAGGCGTTGGCGTTGGCGAACTGCTCGGGCTGCAGAAGCTGCGGCATGATCGTTCCGACCGATGGCGATGCCAAGGTTCGCGCGGCGCCAAACAATGTCAAAAACCCATAAATGACCGCCACCGGAGCGCGCTGCCAGGAAATGACCATCAAACCCAGCGCCGAAAGCGCCAGCAAAAGGTGAGCAATGATCGCCAAATTGCGTCGCGGATAGCGATCGGCCGCGGTGCCGGCGGGCAGCATCAAAAACAGTACGGGCAGTAGCTCGAAAACGCCGACGAGGCCCAGCGACCATGGGTCGCCGGTGCGCTCATAAAGCTGCCAGCCAACCGCCACCGACAGAATTTGCGTGCCCAGCACCGCAGAAATGCGTCCTAGGGCAAATGTTCGAACAAAAGGCAGCCGCAGGGCCGCGAAAGCATCATAGGTCGCAGAGCTAGATTGCGCAGTGGACATGCTATATACGCTGCGCGCCGAGCAATGCTTGCTGGCGTTTGGCCAATCCAGGAACAAGCCGACGCGCCGAATTGTTATTACTAAACAGACCTCACATGACCCTTATTTCCGGATTCTGGGATCAGTTTCACAATGTGTTTCATGCGCTGCGTCAGCACAAGGTGCGCAGTCTGCTTACGCTGCTTGGCATGATCATTGGAGCCGGCTCGGTGGTGCTTTTGTCCGGCCTTTTGAAAGGGGGCGAGCAGGCGCTGGAAAGCACCAATCAATTTATCGAAGAATCCGATGTCGTCGAGGTTGAGACCGCCGAGGTCCCCCCCCACCAGCGCGGACGGACGCAGCGGCCCCTAGACAGTGCCGATCAGCTGGCCCTGGATCAAAATCCGGCCGCCGCTGGCCCTGCCGAGGGCGAGCTTTTTCTATGGCAAAAATATGCCTACGCCGGCAACGAGAAAAAGCGGGTTTTGGTGCTGGGCGCGTCGGATCAGGCGCTCGACCTATACCGCGTGAGCTTACTGCACGGGCGCTTTATAGACGCGAGCGATCTTTTGCGGCGCACTCGTGTGTGCGTCGTCGGCTATGAAGTCTGGCAGGATTTGTTACAAGGCAAAGAGGATCTGCGCGGCATGTCTTTGCGCATTGCCGGAACGCGCTGGGATGTCGTCGGTGTCATCGCCCACAAAGCCACCCTGGTCGCTGGTCCCGGGGTATGGATGTGGGATCGGCGGGTGGTTGTGCCGGCCTCCACATTTCAGGGCGTGGTGCGCCATTCGCGGCGCGTGGACAACATCTACATTCGAGTTTTGCCTACGGTGGGGGAGGTGGCGGTACAGCTTGACCGCGCCCGGGCCTTTGTGCGCGCCGTGCTGCTTTCACGCCACCATGGCATCGAAAACTTTCGTTTGGATGAAGGCAAAAACGAAGCGAAGCAGTCCGAAATTATTCTGATGGTCATCAATGTTCTGATGCTTTGTACCGCGGCGCTGTCGCTGTTTGTCGGCGGAATCAACATCATGAACATCATGCTGGTCACGGTCACCGAACGAACCCGCGAAATCGGTTTGCGCCGCGCCTTGGGGGCGACACGCGGCGACATCGTCGGTCAGTTCTTGCTGGAAGCGGCCTTGTTGTCGGCGCTTGGCGGATTGTGCGGCGTGCTCGGCGGCGCCGCCCTTTTATTTGCGGCGACCAAAGCGCTGACGTTTTGGGTGGGCACTTGGAAAGCGTATTACCAAACCTGGGCCATCGTGGCTGGGCTGCTCAGCAGTACGCTGACCGGGGTCATCTTCGGACTTTATCCAGCCTGGCGTGCGGCTCGACTCGATCCCGTCGAAGCGCTGCGATACGAATAAATGGGGCGACTTTACAGGCGGGCGAGGAGCGTGCTAGCAAATATTGAATATTAATGGCTGAACCGGCAATCTCCAAAGAGCATATCGACCTTGATGCGCAGAAGGTCATTCGGCATCTTGTGCGCAATGGCTACCAGGCATATCTCGTCGGGGGCTGTGTACGCGACCTTTTGCTTGGGCGGACTCCCAAGGACTTTGATGTCGCGACCAGCGCCACCCCGGCGGAGATTCGCGACTTGTTTCGCAATTGCCGAATCATTGGACGGCGTTTTCGCCTCGCGCATGTGGTCTTTGGTCGCAAAATTATCGAGACTGCGACCTTTCGCGCCAATCCGCGCGACGACGCGGACGAACCTGGCGACGGAGAGGGCGGAGAGAAAAACGCCCCCAGCGAACTATACATCCACCGCGACAACGTCTTTGGCAATGCCGAGGAAGACGCCCGCCGCCGCGACTTTACGATCAACGGGCTTTTTTATGATTTGGAAAACGGGCGGGTCATCGACTACGTCGGCGGCCTAGACGATTTGGCGCAGCGCCACATTCGCACCATTGGCGACCCGAACATTCGTTTTCGCGAAGATCCGGTACGCATCTTGCGCGCCGTAAAATTTGCGGCGCGCCTGGGCTTTGACATCGAAGACCGTACTTACCGCGCCATGGTGGCGCACCACACCGACATTGAAAAAAGCCCGGTGCCGCGAGTTTTGGAAGAGATCTACAGGCTTCTGCGCGGCGGTGCCGCTTTAGAGTCCTTTGTTTTGCTGCGCGAAGTGGGTCTGCTCGACAAGCTGTTGCCGGAAGTTGCCACTTGGCTGCGTGTAAAGCCCGCGGCGCTAGATCCCTATTTGGCGCTGCTTGATGAAGCGATAGCCAGCGCCGAGACTCCTTCCAATGCCGCGTTGCTGATCCTGCTTTCGGCCCCGGCGGTGGCTGTGCTGTTCGACGACGCCACCGCATCGCGCGATTTGCTGGCGCAGATTGCCGCCACTTTTGATCCCATCGCAGTTCGGTTGAGCATTGCCCGTCGTGACGCCGAGCGGGCACGGCAGATGCTTGTGGCGCAGCGCCGCATTGCTCAAGCGCGCAAACGGGGCGGACGGCTGCCGCCGGGTCTGCTTTTGCGCGACCACGCCGAAGAGGCCCTGGGCCTGCATGCGCTTTTTTACCGTGCCGAGCGCCACAGCGCCGGGGCCAGCAGCAGCGCTAGCACGTCCGAGGTGCAAAAGTGGCCACTGCCGCAGCCGTTGCGGCTGATCGGCGATTCGACGCCCCGTTTTTCCGGACGAGGCCGGCGCCAGGCGCCTCATGAACTAGAGAAGCCCGCGTCTTCCGTCACGCCATCCAAAGCGCCGGCTTCGGACAGCCGCCGCTCCAGTGAACCGGTCTTAGACGTCGATGATCCGCAACACGACCTTCAGGCCGAGCTTGACGAGGAAGCGGCGTTCGCCGCGTTTAGCGCTGCCCTCAACCGGCGCGAAGACTAGACGTGTCTAATCCACGACTTCGGTGACGCGGACTCCGATTTCGCCTTCGACATCGACAAGCTCGCCGCGGGCGATAAGCCGTCCGCTGGTCGTCAAATCAACCGGCCCGGCAAGCGGGCGGCCGACCGGCAGTACGGCCCCCGGGCGCAGCTCTAAGACTTCGCGCCCGCTGAGGCTGACGCGGCCGACCTCGCAAGTGATTTGCACCGGTAGTTCGCGTAACAATGCATCATTGGCCGTCGGGGATGCATCATTGACACTAGTTTGTTCGGACTTTGGTTCGGAAGTGGCCTGGCTCATCGCCTGTGCTCGTAAGTGAAAGGAGCCTAACACGGTCACCCCAGCGCCGTCGAGGTGCGCCGGAAAGACGCCGCCGCCTAGGCGCAGCCAGACCGCTCCGCCGACGATGGGCTTGGGGCCAAAGTGATCAAGCAGAACGATATCTTGCGGCTGCAGGCCTAGCACTTCATGTCCGGGTAGAAATCCGTAACCGGCTTCGATGCACAAGGAAACCGGTACGTCGTAGAGGCGCTGACGCCGTTCCCAGGCCCGGCGCAACGCCGACTGGCTGGGGGGCGGTGGAACTCCGAGTCGCAGTTGCGCCCCAAGGACAAGCCGCGCCCAGCCGCTTTGTTGGCGCGCGACAAGCTCTACATCCATGACCAGAAGCGAGCGCAGCCCCGCGTCTTCGCGCAGCGGATCGGGGCTTCCTGGAGAAAGCGCGAATACTCGCAGCGATGTACCGTGCAGAATTTGCGTCAAAACCTCATGCAGCCGCTGTTCGCTGCGCAGCCCCAGGTGCTGGCAAAATGCTTCTTCTACAGCCAGCATCGCCCGCGGTTGTCCCGGGGCTAGAAGCGCCAGCTCGAACAAGCGGGCCCCGCGCAAAAGCGAAGGCAGGCGGTCCGTGGGCACTAGATAAGGCTGCTGCGCGCTCAGCTTCAGCTTGGTGTCTAAGATGGACTCGATGGCCGTCCATCCCGCTGCGGTACTGGCGGAGGCGGCATCGAGCAAGCTGCCCAAATAGCGCCACAGCATTCGACCCAAATCCACTTGCGAACGCAAAAGCCGAGGCAGCTCGTCAAGCGGATAAGGCCGAACGCGTAGCGGCCGAGTTCGCTGCGACTCTCTGGTGCTAGAGGGCGGCATCCACTTCACGGGTGTAATGCCTTCAGATAGGGTTGCAGGAACCACAATAGCCCCGCGGACACTGCGCCGGCACAGACATCGTCGGCCATCACTCCAAAACCACCTTTTACGTGCCTATCGACGAGGCGTATCGGCCAGGGTTTCCAAGTGTCAAACAGCCGAAACAGCAAAAACGCCACGAGCAGATTCATCGGCGTGTACGGCACCGCCCACAGGCAAAGCAGATAGCCGACCACTTCATCAATGACCACTTTGCGGCTGTCGGGTTCGCCGGTCAGCGCGCAGTACTCACCGGCCGCCCAGATTCCGACGAGAAACAGAACGACTGTGGCAAGGTACAGCCAGGCATGGCCACATTTCAAAAGCCCATAGGCCAAAGGAATGGTCGCCAGCGTACCCGTAGTGCCGGGCCATATCGGCGAATAGCCGGTGCCCAAATACGTGGCGATAAGCGTGACCAGCCGGTGCTGGCCTTTTGCAATGCGCGGAGGAGCAGTGCTCACTTGCCAGCCCTGAGCGCGTGAATCATCTCGGCCTGGCCATCGGCGTGGTAGCTGCTGCGTACTAGAGGTCCGGCTTCGACATGCGGAATGCCCAAGGCCAAAGCCTGCGTGCGCAGCTCGGCGAATTCTTCGGGGGCTACATAACGAGCGATCGGCAAGTGCTTTTTGGACGGCTGCAGATATTGCCCCAGGGTGACGATATCGCAGCCGAGCTCGGCAAGTTCGCCAAGGACGGCGCGCACTTCGGCGAGCTCTTCGCCAAGCCCCAGCATAAGGCCTGTCTTGACGACGGCGCCGCGCTTTTTGGCATGCGCCAGTACGGCATAACTGCGCGGATAACTGGCCTGTACGCGAACTTGCCGCGACAAGCGCGGAACCGTTTCTAGATTGTGCGCAAACACATCGGGATCGGCGTCAAGCACGGTATCCACGTCGGTTGTGCGGCCCTTAAAATCTCCGGTCAGAACCTCTAGCGTCATTTGCGGGCAATGGGCCCGCACTTGGCGAATGGTTTCCGCCCAGTGCGCCGCGCCGCCATCAGCTAGGTCGTCGCGATCGACGCAGGTGATGACGGTATGGCGCAGGTTCAAGGCCGCCAGGGTCTCTGCCACACGACGGGGTTCATCGGCATCTGGAGGCAGCGGCCGACCGGTCGTGACATCGCAAAATTGGCAAGATCGCGTGCAGATATCGCCCAAAATCATGATGGTCAGGGCTCGACGATTCCAACATTCGCCAATGTTGGGACAGCTAGCCGATTCGCAGACGGTGTGCAGTTTTTGCCGATGGACAAGGTCGCGAACCTCAAAGAATGTCTCGCCGCTCGGCAATTTTGCTTTGATCCAGGGCGGGTGCCGCGGCCGCGGCGCGGCTGGGTCAGCGGTGGAAACGCCTTGGGAAAGAACCGGCAAGCGCCGTCCACGTGGTCCCGGCGGTGGCGCAATCTGCATGCTGTCCTATGTACCATGGCGCCGCGCGAAATGGCGCTGATTTGGCGACGTAAGGAAAAGAGCGCGAAAAGAAGAGCAATGTTACTGTGTAGTTATGTTGCCCATTCCGGAGGCTGCTCGCGCACTTTGTCGCGTAACCCCACTTGTACATACTTCGACGCTCGGTTGCTTTCTGAAGCTTGAGTCGATGCAGCGCACCGGCTCGTGCATGCTGCGCGGGGCGTCGGTAAAACTTGGGCGTATGGCGGCGATCGACCGCACCCCAGGGGTGGTCACTGCGTCGCCTGGAAATCATGGCTTGGGCCTGTCCTGCGCGGGACGGACGCTGGGAATTCCCGTGCGCGTCGTAGTTCCCGAGACCACGCCGCGCTGCAAGCGCGAAGGCATTTCCGGCTTTGCTGGCGAGCTGATTCGCCATGGCGCAAACCCGGTCGAGGCTGAGAAAATGGGCCGGCGCTTGGCGGTGCTGCGCGATGCTTTGTTTGTATCCTCTTCGGAGGATGCCGATGTGCTAGAGGGCGGCGGCGGCTGGCTGGCGCGCGAGATGCTTGAACAAATGCCGAAATTGCGGCGAGTCGTCGTTCCAATGGGGGACTGTGGTTTGGCGGCTGGGCTGGCCAATGAAATGTGCGCCGAGGGCGTCGATGTCATTGGTGTACAACCCGAAGTTCATTCGGCGATTAGCCTGTCGCTGCAAAAAAATGCGGCGATGACCGATTTTCAAGGGCCGCGCAGTGTTTGTGAGGAGCTAGAAGGCGGCGTAGGCTGGCGCAGCTTTGGCGTCGTGCGCCGGCTGATTCGTCAGGTGACGCTAGTTCCCGAGGCTGACATCATTGACGGGGTAGCCTTTGCCTTTCAGCGCCTGGGGCTGGTCATGGAGGCTTCGGCCGCAGTGGTGATCGCGGCGGTTACGACGGGACGTGTGACCGTCGATGAGCACACTGCCTTGATCGTGACCGGAGGAAACATCGACGGGGAGTTCTTACAGCGCTGCCTTTCCGCGCGGCGCTCGCATACAGATTCGCCCTTTGGCCAAAATCTGCCGCACGCCGTCGCAAAAAACTAATCTACGATGGCTCCGACGGGCGAATCGGCTGCGGGAAAGTAGTTCATCGGAATTAGCTCCGACGGAAGACCGGTGGCGATAAGCCAAAGCTGGTGGGCGGCGCGAGTCATGGCGATGTGCAGAAGATGCCGCGACTCGGTGCTATCTGGGTATGCCGATGCAGTGGCATCTAAAAGGATGACGTAGTCAAATTCTAGCCCTTTGACCTGCATCACATCGGTGACATCTACGCCCGGAGCAAATGAGAAGTCTTGCCTATCGACTCGGCGTAGCGACGGCACATCAGAACGGCTGAGGCCGCGATAATACGCATCGGCAGTTCCGGCATGGCGGGCGATAAGCGCGACTGAGGCCGTGGGCTCGCGGCCAAGAAGGGAACGCAGCGCTTCTCCCAAAAAGGCCACTGCTTCGCCAATTTCACCGAAGGCAAAAGCCTGCACCGGCGCGCCGTGGCGCACCGCTTGCTGCACGGTATCATCTTGGTCGCGCAAGAGCGACCCAAGTACGGCATGCGCCAAATGCATGACCTCGACGGTCGAGCGATACAGAATATGCAGCCGCTGCACGCGCGCAAAAGGCAGCTCGACGGTGCGAAGCAGATCTTCCCAGCTTGTAAAGCCGTTGTCGAAAATCAGCCGCTGCACGACGTCACCGGCCATGGTTATAGACGGCGGATGGCCATCGGCGGCGACGCAGTCCAAAAGCGTGCGTACTTCGATGGCCGACAAATCCTGAACTTCGTCGAGCACCAAGTGTTCGTAATGGATGAATCCCTTGCCGCTTTGATGCGAAAGGCCGCCGTACTTAAGCTGATACAGCCGAAGCAGCAGGGGCAAGTCCTCGGCGTCAAGCTGCCCCGCCGGACTGTCCTCATCAAGCGGATTGCCATCGACGGCCTGATAGCGCTCGAGATCGATTTCGTCCTGCAACAGATCGACATCGGCCTGCTGCTCTTTGCAGTACTGCACGAGTTCCGCGATTTGCGACCGGCTGACCCCAAGCGAGCTTGTGGCGTCGGCCTCGCCCAAACTTTTCCACAGCAATTGCTCGTCGGTAAGAATTTCGGCCCAGTCGCGGCCGATGTCCTGGGCGCGGCGTATAAGCCGCCGCAAAAAATCGTCCATACGCACCGCCAGAGCCGCGGGCAGCGTCGAAACCTGCCCGCGCAATGTGCGGCAACGGGCGCGTAGTGGCCGTCCTTCGGTTTTGTCCCAGGCGTCGAGGAGAATGCGCTTTTCGGTGGGGTGCTCAGGCAGAGCGGCGGCAAGCTGCGCCCGCATCTCAGCCGCCTGCGCGGCGATATAAACCTTTAGCGCCTGTAGCATCCGCGGATGCTTTTTCAAGCGGGCCACCACCGTCGGGGTTTCGAGAGTAAGCTGCTGCGGCAGTCGTGGCAACAGGCGCTTGACGTGATGACGCATCCAGCTACTGCACGTCAAAACCGGGACCGAGGGAACACCCAGCGCCGGCAGGACTGCACCAACGTAGCGTACAAGGGCCTCGCTTGGCACGACAATCAGTACTTTTCCGCCGCGGAAGCGATCGGGGGCTTGATGCGCCAGGTAGGCAACCCGATGCAGCGCCACCGTGGTTTTGCCACTGCCGGCGCCGCCCTGAATGACCACGACGCCGCTGCTGGGAGCGGTGATCAGTGAAAACTGATGACGATCGATAAGCGCGGCGATTTCGGGCAGATGCTTGTCAACGCGCCCGCTTAGCATCTGCGGTCGGGCCGCCGCTGGCACTGGACGCGGGGCGCGGGCCGCCAGACCCTGTCCGCCTTCGAGGATCGGCGCAAGCTCGCCATCGGTTTGCCACCACACGTCATCGGCGTCGCAGAAGAAGGTTCCCTGCGGACATCCGATACGCCGCAAGCGGCCCTCGACAATGGTGATGTTGCGGCGGACTTCAATGATTCCGGTCAGATGGCTGCCTCCGACTTGCTCGTCATAGTCGTCGCCTTCATCGTAACGGTAGTAAACCTGTGATACTGGGGCGTCACGCCAGTCGACAATTTGAATGCCGGCGGTGCGATCGATAAGACTTCGTCTGCCAATCAGCACGTCGCGGGTTTTTTCGGCCGATGGCGGGCGGGCGCCGGATGCGCCACTTGTGGCGGGACACAGTCGTACATGCGCAAAATAAGGCGCCTGCATATCGACCGGACCTTTGGCTTTGCCGCGACGGCCGGCCGCGACGGCGCTGACTCGGGTCATTTGTTCGACAAGGGGCGCCAAATCTTCGGGCTTGGCTTCCGCAATGGCGTCACGCAGCTCGATGAGCTCGGCTTCGTATAGATGCTCGCTTTTTTCGGCGCGGCTGCTGCTGCGGGTCAGAAAATCGGCAATCCGTTCCCAGAGGGCGGTCTCGTCGGCGATAATGGCCGCGGCAAGACTCTTGGGGGCGATCGGCGTTGGCATGGGGGCAAGTAGTATGCCCGGCAAACTCGCGCCGTGCTAGAAGTACCGCGGGTGTGTTTTGGGGAATCACGACGAATTCATCAAGAATATCGCGGCCTTGCAGCGCCCCCGAAGGAGACTAGGGCGTTGGCGCATCGCCATTTTCGCCGGTGTGCTGCTTTTATTTCTATGGAGCGCCTATCGGCTGTTTTTGCGCTGGACCCGCATCGCTCCGTCGGCGCAGGCCGCCGAGCAAGTGGCGCGCATGGCCCGTCCGCCGCTTTTTTGGCAGGGGTCCCGCTCGCTCATCGGGCAAAACTGGGCGACGCGCGAGCGCGGCATTTGGGAATACCACCTGGCCGGCGCTCCGCCGACAATCGGCTATGCCCATTCTCGGCTGGGCACGCAGCTACTTTTAGAGACCGAGGATTACATGTACGCCGAGATGCGGCGCTATGTGCCTTCGTCGGTGGCCCTTTTTCTCATCCGGCTTGGGGTGCTATACCGCTATCGTCATTTGCTTGATCATGTAGCCGGCGATCTGCAGCTAGAGATGGCTGGCATGGCGGCCGGTCAGCCGAATTTGCAATCGGCCTTGTTGCCCACCTATCACCGCATCGTCTTTTATCACGCGCTGCACGACATCACCCAGACGCTGGAGCATTCACCGCTGCTCGGCTGCACGGCGTTTGCCGCCGCTCGGGCGGCTACTACAGCGGGACACGTCATCGTCGGGCGCAATTTCGACTTTGAAGGACCGCCGATGTTCGATCGCGACAAAGCGGTGCTTTTTTTCAAGCCCGCCGGCAAGCTGGCCTTTGCCTCGGTGGCCTGGACGGGAATGATGGGCGTGGTGACCGGCATCAATGGCGCCGGTATTTATGTTTCGGTCAACGCCTTGCGCAGCGACGACAAAAGCAGCGCCGGCGTGCCGGTTGAACTGCTACTGCGTCAGGTCTTGGAACAAGCGCACACGCTAGATGAAGCCATTGCTCTACTCAAAAGCCAACCAGTGCTTGTGCCCGATTTGTATTTGATCGCCGATGGCAAAAGCGGTGAATCGGCGGTCATCGAAAGGTCGCCGACGCGTGCTTCGGTAAGGCGCAGCAAAGATGCACTGGGCATTGCCAATCACGCGCTCTCGCCAGAGTTTCAAAACGATGTCGCCAACCAGGCGCTGAAAACGCAATTGACCTCGGGCGCTCGAATGACTCGAGTCGAAGAACTTCTGGCGCGCTACCACGGCCGAATCGATGCGGAAACTGCGCTGCGAATTTTGCGCGACAAGCAGGGCGTAGGCGATCGGCCGCTGGGACTTGGCAACCGCAATGCGCTGGATGCGCTGATTGCAACGCACTCGGTCGTTGTCGATGCCACCGATATGGTGCTGTGGGTCAGCAGCGGTCCGCATGCGCTCGGGCGTTATGTCGCTTTTGATTTGCGGCACGAGCTTTTAGATGAGCCGCCACGGGCTCTGCAAGACTTGCCCGAAGATGCAACGCTGCACTCGCGTGAGTATCAGAATTTTCTGCTGGCTACGCGAGCATTAGAGTCCAGTCAATCGCTGCTGCGGCATGGCGACCGCGATCGCGCCATCGAAGAGGCAGCTCGCGCTGTGGCCTTGGCGCCGCTTTTGCCCGAAGCGCGCAAGCGTTTGGCGGATTTGCTATACGCTCGCCATCAATTCGATGACCTAAGCAACGCACGCGCGCATTATGCGCAATTTCTGGCGCTCTCCCCACCGTACTTGCGCGAGGTCGAGGCGGTCAAAGCTCTGCTCAGCCAACCATGACCTGAGCAGGCGGATTTACTGCTGTGGAGGAAATGGGATTCGAACCCACGACACCCGGCTTGCAAAGCCGGTGCTCTA
>CAYWPR010000035.1:0-61155 GCA_964460115.1 uncultured Myxococcales bacterium
CCTTAGATCACGGCTTGGACCATGGCACAAGAGAATTGTGGCTAGTGATTAGCCTCTGCCCTCCGTTGTTCTCGAGGGAGAAACCTGGCGGTTTCTCCCTCGAAAAACAACGAAAGGCAGAGGGAAGACGCTTCCCCTCAAACGCACGCAAGGCAGCGGCAGCCCTATTTACAAACGCAGTTTAAGGAATCAGGCCAATAGCATGCACTAGACGCCAAAGTCCGATCAGAAGATGTCCATCTTCGATAAGGTGCCGCTGCATCCAAAGCTCGCGCAGCGGAACAAAGGACAAGGCGCAGTGCTTGACGCTTTGCCCGTCGACCTCAGCCACCCAAGGATAGACCACTTCCGGCGTTGCGCCGGTGGCTGGGTAATATTTACCGCCCAGCGGAAAAGTGCTCAAGAGCCGCGCCCCAAACTGCCACGTCATCTGCTGCGTCAGCCAGGCCGCGGCCTGATCGAGGCTCCTTGTGCTACGGGGCAGCCGCCAAGCCGGATTGGTCACAAAACAAGAGCGCCCGGTGGCCATCTGCGCCGCTGGCAAATCGCGCAGCTCAAGCCCAATAAAGACTTCGCCTTTTGAGCACAGCACAGGCAGAATCGACAAAGTATTTGCACTGGTCGGACGCGGCAGTGCGTATTCCAAAAGAGTCGTGGCGAGCGCTTGGCCTTGCGCATCCACTTCCGAAACCGAGCACAACCGGACATTCAGAAAATTCGTTTCCGGACTTTGACAAGGAACAAACACCGCGCGCTGTGGAGGCGACAACAAGCGCAGGCAATCTTGCGCCCCATCGCTTGGCAGACTGCTTAGTGTCCCTTGTTCACGTAACTCGATTTCGGCGCCAATCCAGGGCCCAAGCGGCTCGCCAAGCTGGCTTAAAAGATGATAGGTGTTGACTTCGAGACGCGCATCGAGCAAACCGCCGACGGCAGCGGCCCGCAAAAGCTGGGCCGAAAGCAGCGGCTGCACTCGACCTGCGGAGGTAAAAGCCGTGTAGTTTGGCGCTTCGCTGGCAAAGCCCAGCTCCGCGGCGTCCTGCGCATCCTGCAAACAGAGTTCTATCAAATACGATGTCACCCGCTCGCTTAGCCCCCCGGGCGAGGTAAAGTAGCGCAAGCCTTGCACAATGCCGACAATGTGCTTGGGCAAAACCCCGGTGCGCTCAAAAAGCATGCTCGGCAATGCTTCCAGCGGCAGATTTTGGCCGGCCTGCATTTGTGTAATCGGCTCGCACAGGTAGCCAGCTACGTGCGCGCCATCTAAGTTCGGACTATCGTGCGAGGCGCCAATCAGCGGACGCGGAAAGCCCTGTTTGCCGATGACATACACTTGTCCGCCTTGACGAAACCACGGAATCAGATCGACCACAGGATTCGGACGCTCGACAAGTTCAATGCGATGGCCGGTTTCGCAGTGGGTATAGGCTGAGATTCGCAAAAACGGTGGCGGTGTCCCTTGCGGGCGAACTGCGGAATCGATGTCCTTCAGCGCAAAGCAAACGCCAGCCCCCCGTCGAACTTTTTCACCCACCAAAAGATAGTTAGTAGGTGGATAGGGCAGCGGACTCTCGTCGATGCCGTACAGAAAAAAGTGACCGCGAAAGCGATTTTCGACGATCCAGGGATTGCGCAATTCGACAGACAAAACCACCCGCAGATCACGCGCACGCAGCTCGGTTTCAAATTCTGCCTGCGTAAAATAGGTGTACTCTTCTTTGCATTCCGCCGCCCAGTTTCTGCGGTAATCCTTGCGCAAAATAAATTCGCAGGCAGCGCGATGAGAAAGCTGATAGCGCACCCAACCGGGCCGCACAAAACCAATGCGGCGGTACGCAACTTGTGTGTTGCGGTTCTGGCTGCTGCGCCACTGCTTTGCAAAGCGCTCAAATAGCGCGGCGGTACTTAAGGCTTCCACCGAATTGCCGGCGTTATCAGGAATCCCATCGCGCTCCGGAAGGTCCAGCAGCACTTGGTCCGGGCCGCTGGGAATCACAAAGTCGCGAATGATCAGCATTCCGCCAGCTTTCAGGGCTGCCGTCTGGTGATCAAGCGACCGGCGAACCGGCTGTAACGAAAAGTCGTTAAAGCTCGTCAGATGATGAAAAACGGAGGAGTTTAAAATGCCATCCAGACTTTCGTCTGCAAAAAGCGGCTCGGCGATGTCGCCAAGACGGTATTGCAAATTGGGCCGCTTATAGTGTGCTTGCGCATAGGCCACCGATTCGGGCGCCACGTCGACGCCAATTACCGAAAGACCCTGATACAGACTGGCCAAGTCAAAAGACCCCGCTCCCGAGCCACAGCCCATATCGGCAAGTACGCCGCGGCTGGGAAAATAGGCCGTGGTCAATGCAATCTTTTGCTGCATGGAACGATCCATGCTGGCGTAGTAAGCGGCATACGCGTCCTTGTCGCCGCGCGCCTGCGCACTGTAGATAGAATCTAAGCCCATGGGGATATCATACTGGGAGCACGCCAACTTACACAGATCCTCCTTTATCCATGAAAAGCTTGCTCGCTTTGTGAGCAATGACGCGGCCTACGGAATTTACCGCTCCCATCGCACCGCGGTATGCGGAAGATGCGCCCTGGGCGAGCGGGTGCGTCGCCTTCGAAATGCCGTTCCAAACCGTGCCGAGCGGATGTTCTGCGCCGGACAAAACGCCCGTGAGACCGTGCTTGGTCCAGTCGGTAAAGCCAGTATTGTCGGCCAGCTTATGGATAAGATAACTCCCCGCTATATTGCCGAGGAACCCAAGCCCTGCGCCAAGTGCCGTCCCCGCAACGGGAATGACCGAGCCGAGCGCGGCGCCAAGCGCAGCGCCCGAGGCACCTGCGCCTAGCCCAATCCCTGTATCGACCAGGGTATGGGCGGTCGCTTGGCTGGCGGTTTCGCGCCCGCTACGGTACGCCTCGGCATTGCTAAACGCCGAGTAGCCACCTTCGAGCAAACTACCGATCGCGCCTCCTGCCTTCACGCCGCCAAGAAGACCGCCGCCAAGGCGCGGAGTCAGCGCATCGAGCGCCAGCGCCGAGCCACCACCGACCGCTGTGGCTGTGGCCGTGTCTACGGCCATCTCGCCACCGCTCACATCCTCGTCCATTCCAAAATGGCGGTATAGGTCTGTGCTCAGCGCCATCGCGCCACCACCCGTCGCGCCATATCGCAGTGAGCTGGCGCGGTTGGCGACACTCGGCGGCTTGTTGCGCTGACCTTTACGCAGCATGTCGTCAATCTCAGCCACCGCTTTGGGAGACAGAGCCGTGCGCCAGTTGTAGCCGGCAGGCATATCGGTCATTCCGGCTGGGGGGACATTCTCAGTGAACTCAGACAAGGGCTGCACAATCTTCGCAAACGCCGACTCGTTGCGATTCGCGGATACCGCCTCAGTAGGGCCTGGTACAGCATTGGCATCGTAATGCTCACGAGAGAGTGGCTTGATCGTGGCATGCTGAGCATTGCGGGGAATGATGTCGATCTGCGCTTCTCCTGTCGCCGACGGAGCGCGTATAGCGCAGGCGCCCGCGTCAGCGGCCCCCTTGCCGGCTTGCTCCGGCATCGAGTAGGGGTGCTCTCCCAGAACCTGATAGATGAGAGGTCCATCGCCACCCCCCTTGGGCACAGCCAGCGCCGACGGGCACAGACCCTTATCGTACATACCGGCAAAAATGTCGGCGACGCCGCCTTTGCCGTTCTCATTCAGCGCCGCGGAGAAGTGGCTCTTCGTCAGCGTGCGATTCGCCATCCCTCCTTTGTAGGCTCCCGCTTCACCAAGCGCGTCCTCGATGGTCGGAGCCGTATAGAGCATCCGCTCGCCAATCGGGTTATAGCGCTGGCCACTGTCAGCCGAAAACTTATGCGCTAGGAAGCTGTCTGCGTTGCGGCTGGAAACGCTTCGGTAGATGTCGCCTTCGAAATTTGTCTGCGGAGCACTATAGCCCGCGTCGTAGCTGCGCTGTAGCAGACGTTGCACGGCAGCCTCGCGGCCCGCTGCTCCGGCAAGGCCCGCCACTCCTGGCACATCTTGCCGCCTGTCGCGCGGCAACAGACCAAACCCGCCCTGCGCATTTTCTTCTGTAGTGGCCATAGATTCCCTCCCATAGGTGGATGCAAAGCTCCCTACGCAACCTCTGGGCCACCCGCAGCTGCTAAGTGCCTCGTCGAAAAGCAAGGATCCTGGGGTAGACAGCATCTAGATGCGCGATGGGCAAGGTGGGTGCGCGCTGGGCATGACTGGGCAGCCGCGATAAGGATTCTGGGCAAAAGGTGGGCAGCGACGGCGGCAAGATGGACTGCCACTCCGTTTTTAGAAGATCCGCACTGGAATAGGGCCTGATTGCATCGCGGTGGCGATGTGGGATAGGGTGTTTGCCGATGTTTCGTGTCTGCAAAGAACTTGGGAAGTTCCTGACTGTTGCCGGCCTACTGCTATTCACGCCGCATCTTGTGCACAGCCAAGAGGCAAATCGGTTGGCGCTGCGCGTGGAAGGCTTGCACAGCGGCAAAGGCAAAGTGCTGTGCTTGCTATTTGCGACGCCGGATGGATTTCCTTTGGATGCAAAACTGGCCCGCGCCGGCAGCGAAAGCAGCATTTCCCAAGGCACAGCAGTTTGCGAATTTCGCAACCTGCCCCCCGGCCGCTACGCGATTTGTGGGTTTCACGATGAAAACGGCAATGAAGAACTGGATCTGAATCGGCTGGGAATGCCCAAAGAGGGCATTGTCGCCTCGCGCAATGCGCCGATGTATTTCGGACCGCCGAAGTTTCGCGATGCCGTCTTTGACTACCTCGGCGGCGCCCACGAAGTACACGCCAAAATGCGCTATTAAACTGTGATTCTGGCGCATTATGTCGGTTCTTCACGCATCCCTTCGAGATCGACCCAGATCATGCCGCCTTCGATTTTGATCGGCAGGGTCTGCAACTTTACGCGTCGTGGATTGATTCCGCAGCCAGTACAGGCATCGTAGCGCCATTCATGCGCCGAGCAGATAAGCGTACCACCTTGCAATCGCCCTCGCGAAAGCGGAATGCCCAAATGAGCACAGCGATCCTCATAGGCATAGATGCAGTCATTCACATTGACGAGCAGTACGGGGCCCTTGGCGGTGGATACCGCGCGCATTTCCCCAGCCCATAGTGCATCAAGTGAAAGTAGCTTATGGAACGCCATCGGCTTCCACGACAATGACGACAAAGACGTCTCTAGGTCCAAGGCCGCTGCGGCGTACGGTCGAATCTGGGGGGTGCACTTTGTCGCCAAAAACCACCCGCAGCCGGTCGCTGCTGACGGGTTTACAGCGCAGACTGGCCGATTGCAAAAGGCGGCTGGCCAGGCTGCGAAGTGTCTCTTGCTCTTCCGCAAAAATCAAAAGCCCCAATGTGTCGCCGGTGAGAAATCCGTATAAAGGAATCGGCACGATAAGGACCTTTCTAAAAGAAAGCGCGACAGCGCTACGTGCGCGGCGGAACGGTAAAGGGACGCAGCGCCGCCGAAGCGGGAGGCGGCTTGGCAATGCGTAAAAGCCACGGATAAATTCCTCGATAGCAATCCTTGCCCCAAGTTGCCGACGTCAAAAGAAAATACCGCTGCAAAAGCGCAATCAAATTGGCTGGCGCTTCTCCGGCCAAGATGCGATCTACGATGTTTTTGTGCGGGCTGTACTTGTCTTTTTCCTGTTCGAAAATCCAGCGACAGGGGTCGGAACAAAAGATGTACTTCCGTCCGTTATAACTCAGCGTGCTGACGCTGTTAGACTGCGGAGTCCCGCCGCAAAGAACGATTTGGCAAAGATCGCAAAGCCCAACCATGCAGGTCCCGTGCACGCCCCAGTCATTTCCGGGATCGGTATGCTGCCAACGTTCAATGATGTTTTGCCAAATCGGCTCGATTTTTGAAAAAGAATGCGGATATTTGCGCCGCAGCCAGGCGCGCTCGGCCGGTCCGGGAACCACCATGTCAAACCATACGGTGGCGCGATAGGTGTAGGCACTGACATAGACCATGTGATGGTAATAATCGAGCGCTTGTAAAAAAGTATCCCAGTACCAGGGCTTGCGCATTCCGAATTCCTCCAAGGTGCGTTGGTACTGCGCCAAAATCCATTCCTGCATGAATTCCTTGAAAGATTGGGTGCGATGCTCAAGCGGCGTCAAATAGTCCATGGCAAAGCCGGTGACCACCGCGAATAGTTGCCAACTGCGCCAGAACCATTTATCAAGCAGATATTGCGCCCGCTCGGGCGCATGTTGTACCAGCTTGCTAAGCACAGTATGTCCAATTTGAGAATGGCGCGCTTCATCGGTTTGAATGCTGCTGACCATCTTTTCGAACATGCGGTCGCGGGTATGATGGGCCACCGATGCCAAGGCGACAAACTGCAAATTGGTAAATCCGGTTTCAAAAACAAAGTGGGTACCGACCGCAAAATCCACGGCGCTTGTGCCTAGCAAAAGCTCGTCCATCATGTGCTTGGCAGCGACGCTGACCCAGTCCGAGCTGTGATAAAATTTATGCGTCCAGTCAAACTGTGGATCCCATTTGACAAGTTCGTGCAAAAGCTCTAGCGGAATCTGCGTGTGACGAAACTCGTCGAGGGCGCCAAATGTCGACATCATGCGCCAGGCGCTATCGCGACCAAAGCGCGCCGCGCGCAAATTGCCGATGACCGCGGCAAACTCCGCCAAAGGCAGGGTGGCGGCATGAAGCTTCAGACTGCTCAGCCATTCCGGCGATAGCTGCTCATAATCTTCGATACGGCCGACGGCATCGCGCACGGCATGCACCGAGTCGTTTTTTTGATGCTGATTGCCGACGTATTCGGTGTAGGTGGTGCGAAAGGGTTCTTCCCAATCTTGCCAGGCTTCCTGCGGCAGAAAAGGCGTTCCGCTTTGAACCTCTGGAAAAACTTCTTCCTCAGAAACATAGCTGAATTCCCAATCGAGCTTGCGCGCCAAATCTAGCCAATCATCTCGCTTGAGCATTGCTATTTCCTCATTTCCCTAGGCTGCTCCTGCTTTCCATACTCAGATTCCGGTCGTCTGCAAAGTTCCACGCGCCCAGATTCGCGAGATCACCAAAGACAGGCGCGTAAAGCTGACCGGCTTGCTGATCAATTCTTCACCGCCAGCGTCTAGCAAATCCTTTTTTCGATAGCGCGCGGTATAGGCCGTCACAAAGACGATCGGCGTTGTGCAAATTTCGTCATGCGCCGATTCGCTGGCCTCGTGATTGGGATTCCTATAATGGGCATAGCTTGGCCGCTGCCCATGATAAGTTCCCTTCAGAATTCGCGCGATCGACAGCCCATCAAGCTCAGATCCGGATAGCTGTATATCCATCAGGATGACGTGGTAGCTGGCTTTGGCCAAGCGCGCAAAAGCTTCCGCAGAGTTTACTGCCCGATGAATGATACAGCGCTCAGAAAGCTCTTTTTCGGTAATCTCCCAGTTTAGATCTTCATCTTCCACGTACAAAACCCGAGGCCGTTCGCCCGTGGAGGGTGGAAAAGAGGCTCGACGGCGTTGCGGATTAAACGGTGTAAATGCCATCGTTCAAAGCCTCCGTGGCGCGGTCAGCATCATTGCCCTGCTGATGCTGGTGTATATGCGAACGAATCGTGCCGATTAGATTGTCGCGATTCCAAGGTTTGGGAAGCCAGATACCGCCTAGTTTTTCAACGACTTCACGGTTGCCGTAATAGGCAGTGCTAATCAGGACCGGTATCGATTTGACCGCCGGATTTTCTTTCAAATGCTGCAAAATGGCCAAGCCGCTAAGCTGCGGCATTAAGACATCCAAGATGATGCACACCGGTTGTAACTCTTGCGCTGCGCGCAGGGCGATTTCCGGATTCACCAGCAGCGACACTTCAAAACCCGCAGCTTCTAGCAAATTTCCCGCAACTTCCAAGTCCGTACATTCGTCATCGACGACCAGAACCAGGTTACAGTTTTTCGACAAGGACGTTTCCTGCAGCCTGTATCCCGGCGGAATCTTCGGCAATACGAAAATAAAAGAGCTGCCGATTCCTACCTCACTTTGTACCCAGATTTTTCCACCGTGCAGTTCTACAAGCCTTTTTGTAATGCTTAGACCAAGTCCGGTTCCTTGATGGCTGCGCGTATGACCGCCGTCGGCTTGGGTGAAACTTTCAAAAATCAGGCTCTGTTTGTCTTTGGGAATGCCAATGCCGGTGTCGGTAATGGCGAATCGCAAAAAATCCTTCTCTTCGATTTGTTCTTCCGCCACCTCGACGGTAATACGCCCTTCCGGGGGCGTAAATTTAATGGCGTTGCCAATAATGTTTAAAAATACCTGCGCCAGTTTTACGCGATCGCCGCACAAGCCAAGCGGCCCGGCTGGCGTGTAGCAGAACTGAATTTGCTTTTCTTCGGCCAGTGGGCTGATCGTGGCACTCACTTCAGACAATAGTGCGCTCACATCAATGGGCGCGATGAATAATTGCAGGCGTCCGGCATCGAGCTTCGAGAAATCCAAGAGATCATTGACGACGCTCAGCAAGTGTTGTCCGGACTGCAAAAGCCGCTGCAAAAAATGGACGGTTTTTTCCGCATCGCCCACGTAATAAGGGCGCCGTTGGCGGTGCAGGGGACCATTTTTGCAAGCCGGACAGGTTTCTTTTGCCGTGGCCTCTTCTTCGCTCAAGGGCTGCGCGGTCGCTAGATCTTGCAGATCATCGCCTTCCCGTTCAAAATTTGCGCCGCAGACTTCACATTCCCAAACGGTCAATACGGGAAATTCGCGCAATGTCGATTGCGGAATGTTGACGATGGCATTTAGGGGGGTGCGCAGCTCATGCGAAATATTGGCCAGAAATTCACTTTTCAGCCGATTGGCTTGGTTGGCTTTGCTCAGGGCGTCTTGCAAAGCGGTCTCGAGATTTTTGCGCTCGGTGATATCGGTGCACGAACCGATAAAGCCCGCAAAGCTGCCGTCCAGATTATAGCGCGGCGCCCCGCGATCCAGAATCCAGCGGTATTCCCCATCGGCGCGCATCAGGCGATATTCCATCTCGAAAGCGCGCCGGGCGTTAAAGCACTCTAAATAGGTATCTACACAGAATTGAAAGTCAAAGGGGTGCACGCCTTCGGCCCAGCCAACCCCATATTCTTGGTCTAAAGTGCGATCGGTAAAGTTCAGCCAAGTCTGATTAAAGAAGTTGCACAAGCCATCGGTACCAGCCATCCATAGCAGCACCGGCGAGCAATCGGCCATGCGGTAAAACCGCGTCTCCATCTCTTGCGAAAGCCGAGCCGCGGCTTTGCTTTTGGTGATGTCGCGAATTACGCCCAGCACTCCGATAATGCGCCCGGCGTCGTCGTAAAGCGGCTGGTAGGTCGATTCGGAAATTCCCGTTCGCTGATTTTCCAAAATTTCAAACAGACATTCCGGCAAAACCGTCCTTTGTCCATCTAGCGCTTTGTGCAGGGCCTCGGCTTCCCCGTTGCGTGTTAGAAATGGCAGCATCTCGACGGCCGGCTGACCAAGGATTTGATCCTCGCGAAAGCCGTAGATTTGCTCCATCGCATCGTTCCAGAACAAATAGCGAAGCTGCCTATCCAGGGCGCACAACCCATCGCCGCTGGCGTTGCTGCATTGCCGAAGCAGGTTGATATTCATGGGACGTCCGCCTTCCCATTTGTGCCCGCCGCGGCTGGCTCAGCCGTCTCGCCGGTCAGTTCCAGTTCGTCTAGCAACCCGCGCTGGCTTTTGGCCAAAGCCGCGCCAACCCACTTATCCCCCCAAAGCGGTGCGAATGCTTCTGTGGCCCGCTTTACAAGCGGCTGCCATTTGCGCACCCAAGTGGCAATGACTTGCCGATTGCGTGGCTCCATGGTGACGACCATGCGCAAAAGCGCTTGCGTCCATTTTCTTTGCCACAGACCGTCTTCATACAGCGAAAAAAGGAATTGGCTCAGCAGTCCGTCCTGATGGTCCTTTCCTAATTTGCCAAAGTGCTGCAAAAATAAGTCATCTACCTGAGGTTTCAGACACAGATTCAGGGCCACCAGCGCTTCTCCAAAGTCGTAGGTGACAAGCAGCCGCTCTACAACTTCGCGCAGCGGCTGCCACATCGGATCGCGCTGCCAAGTGTTACGACTGTTTTGCCCAAAATCCGAATGATAGATCTGAATTTGCCGCATGCGGTACGCGGTACGCTGAGTGCGGCGCAGCTCGTCGGCGGCCTGAAACATGGCGGCAATGGTAATGCGTCCCGAGGGGGCCATTTGCCCGATATACGCGGCGAGCATATGCGGCCCATGAAACAGGTAGCGCGCGGTCGGCAGTACGCGTTCCAGCGTATTGCGCCACTGCGCAGAAAGCTGCGCGTCATAGCGCTGCTCATCGATGGATCTTAAAAGCCCATCGACAAAGATTTCTTTTCATGCGCTTGCGCCGTGTAAGTGGTGTAGGTGGTTTCACGCGGATCGGCAAAGCGTTCCCAATCTGTACATTGCAGCGGCGAGCCTTTTTGATACTTGGCATACCACTCCTCTAACGGCAGCGCCACTTCAAAGCCGTTCCGCGTGTAATACAGCAGGCGCGAAGTGGCCAGTTCGTAGTCAGATGGCAGACGTCGCCCTTCAGCGAGATGGGAGTAGGTTTTCATACCGCTGCCGGATTTTTGAAACGGACTGCTCATTTGGGCCTCGCAAGGACGGCCGGCGCATTGCGCTTGGCGCCGGATCGAGCCAACCACTGCACACGATCCTCCGAAAAGGAAATCTGGCCGACAAAGGACGGCATCACTTGTTCCAAATCCCCCGGCAGGCGCAGTGCATGACCGAGGTGCGCTTCGATGGCACTTTTTAAGGCCACGCACTGCTCGGGTGCGCTGACCCGCAAATAGCCGCCGCGATCAATCACTTCCACGCACTGGTTGCATTCGCGAATGGCCGCGATAAGCGCATTGGCCAAGCGGCCCGGCTGCAGCACCGGACCAACTCGCTCGACTCGCTCGACCCCGCCGTCCTCTTGCGGTTTCACAAGTTGCTCCTTTTAGCTCATCGCCGATGGTCCATCAGATGCGTCTAAAAAAGAGTCCCTTTAGGGAGTTACCGCCGATTGTCGGCAGGAAGCAACGACAAAGCATTCAGTAAGCGCTAGGCGCTGTTAGTGGGGCGAAAAAACTTGGCGCAACCATTCGCCCCATGGCGATGGCGCCTGGTAAAATAATGAAGAAGAATAATCATCTATGCGGTTTTGGTAATCGCTTGGTGTACGCGGCAGCCATATAGAGACTCCGGAAAACCCCAGCATGCGGGCAGGATTGTTCGCTGGTTTGTAGTCATCGCCATAGGCCAGCCCAACGACGGTGCGCGACAAAGCCTGCTGCGCCGAAACCAGGGCGACAAGCAGCGCCGTCAGCTGCCGGTCGCTGCACTGGGTGGTCTCTTCTCCATCGAGCAGAACCAGCCGGCAAAAGCCGCTTTGGCGCAGTCCATCTTTGAAGCGTTCCAAAAAGTATCCAAGGTCGGTGGGGCCGCCGAGAAAACTGGTCATTGTCAAAATGCGTTGCCCAAGCTGCACCGCGCGCAGGGGATTTCCATCCAGCGTCGCGCGCAGCTCTTCGGCAAGCCCATGCAGCGCGGGAACCAAACTGCCGACTAGCTCATCTGTGCGCAGCGCGCTTAGCGTAAAGCTGTGAACCGCTTCGGAAGTCAAACGCGCTTGTAAACCATCGCCGTGCAGCGCGTCATTTGCCAAGGCCGGCAGCAAACGGGCCAGTTCAAAAGCCTCATCCTTTTGACTACGCACGGCGCCAGCGCTTTTTGGCGGCACGCCAAGCTGCTGAATCGCCTGCAATAGCTGGCGATAGGGCAAGCCGCTAAATGCTTGAATCTGCACCGAGCCGATGACAAATCGCGCCACATCGAAAAGTTCGGTCGCAACTTCGATGCTCTGCATCAGACAGGCATCCGAAGCGTAGATATCCAGCGGCTGACCGCCGAGATCCTCGTTTATCACAGCCTGTAGCGTTTTGTGCAAAAGCGGCGTATCCAAATAGGTCCCTTGGGTTTTATCGGCAGCGATGCCGCGCAATCGACCGTCACCGGCGTCGGCATTACCGGACTGCGCCGCGGCCCATCCTTTGCCATGCCCCCAAACGATGACCATGTAATGCTGGGCCGGATAATTGCGAATTCCCCAATGTAAGAAGTCCTTCAAATGCAAAGCCGCTTGCGCCGCGCTTTCATGCTGCGGTTCATCGAGCAGCGCCACCACCGGAGAATGCAAATCCGATTCGCGGCGCGAGGCAAAGTACTCTTGGGTCAGTGAATGATTGTACGGCTCAGTCGCCGGCACAATGCGCATGCGGCGCAGTCCCTGCAGACCCGGCGTATCAAGCTGAACCAGAACCTCTGCCCGTGATGGAATTCCAGTCTGCGCGATAGACGCCAGCGCCTGTTCCATTTCATAAAGGTTCAGGTAGGCGTATGGCTTTAAATCGTCGTAATCCGCGGCCATGTACACAAGCAGCGTCCAGTCCTTTTTCGCCACAATTGGATTTCTTGGCGATGCGGGCAGGACGGATTTCGAACCGGCACAAGCCAAACAAAGCAGCAAGAGCACGGCAGAAGCAAAGCGAAGTTTTGCGCCCATCTCAATAATCATCAAAAAATAAGTTTAAGTTTAGCAGTTATTGTTTCATTCAAACCTTTTTTCCCATCCTTCCCATCCACGCCAGCGATGCTGCCATCTATAGCAAAACTTCCATGCTTAAATGGTACGCTATAACCGGCATTAAGGTTTTTATCTGCTGCAGCCGTGCCCCAACCACCTCCGAGATACATTTTCCCAAAATGATCCATATCTCGCTCATATTTAAGCATGCTACTGTAGCCATTCATTCCTAATGTTCCACCCAATGTAAGCTTATTCTTATTTAGAAATGGAATAACCGTTTTTAAGCTCAACGATTTTTCGTCTTGGCCCCATAAACCAGAAAGTGCTATGCTCATATTATTTAGTTCTGTAAATTTTTGCTGCATCGATGCAGAATATGTAGATGCTTTAGATTTATCCAAAGCATCGATGGAGCTTTTAGCATTCACGAGCAATGGACCATATGGCAGGGAAAACCGACCTTCCACCCCTCCATCAATGTGCCCAAAATCCTTGCCGAGGCCCATATTCGCTACACCCTCAACCTTTCCACCTAGCAGCGGCAAATGGCGTAGGTATAGGTTTCCTTTACCGCCGGCGTTCCATGTGCCACCTACTTCGCCAGCTTCATTTTTGCAACCCATATCCAATTCCGCATTTTTCTCATTGGTTGCGGTAGGTCGCGCATAGCAATAATCCCGAAGAATTGGCGGAATAAGGCCATTGCTAAAAATTGAGTTGTTTTTATGTGCATATTTATAAGTATCCCATTTCAAATCTTCTATATATGCTTGGAAGGCCTTTATGATTTCTGGCATAGATGCGTCATGTTTGGCAGACGCAGCGGCATCTGGTTGTGCACTAGTCGCAGAATCTAGAGAATCTTTGGCAGGTAGTAAATTGGACGAAAGCAGGGGGGCTGTTGGTAAATATTTAATAAACGGATTATTTACTTCTGTGCTTGCAGAATTTTTTGATTTGTCATCGTAATGACTCATATTTACTCGCTTTCAATTGGCAATTCGTTAAATTGACCGAAGGGATTTTCTTTTGTTTATCGGCACGGCGCGCAAAAAAGTTGCCCCGTCAACCGCCGCGGCTGACGAGGCGCTCGCTGCGAGCCCGCAACCGCCGAGCATCGCGTTCCTTTTTACTTCGCGAGCTGAAACAGGGCGTTCACGATTTTTTCAAGGGGCTGGCCGTTTTGCGCCGCGAGCAGTCCGGCTGCGCGCCAGGATTCTGGCAAATTCTGTTGTGCATTCCACAAGCCGCTTGCTGCAGAGTCCGCAAGGGTGCTGGCTTTGGCATTTAGCGGCGGCGTCCATAGAAAATCGGGGTGCAGATTGGTGTACCACTCGCCGCCGACGATCTGTCCGGTTTCATCCAGCTCCAGATCGTACATGTAACTTACTTCGCGCTGGCAGTCATTTTCCGCCGAGTCGGTCTCATTGTGATTGGGATGGGTTTCAACGACATAGACGATGTCCATGGCGATTCCCACCATGCTGACACCTTTTTTGGAGCGGTAGCTCTTAAACAAATCATTGCCAAAGGCGCTTTTTTCGACCTGCGCATCGCGAAGTTTGGCGGCGCGCTTGCGAGTCTGCGGATTGAAGTAGGAATAGGAATATCCGAAAAGTGGCTGATTCCAGACTTCGTAATCGTATGTCGCGTCGATAATCATACCGCGCTTGGCGACGCCAATTTGGTTGACCACGGCAAGATGCCAGGTTCCGGGATTGGTGTCGAAGCAGGCTTCGCTTTTGACGCGACCATTGGCATCGGTCTTGGGCTTTTTGTCATTGCAGCGCCCACCGATAAAACGGGTTGGGGGTCTGGTCATTGCCCAAAGCAGACTGCCCAGTCCTTTGAGATCGGAAGGGAAAAAGCGAATGTTGAATCGACCATCGGCACTCGGCAGGTTCACGACGCGCTGCGGACGCGGCAGCATGAACGAAGCGGGCGACCAGCCATGGCAAATTCCCATCCAGGTTTCCACCGCGCCATCGCGCTCAAAATAGGCGCGCCCTTGCTCCCACATTGCATCCGTAAGCGGGCCATCTAGGTGTCCCAGCAGCAAATCGTACTTTTCCGCCGGCGACAGCAGATCCACTTCCTTTTGTGTACCTGTGTCCGAAACCGCGCGCAGGGTACGACTTTGATGATAATTGCGCAGCTCCTGCCAGTTCTGCGTCCGCGGATTTTTCGAATCGGCGTAGCGCGCGCCCAAAACCCCTTGATAAATGGG
This sequence comes from uncultured Myxococcales bacterium, assembly GCA_964460115.1. Taxonomy (GTDB): domain Bacteria; phylum Myxococcota_A; class Polyangia; order Palsa-1104; family JAEUJZ01; genus JAEUJZ01. The sequence goes on from CAYWPR010000035.1 coordinate 14,885, forward strand.
CCAGTAATAATCCGACCAGGGGGAATCTTTTAGGGAAGCGGAAGTCAACTTCTCGGCTTCCATATCTTCGAGCCGCCGCAACAGCGGAGAGCTTAGCGCATCGACGAGGTTTTCGGCTCTGTCGTGATCCTGAAACGGTGCACGTCCCGGCAGAATCTGTTCCAGGCGAATCAGTTCCCCTTGACGCTCAGTACAAGTCTTTTTGCGCAGTTGATCGCGCTGCTCGACAAAGCGATTGCTGGCAATGTCCTCGGCCGTAAAAGCGCTGGGAACGCTCGACAGGACTTGCCCGGTGCGGGCGTCGCGCTTTTTCAAGCGTTGATTCAAAAAAGTCTGCGGAGCCTGTGCGAGTGCTTCTAATTGCACATCGATGTCTGCATCGCGATTGACCATTTCATGATCTCCTTCTAGAAATGGTTAAAATGTTAATCTCATTACATATACTTTTCTATATAAGAGTTCCCAAAAGCGTGTAAGCAGCCAGGGCCTTCTGGAGGCGATTGACGTGGAGAGGCGCGATGCGGCCGTTGCTGAAAATCAGATCGTCGGGGGCCAGGCCGGCGCAACGGCGCGCCAGAAGCTGGCGCAACGGCGCAGATTTGATTTCAGACGACGGCGCGCATTGCGGGTCTTTGTGCCTTCGATGACAAGTATCGTGGCGTCGGCATCCAGATCGCGCACGCGCAAGCCGAGCACTTCGCTCGAACGCAGCCCCATGACCAGTTGCACGAGCAGCGCCAGAGCGAGGTTGTCCTGGGTGCTCGCTTCTATTAATTGAGTATTTAGACGCTGCGCTTCATCTTCGCGAAGCTGGAGTTTGCCGGCGCTGGCGCGGCCGATGCGCTTGACCTTGGCGAAAGGGTTTTCGCGCAGATAACCGCGCTCGACGGTCCAGCCGAACAGCTCCTTGGCGAAGCCCAGGGTCTTGTGATGAGTGGCGGGACGGACGATGCCGAGACGTCCTTTTCGCTTGGTCTCCACCAAATAAAGGCTGGCGGCAAGCTGCGGTGTCATCTGGCCGAGCGTCTTTTCTGTCGGCAGGAATGGCAGAAGGCAGCGGCGAATCAGACTGACGCTGATAGATTTGATGCCGGTTTGGGCCTTGTGCTCGAGCCACTCTTCCAGGACATTAGCGATCGTCAGCAATGAGCGATCTTCGAACGTCTGTAGCAGGCTGGTCTTAAGCTTCTCGGCTTCTTCACGTGAGGAGGCAAGCAGAGCTTTGCGACCATTCTCGTCAAAAATGACCAGGCGCCACTTGTCGCCGTTGCAGTAAGGTCCGAGGACACGGGCGATCTTTGGCAGCATGGTTTGATGATCGCACGGTAGGGGCAAAATCACTGGGGCTTTAGGGAGCTTGCGAGCAAGGGCTTGCAGCGTCTTGGCCAGTCGAGTCGGGCGCTTGCGGCGCCTGTGAAATTTCGGTGAATGGGCTGTCTGGTTCATCGGTTCTTCCTTCCTTTTTCCTTTTTGAGTGCAGCGGTGAAATGGGATGGATTGTGGACAGCTTGCTGAGTTGTGAGTCCTCCTCGCGATCGTGAAGATATGCAGCGGGGTTTGGCGCATGATGAAAGCGAGCGGAGCGCGATGTACCAAGAACGCAAACCGAAGAGATCATGGAGCGGTTTATGCTCGCGGATTATTACGACGCGGGCGGATACGACTTTGGCCCGCAAGTGCGATGACGATGCGGTGTCGGACCCGATCTGTCAGAACCAGGTTTGAACAGGCTTCGAGATTCCGTAAGGTCGAGGACGCAAGGCCGCTTAAGTGGGACACGGGTTGGGAACCCGGTCTGTATCACTCATCCAGGTAGCAAGCACCACCAAGCGTTGGTGGATTCTGTCGAGGATTTGGCCAAGCTCTGCCAGGTGCCCTAGCGTCCGCTCGATGTGTTCCGAGGCGGCCCGGAGATCTTCCAGCGCGGCGGGAAGAGAAAAATAGAGAGCCGTCATAGAGCCTCCGCAATGCGCACGGCGTTGCGTACGCTTTTGGCGCGATACATGGCTCGATTCGCGGCCTGCAACAGCGACTCGGCATCCTGGCCATGCGTGGGACATGCCGCCAGTCCAATGGATACGCTGAAATGAGCCGTTGTATCTGTGCATTTGAGTGCTGCCAACCCAGCACGCAACTTGTCCGCAAGGGCGTATGCGCTGTGAATCGAAGTCTGCGGCAGCAGGAACACGTATTCATCGCCGCCATAGCGGGCGAATACGTCCAGGTCGCGGCGCAGCACGCGATGGGAGTGCTCAACGACTCGAATTAAAGCGTCATCGCCGACGGCATGTCCGTAGCGATCGTTGAGTTGCTTAAATTTGACTAAGTCAAGCAGCCCGACGACAAACCCCTTAGCGCCGCTGGGTGAGCGATTCTCTCGCGCAAAGCGAGCGACCTCTTGGCGGAGATCTGCCATGAAGTAAAGGCGGCTGTGAGCCCCCGTCAAGCCGTCGTGGTCCAGAGCCCCCTGAAGCCGGTTCAATGTCGTGAGATGGCTCGCCAGGACGGCTTCGAGCTGAGCAACCCTGTCAAGCAAAGCAGCCATACAGCGCCACGGGGCCATGGGCCAGCGAAGCAAGGCCCGCAGCCAGTCGAGATAGCGCCCCCGTCGAGAAATTGCTTTCTTTTTTCCGTAGCCGTCGGAGAGGTTCGGAAAAGCGCGGCCAGTGACCTTATCGAATCGAGCAGGCGGACAGATTTCGACCCTGTCCGAGACACTAGCATGTGCTCCGTGACGCCTATCCTAACCAGGTGTATGAAGCGCCTCTACCGTACAAAACGGTAGCGCTGAGGCTGAACAAGGCCAAACGTGAAGTTGAGAGAATTTTCGTCGAAATTTAAGCCCCGAGATGAAAAGCCATCCAATTCCCAAACTCGGCGAAATGCCTGCAAAGCTGGAGAGATTTCCGAAATGAATGGAAGGCTAAACTCAGTAGGGGGTGGATACATCCGACTTCATGTAGCTAGTCCTTTGCAGCAACCGCAAACGCTGGGAACGAACGACTCCGTGAAGCGCTGGGGACTGGGATGTCTGAATTTCTGGGCATCTCTCATTTGGGGGCGCTGTCCCAAGAAGGATACTGGGATGCCGGTCGTAGCTCAGCCCACAGAGCTAATTGCCAGTCCCAAGGACGGAGCCATTGTCACGACCGAAGAAGAGCTGGAGATATTTCGGATTGTCAGCCGCCTCTGCGGCATGTCTGCCACGAAAGTTCCAATCAAGTATAAAGACGGTACGAACTTCTTCGCGATCAACCTCGGACCAGTCAGAACATGGTTCCTTCGCCTTTTCGCAGGAAGCCGTCGAAAGTCTTTCGTCGCTCGTCTGCCCGTCGCCCAAACGGAGCCCTTAGTGCGCGGATTCCAGGTCGAAGTGATTCCTGAGAACCTCGACAAGAGCCGCATCTACTTCTCTTCAAGTGCAGATATTGAAAAGCTTCAGCCACTGATTCTGCGAGCGTATGAAGATGCGGTGCGCAGACAAGCGTCTGGCGCTAGTGACAGCGAAGACGGATCAGAATAGCGGTCCGTACTGCACAGCTTCGAGCTGCCGTCGCTGCCAACAGCGAGATGGTGATGCTCTACTGGAGCATCGGGCGCGACATCCTCGACAGGCAGGAGCAGGCCGGCTGGGGTGCGAAGGTGATCGACCGGCTATCGGCAGATCTTCGGCGCGAGTTTCCGACGATGCGGGGCTTGTCGGTGCGCAACCTGAAGTACATGCGGGCCTTCGCCAAGGCCTGGCCCGACTCGAAAATTGTGCAGCAGGCTGCTGCACAATTGCCGTGGTTCCATAACTGCGTGCTGCTGGACAAGCTCAAGTCCACGAAGGAGCGGCTGGACTACGCAGCGGCGGCAGTCGAGCATGGCTGGTCGCGCGACATTCTCGAAATCCAGATCGAAACGGGCTACCTCAAGCGGCTCGGCAAGTCCGTCAACAACTTCCATCGCACCTTGCCCAAGCCGCAGTCGGACCTTGTCAACCAGACCCTCAAAGATCCGTACTTGTTCGATTTCGTCGAACTGAGCGGTGATGTGGACGAACGCCGATTGGAACGTGCGCTCGTCGAGAAGATCCGCAGCTTCCTCTTGGAACTGGGCGTGGGCTTCGCTTTCGTTGGCAATCAAGTCCATCTGGAGGTCGAAGGCGAGGACTTCTACCTCGACATGCTTTTCTATCACCTGCGTCTCCGCTGCTATGTCGTCGTCGAGCTGAAGGCGACGGCATTCCGGCCCGAGTACGCAGGCAAGCTCCAGTTTTACTTATCCGCGGTCGATGACCTGATCCGCGACCCTCAGAAAGACGGGCCGACCATCGGCCTGCTCCTATGCAAGAGCAAGAAGCGGGTCATCGTCGAGTACACGCTGCGCGAGGTCAAGCGTCCTATCGGCGTCGCCAACTACCAGCTCACCCGCGCGTTGCCCGAAGAGCTTGCCAAGAACCTGCCCACCGTTGATGAACTGGAGGCGGAGCTGAGCCAAAACGCGATCCCCATTGATGAGGACGAGGACGCAGAGGAGTCGCCAACTCCATAACCCAGAAGTCTGGCGCCGATTACGCGCTACTGATGGTCACGATTGCCTTGTAGATCATGAACGTTCGAGCGTTCCCCTCGACAGGTTGATCTCGCCGGAGGAACAGGTCTCGGACGCCGTTGCGAGAGCACTTCTGTTCGCTGCAGAGCTAGCTCCCGCTGCTAACCCGAGCGATCTCTGGCATCAGGTCATTTACCGTCGGCTGCTCGTCTTGGGCTACAACGATGCACGCTGGAAACGAATCTCTGGTTTCGCGCTCGAACGCGCGTTCGTGGAAGCCTACGCACCGCGTCTGGAACCACATGATCTGACGCTGCGGATCGTCAAGGGGCCAGAAGCCTCTCGTATTCTCGCCGAGATCGGCCTCGACGTGCGGGCAAACAAGATCGACCTATTCGCCGAGGACATCAACGGTATCTCGTCTACGGTTGTCGGTGCCGTACATGTGAAGTCCAGTTTGGCTGAGCGAATCCAAGATGACGTGCCTGCCAGCCTCGCGTTCATGAAGCATGGCTTGATCTCTATTGTCCTGACGATGGACGTGAAAAGCTTCCCGCCGCTGCACGGCGACGGCGTGAACTATGGCGAGCTTGGCGGACACAGTTTCGAGATCGAGAAGGCCCGACAGAAACGCGACTATGTCGAGAAGCACGGACAGTTTGACGGAATGTTTTCCTACAACCTCCGTACGCCGCCAAGCAAGGGCGATACACCTTCGGGGAATCGGATCTACACGCTCTCCCTGATGGAGAAGCAGCCTGATCAGCTTGTCCGGTACCTCATCGAGCGTCGGAACGCACTACTAAAGCGCTAACGAGCATTGCGATGAGCTATCGCCGCCATAGATGTAGCTATCGGCGGTATGGGCCTGATCCGATCTCGTGGACAGATTGATGAGTTGCTGCTGTCGAAGATCGTGCTTGGTTCTGTACTCCTTTCTTCTGCTTAAATCAATCTGAGCAGAAGAGGTATCAGGAGACAGGGCGTTTCTGGGGGCAGGCGGCTTGCCGGCTGTCCACAGAAAGAGCGCTTTGCGCGTCCCTGTCGCCGATTGCAATGCGATGTTGACCGGCTCTTACTTCCGTGATCACGCCGCGGCTGCGCTTTTCGACACGCGCTCGTACTGCGCCGGGCTCAGGTAGCCCAGCGACGAGTGCCGCCGCTGCTGGTTGTAAAAGATCTCGATGTAATCGAACAGCTCCGCCTTGGCAGCGGCGTGGCTTCCGAAGTGTTCTCCAAGCTCGCTTTTGAGCGTCGAGTTCCAGCTCTCCATCGCCGCGTTGTCTAGGCAGTTGCCGCGGCGGCTCATGCTGCAGGTGATGCCATGCGTCCCCACACGGTTTTCCTTGCGCAGCCGCAAAAGCTCCTCTCGCTCCGCCGTCGTCAGTCCCGTCTTGCCGTTGCTCCGGTCGGCCCGGGCACGCTCCACCCAGCCGCTTAGCGCCGAGGCCGTCAGGTCCAGGTCTCGCGCCACCTGCGCCACGGTTTTTTCCTCGTCTAGCACAAGCGCCACTGCGCCTGCTTTGAACTCGTCCGTGTAACTTCGCCGCGCTCTGTTTTGCTTCTTGGTCTGGTCCATTGTCGACACCCTATCCATCTCTTGGTTGGTGTTCACAAAACCGGATCAAGCCCAGAGTCGAAAATGCCTTTATTCACTGCAGAAAACCGCAACTGAAGACCACATTTTTGAATCGAGCGATAATTCTCAAATGAGATTATTGGCCCATATCCTCTTAATAGTCCTTGTTCCCGTAGTCGCATCGGCTGCGCCTCCAGATCTCATCCTCGATGGCGCCACCATGACCTTGGGGGGCGAGCAGACCTTCGGCCAGGTGAGCCTCACAAACGGCGCGCGCATCATCGTTCCTAACTTCAACGGGACGGATCGCGTCAGCACCGGCAACCTGGTGCTGCATGCCGACAGCATCTTCATCGATGCGTCAAGTACGATCACCGCACGTGGCGTCGGTTATCGAACGGTCCGCTGCAACGATGGGTCAGGTCCAGCCGCTTTCCCCCTCTCCGGCGGTCGCGGAGGCTGCTCGGTGCTCGACTCGGGCGGCGGCGGCGCCCACTTCGGCATGGGCGGCCGGGGTACCAAAGACTGCTTTGTCTTCGGAGCTCCGAACAGTTGCCAGTTTCCGCAGGAATTCGAAGAGAACTGCATCGGTCAGGTCAATGGAGCCGCCAATGGCTGTGTCAGTACCAGCAACTGCGGGAACTTTGACGGCTTGCCCACCGTTGCCGGCCAGTCCTACAAGCACTCGATCTGGGAGATCGAGTTCGGCGCATCAGGCGGTGACAAAGGCTGCCGCGACGGGGATGGCTTCGGCGTCAGTCCGACCACCGGCGGTAGCGGCGGCGGCCGAATCGTGCTCGCGGCCGTCAATGCCAGTCAGACCGGTACGCTCACCCTCAGCGGGACCCTCAACGCCGATGGCAATCGCGGCTGCGCCAGCAACAACGACTCGGGCGGCGGCGGCGCCGGCGGCTCGATTTTGATCGTCGGTGACCAGGTCATCATTGGTGCCACCGCAGTGGTCACCGCGTCCGGTGGCATCGGCGGCGACGCGGCGAACAAAAACACCACCCAATTTCCCGAGTGTGCGGGGACTCAGCTTTCGGGCACCTGTGATGATTGCGGCGGCGGCGGCGGTGGCGGTCTGGTTAGCGTTTTATCGCGGACCTCCGACATCAGAACCGGCGCTACATTCAGCGTGCGCGGTGCGCTCGGCGGTGGCTGCGCCATTTGCCAGGGACAAACGGGTGGCGACAGCGGTGAATTGCAGATCGACGGTACCTACGTCGGCGAGGTCTGCGACGGATTCGACAACGATTTCGACGGCGTGATCGACAATGGCTTTGCCAACGCCAGCTGCGGTCAGGGCACATGCGCAGTGAGCATCCCCACCTGCCAAGGCGGTGTTCCCCCGATGTGCACCCCAGTCTTGAGCGGCGACCCAAGCTGTGAGGGCTCACGTGGCACTGCACGACCTCGCATTGCGCTTTTGCTCGACTCTTCAGCATCCATGCTGCAAACGCTTGGTGGTACGGTGACGTTCGGCGACGGTTCCAACGATCATCCAGGCATCGATCTGAATGGCGACGCCCAGGCCAACGATTCCAAGCTCTTCATCGCCAAGGGCGCGGTGTCGCAGCTCATCAGCGCCCATCCTGAGTTCGACTTTGCGCTCAGCCGCTACCACCAGGACGAAAGCCTCAACCGCTCTTGTCTGACCAGCAAGTGGATGGAATGCCAAGGATTTTGCTGCACCTACGACAATCCGGCCGGTCAAATCTCCGCCAGTCCGATGTCGTGCGTGCTGTCGCTGCCAGTTGACGGCGGCGGTGGCAACATCGCTCTCACGCTGCACGAGGATTCCCCGAGCACCAACCGCTGTATCAACTATTCCGGCACCTGCGGCAGTCCACGGCGCGGCGCGGACATCCTGGTCGGCTTCGAATCCGATGTTCGCCAGCACCTGATGTGGCTGGATGGCGGCGAGACCAATTTCAACCCCTTGTCCATACCTGGCAACTATTGCGGCGGTCTTGGCGGCGATTGCGAGCTGCGCGGCACCGGTCCCACCCCCATCGCCGACGCGCTTGGTGCCCTCTACGACTACGTCACCCCCATCCAGACCACCGATCCGGCGACCGGTTGCCGCGGCTACTCGGTCATTCTGATTTCCGACGGGGGTGAGGAATGCGGGGGCGACCCAGTGCAAGCCGCGACCGAGCTTTTGGCCAAAAACATCAAGACCTACGTCATTGGTGTCAGCGTCAACGCCAGCCAGGGCGCCACGCTCGATGCCATCGCCGCAGCCGGCGGCACGAACGCATTCATCCCGGTCAACGCTTCCGATCAGATCCTGCCGGCATTGACCAGCATCGTCTCGGCGCTTCCCAGCGAGCCGTGTAGCGGCCCCGTTCAAAGCTGCGACGTAACCGGCTGTCCAACCGGCCAGCTCTGCCAATCGGGCGCTTGCGTCGCGGATCCCTGCCAAACCAATACCTGTCGGCTGGTTGGGGGGGGCTTCGCGTGCGCGATGGCGGGCCGGACCGGCAGCAAAGGCGGGCTCCTCGTCTGCCTGCTCATCGGACTGACCCTTGTATTCCTCCGCCGCTCTTCGGCTCGGAGGACTCGCTCAATGCCTGGCTTTGGAGCCGGACACTGACTGATCCCCGCTATCTTCCGAAGGACCAAAGAGCTCGGCAGAGCCTTTGCGAAGGCGGGACTTGAGCCCGTCGCGGATAGCGAGCTCTGCAGCCAAAGAAGACAAAAAAGCCGTCTCCTTTTTACTTCCTGGATTTGCGAAGACCCTAGGCGGTTTCAGGATGACGGCCACGCGTATTGTGCAAGCAGGCTCATCCGTGTTCAAAGGAATGTGGATTCGTCACCAACTTATCCTCGGGCTGCTGGTCGCAGCTACCTTCTCAAGTCGCAGGCTCACCGTCACGAAGCTTGGGCGCTTTCTTTCCACTCGTACCGCTCCCAAGCACGCCATCAAGCGCGTGAACCGCTTCCTCAGCAGTCGATTCTTGGACGAACGGGGCCGCACCTGCGTGCGGCAATCCGGGCTGCTCTGGCGACATACCAAGCAGCCGATCTCCAAGGCGATTTTGACACGATCTGCAAGGCCGCTTCATGACCGCCCACGCCCAAGTCTGCGCAATCATTGCTCTGTTGCGGGGCCCTTTCCCGCTGCAAGCACTTCGCCGCATTCTAAAAGGGAGAAATACCATGCGGCGACGCGAACCTGCTCGAGTACTCGGGCCTTAATTAGAAGGTGACACATGGCGCATCATTCACATTGACGGCACGGGCCACCGTACCAGCCACCGCCTGGGCAGCGAAAAGGGAGGCGCTTCAGCTCAAGCGCAAGCTCGCAAAGACCATCGCCGCAGAGCTCAGCGGCCGCGCTCGGGTCGGTAAACCTCAGTTGCGCGTCGATGAAGCGCGTCGCTTCATGGAAGGGTGCGCTAGCGGATCTGCAACGTGGGGATACTGATGCGTTGGCTCCTCTTATGGCGTTGCTGATGGGATTGCGAGCCAGTGAGGTCATGGGAAGAACCGCACGCGACGTAGACGATAGCGGCCGACTTTTGTGAATCGATTCCGGAAAGACGGCGCAAAGCCGCCGCCACCTTCGCGTCCCGACTGTCCTAGTCGAGCACTTGTCCCAACTTGCAGCGCAGAGGCAAGCAGAGCCGTTCCTATTTGGCGCGACGCGGACTGGCCAGGCACCGACACATCGACTCGCCAGCATCCTGATTCGGCTTTGCCGGCGCCACAGCGTGCCCAATGTATGTCCGCATAGTCTTCGCGGTCTATATGCAACCCTGGCCATGGAACAAGGAGCGGTATCAGACATGGTTGCTGCAAGTCTGGGGCATACTTCTTTTACGACCACTGCGCGGCACTATGCTCAGCCGCAAGCCGTGCGGCATGCTAAGACCGAGCGCGTACTCGCCGTGCTCGATCCCCAGGCGACACGCGGACACGACCAGACAACGGAACCGACGCTTCCGGCAGAGCCGAACTCGGAGGTCATCGCCACTGAGACGCAGGAAGGAGTAAGTACTCATGTAGTCGCCGAGTTCATTGCGCCCACGTTCCTCTCATCTAGGCTACCGAGCATTCCCATGGCGTCACCGGTCAGCCCGCTTTCCGCATTCAGCTTGGCAGTATCAGCTGGCGAATCACCGCTCATCACCTGGCTGTCTATCCTATCGCGTCGAAAGCGCCCTCGCGCACTCGGCCCCTATAAGAATAACCAAGGATATCGCTTGGTGGTATTTGATGGTTCGCAGCGCAAATCCGTAGTGTTTTCGACGCTGGAGCAAGCCGAAGCGCTGCGTGCGCAGATCGTCACCGTCATCAATCGTTCCCAAAACCTTCCCGCGCCCGATAAACCTAATGCTTCTGATACGTTAAGAATGGGCATTACTCTCGACGACGATGTTGGATCTTATAAGTCCCGCAGGTTTCTCTCTCGAGAAAGAGCGCAAAGCAGAGGGAGCACGTTTTTTCTCGATCGAGTAGAAGGTCGCAAATGAATTTGCAAACATCTTCGGCGGGTCGATTTGTCAATGTCAGCGGCCCATGCTATGGAGGACCCTTGCTGGTTATATCCTCGCCTCTAAGGTACCAATCGGCCTGAGGCAAATCCCCCGTGTATGGAGAAAAAAATGAAATCGATCCTAAGCATCATTATGGGCCTCACTTTCATCTCTGCTGTGGCCTCTGCGGAAACCACAAAGACCATCGGCGGCGCGCCCTCGGCCGCGCTGTACCAGGCGCTGATACAGGCGGATCTTCCCTATCAAGAAGATAATGATGGCGTCACCGTTCGCTTGCGGTCGACCAAATGCTCGATTGCCAATGCCTATACGGACAACGTTTCGCGCGGCAGTTGCACGAGCATTCGCGGCACAGCATCGGCGGTCGCCATCGCCAACGCACTCATTGGCATTGGCGTCAGCGATGATGGCGGAATGTCGCACCTTCGTCCAGAAGCCAAAAACATAAGCTGCGTTGCCAAAGTACTGGAAGATGCCCCCTGGCTTACCTACACCTGTACCTTAACCGCCGAGTTTATCGAAAACTAATTTCCCGTCCGAACGCGTTCCTGCGCCGTTTTCCGCGTTCTCTTCTTCTTCTTCTTCCGGCAAATCCGCCAAGCCTTTCTCAATAAGCCAATCACGAGCGCAGAAGTCGCCAATTTGCTGAAAGCAACTGATGCGCCTGTCCAAGCTTCTACTTATTTCCCATCATTACGATCGACTTAATCTGCCAACCTGCTGACAGATCAAAGCTTTGGCTGTGTGAAATGTAAATTTAGAGAAAAAAGCCTATATCGTCGAGAGAAATCTTGAACATAATGATATTCATGATTTGACGACCCATCAGGAAGCGCTTCTTTCATGGGGTTCCTACAAGCTGAACAGCTCAGCTACTGCTTATTCCCCATGATGACAATCGATTCAATCTGCCAGTCTGTAGACATATCAGTAGAGTTTGCTGCACGAAAAGTAAATTTAGGAGTAAATTCCACATTATTGAGAGTAGATGTGGATACTGTGATCGTTGTGATCTGACGAAAATCAGTAGCACTTGGATCGATATTCGCCCATAGTTGTTTTTCAGGGGGACTCGCAGTAGCGGCCGGAACGGAGATCTTCGCGGCTTCGCCAACATTTGTTATATTTGAGGTATGTATAATAGAAAGAGTCAAACTATCATACTGACTATAATCAGACGCAGTTAAACGAGGCATACTAAATGCACAATCTCCCGGAGTTTGATTAGATTTCGGCTTAAGTTTTCCATTTTGAATCTGCCAGGACGAACAGCTTCCCTGTATAAACCCAAAATTCCATCCTGCAGCCACGGGCGGATCCGTCAGCTTGGAAAAATCCACACAAGTTCCCGAGATGGGAGTGCCGCTTAATCCTTTGGCGGCAGGAGCGCAGGGGGGATCGGGGATTTTCATGCTGGCGTCTTGGCAGGCCGACGACCCATCCTGAATATTTTGTTCCATGGGGTTGCTGCAAGCACTGCCAAAGAGCAACCCAGCGAGCCAGATAGAAGCAAGTCGCATAAGAATCCTCGAAAGTCGATGTTTGAATCGACCGTTCAGCCCGCACGCCGCGGTTTCGGGTAAAAGGGAAATCGGAAGCTTAATTTGAACAGCGCAGCTACTGCTTATTCCCCATGATGACAATCGATTCAATTTGCCAGTCTGCTGAAAGATCAGCGGTATTTGGATTATAAAAAGTAAATTTAGGAGTAAAATCTTTATTTTTCAGTATGGCCTTAGATACTGTAATAGTTGTGGTCTGACGAAAGTCATTCGAGCTTGAATCAGTATTTGCCCATAGCTGCTTTTCTGGCGGTGTCCCTGACGGTATCGATATAGCTGCAAATTCATCGAGTGTAGTGATATTACATGTATGTATAATAGAAAGAGTCAAACTATCATACTGACTATAATCAGACGCAGTTAAACGAGGCATACTAAATGCACAATCTCCCGGAGTTTGATTAGATTTCGGCTTAAGTTTTCCATTTTGAATCTGCCAGGACGAACAGCTTCCCTGTATAAACCCAAAATTCCATCCTGCAGCCACGGGCGGATCCGTCAGCTTGGAAAAATCCACACAAGTTCCCGGGATGGGAGTGCCGCTTAATCCTTTGGCGGCAGGAGCGCAGGGAGGATCGGGGATTTTCATGCTGGCGTCTTGGCACGCCGCCGACCCATCCGGAATATTTTGTTCCATGGGGTTGCTACAAGCACTGCCAAAAAGCAACCCAGCGAGCCAGATAGAAGCAAGCCGCATAAGAATCCTCGAAAGTCGATGTTTGAATCGACCGTTCAGCCCGCACGCCGCGGAATCGGGTAAAGGGAAATCGGAAGCTTATTGAACAGCTCAGCTACTGCTTATTCCCCATGATGACAATTGATTCAATTTGCCAATCTGCTGACAGATCAGTGGAAGTTGGTGTGCGAAAAGTAAATTTGGGAGTAAAATCCAAATTGTTAATTTGTGGCTTGAACATAGTGACCGTTGTAACTTGACGAAAATTGCTCACATTTGTAGCCGTATTCGCCCATACCTGGTTTTCAGGCGGTGGTCCTACTACAACAGGTATCGATATTGTTGTAGTCTCCCCAACGGTTGTTATATTTGAGGTGTGTACGACGGAAAGAGTCAGACTATCATACTGACTATAATCAGCCGCAGTTAAGCTGGGCATAGTAAATGCGCAATCTCCCTGCTTGTTATTCGACTTGGGAAGAAGCTTTCCATTTTGAATCTGCCAGGACGAACAGCTTCCCTGTATAAACCCAAAATTCCATCCTGCAGCCACGGGCGGATCCGTCAGCTTGGAAAAATCCACACAAGTTCCCGAGATGGGAGTACCACTTAACCCTTTGGCGGCTGGGGCGCAGGGAGGATCGGGAATTTTCATGTCGCCGCCGTCTTGGGGCTTTATGGAAGCATCCACGCCCTCGATGTGCGCTTGTTCAAGTTGGCCATTGCAGGCGCCGAAAAGAAATAGCGAAGCAAGCAAGATAGAAGCACGGTGCATCGAAAACCTCCGGAAACTCGATAGATGGTTCTACAGCGGGCAGCGCAGCAGAGATTGAGCGGACGAACTCGATTCAGCGGAGCTCGGGCGAGCGCTGGCCGATTTCACCCATAAGGTCGTGGGAACGGCGACGCCCAGCAATAGGCCGATGCCGACGCCCAGCACCGCATAGCCAGGAGCATCCAAGTGGTTGCTAATCAGCACGCCGTTGCGATCGCGGTAATCGCCGGCAGACGTGCCGCTGAGGCCGCGCAACAAAGCGCCGGTCGCTAGCGTGGCCGCGGTCGCCCCCCAGCTTAAGCCAAGCAGCAGCTTGGCCGAGCCGGGATCTATATATCGCCCCGTCGGCGCCGCCGGTGAAGCGGGGTGAAAAAGCGCATCCAGCGCCGAACTCGTGCAGACTTCGCTCGAAAACGCATCGCAGGCGCCGACGGGCGGCGCCGCTGTCAAGGCCGCGGCGCACTGGGCGCTCAAGCAGCGGTCCAGTAAGTCCGCAACCGCCTGCTTGACCTGCGCGGCCAGCGCCTCGAAATCGCAGCCGCGACACTCGACGGTTCGCGCATCGCGTTGATCGCGCGCATCCGCCATCGACACCAGCACCTTGCCGTCTTTCTGAATTTCCGCGCCAAGCGTTCGCGCATTTGGGCTCGAAGCGGCTTGGGCGGTCACGCCGACGTAAAGCGGTCGCTCCAGGGCTTCGAATTGGGCTTTTAAGGTAGAAGTCAGCGCTTTTTGCTGACGCTCAGAGCCACCCGAAACGTTTAGAAAGACCGGGCCCGAGGCTGCCGGCGACGGCGGCGGCGGATTTGCGCAATAGCTGGGTTTGGCGTCGGGCGCCGCGCCAAACTGCGGATTGTCGAGAAGGGCGCGGGCTTGGTTCGTCAGCGCCGAGATCAGGTTACACGACTGGCAAAAGTCGTCCTGATAGGCAGTTTGTCCGGTGCCAAGGTCATAAAGCCAGAGCCGAACTTTGATAAGGTCCTTGCTTTGCACGACTTGTCCGCCGAGCACCCGGCCCTTTGCGGTCGAGCAAGCAGCGCGAAAAGCCTTGGCACAGTCTTCGCCCGTGCAGGCCGGCAAAGATCCGCCGTCCGGCGCTGCCAAAAGGCCAATATTTTTGCCTTCATGAAACAGCTTCTTTTCGACTTGCTTGTCCATTTCCGGCAGCCTTTGACATCCGCGCTGAAAGCCCCAAAGATGAATCGCCGGCCCATCGGCCAGCGCCGGCGCTGGCCATAGGCCCAGCACGCAAACCAGAAGCGGCGCGGCGCGACGAATTGAGCAAATGAAGGTCGTCATGTGCGAAATCCCGTTGTTTTCGGTTAACAGTTGGTACGAAACAGCCAGATGCGAATGCGCGACTTGCCCTCTGGCGGTTCACCGTGCAGGGCTTTGTCCATGGGCCCGTTATAGCGCTTGCTGACCTCGTTACGCAGTCGACAAGGCAGCGGATACGGTCCAAGAACGCGCAGCTCGCGCGGACGTACCGAGGCTCGCGTTTGCGCTCGCGCATCAAGCGGCGCGTTCCATTCGCTGAGCAAAAGGCCTTTTAAGGCAGCGCCCAGATCCTGCGCTTTGTTGCGCGCGCGCTCGTTTTCGGCTTCGGGCTGCACCAGGATGATGTAGCGCGTAGAGGGATAAATCTGAAACGGATCGAGCAAGTCGCGAATCTGCCCCATGCGCGCCGGATGCAGGTCGGCAATTTCTTCTTTGGGCCACAAATTCGAAATCGCATAGGCCTGACTGTTCATAAACAAGAGGGCGCCTTCGTTTGAGCCCGCTGTGCAGTTTTCCGGAATGCCCGCCTGTAGTTCCGTCAGAAAATCCGCGACCTGGGTATTTTTGCAAAGCTGTTGGCTCCAGCGGGCGCGCTCTTCATTTTCTTGCCGAAGTTGTACGCGCTGTAGCTCCTTTGCGGCGTCAGCAATCTGCTGCTGAAGGCTTTGCATTCGTTTGTCTTGCTGCGCAAATTGCGCAGTCACGCTGCTTGGCACGCAGCTGCCAAAGACAGTCAAAAGCCCTACGCCGATCGATAGATGCAAAAACGCGCGTGACATGAAAAGCGAACCTCGAAAAGTCCGACCAGGGCCTGCGCAGTCGCGGCACTGCCGCGGGTCCAGCCAAAGGAGGGAGGGGATTTTGCGATTTGGAAATCGGCGAATGCCGCAAACATGACGCCCCATGCTATCACGTCGGTGGTGAATTCGTGGAAAAAGCAGTTTTTCTACACATCATCCCAATTGCCAAGCTCTTGCACGACACAAGACAGGGTCGTTATCGTCAAAAATGCCACCAGTAGACAATCGGCGGCATTTGTCAGGGTCTCACGCTGGAAGCGCGCGGCGGCTTTTCGTACAAAATCGGCACGCAGATGTCGTGATAATATCGGAGGGTATTTGTGAATGCAGAATGCAGTCCCAAGTCATTTGTACTTGGTGCTCTAGCTGCAACTTTCGAATCTGTTTTTTTCATCTTAGAGGGTGTCTAAAAAGCGTAGCGAGCAGGCCCAAGCGCGAGGACGACCGCGCGGAGCAGCCTACCGGCCCAAGGTATTATTGAGCACGGACGGCCTCGTGATTGGGACGCGCAGTAGCTTTTGGGACACCCTCTTAGGGTTATGAGGTCTGTCATGCGTCGTCCGCTCACTCAATTGGAACGAATGATTTGCAGCATTGAGAATGTGTATCAAAGCACTGGTACGATCACGGTGCGTATCCTCGGCACATTTTCTGTCGAAAGACTCCAAGCGGCGCTTGTGCGTGTGCAAAAACGCCATCCAGAGCTGTGCGTGCGCGTCGAAGGTTTGCGCGGACTTGGCGGCTCCTTTGTGACCGATGGAGTTCCGGATTTTCCGCTGACCGTACTCGAAAACGCGGCAGAGGACCGCTGGCAAACAGTCAGCATCGAAGAGATCGCCCGTCCTTTTTCTTTTCAAATCGGGCCCCTTGTTCGATTTGTGTTAATTCGCTGTGCGCATCATTCCGATTTGGTCATTGTTTCCAATCACCTCATCGCCGATGGAGTCACGGGGATAGGATTTTTGCTGGAGCTGCTTTGGCAACTTGGCGATCCAAATTCGGCACCGCCTCCGCCGGCGCAGTTTCCGCCACTGGAAGATTTGCTGCCAGCGGCTCCCAAGCAGCTACCGCGGCGAAAGCCTGCTTCCCATTCGCGGCGCGGTCTACAGCCCTCGGCGCAAGCAGGACCACACGGAATCCTATTTTTTGCACTGGATGCAAAAGAGAGCGCGGCGTTGTGTCAGCGCAGCCGCCAAGAAAGTACAACCATACAAGCGGCCATCAGCACGGCGTTTTTGCGCGCTTGTGCGAGGCTCGACCCAAGCTCGTCAATGCGCCGCGTCGAGACGCCAGTCAATCTGCGCGGTCGTATTGCCCAGTTAGGACCGGCAGCGTTTGGCAACTACATGTCGCTTTTGCAAACCGCGGTGGACTGTGATCTCAAGCATGGATTTTGGAACGTCGCGCGAACGTATAGGCAAAAGCTCAGCGAACAGATCGACAGTTTCGAACCTTTTGAAATGTGGTGGCAAATCAAACGCTTTGCCGCGCGAATTCCCAATCCCATCCTTGGCTGGCTGACTCGACTGAATCTGCGCATGCGCAGCCAATTCACTTACGACCTTTCCATCACCAATCTGGGTCGCCTGCCCATTTTGACGGAGTACGGAGACCTGCGCATCGCGAACATTTTTCCGCCGTCTTTGGGACCGGCCCAGGTTGGACAACGTCTGTTGTCGGTGCTCATGTTCGAGGAACGCATTTGTATGACTCTGACGCACTGTGACGTGCGCATGGCCGAGAAGCTCAAGGAACTTGGCCTAAGCGAGCTGCGCTCCGCTCTGGCGTAATGTCTGAAAGCGCCAGGGCGCTCTAGGAAGCCGAATCGGGAGTCTTGGCTTTCTTGCTCTTTTTGCCGCTTTTTTTCTTGCCGCCCTCGGGTTTTGCGGGTTTTCCGTCTGTGTTCTTATCGCTGCCCTCTTTGACAGATTCCGCATCGGGACGAGCTATCGCGGGGGTTTTGGGCTCGCTTGGCGCGGGAGGAACGAGCAGCATGGTTTCGCGTTCGCAGTCGGCGTTGCTTTCGCAGGTCACCCGCGCTTCTTGGTAGCCGTTTTTGCGCAGAATGAGCGTCTGTGCACCCGGCCGCTTGGCGGGCTGGCTGCTAAACGGCGTGATGCCCAGAATGTGTCCATCTTCGCCAATAACCTGGGCGCCGCTTGGCACGCTGCGAATCGTCCAGTTGACCCGTTCGCCTTCCAGCAAATGGCCGCTGTGCAAAAGCAAAAACAGGCCGCCGCCGGCCAGTGTTAAAAGCAGAACGGCGCCAATCAGCAGATAGATTCGCCGGCTGCGTGGCTCGGCAAGACTTGCCTTGGCCAAAGCGGTCGCAACTTCGGCGCCGGGTGTCGCCACCGTCGCCAAAACCGCGCCGGTATTTAAGGGCTGCGTATCGGCAAAGTCGATAGGACCGGATCCGGTGATTTTGGAGTGATCGGGCGAAATCACCGGCATGGCGGTCGAAGTTGCGACACCCACAAGGCGCGCCAGCGTGCTGGCCACGATCGTGGCGGCGGGACGCTCGGCGGGATTTTTCGAAAGCATGCGCGCCAATAGATCGACAAGCGCTTGGGGCATCTCGGGCGCGACCTCCGAAAGAGATGGGGCCGCGGTAGACATGTGCATAAACATCATCTCGGCATCGCTTGACGAGACGAACGGCTTTTGCCCCGAGAGCATCTCGTACAAAATGACGCCCAGTGTGTACACGTCGCTGCGGTCCACCACCGAACGGGCGCTGCGCACTTGCTCGGGCGACATGTACGCGGGGGTGCCCATGACCACGCCGGTTTGGGTCAGTCGTCCGCCTTCCGAAGGTTCGTGCACGCGGGCCAGCCCAAAATCCAGCACTTTGATCCAGTCATGGCTGCCGGTTTCCGGATCTTCCACGAGCATGATGTTGGCAGGCTTTAGGTCGCGATGAATGATTCCCTTGGCATGGGCTGCGGCCAGCGCCAGTGCAATCTGCCGCGCATAGCGCACCGCCATGTCCATTGGCAGCTTGCCGCCTTGCTTCCACAGCCGTTCGTGCAGCGTATCTCCGTCCAGATACTCCATGACGATGTAGGCGCTGCCATCTTCAAGCTGGCCGAACTCATAAATATCGACCAAACAACGATGCTTGACGATGTTGACGGCGCGCGCTTCGTTCAAAAAGCGCTGAACGACCAGCGGATTTTCCGCGAACTGAGAATGTAAGATCTTGATCGCGACTCGACGCTGAATCTGCTCGTTGATCGCTTCGTAGACCCGCCCCATTCCACCCTTGCCGATAAGGCGGGTGACCTTATATGCGCCGATCTGTTGGATATCTGCCACGGTTCTCTCGGTATTCGGCCTGTCCCCCGACGAAACGGCAAAGCTTAGAAGCAATTATACCTAAATAGTGATGCGTTTCATCAGGGACCTCGCCCCGCGAAGCTGCGCAGGCGCAGCGCGTTGACGATGACCGATAAAGAGCTGACGCTCATTGCCGCGCTGGCCAGCATGGGGTGTAACAAAATTCCCGCAACCGGATACAAAACGCCAGCGGCGATGGGCACGGCCAGCCCATTGTAGAAAAACGCCAGAAACAAATTTTGCCGAATATTGCGCAGGGTCGCGCGGCTTAGTTGCCGAGCGCGCACCAGGCCGCCTAAGTCGCCGTGTAGCAGCGTAATCTGCGCGCTGGAAATGGCGATGTCGGTGCCGCTGCTCATGGCGATGCCGACGTCGGCGGTGGCCAGGGCCGGGGCGTCGTTGATGCCGTCACCGGCCATCGCCACCACCTGGCCGTTTTGCCGCAGGCGCGCAATCAGCGCGCTTTTGTCCGTCGGCAGCACCTCGGCATGCACATCCGCCGGCGCAATGTCGAGTTTTTGCGCGACTTCGAGAGCCGCCGCGCGCCGATCGCCAGTCAGCATCAGAATTCGCAGCCCGTCCGCGCGCAGCGCCAAAAGCGCCGCTTTCGCCGATTCTTTGATAGGATCGGCGACGAAAAAAAGCCCGGCAGCGCGTCCGCCGATGGCCACAAAAATGACTGCGGCGGCCTTGCGGGTTTCGGCTTGCTGCACAAGCTCGGCCACGGCGATGCTTTCTTTTTCGAGCAGCGCTTGATTGCCCAATAGCACCGTTTGTTCCTCGACGATTCCGCGCACTCCGCGGCCGCCGATCGTCTGAAAATCGCGCAGTGCGGAAAAGCTGAGACCGCGCTGTTTGGCAGCGGCGACGATCGCCGCGGAAAGCGGATGTTCGCTGGCTTGGCCGAGGCTTGCCGCCAGCCGCAACAGTTGATTTTCTTCAAAGCTCGGCGCGGCATAGATTTCAACGATGCGCGGTTTGCCTTGCGTCAACGTTCCGGTCTTATCAAGGACCAATGTGTCGACCTTGGCCAGCCGCTCCAGCGCCTCGGCGGATTTGAAAAGCACGCCCATTTGCGCGCCGCGTCCGCTGGCCACTAAAATGGACATCGGCGTCGCTAGGCCAAGCGCACACGGACAAGCGATCAGCAAAACGGCGACGGCGTTGCCAAGCGCGTGGGTTAGACGCGGCTCGGGGCCCAAAAGCGCCCAAATCACAAACGTCAAAAGCGCCACGATAGTGACCACCGGCACGAAATAAGCAGCGACGGTATCGGCCAGCCGCTGAATCGGCGCGCGGCTGCGCTGGGCTTCTTTGACCGTCGCCACGATGTGCGCAAGCAGCGTGTTTTGGCCAATGCGCTCGGCATTCATGATCAGGCTGCCTGTGCCATTTTGCGTGCCGCCGCACAGCCAACTGCCCGGCTTTTTGGCGTTTGGCAGCGGTTCTCCGGTCAGCATCGATTCATCGACCAAGCTGCTTCCTTCCAGAACTTGGCCATCCACGGGAATTTTTTCGCCGGGCCGCACGCGCAAGCGATCGCCAAGCTGCACTTCTTCGAGCGCAATATCGGTTTCCGTGCCGTCCTGGTTACAGCGGCGCGCGGTCTTGGCCGATAGCCCCAGTAGCGCGCGTATCGCCGTCGAAGTGGCATTTCGCGCCCGCAGCTCCAGCATCTGCCCCAAAAGCACCAGGGTCACGATGACTGCCGCAGATTCGAAATAAAGCGGCGGCAGGCCGTGATGGCTGCCAAAGGCTTTGAGCAGCGCGTCGGGAAAAAGCAGCGCGAAAATGCTGTACAGATACGCGGTGCCGGTGCCGATGGCGATAAGGGTGTACATGTTCAAGCGGCGATTGGCGATGGATGCGGCGCCGCGTCCAAAAAATGGCCAGCCGCCCCATAAAACAATCGGCGTCGAAAGCACAAATTGCATAAAGCCGCGCCGGCTGGCGCTTAGTTCGCCGAGCCCGCCGCTTTGAGGCAGCATGTCGGACATGGCCAGCCACAAAAGCGGAATGGCCAGGCCGGCGCTCAGCCAAAAGCGGCGGGTCAGGTCGGATAGTTCGGAATGCGCCTCGGGCGAATCGCTAAGACTTGGAGCTTCGCGTTCCAGCGCCATGCCGCAAAGCGGACAGTCGCCCGGGCCGACTCGCCGTACTTCCGCGTGCATCGGACAAAGATAGATGGCCGTAGGATCGGCGCTTTTTGCGGAGTGGTCCGTTGCCGCCTCCGGCGATTTTGCCGCGTGAGATTGGCAATGATGGCAGTTTGTTTCGCTCATCACATTTCTTCCTGTACCAAGTGGCGGTTTTTCCATAGCAGGTAGATGTCTGGATAGACGAGCAATTCAAGCGCCAAGGAAGTCAAAAGCCCGCCAATCATTGGCGCGGCAATGCGCTTGGCAATGTCCGCGCCGGGGCCGCTGGCCCACAGAATCGGCAAAAGCCCGAGCAGCACCGCACAGACGGTCATCGCTTTAGGCCGCACGCGCTTGACCGTGCCCTGCACAATGGCTTCGCAAAGGTCGGCACGGCTGACGAGCGTGCCATTTTCCTGCGCGTCTTTATAGGCCGGATCCAGAAATAGCAGCATGAACACTCCGGTTTTGGCATCAAGCCCTAAGTTTGTACGCCTGTAGCTGATTGGGATCGACGGTGACCTGATATTGCTTGATGGCGCCGCCGATTGTGGCGATTTCGGCGACTTCGGAAACCCACTGCAGGGCGTAGCTTTGAATCAGCACATCGGCGTACATTTCGGTTTTTAGTTCGTTTTGCGGATTTTTCACCTTGAGGCGGCGAATGGTACACTTGGGCGGATACGGCACGCGCCGTCGTTCCAAAGTGCGGCATGACATAGCCGAAAAAAAGCAGGCCTGTAGCCAGCATGGGGTCGGAACCAGCACCGGCCTGCGCCGCACGTTCCCGCGCGACCAAAACCTCGGCGCGCCGGCTTTTTAAAAGAGGGTTCTCTTGTTCAAGCGCGGTCTGCAGATCTTCCAGGCCAAATGCTTTTTTGCCAAGCTCTGCGGCGTGCGTTTGGCCGAGGCCGAGCGCGACGCAAAGCAGGGCGCAAAAGGCAAGGATGTTCCTACACATTCGTCTTCCTCCGCCAGTGGTTCGAGTGCGACACTCAGAAACGCCAGCGAAGGTCTAGATGCGCAGGACGCATCGTGCGTAAAAACCTTTGTGTGCGCAGCCAAACGGCGCGGGATCGCCACGCGCCGGCCGCTGTCGCAGCGAAAAAAGCGCTGGCCAGTCAACACCGACCGGCACCGCTTCACCAATGATGGAATGCGCGCTTGAAATCGGAGTGCAGCGCACTCGATAGCTATCTGCCGGAGCACTGGGTCTTAGAGCAAAAGGCGAAGTCGCTTGGCAGCAGCGCGGACTTTCCCACGCGGCATGTTCCTTTGCAGCGCTGACTTGCGGTTCGTCCACGCAGCAGGGATGTAAGAGGTGCGCTCCGCCCATTTCCGTGCAGACATACTTGGGCAAAGCGGGCAAAAGTGCCCCCAGTAGCACAAGCAATCCAATCGATATGCACGCCAAGCGCCGCACGAATTTGAACCGATTATAGAGCACATTGCGGGCGCCGCCGCGCGGCGTGATATCTTCCTTTTTATGGTGCTGATGGCTTTGCGTCTGGCTTTGCGCGCCCTGCAGCGCAACCGCTTGCGATCCGCGCTGACGGCACTCGGCGTCATCATTGGCGTGGCGGCGCTGATTACGACCGTGGTCATCGGCGAGGGGGCGCGCAAACTGATTGCCGCGCAAATCGCCTCGATGGGTTCGGCGATGCTGATGGTCGTGCCGGGCAGCTCGGTCCAGGGCGGCTTTGCCGGCGGCGCCGGCACCGGGCGGCCGCTGATGCGCGACGACATCGAGGCGCTAAAAGAAGGCAAAGCGATTCGCTACGCGGTTCCCGTCGATCGCACAAATGGCCAAATCATCAGCGCCAACCTCAACTGGTCGACGCAGATTATCGGCACCACGCCCGAATACATTTTGATTCGCGACTGGACTGTAGAGCGCGGCCGTTTTTTCACATTCGCCGAAAACGACACGGGCGCCAAAGTGTGCGTTTTGGGGCAGACCGTGGCGCAAAATCTATTTGGCGACCGCGACCCGATTGGCGAAAACATTCGCGTCAAGCAGATGCCCTGCGAAGTCATCGGCCTTTTAAGCTCCAAAGGCCAATCGGCGATGGGCACGGATCAAGACGACATGCTGCTGGTGCCGTCTTTGACTTTGCGCACGCGCATTTTGAATCAGAATCGCCAGCACGTCAGCACCATCATGGTCGCCGCTACTTCCGAAGCCGACCTGCCCGAAGCCGAGCGCGAAGTGTCGCAGATTCTGCGCCAGCGGCATCGGCTTGGCGACGAGCAGGACAACGATTTTAGCATTCGCAATCTTTCCGAGCTCTTGCAAACCCAGCAGCGCATTGTCGAGACGCAAACCGGCATGCTGCGCAACGTCGCCGCCGTGTCGCTTTTAGTCGGTGGCATCGGCATCATGAACATCATGCTGGTCTCGGTGACCGAGCGCACGCGCGAAATCGGCATACGCCTGGCGATTGGCGCGCGCGAACGCGACATCCTGCTGCAATTTCTGGTCGAAGCCATCGTGCTTTCCGTCGCTGGCGGACTTTTGGGCATCGCGCTTGGCATGCTTGGGGCGCATTTACTGGCGCGACTTGGCGGCGGTGCGCAGGTGGATTTGTCGCCGTTTTGGATGGCGCTCGGCTTTGGCGTCTCGGTGGCCATCGGCGTGCTCTTCGGATTTTATCCGGCGCGCAAGGCCGCTCGGCTCGACCCCATCGATGCTCTGCGCTACGAATAAGCGCTGCGAAGCGTGCTAGGGGGCCGGATCGCGAAGCTGGTTTTGGCGAAAGCCTTCGCGACGCAAAAGGCAGGCATCGCAGCCGCCACAGGCGCGACCGTCCGGGTCGGGATCGTAACAAGAGCGGGTCAGCGCATAATCGACGCCAAGCTCGATGCCGGTGCGAATGATTTCGGCTTTGCTTAGATGAAGCAGCGGCGCGTGCAGAACAAAACGCTGCGGTCCCTCCACCCCGGCGCGCGTCGCCAAGTTGGCCAAGTTGGCAAATGCATCCAGATATTCGGGACGGCAATCGGGATAACCGCTGTAATCGAGCGCATTGATGCCCAAAAAGATGTCAAAGGCGCCCTGAACCTCGGCATAAGCCAGCGCAAACGATAAAAAGATAGTGTTGCGCGCGGGCACATAGGTCACCGGAATGCCCGTGCCGATTTCGGCGGCGCTGCGCGCTTTGGGCACGGCAATGTCGGCAGTCAGGGCCGAGCCGCCAATTTGCGAAAGTCCCGCGCCCAAATCGATGATGCAATGCTTGTGAACTTCGTGGCGGGCGGCCAGGGCGCGCGCCGCTGCAAGCTCGTGCTCGTGGCGCTGCGCATAGCGAAAAGACAGAGCGTGGACCGTATAGCCTTTTTTCAGCGCGATGGCCAAGACGGTGGCGGAATCCAAGCCGCCGCTCAAAAGCACCACCGCTGTCTTCTTAATAGATACCGTCTTTTGCATCACAGCCTCTTTGGGCTGGTCTTATAGCACGGCCGGCGCGACGGTTTTACAGCCGGCGCTAGGCTATTTGTGAACGCGGGCCAATCCCGAAAGCTGGGCCGAGGGCCAAATGTGAAACCCGCTGATGCCGCGGCGCATGACCGCCACGTTGTCGGGATGCCACAGCGGCAGCATCGGCAAATCGCGAAGCAAAAGCGCTTGAACTTGCTTGTAAATGCCCTGACGCTTTTTGCGGTCGGGTTCGGCCTGTCCGGCATCGAGCAGCGCGTCCATTTCGCGATTGCGATAGCGCATGCGATTCATGCCCGCGTCCAGGTTTTTGGCCGTTGGCGCGTATGCCGAATGAAAGAAGTTGCGAAACATATTCGGCTCGGCGATTTCGGCGCTCAGCAGCGTATAAAGCTGAAAATTGCCCTTTTTTACGTCCGACAAAAAGATGTGAAATTCCAGCGGTCGCAGCTCGACGCCGATGCCGATTTCGGCAAGCTGCGCGGCGATGACTCGAGCAATGGCCACGGGCAGCGCATCGGTCGAGGTTTTATAGACCAGGGTAAAGCGCCGTTTGGGACCGTCGCCATCGGGATCCGGATAACCCGCTTCGTCTAAAAGCCGCTTGGCCAGCGCCGGATTGTAGGCAATGTTAGCTGCCAGCTCGGGCGGCGGCGCGCTATAGGCCCAGTGAAAAGGCGGTAGAAGGCTTGTCGCCAGTTGCGCCGCGCCGTGCAGTTTGGTGCGCACGATGCGTTCGCGGTCGATGCCCAGCGAAAGCGCCCGTCGCACTTCCACTTTGCGCAGCCGCTCGTCCTCGCCGTTCATGCCCAGGTAAAACAGTAGCGCCGACGGAGCGGTTTCCATATTCAGCCGTTTTTGCCATTTTTTGACGGCCTCAAATAGTAAGGGCGAGACGGTATTTTGCGTCAGATCCGCGGAACCGCCGACCAGCGACAAAAGTCGCGAATTGGCATCGCGGACCACGCGCACGGTCAGCCGCGCCATGGGCGGCGCACCGCCGTAATAGTAGGGATTGCGCATAAAACGGGTGACTTCGCCCGCTTCGCCAATCGGTACAAAGGGACCGGCCCCGATGGGCAGTCCGGCGACGCTGGGAAGCTCGAATGAGCCGCGCTTGACGATGCCAAAATCCAAATCGGTAAGTATCGAGCTGTGGCTATGAGCGTAAGAAAAACGCAGTTTGCGCGGGGAAAGCACCTGTACCGGCCGTATTAGGCCGCATTCGTCAAAACGCCGGCGCAAACTGGAGCTGCCGGTTTTGGCGTCAAGCAGCCGTTCCAGCGTATAAACGACATCGTCGGCGGTAACCGGACTGCCGTCGGAAAAATGCGCCGTGCGCAGAGTGATTTCATAGCGCAGCGGGTTGTCAGGGCCAATCGGGCCCGAAGACGGCAAGGCCACGACGTCCTCGGCCAAATCGTGGCGCGGTTCCAGGGTGTCGGTATCGACGTCGATAAGCCGCGCATACGCCAAAAAAGCCAATTTGTAATCGATCGAAGTCGTGGTGTAACGCGGGTCTATATTGCGCGGCGGACTTTCGATAAGCACCACAAGCTCTTCGGGCGGCACCCGTTGCCGCACGCAGCCGCTTTGGTAAAAAGCGATGAGCAAAGTGAAGCCCGCCCATAGCAGACTCGGCAACCAACCAAAAATTCTGTTAGTCTGCCGATATGCTTGCACGTTTTGCGCAAGTTCTTCGCGCGGGCCCTGCCACTTTGCTGCTGGCGTGCGTACTGCTCGCATGGATCAAACTGGCTCACGCTAAACCGGCTTTGACCAATCAGCCAGTTTTCTGGCTGGCGCAGAATTCTGCGGTGCCTTTGCCGGCGCCTTCTCCCGCGGCTGCGGGCCCTTTGCCGCCCGCCGGCCCAGCCGCCAGTTCGACCGCTGGCCCAGCCGAAGGAGAACCGGCCGGCCCGGGCCCTACTGGCAAAGAATCGGCTGCGATCAATGTATCGCCGCTGACGCCGCCGCCCGCCGATCCGGTTTTGCGTGTGCGCTGGCTGGGCGAACGCATTGATTCTTTGCAGCAGCAGCTTATGGGCGATCGAGCACGCGTTGGCATTGCCGTTTTGGATGTCGATAGCGGACGGCTGCTTTACGGTCGCAGCGACAGCACGCCGTTTAACATCGCCAGCAACGTCAAGCTTTTCACCACGGCGTCGGCATTGGCGCTTTTGGGCCCGGAATATCGTTTTAAGACCGCGCTTTACGGCGAACGCGATCGCGATCACAGCGAATACAAAAATTTATACCTGCGCGGCTATGGCGACCCGGCGCTGTCCACCGAGGATTTGTGGCGCCTAACCTCAGAGCTGCAAGCGCGCGGCATCAAGCGCATCAAAGGCGATATTTATATCGACGACGTGTTTTTTGACGAACAGCGTGTGGCGCCGGCCTTCGAGCAGAAAAATGAAGACCGCGCCTATCGCGCGCCGCAAGGGGCCGTCTCGCTGAACTATAACGCGGTCGGCGTGCATGTGTATCCGGGCCCGGCCGAGGGCCAACCGGCCCGCATCATTTTGGAACCGCCGTCGCCGTATTTTGTGCTGAGCAACGAAACCCGCACCGTGCACGGCGGTCGCGCCAGCCTGGTCGTGGACAGCCAGGAAGAAAAAGACGCTCCGCCGGGGCGCGAGCACACCCTGATACGCGTGCGCGGCACCATCAAGCTTGGCGACAGCGGTCAGGAATTTAATAAGCGCGTCGCTCATCCGGATTTATATGCCGCCTGGACGCTTTATGAACTTTTGACCCGCCGCGGCATTGCGGTGGGCGGCAAACCCAGCCATGGAACCGCGCCGCCGTCGGCACAACTGCTGGATTTTCACTATTCGCCGTCGCTTGGGGTGCTGGTGCGCGATATCAACAAGCGCTCAAATAACTTCATGGCCGAACAAGTGCTAAAAAGCCTGGGCGCGGACAGCTCGGGCCGGCCGGGTTCTTGGCAGAAAGGTCTGCAGGCGGTCAGCCGCTATTTGGAAGGCCTGGGCATTTTACCGGGCAAGTACCAAATGCAGAACGGTTCGGGACTTTATGACTCGAATCGGTTTACTCCGGCGCAGGTCGTGACGCTTTTGCGCGCCGCGTTTCGCGATTTTCGCTTCAGCGCTGACTTCGTCGCTTCGCTGGCTTTGGCCGGCGCCGATGGCACCATCTTTCATCGCATGTCCGGCAGCATTGCCGAACGCTATGTACGCGCCAAAACCGGCACGCTTAATGGCGTCTCGTGTCTGTCGGGCTATGCTGGCGCGCCCTTGGCCACTGCCGCGGCCATGCGCGCTCCGCTTGCCTTTGCCGTTCTTATCAATGATCACGAAGACGGAGCCGCCGCCAAGCGCCTGCAAGATAGCGTCGTCGAAGCTTTGGTCGCTTTTCAGTCGGTTCCCACCGGCTTGACCGCGGCGCCGCCTTTGCCGCCGCCGGGGCCACCTGCTGCGCCGTCTGCGCCGCGTCTGAATTCCACCACTGCCAATAAGTAGGTCGGCAAGCGCATGAGCGATTTTTCAAAAGCCCGGCGGGTGCGGCCCTGGCAGCGAATTGCTTCGCAAGCGGTGGCCGACTATCGAATTTTTCGGCTGCGCATGGATCGCTGCGTATCGCCGCGCACAGCCGCGGCGCACGACTTTGTCGTGCTAGAAGGCGCGGACTGGGTCAATGTCGTGGCCATCACCGCGGATGCGCAGGTGGTGCTGATTGAGCAGTATCGCTTTGGCCGCGGCGAAGTCACGCTGGAAATTCCCGGCGGCATGATCGACGCCGGCGAAAATCCGGTGGCCGCCGCCGAGCGCGAGCTGCGCGAGGAAACCGGCTACACCGCTGCCAAATTTACGTTGCTCGGCCACGTCGATCCCAATCCGGCTTTGCAAAGCAACCGCTGCTACACCGTGCTGGCCGAAAATGCCGTGCCAGCGGAGGCGCAAGCGCTGGATGATATGGAAGACATCGCCGTCGTCCTAAAGCCTTTGGCCGCAGTGCCGCGCTTGCTCGGCGAAGGCGCCATTCGTCATGCCCTGGTGTGGGCCGCCTTTATGCAGTACGACCTGCACCGCCAAAACAAATAGCCGGTCTTGGCGCCTTCCTTGACCGGCCAGAGCGCGCTATGGTGCCGCCATGTCGCGTTATGCCGTATGGATCGCCGTCCCGTTTTTATTGATTGGGGCCTGCACGAGCGGCACGATGCCGATGGGAACTCCCGACGATCCGTTTGATCCGGGACCTCGTCCGCCGGGAATGGGATACGGCTCGGGTTCGGGTTCGGGTTCGGGTTCCGGCTCGGGTTCCGGCTCGGGCGACATGCCGGTGACGCCGATGTGCGAGGAAGCGCGGCGCCTGTGCGCGCACGAATTCTATTATCACGGCACAGATGCCATGCCCTCTTTGGGGGATGAATACCGCGTCGAAGTGCGCGGCAATTACCGCCCCGATGCCTGGACAGCGGGCGATGTCATGCGCTTTGACGGCAAGGCCTGGAGCGCCACTGTAGATGTCCCCTGGCAAAACAAAACCCTGTACAAGTTTTTCATTCAAAAAGACAAAGCGGACCCTGGAACCTGGCTTTCCGATCCGGACAATCCCGTCGGTGAATCCGATGGAAACGGCGGCAGCAATTCGATTTTGGCAGGTACGACTTGCACAAGCTATACATGCAATTCCGCTTGCGATCTTTTGACCGATGGCGGCGGCTACGATTGGCGAGATGCGGTCCTTTATTTTGTCTTTGTCGATCGGTTTTCAAACGGCAACCTCGGCAACGACAATCCTTCGATGCAGGCAGGAATTGATCCATCGGTGAACTGGCAGGGCGGCGACTGGGCCGGGGTCACGCAGAAGATTAAAGACGGCTACTTTACGCAGCTTGGGGTCAATGCTTTGTGGCTGACCGTTCCAGTCGATCAAACGGATAATTCCGGCCGCGGCATGGGCGATGATTCTCACCTTTACACCGCGTATCACGGTTACTGGCCGCGCGACCTGAACAAACCCGAGGCGCGCTTTGGCACATCCGACGAATGGAAAGATCTGATACGCGAAGCGCACAAAGCCGGAATCAAAGTTCTTATCGACTACGCCATGAACCACGTGCACAAGGATTCGCCGATTTACAAGGCGCACATGGATTCCAAAGATGGTTGGTTTAACCCGCTCGATTTGGAAGGTGGAGCGCAGTGTTTGTGCGGCTCTGCAGCCTGTCCTTGGGAGGGAGACAAAGCCAAAGTCTGCTGGTTTACTGACTATCTGCCCGATTTCAATTTTGCAAATACCGCGGCGCGTGAGTACTCGGTGACAAATGCTTTGCAGTGGCTGACCCAAAGCGGCGCCGACGGGTTTCGTCTGGATGCGGTCAAGCACATCGAAGTTTCGTGGCTGACCGAGCTGCGCACGCGGCTGCGCAAAGAGGTCGAACCCAGCACCAAGCAGCACGTCTATCTTGTCGGTGAGACCTATACCGGCAAAGTAGACCTTATCAAAGGCTTTGTCGATCCGTGTCAAATGCTCGATGGGCAGTTTGACTTTCCGCTGCGTGGCGCAGTCATCGATGCGCTTTTGTTGCGAAAGAACAGTCTGCAAGACCTGGCGAAATTTATGGACCAGAACGACAAACAGTACGGAAGCGGACTGATGTCGACGTTTCTTGGCAATCACGATGTGCCGCGCAGCATCCATTTTGCGCAGAATGCGCCACTTTGGAATGACTCTTGGGCGGACGGCAAGGACCGCAATTTTGATGCCGGTCGGCCGGCACTCGTCGCCGAGATCGAAGCCTATGAGCGGCTGGGTCTGGCCATGGCGCTTTTGTGGACAAACCGCGGCGTTCCTTTGCTGTATTACGGAGACGAAATCGGCATGCCCGGGGCCGGAGATCCGGACAACCGGCGATTTATGAATTGGCAAAGCGAGACCTATACCTCCGGCCAGCAGGAACTTTTGAACTTGATCAAGCAGCTCGGCGCGATTCGCAAAAACCATTCGGCTTTGCGCCGCGGCCGGCGCAGCACGATTGCGGTCACGGGCGATACGTGGGCGTATAAGATGACCGATGGCAGCGATACCGTATACGTGGTCCTAAACCGCAGCGATTTGCCAAAAACCATTAGCGGCCTGCCGGCTTCTCTTCTTAAGGACGAGCTTTTGGGCGGAATGGTGAGCGGAGAAAACCTGGCCGTAAATCCGCGCAGCGTGCGCATCCTCAGCCCCTAGAACTGGAGCTTTTGCCAAGCGCGGCGAGACGGTTTGCCAAATCAATCGCCTGGACTATAGTGCGCCCATGCGCAAAAAACCTGAGAAGTTTTCGTCGCTGGTTTCTCTTCTGGTTTCTCTGGGTGTGCTGATTTTGACGGTTGGCGCTTTCGGCTGCACAGGAATGCTTGCCGGAGATCGCGACTTGGATGGCGGAACGCCAGAAGACGCTGCCGGGCCACGTCCTCGGCGCGACCTAAGCATCGACCGCGATGCCTTTTGGGCCCAGGATCCGCCGCCGATGTATTGCGCCCTAGATGGCGGCATGTTGCCGCCGCCGATGATTCCCGGCGGCACGCCAGAGTGTCCGGATGACAAGAACCGCGAAGGCTGTCCCTGCACCGAGCCCGGTGCCACGGCCTCTTGCTGGCCAGGGCTGCGCAAAAACCGCGGTCTGGGAATCTGCCAAGATGGCACCACCAAGTGTCTGCAAACCGAAGACGGGGTGCAGTGGGATGCCTGCGTGGGCTATACGCTGCCGCTTCCCGGTCAAAGCGGCGCCGAGGCTTGCGAGTGCTTTTCCGCCGGTCTTTGGGCCCTAGAGAATGTGGTGCCCTGCTTTCTTACGAGCGGCGGTACCGTGACAAGCGCGGTCTCTACAGAACTTAACGGCAACAGCGCAGACTGTCCGGCGAACGGCATACCCACGAAGCCGTGGTCGCCAAACAAGTTGACGGTGGATTGCGCCGGACGCTGGACGCTTTGCTATGCGCTAAAAGCTGGAGATGCCAAAAATCCGCAGCCAAGCGACTGCGAAATGATCAAAGTCTGCACCAAGGGCGATTACACCGCCCCGGGCCAAGCGCAGCCTCTGCCAGCCTTGCCGAAGTGGGAAACCACCACTGCCGCCCAGAAAGCCTGCGCCGCCAAGTTTTACGATATGGGTGGCTATGGCGAGATGAGCGTGGATGGCCAGACGGTAACCTGCGACAAAGTGATAAAAGTTTTTAAACGCGTCAACTACTGCCCGAGCATTTGCAACGAAGAGCCCGATCTACCCGAATGCAAAGACTGCACAACTGGCGGCTCAGGCGGTTTCTAACAGGCAATTATCCGAAGCTGCGGTGCAGGGTGTCGATGAGCAGATTGCAGGTGGCGTGAAACAGCGTGCCGGCCAGCACCGAGCCCGTTCCGAGCCGCAAAAGTCCAAATAAAAGCCCCGGAAAAAAAACCGCCAAAGAAGCCGGCGCAAAGGTCACCAAAAAATGCCCCAGGGCGAACAGCGCCGATGTCAGGAGCAGCGCCGTGGGGGCTCGCATCACTTCGCGCAGTCGGCCCAGCACAAAGCCGCGAAAGAAAAATTCCTCGGGCAGCGCCACTACCAAAAGCTGTGACAGCGCGCTTAAAAAAAGGTCCGGCGCTAGGCGCAGCACCGGAGTAAGCGCCGGCGGACAAAGCAAGCGCCATTTGCCAAGCGCATACGCTTTTCCGAAGGCATGCACAAGCTGCATGCTGAACCAGGGACACACCCGCCGCACATAAAGTGCATAGCCCAGCGTAAAGCTCGGGACGACAATGACGACCGCCAGCCCATAGAAAACAAGCCCTCGGCCAAGCGGCTTAAGCCGCAGCCCGTACTGATCCAGCTCGTGTCCTTGTCGCCACAGCAAAAATGCCGGCAGGTACAAAAAAAGCACCGCCGCCACCACTGCCAAATTGCGTTCGATAAACCCAATGCCGCGCAGCCGATATAGCATCGACACCAGGGTGGTCACGGTGACAAAGGCGAAAAGCGTCTCGGCCCATACTCTTTTGCTTGTGGGCGGGGCGGCCTTGGGGCGCGCGGTCGTGGGCGGCGAAGATACAGGTTGGTTTTGCGTGATCATTGAAAAAGTCACTTGACAGGGTCGGGTCGATTGATCGTAATTACGTACTTCCAAGCGCCGAAAGGCAGCTTACACGCAACGCGAAGGTGGCGGAACTGGTAGACGCACTAGCTTGAGGGGCTAGCGGGAGCAATCTCGTAGGGGTTCGATTCCCCTCCTTCGCACCAGCAAAAAGAGCCCAGCGCCTAGGCATTGGGCTCTTTTTTTTTGCTCCGCTCGATCCGCCAAAATGGCTGTTTCGCGGATGCGCTGGCCGCAAATGGCGACCTAAGCCGATGGCTTTGGCAGCGCCGATTTTGTGGTAGAGTAGGGGCCTTATGGGTTTTCTCGACGATCTCATCAAAGGGCTTCCTGGCTTGCGGCTGGCGATTCCGGAGGGCTGGCGCCGGCAAGATGAACAAGAGCGCCGCGCGGTGCTTATCGACTCGGCGCATCGAGTCGGCTGGCACATTCTGCATGCTCCCTGGCGGGCCGATCTGCGGCGCGAGCATATCGAGCTTTTGCGACGCGATATCGAGCGGCACGCGCGCTATGGCTTTGAGCAGCATTATGCGCAAGTGCCGCAGCCGGCGCCGGGGCAGGCGCAGCCGCAGCCGCGACCGCCGGTGCGCACCAGCGACTCGACATGGAGCCCGGTGATTTCTGTCGAGCATGTCGAGATTGGCGGTCAGCCGGCCCTTTTGACCATTCGCCGCGTTGCTTACGAGCCGACGATAGAAGCCGTGGTCGGCAACCTGCTAATACCCCTGGCCACCGGCCTTATCGATATCACCGTCTTTCAACATACGCAGGATACGGGATATCGCGAATCCGCCCTTCTCAACCTGGCGCTGCAGAAGTATCCCGGGGAAACTCCGCAAAAGCTGGCTCGTCGTCTGGGACAAGCGTATTTTGACGAGCCGGCACACGATGCTCAATTTCCCAACCATCCGCTAAGCTGCGTGCGCGCGGCGGTGCGCTGGCTGCTTTCGCTGCCCAAAGAGCAGTTTGAGATTACCGCCCCAGCGGCGCCGCTGCCCCCGGTGGGAGCGGAAGTAGAGCTGCGCGCAGTGGGCTGCGCCGTTTCTGTGCCGCCGCGCTATGTTCCGGTTCCAGAGGGCGTGTTGCCCGTGCCGATGGGCGTGGCGCTGCTTTCGCGGGTTATTTTGGAAGGGGCTGACGATCCGCAAATGCTCGACGTTCGGCAGCTTTCCGGCGCTTCGCTGCCGACCGAAGGGCGCATAGAGCGTCTGCAAGCCTTGGTCAAACGCCAGACAGAAGAATGGCAGCAGCAAGGCGCTACCGAGATTGAGCTCAAGCAAACCCCGGTGGAATTGCCGATCGATGGTGCCGATTCCGGCGCCGCTTTGCGGGTGGCCCTGGCGGTAGATGTCAGCATGATGCTCGGCGGCGTGCGCACGCATACCGTGTCGCGCTGGCTAGTCGATCATGACGGACGGGTTTTTCGCATTGGCGTGGCGACGCCGCCCTACGTGCCGCTGGCCGAAGCTGCGGCGGAAGCTGATGCGGTTTTGCGTTCTTTTCGCCGCCTCGCTGCGAAAAAGCCCGCGGCTGTTGCCGGCGCCTGGCTGACCTCGGATCTACACCTGCCTCCCTTAAAAAAGGCCGAACCGGCTTAATTGCGTGAACGCAGCCTTCCGCTTGCTCTTGTCGATTGAGCAGAAGGCTGCGAATGCATTGCCAAACCCGTCTAAGCCTTGCTTCCTCCTCGGCATGGCGGCGAAACATGCTCAACTTGGCCGCCCAGGGCCAAAAACCGCTCTGGCGTCAGGGTTTTCATCGTCAGGGCATGAATTCCGGACTTGAGCTCTTCGGCCAGTGCCGCATTGACCAGCCGCTGCTGTTCGATAAGTGAACGCCCGACAAAGTGCGACGAAACGATGATGACTTTGAAATGCGACTCGGAGCCGGGCGGAACATTGTGCAGGTGGCTTTCATTTATCACCTCAAGGTGTACCGGCTCTAACGCGTTGCGCAGCTTGGCGACAAGAATGGATTGCGTGTTCATGCTGGCATCCTTTGCTCATGCTGCCACAGATGCAGCGATTCGAAGTGGTGTACGATAACTTTATGCGACCTTCGGCTTCGATCTCTGCGTTCTTGTTTTTGTTCTGCTTGGTGCTGGGCATCGGCTTTGGTTTGGCCACTTCGACTTCGAGTGGCGAAACTCGCCAATTTGGAATTCTGGGACCCGCGATTGGCGGTGCACTTTTGGGATTGATCGTCGCGCAAAGCGCCAAGGTGGTGGCCGAGTGGGAACGTATGGTGGTGCTGCGCCTGGGGCGCTTTCAATCGGTGCGCGGACCAGGAATGCGTTTGATTATGCCGATATTCGATACGCCGCTGTTCATCGAAATGCGAATACAAACCGTGGACATTCAGAAACAGCAAGCAATCACGCAGGACAATGTTCCGGTCTTGGTGAACGGAGTCATCTTCTTCAAAGTGACCGAAGCGGAAAGCGCCGCGCTCAAAGTTCAGAATTATCGCCATTCGATCAGCCGTTTGGCCCAAGCGACATTGCGCGATGTGGTGGGTCGGCTTTCGCTGGACGAACTTTTGTCGCATCAAGAACGGCTGGAATCGGAAATCGCGAGCAATGTCGATGCCACAAGCCGCGCCTGGGGCTTGCACGTAGAGGCCATCAAAATTGAAGACATCGACGTGCCTGAAGAACTAAAAAAGATGATGTCGCGCCAGGCATCTTCGGAACGGGAAAAACGCGCGACGATCATCAAGGCCGACGGCGATCGTCAAGCGGCCAGCGCACTGGCCGAAGCCGCGGCGGTCATGAACAAAAGTCCCGGCGCCATGCAACTGCGCACGCTGCAAACTCTGGATGGGCTTGGCCCAAGTTCGTCAAATACCGTTGTATTGGCCATGCCTTTAGAAGTGATGGAAGCCCTGCGTAGTTTGGGCGGGCGCTCTAAAGACGGCAACTAAATAGCGGCGCTGCCGAACTCCGATCCGAGTCTGGTAGGATGAGCGGTCATGCTGCTCCGAATGCTCGTATTTATCTGCCTGGCTACGCTCGTGCTGTTTGGTCTTCACTATTATGTGTATGCGCGGCTCGTGCGCTATCTGGCGCTCGGAGCTACCGAGCAGCGAGTGCTGAAGCTGATTTTGGGAACTCTGTTTGTGCTGATGTGGGCCGCTATGCCAATCAGCCGTTTGCTGCGGACGCAGCTTTTGCGTCCGCTGCTTTTTTTCATATTCATATGGCTGGGCGTTTTGGTTCTGTTCTGTGTCGTTTTGGCAGGAACCGATTTGGCCCGCTTGATAGGGGCTTTTACCGCGCAAGTTCGCGCTGCGCCCTTAGATGCCTCGCGGCGGCTGTGGCTGGAACGCGTTTTGGGCCTGACCACTTTGGGGCTGACCAGCCTGCTAAGCGGTTATGCCTTGTGGCAAGGACTGCGTCGCGTCGCCATCAAACGGGTGCAAGTGCCGATACGCCGGCTTGCTGCAGAGCTACAGGGCTTTCGCATTGTCCAGCTCACCGATTTGCATATCGGGCCGACCATTGACGGGGTCTGGTTGACGCAAATCGTCAATCAGGTCAATGCTCTTGCGCCCGACATCGTCGCCATCACTGGCGATCTGGTCGATGCTCCTGTCGAAAAACTGCGCGAGCAGGTTGCTCCTCTCAAAGAGCTCAAAGCCGCGCACGGAGTTTATTTTGTCACCGGCAATCACGAATACTATTCCGGCGTGGACGAGTGGATTGCCGAGCTCGGACGCCTGGGCGTGCGCGTCCTGCGCAATGAGCGGGTGACTGTGCAGCGCGGCGCTGCCGCCATCGATATTGCCGGTATCGACGATTACAGCGCGGCTTTGCCGGGCCATGGTCCGGATTTGGCCCGAGCGCTACAAGGTCGCGATGCCAATCGTCCCGTCGTGCTTTTGGCCCATCAGCCGCTTGCCGTGCACACGGCCGCGACGCTTGGCGTCGATCTGCAGCTTTCCGGCCATACTCACGGCGGACAGCTTTGGCCCTGGGGCTTTTTGGTGCGTTTGCAACAGCACTATCTGGCCGGACTGTATCGAGTTCAAGAAACGATGCTGTATGTAAGTTGCGGCACGGGTTATTGGGGGCCCCCGATGCGCCTAGGGGCTCCGGCCGAGATCACTGAGCTGAGCTTGCGCGCCTAGTCCTGTAGAGGCATAAGCCTTCGCCGCTGAGTCAGCCGCCTTGACAGAAAGGCCGGCACGCGGACATCATTAATAAGATGTTGAAAACGATTTTCAATTGCAAGTTGCACGTCGCAGCGCACTTTGCAATCGGCTGCCTGCTCGTGTGCATCGCGGGCGCCGGCATCCAGGTTGCGCACGGCGCCGAGCCGCTCGAGCGTACGACGCAGCGCTTGGCCCAGGTGGTGGACTACGTCGCGGCCGATTATTCGGGGGCGGTGCGCGATGGTCAAATCATCGAAGCCAGCGAATGGAAGGAACAGCGCGAGCTGCTTTCTGAAGCGCGAAAGCTGATTGCTGATCTACCGGGCAGCGCTGCCGATCGCTCGGCGCTGGCCTTGCAAGTGGCGCAAGTCGCGCAAGCGGTGGACGCACGGGCCGCCGACATCGAGGTACTGCGGCGCTGCCGTGCGGTCCGGCAAACCTTAAAGGATGTGTTCGGGCTGCGCATGCTGCCGACTCGACCCGTCGATGTGGCGCACGGAGCCAAATTGTATGCGACCCTGTGCACGAGCTGCCATGGCACAAGCGGGCGCGCCGATACGCCGGCGGCAGCGGCGCTGAAACCGCCGCCCCTGTCCTTTCATGACGCCGAGCGTATGAAAAAAGTAGCGCCTGCTTTGGCATTTCATGCGCTGACTTTCGGCGTCGCTGGCACCGCCATGCTGCCCTTTGATCAGCTGGGCGCGCCGGATCGCTGGGATCTGGCTTTTTATGTCGTCGGACTGCGCCATGGGCAAGCATTGGCAGCGACCAAAGCGCCGGCCGCGCTTTCTCGCGAATTGCAAACGCGGCTGCGCAGCCTGGCCGTGCTTTCCGAGCTATCTGATGAAGAGCTAAGTAGTGAACTGCAAAGCGCCGGCGTGTCTGCTCCCGCGCAAAATGAAATCCTGGCTTATTTGCGTACAGTAGGGGCGGCTTTAGAGCCTGCGTCCGGCGGTGCGGGGCGCTTTGCGCAGGCGCGCGCCCTCGTCAGCGAAACTTTGACGGCGGCCGAGCGCCAGGATTTTGTCGCGGCGCACAAACTGGCCATCGCTGCTTATTTGGATGGCATGGAGCCCTACGAAGCGAGTTTGCGCATCGAGCAGCCCGCCTTGCTCGGGCGCATTGAACAAGCCTTTTCCGGCTTGCGGCAGGCCAGCGACCCTGACTATGGCCCTTCGGCAGCCGAAGTAAAACGGCAGACCCAGATCATCCTGGCGCTTTTGATCGATGCCGAGTCGATGCGCGATGGCGATCAACCAAGCTCGACCAAGGCATTTTTGGCTTCGCTGCTCATTGCCTTGCGCGAAGGCTTGGAAGTCGCGCTACTCATCGCGGCGCTGCTGAGTTTTGTGCGCAAAAGCGGGCAGGCGCATTTGGTGCGCAGTGTGCACATCGGCTGGCTGCTGTCGGTGCCGGCCGGGCTGTGCAGCTTCGCGCTATTCGGCAAGCTTATCGACGGCCAAAGCCGCGAGCTGGCCGAAGGGGTTTTGACGCTCATCGCCGCGGCCATTCTTTTAAGCGTGACCCATGTGGTGCTTGGGGCCAAAGAGGCGCGGCATTGGCTCGGCTTTTTGCGCCGACACATCGAAGCCGTGGGCAGCAGCTGCCACAAGCAAATGCCGGCGCTGTGGCTGGCTGGCATCGCCTTTTTCGCGGCGTATCGCGAGGCGCTGGAAACCGCGCTATTTTATCGCGCGCTACTTCTGGATGCGGGCCGCGACGGCTGGCGGCCGGTGCTGCTGGGCATTGCAGTCGGCGTTTTGGCCCTGGTGTTTTTGGTCGGAATTCTGAGTCGTATCGGACGGAAGCTGAATCCCCGTCCGGTCATGCTGGCTTCCAGCGTGCTTTTGGCCTTGCTGGCGCTGTCTTTGACCGGGCATGGCATTCATTCGCTACAAGAAGGTGGATATTTGAGCCTGCGGCTGTTTCAGCCCTTTGGCCAAAGCTGGTCGGGACTGCCGACGCTCGGCATTTATCCCAATTGGCAAGGCCTGCTCGGACAACTGACGATGTTGGCGCTCTTGTTTTTGCCGTCGCTGCTAAACAAAATCAAGGCAGCGCGGACGGCATCTCCGCCGGGGCCGCTGCCGGCCCCTTTTGGCGCATAAAGTCGACTATTCGTCGGCGAGACCGCCGCAGAAAAGGGCGATAAGGCGGTCCAGCTCGTCGAGCGAGTTGTATTTGACCTCGATGGTGCCGCTGCGCGGATTTTGTGGGCGCAGCGCCACCCGCGTTCCTAGCGCCTTTTGCAGTCGTTCTTCGACGTCGCGAATGGCCGGGGATTTGCCCGTTTCGCTAGTCTTGGCATTTGGCGTCTTGGCGCTACCGTCGGCAGCCTGCTTGGCGGTGCGGCGAACCAAATCTTCGGTTTGGCGCACCGACAAGTCGCGCTCTAGAATCAGCGCGGCGTTTTGTTCGATGACGGTTGGAACTTCCAAACCAAGCAGCGCTCGAGCGTGGCCCATCGAAAGCTGCCCGGCGGCGACCTGCGTCTGCACCTTGGCGGGCAGTTTCAAAAGCCGCAGCGCATTGGCCACCGTCGCACGCTCGCGTCCGACGCGCCGCGCCAGCTCTTCCTGGGTGTAGCCGAACTCGCTCGACAGGCGGCGGTAGGCTTCGGCCTCTTCGATGGGGTTTAAATCTTCGCGCTGCAGGTTTTCGACCAGAGCCAGTTCAAAGGCGGCGGCGGCAGCGACGTCCTTGACCACCACCGGCACATCTTTGAGTCCAGCCCGCTGCGCGGCGCGCCAGCGGCGTTCGCCAGCGATAAGTACAAAGCTTGGTCCGGGGGCAGTTTTTTGCTCGTCCGGGCTGCGCAGCCGAACGACCAGCGGCTGCACCAGGCCCTGCGCGCGTATCGAATCGGCCAACTCTTGAAGCCGCTGTTCGTCGTAGTGCTGCCGCGGATTGTCCCGCGAGGGCATGACTTCCTCGACCGGACACATAAAATAATCGCGGCGCGTAGACGAGGAACTTATCGCAGAAGGAAATCCCGACCGCCCTGCTGCTGCGGCGGTTTGAGGTGGGGCGCTGCCTTCACCTAGCTCGACGGGCATTTGATGCTCGGCGGTGCTGGCCTCGGCACTTTGGCGCGGCATGCTTGGAATCAGCGCGCCGAGGCCTCGTCCCAGGGCGGGCCGCTCTTTCCGTTTGTCGACGCTGGACATTACTGTACCGTCCTTGTGGCGGTGGCGGCATCGGCGGCTTTGCTGGCGGCGCGGGCGGCGGCGGCGGTGCGCCGCTCTAAAAATTCCTGCGCCAATTGCATATAGCTTTGCGCACCGCGCGAAGCACCGTCGTATAAAAGGATCGGCAAACCGTGCGAGGGGGCTTCGGACAGCCGCACATTGCGCGGAATGACCGTTTTGTAAACCCGCGTACCAAAATGACCGCGCACTTCGCTTTCAACCTGCTGCATAAGGTTTGTGCGGCCATCTAGCATGGTCAGCACGATGCCTTCCAGCTCAAGCTGCGGGTTCCACACGGCGCGCACGCGTTCGATGGTGCTGCACAGGTACGACAGCCCTTCGAGGGCATAGTACTCAGCCTGCATCGGAATCATCACTTCAGATGCCGCGACCAGCGCATTGAGCGTCAATAGACCAAGCGATGGCGGACAATCTAAGATGATGTAGTCATAGCGCGTCGCCACCGTCGAAAGCGCATCGTGAAGGTGCCATTCGCGGCGTTCTTCACCGACTAGCTCGACCTCGGCGCCGGCCAGATCGGCGGTTGACGGCACCAGCCATAGCGTCGGCAGCGCCGTAAGCTGCGTCAGCTCGCGCAGCGAAACCTTGTCGATGAGCGCCTGATAGATGCCTTGTTCGACAGTACCGCGCGGAAAGCCGAGCCCCGAAGTGGCATTGCCCTGCGGGTCGCAGTCCACCACCAGCACTTTTTTGTCACCGCTGGCCAGCGCCGCCGCCAGATTGACCGCCGTGGTGGTCTTGCCGACGCCGCCCTTCTGGTTCGCGATGGCGATGATTTTCGCAGAACGATTTTCGAAGGAGTTCCCCATCTTGGTCCTGAATACGAGCAGATCCTGGCGTAGAGTACCGACGGCCGAAAAAAAGCCCAAAAAAATTGGCAAAAATAATGTGTGTAATCTTGGCCAAGCGCTCTTTTCGTAATTAAATTTTTGCCAGAATGGGCGTAGCAAGGTTTGCCAGGCCCTGCCCGCTGTGTGTGAAGGAGCGTGAATATGACCAAGACCAAAGGGGGACCGCCCGAGCAGAGCGGCCCTGTCGAGCTACCCGATGTCCTGTCGATCCTGCCGCTGCGCAACTCCGTGCTGTTTCCGGGCTCGATCATCCCGATTGATGTTGGTCGCCGCAAAAGCGTCAAGCTCGTCGAGGAATCGATCGCCAAGGAACGGCCGCTGATTGGAATTTTGACGCAGCGCGACGCTCGCACCGAAGACCCCAGCGAGACGGATCTTTATACGGTTGGCTGCGCCGCAAGAATTCTGAAGGTCATCAAGCTGGCCAAAGACAACTTTTCGGTCATCTTGCAGGGCGTGGGTCGAATTCGTGTGGTGGGCTATGAAGGCAGCGATCCTTTTCTAAATGCCAAAATTGTCGGCGTGCCGGAAAGCGGTCCGCCCGATGTCGAGCTGGATGCTTTGGGCCTAAACCTCAAAGACATCGCCAAGCGGGTGATAAAGCTCATGCCCGAGCTGCCCAAAGAGGCGGCTTCGCTTGTCGACAATGTGACCGACCCGGGCCAGCTTGCCGATCTGATTACCAGCAACCTGGATATCCCCGTCGAAGAAAAACAGGATGTGCTGGAAACATTCGATCTGAAGGCCCGCACGCGCAAAGTTTTGCAGTTTTTAACGCGGCAGCTTGAGATCCTCAAAGTTCGCGAGAAGATCAACACCCAGGTGCAGGAGGAAATGGGGCGCAATCAGCGCGAGTACGTCCTGCGCCAGCAGCTCAAAGCCATTAAAGAGGAGCTGGGCGAGCTCGATGAGGGCGGCAGCGACTTTGAAGAATTTAAGACCAAGATTGCCGAAGCGAAAATGCCGGCTGAGGTCGAAAAAGTCGCGCTCAAGCAGTACGAGCGCTTAAAAGTCATGCAGCCTTCGTCGGCCGAGTACACGGTCACGCGCACCTATTTGGAATGGCTGGTCGAGATGCCTTGGGCGATTAGCACCGAGGACAAGATCGACATTCAGGAAGCGCGCAACATTTTAAACGCCGACCACTACGATCTTGAGAAGGTCAAAAAGCGCATCCTTGAATATCTGGCGGTGCGCAAACTCAAAGCCGACAAAAAGGGTCCGATTTTGTGCCTGGTCGGTCCGCCCGGCGTGGGCAAAACTTCGCTTGGCAAATCGATTGCCAAAGCCGTAGGGCGCAAATTCGTACGCGTCTCGCTTGGCGGCGTACGCGACGAGGCGGAAATTCGTGGCCATCGGCGCACCTACGTCGGCTCTTTGCCCGGCCGCATCATTCAAGGCATAAAGCGCGCTGGCACCAACAACCCGGTCTTTGTGCTGGATGAGATCGACAAACTCGGACACGATTTTCGCGGCGATCCATCAAGCGCGCTTTTGGAAGTGCTCGATCCCGAACAGAACAACTCATTTTCCGATCACTACCTAGAGGTTCCCTTTGATTTGTCGGGCGTGATGTTCATCGCCACCGCCAACATCTTAGACCCGGTGCCTGCGGCCCTGCGCGATCGCTTGGAGATCTTGGAATTGCCAGGATATACGCGCAACGAAAAGACGATGATTGCGCGCCAGTTCCTGATCCCCAAACAGATCGAGGAACACGGCATGACCGATGCGCAGCTTAGTTTCAATGAAGG
Organism: uncultured Myxococcales bacterium; assembly: GCA_964460115.1. Lineage (GTDB taxonomy): Bacteria > Myxococcota_A > Polyangia > Palsa-1104 > JAEUJZ01 > JAEUJZ01. The sequence continues at coordinate 57,565 of CAYWPR010000035.1, forward strand.
CTCGGTCAGCGAAATCATCGACAGCTACACCCGCGAAGCCGGCGTGCGCAATCTAGAGCGTGAAGTTGGTTCGGTCTGCCGTGGCGTTGCCGTCAAAGTTGCCGAAGGTCAAGTGCAAGGCAAGATCGACATCACTGCCGAAAATGTTTCGGATTTTCTCGGACCGCAGAAGTTCATGAGCGAGATGGCCGAGCGTACCGCTGTTCCCGGGGTCGCTACGGGCCTGGCCTGGACCGCGGTGGGCGGCGACATTCTATTTATTGAAGCCACCCGCATGCCCGGCAAGAGCACTTTGATGCTGACCGGTCAGCTTGGTGACGTCATGAAGGAATCGGCGCAGGCCGCCACTTCATTTGTGCGGGCGCGTGCACGCTCGTACGGCATCGATGAGAACTTCCTGGAAAAAGCCGACCTGCACATACACGTTCCGGCCGGAGCGATTTCCAAGGATGGTCCTTCGGCGGGCGTGACCATGTTTGTGGCGCTCACTTCGATGATCACCGGCATTCCGGTGCGTCCAGATGTGGCGATGACTGGCGAAATCACCCTGCGCGGCAACGTATTGCCGGTGGGCGGAATCAAAGAAAAACTGCTTGCCGCCCATCGCGCCGGCATCAAGCGCGTCGTCCTGCCCGAGCGCAATCGCAAAGACATCGTCGATGTGCCCGATGAGGTCAAAAAAGACCTGGAGATCATTCACGTCACCCGCATGGACGAAGTGTTGCCGTTGGTGCTGACGCAGCCCCTGCCGGCCGCGCTAAGTTCTGGGGAAAAGGCCGTAGCTTCGGCGTCCGCGCCTGCCGCCGTTTCCGAACCCCCTTCTAGCAACTGACAAAGTGCTGCCGCTTTTCATTCTGGCCTACGCGGTGTTTTACACCGCGTTGTGCTGGCAACGCTTTGCCACGTTTCACGCCCAGATCGACATGAGCTATTACCTGCGCTTGATCTGGGGAATCGCGCACGGTCACTACGATTTGCCGCTGGTGCAGGCGCGCAATATTTTGGGACTGCATCTGGAGCCCGTGGTGATTCCGCTGGCGCTAGTTGAGCGGCTTTTGGGCGGATTTGTGCCGCTTGCGTTTGTGCTTTTGTTTGGGCAAGCGCTAGCGGTGTCGCTTTTGGCCTGGCCGGTATATCGGCTGGGCCAGCGCCATTTGAATCTTGGCGGTAGTGGTCGAATCGGCGGTCTGCTGGCGGCCGGACTGGCGCTACTTTATCCAACCGTCAGCGTGGCGACTTTGCATGATTTTCATCCGGTCACTTTGGCGTTGGCTCCGCTTTTGGCCACCGTGGATGCGCTGGATGAAAAGCGGCTTGGGCGCGCATTTTTGTTCGGCGCGCTGGCGCTTCTGTGCCGTGAAGACATCGCGCTGCAACTTTTGTGTCTGTTTTTTGCGCACGCGATTTTTGGCGGCCCTATCGCCCCACTATTCAATACGGCGCGGCGGCGGCTAGGTTTTGCGGCGCTACTTTTGGGACTTGGCCTTTACTTTTTCGGCTACGTCTTGTGGATACAACCCAGGTATTTGCCGACGTCCGGTTCGTATGGGCTGCACTTTGGCAAAATGGGCGAAAATGTCCGCTCGGGGCGCGATCTATTAGGGGCCCTTTTGCGCCATCCGGGCGATTTGCTGCCGCTACTAATAGATGGCGAACGCTGGCGCTATTTGCTTCTGCTGCTTTGGCCGATGGGATTTTTGCCGCTGCTCTCGCCGCGTGTGCTGGCCGGAGGGCTGCCGATTCTGGGCATTAATCTGCTATCGAGTTTTCCGCGGGTTTTGCGCCTAGAGTCGCATTATACGACAGCCCTAGTTCCTTTTGTCGTCGGTGCTGGGCTTATTGGTGCCGGTCGCTTATGCGTGCTTTGGCGGGCGCGGCAAATGCATTTATTGCCAGGAATCGGTGCGTTGCTTTTTTTCGCAAGCGTATCGGCGCATATTTTTCATGGCGGCTCGCCCCTGGCTTTTTTCGGCGAGCGCTTTTCCTGGAACCTGTTTCGCGATGGAAAAAACGCGGCCCTTTTGCGCCAAGCGGTTGCCAATGTGCCTGCAGATGCCTCGGTCGCGGCGCGGCCAGGTCCGCTTTCGCATCTGGCTTTGCGCCAGCGGGTGATAAGTCCCCCCGAATATGACGACGGTCAACCCGTAGACGTAATTCTTCGCGGCGAGTAGACTGCGGCGATATGGCTGGCCCCGATCCGGCATCTTATTGGCTGCTCATCGCCGTTCTGTCGAGCAACGTACCGCTTCGTCCCGAGGTATCTATGCGGCTTTATCAAGCGGCATATAGACTGCATCACCGACAGGAAAGCGTTGAGCTTTTGCAAGGCGACCTTTTGTCCGGCAAGGTCATTCGCTTGACCAAAGATTTGGCCCTAGGCAGCGTAACGGGTCCGGCTTTTGAAGCCGAAATCAGCACCGCGCAAGGGGAAGGGCGCGTGCATTTTCTGCTGACCCGGCAGGGACTAGAGCTTGGCGATGAAGCGATGCTGCAAGAGGGCGCTTCCTCCGCCGGCACCGGCGGCATGCCGACTCCGTCTTCGGGCGGCTACCTGAATTAAATTCGCCGGCGGCCTTCGCGATGATGGAAGATTTTGCGCAAAAGCCTATCGGAGTCTTTGACTCTGGAGTCGGAGGATTAACCGTAGCGCGTGCCGTCATGGCGCGGCTGCCCGCCGAGCGGCTGGTGTACTTAGGAGACACGGCGCGGGTGCCCTATGGAATGCGCAGCCAGCAAACGGTTTTGCGCTATTCGCGCAACGCCGCGCGCTTTTTGTTACAGCAATCGGTGAAATTGGTTCTGGTGGCTTGTAACACCGCATCGGCCGCCGCTTTGGAAACGCTGCGCGAAGAATTGCCGGTTGGAGTGCTCGGGGCCGTAGCGCCCGGAGCCAGTGCCGCCGCGCAAGCGACAAAAAGCGGAGTCGTCGGCGTCATTGGTACGTTGGCGACCATTCGCTCGCAGGCCTATGAGCGGGCTTTGGCGGCGCTACGGCCCGGGCTACAGGTCAAGACCGTGGCCTGCCCGCTGCTTGTACCGCTTGTCGAAGAAGGCTGGACCGCATCTACAGACCTTATCAGCGAACTCGTGGTTCGGCGCTACTTGACGGCGATGCGTGAGGCTGAAGCCGGGGGCGACATCGATACGCTGGTGCTTGGCTGCACCCATTATCCGCTGCTCGCCGCCATCATTAATAAAGTGGCGGGTGAATTGTGGTCGCATCCGATTACTCTGGTCGATTCGGCGCAAGCAATGGCCGAGGCCACTGCCGCGCTGCTTGAGCAAAGCCAGCTTTTGGCACCAAACCATTTGGCGAAACATTTCGCACAAGAAGATTCGCAAGTGCAAAGCCGGCGGCTGACCTGTTTTGTCACCGATGAAGCGCGGGTTGCCGAAGTGGCCGCGCGATTTTTGGGCCAAGAACTTTCCCGCATCCAGCTTGTGGATCTTTAAATCCTTTGACAACCGATTCGGAATCCGCTTAACTCCGAAAAGTCATTTGCCGCTCGAACCGGGCGTTTTGGCAAAGGATGTCCTTCCGGTGTAGCTCAGCAGGTAGAGCAGGTGGCTGTTAACCACCGGGTCGGGGGT
>CAYWPR010000036.1:0-58436 GCA_964460115.1 uncultured Myxococcales bacterium
GCAGGGTTTCCGGCGTGGCTCGCTTGGCGGTGGAGGCATAGCGGATCTCCTTGCTGCCGTCGGAGAAAAAGAACTTCTGCGGCCCAAACTGGCCGGACTTGCCGGTCAGCAGCCGATATACAGACAGCCGCCAGGTGTGAGCCGCGCTGAGGGTGATCCAGCCAATGACGACGCGCGCTTGAGCGTCCTCCGTCTCTGAGGCGAGCATGCGCCCGAGGGCGAGCACGTCGCGCTCTTGCTCACTCAGTCCGTCTGGCGGCGGCTCGGTATGTTCGCTCTCGTGAGACGAGGGAGCCAGCGCAAACGCCAGCAAGCCAAGCCCTCCCAGAAGAACCAAGCCGCCGACGGGGCGACCCGCTTTGGCCTTCATTTGTCACTCCGCAACAGAAGGAGTGCACCCAGCCCGACCGCAACGGCCAGCGTTGCAGAGTCCAGCGTATCCTTGACCGGGTTCGTGGCGGGTTTCTTCTCCGGGTCGAGGATCTTGACGCCCTCGGCGGCGAGCTGCTTCTTCCAGTCCTCCAGGCGCTGCGCTCGCTCGCGGATGTTGGTGATGGTGGCGTAGGAGCTACTGAGCCAACCGGGATCTTTATTGCGCTCGTAGAATTGCTGGAACTCCTGATAGTGCGCGTCCCAGGCGGGCTTGCCCTTGGCGGTTTGGTTGACGACTTCGAAGCTGGCTTTTAGCTCGTCCAGTTCGTTTTTGATGTCCTTGGGAAGCACAATCTCGAAAAGGCCATTGGCAGACGGAATGTGCTCCAAGTCAAAGCGGGCCTCACGGTAGGCGGCGATATAGTGGCGTCGGCGCAGCGCAGGGTCGGCAGTCTGCTCGGCCAAGTCCATGTGAACCTGCGCGACCAGAGGTCGATTCAGCAGACGCGAAGCACCGGCTAGCTGGACGCTCGCCAGCGAGCGGAGATCGTCAAGGTTCCATCGATTCAAGGCCGCGTATTCAGCGCCAGTCATGGCCAAGCCCTCCCAAAGAAACAAACCGACAAGCCGGCTCCGCCGGCCCGGCCGCAGGCACGCAGAAACGAGCGGCTGGCGCGACCTACGTTGCGCGCAGCCATGACGACGAAGCAGCCCAGGCGTACCACCTGGGGTAGCTCATGCTCGCGAGCTGCAGCGCGAATCTGGGCCACGCCCCACGCAGTGACCTGAACCCCATCCCCTATCACTCGTACAAGCCGCGCCGCTTGTACGACCGCGCAGGCACCTCGCAGACCCGGGGAAGACAGAGGCCGGGCCAGCTGGGCCTCTGCTTCCCGCCGCGTAGCCTCTAGCGAATCCGCCCAGCGGACTAAGCACTCCATCTCCCCTGGGTGCATGGCTAGGCGCTCGGCGGGGGGTTGTCGGTCGGGTACAGCGTGGCCACGATCACTGCGCTGTACATGCCGGGGGGTAGCGCCCCCACCGGAGCATCGACCAGGCCCACCTCCGTCCATTCCCCGTACACCGTCACATCCCATCCGCCATCGCTGCGCTGGGTGCGCGAAGACCGCACCGCATCGACGGAAAAAAGGACATTCTTGGGCATTGGATTCGCGCTCGATGCTGTCCCGATCAAGCTCGGCGCCGAGGTATCCAGCGTATACGCCCAGCCTTGCGGGACGGCGAAGGTCCACGAACCACCGGCCAGCACAACCTGCGTCGCAGGATTGCTCCCCGGCAGGACTGGAAACTCCGGCGAAGTCATCAGAGGGCTCTGCTTGAGCTGCGTAAGCCCCTTGGGAATCGGAATCCCATACAGCGTCAGCACGGAGCTAGTGATATCGCCGCTGCGGTAGTCCTCCAGCAGCTGCTGATCCGTACAGCCCGAGAGCAAGTGCGCCTGGCCGATGGGCGACAGGAGCTTCGCAGCTTGGTAGCTCGCGGCCAGCAGCGCGGACATATAGCGCTTGCCGTCCTTGGTGGAGATGCCCGGATCGGGCTGCTGCTGAATGACGATGACCTGCGGCGTCGAGGCGGGCGCAGTCGTCGACGTTTGTGCCGGCGCAGGCGGTGCTGGCGGAGGAAGAACAATGCGATCGGCTTTGAAGAATCCCATGATGCAAACTCCTACGTGGTGAATCAGTTACCGTTGGTGCGTCAGAAGTTGATAGAAGCGGCGGAGCGCGTACTCCTCTTCCGGAGATAGATCTCCATCGAGAGGCCCATTCCCAAGGAGGGAGCCGAGCCACCCCATGAATCCCCCGCCGTAGGAACCGGGATAGCCGTAGCCATACCCGTAGCCGTACGAGGGTGCCATCGGCGGAGCATATCCGCCGTAGCCATAGGGATCATAGGGAACGCCCCCAGCATACGGATCGGGATAGCCGTAGCCGGTCGGGTAGCCCGGAGGGGAACCGGGATAGCCCGCGCCGGGGTACCCCGGCGGCGGGACAGAATACCCCGGCACCGACGGATAACCCGGCGGAGGCGAGTAGCCCGGCGCGACACGCACCGCCGGCGGAGTCGTACCCACCGAAGGCGCGACGCGCACCGGCGGCAGAGCGGGACGAAGTACAGGCGGCATGGTCGCTCCTTACCCGTCGTTGGCGACGTAGACCCACGTCCCGTCTTGGTTGGCGATGCGGCCGGTAAACGGAATCGTCTGCATGCGCGGCGCGATGTAGCTGCCGCCGTACGTTCCCGGCGGACCGACCAGCGGCGGACGCGGAGCGGCATAGGCCGGCGGCGGAAGCATCGGCTGCATGGGCTGCGGCATGGCATACGCCTGCGGCGGCGCGGCCGGCATTCCCATCGGCATCATCATCGGCCCGGCCAAGCCGCGTGCCATGGCGAGCATGCCCAGCTGACTTTCTAGCTGCATCTCGGAGGGGCGGATTAGATCCATGACCCAGCCGGTCACCAGATCAATCCCTTCGATGGCGACGGCGTCGAGCTTGACATCTTGGAAGCCGGACGTCATCTGCTTGCTGAGCGCCTGGATCGCTACCTGGCTGGTGGCGCTGGCCAGATCACCCTCGACGACAGTCGTCCCCTTGTAATACGAGAACAGGCCCCAGGCGAAGCGAACAAGCTTGCTGATGGTCCGCTTCTTGCGCTCGGAGTCGCGGTTGACACGGTCGGTGTATTCGGCGGCGAGTTGATGCAAAGTGGTCATGACTTCGTTCCTTTCTCGTCGGAGCGGGTTTCCTTTTTGCCGCTCCCTGTTTTGTCGTTGCTGCGTGCCCAGTCGGGCAGGTTGTCCCCCCAGGCAGTCTCGAGGGTGTCGGCAGCCTTGCTCATCCCAAAGGCGCTCAGCGCGATGCGCCCGATGGAATGGATTCCCCCGAGTACGTCGTTGTACCAGTCGTTCGCCAGAACGCGGCGGTGCTGGCGCGGGACTACGGAATCCAGAACGATGATCCAGCCGCGGCCGGTCTCGGGATCGACGACGACGGGCCAGACGTGGCGCGTGCGCTCGCTCAGGTTCTTGTCGAAGACATGGAACTCCAAGTAATCGGCAAGTCCCCAGTACAGGAACGCGCCGAGTGCGTGCGCCGTCGCTTCGAAGCAATTAAACGCCCGTGGCCAGATGCGCGCCCGCTGAATGGGAGCGCACATATCGACCCCCTGGCGAGCACTCCCATCGTCGGGCTCAAACGGCCGCGAGCGGATGTAATCCACGACGGCGCGAAAGCTCCCAAGCTGCGCGAATACGTCCCCCGCATCCCGCGCGATCTGCTGAGCGAAGTTCACAAGGCCCAGCAGACACGCATCGCTCTGCGACGGATTGCCATGCAAGACAATCGGCATAGATCCCCCCTATGTCGTCGGTCCGGTCGCTACGCGGCCATGCGAGTAAAGACATCCTCCACAAGCCGCTCAAACTCCCCCTGCGCCTCATTGGCGACGGACGGATCGACCATCTGGCGGCGGCGCATCTCGTTGAACATCTCGCCGCTGAGGTCGTACAGATGCTGCCGGTTCTCGAGCACGCCCTGCGCGATGGGACGGATATCGGTAACTGGCGGCATCCACCCCTCATCGTTGGCAGCAGCTCGGGCGCAGTTGGCTGGCTTGGCGCCGGACTTGGCCGGCGGCGCGTCTTTCGCCGGCGCCGCTCCCGGCTTGGAAGCGTCCTTGCTATCGGTTCCCCCCGGCGCCGCAGGGGGCTTGCCACCGCTGGCGTGCGGCTCTGCATCCACATGCACGCCGAACTTGTCCCCGAGTGGCTTAAGCACGTTCGTATAGGCTTCCGGCCCCAACCGGCCGAACATGCCCGCGACAACGAGGCGCACGCCCTCGCGCGGCAGGAAGCGAAGCAGCGCCCAGCCCATGCCGAAGATCACCGCCGAGGCAGCCCAGGGCGACTTAAACCGGGCGCGGCTCGACCGGATCGCGGTATCCGCCAGCGTCCCGCCGATCGCGGCGGCGAGGGCCAGCGGAATCAGTCCGCCGCCGAAGTCGTGCGCCGCTTGTGCGGCCTCCTTACTGCGTTTGCCAAAATTGGCCCAAATGTCAGACATAGCGTTCCCCCTTTTAGGACTGTGGTTTCATATCCGTCTCGCCCAAGAATCCTTTGACCATGGGCCAGAGCTGCATCACATCCTTGATGTCTTGCGCAATGCTTGGCTTGCTAACTTGGTTCGACTCAATGATTCGATTCTTCAGAGCCTCAATAAGTAAATCCTGAGCCTCTTTCGCGCTCCCCGAAGATTGCGTACGGCAATCATCGACGGCTTTGACAAGCGATTTACTCATGTCTGCAAAAGGAGCCGCAGCAGCCGAAAAGGCGGCAGCTGCATGCTGGCTTATTTTGTCAATTGCCGCGAGCGAACTCTTAGAAATCTCCGTAATAGCTCGCTGGTGACTGTCGTGCATGCGATTAACTTGTTCCATCAATCGCTGCATATGGTCTTCACGCATCGTCAGCGATTCAGTCATAGTTTTAATGACATCTAGCGCCGTCGTGTCTGCGCTACTAGCATGATTAACCATCGCAGCGTCCAGCGGATAAACGGGAACTTCCGTCGCTTTTTCTTCGAGCATCTGCCCATCTTCATAAAAGGCCAGCTTGGCAGGAATATGATAAACGCCATCTTCACCCGGCTTGAGGCGACTGCTTTCAGTTGCTCGCTTGATATATGCGCAAACTAAATGAGATCTGCATATCTCTTCTTGTACCGCTACTTCGTTGGAATCCGACGGACCTTCCCATGCAATAAACGGCTTCCCGCGGCCTACGATAAAGCGGATCTTGATCATAACTTGAGAAGAACGAGGACTATCTACACCGAAAAATGACGACATCTTTATTACCTCGCCCGATCCAGCGCTGCTAACAGCGTGTCTTTGGTTTGTTCTGATTGCGTATACACGATCGCGTGCTGACCCTTATAAGGCCGCAAAGCGCGTCCGGCCATCTGCAAGGCAAATATCTCTGACATCGTATTACGCGCAATCCAGACTCGTTTGATTTGAGGCTGATCAAAGCCCTCCGTCAGCATCCGATTGACGACGATCGTTCCCAAGAGTCCGAAACGAAAGCGAGCGATCGTCCGGCGTGCGTCGCCAGTCTGGTAGACGGCATATTCCGACGGCGCGATGCGCAGACACATGCGCTGAATCTCTTCGTAGCTTGAGCAATAGACAATCTGATATTTCCCCGGCTCTGGCTCAATCCAGTCTTGGATCGTGTATTCGCAATTAATTTGCTCTCGAATGGCTTGCGATAGTGGATATATGTGAGTTCGATTCTCAAAAAAGTCCAAGCATCCAGCTGACCATGGCGTGGCGGAGAAGCCGATCGCTCGCTCGAAAATGCCCGCGATCTTGCAATTGGTCGGGGCGTCGTAGTTGAAATGGTGGCATTCATCGATCAGCGCAAGTGTTCTTTCTCTTCGATGTTTTTCATGACGGCGCCACATCGTGTTAAAGGACCCAAGGACATATCTGGAAAATCGACTCGCGTGATACTCTGCTTTCTCGATAACTGGCGTCATGCCTTCTCGTATCGAATCGACTCGCTGCTGAGCAATGACTTCTTCCGTGGGGCAGAGTACATACGCGCTACCGCCTTGCTTGATCCACTCCTGCGCGAGCCGACGAATGACGAATGATTTGCCCGAACCAGTCGGCATCTGCACAACACCGCGAGCATGTCCTGACTTCAACATTTGCTGACAGAAGTTGATCGCTTCGGTCTGATGTCTTCGCGCCGTCATCATGAAAATCAAGATGGATCGGATTCAAATCAGCGCAAGCGGCAAAAATTCCTCGACGGCAATCATGAATGCGCATTTAAATTCCGACACAGAAATTGATTTGCCGAGATCATTGGTGCTCAAATTTGCCGAATATCCGATATTCGACGAATATTCAAACTCAGCTGATTTATTGAGAATTTTAATACCCACACAGTGCTACATGGAGCAAATTCTTGCTTCATGCCGATGCGGACCCAAACACAGCAGAAATGCGAGGATTGGAGCCAATGTAGGCGTATTGTTCCATTGCGTTTGATGTGGAAATAGGGGTTTGATTTTCTGGATTTGCTGACCTCTGCGATTTTTTCTTGCGAGGTCCGAAAAACACCGATCGCCGCCAATAACTTTCGGAATGAGCGGATGACTCAGCAAAAAATGGATTAATGCGCCGATTTACGAATATTCGGCGGCAAAATCCGAAGCAATGGAAACGATTGGGGAAATGGGCCAGGCCCATGAATATTCCGTAAATGGTCATTGTGATCCGCGCTGCACAATCTTGGCGGAGGGAGGGCTTGGGACTTCCCGACGGAGAGAAGAATCGCGGAGCCAACCCAGGCGGATCGGGTTGTAGGCGATCAGGTGGATCGGATTGTTGGCGATCGGTCGGAGCGGGAAGCGATCGGACAAGAGATGCACGCCAGACCGCAGAGGCGGACGCGGGATGCCGGCTGGGACGGAGATACACGGCGACCCGTACCCATGGAACGGGCAGACAGAGCGGACAAAAGGAGCCCATGCCACCTCCTAGGAGCGGCGGAGTGATGCGATCGGAGTGAGTAGGGAGCGGAGGGGCGGGCTAGCCGGGGCGACCGCGGCACGACGCTGCGGGATGTCTCTGGGGAGCGGTGGACACGTCGGCCCGAGCGCGGCGCGGTATGGAACAGGAGCGGGAGTCCGGTGCCGTACTACGCGGGGGAATGATGGGGCGTCCTAGCATGGCCGGTCACGGTCCTGTACTACTCGGGGCTGCGACTCCAGAGCATAGGGAGGACGCCTGTGCAATGCACGGTCCAAAGCGCCGGTCCATTCCATCCGGCGCCGTTGGACCGATTGCACCGGGGTTGCACCGGCAATGCACCGGGCAGGCTCGCTCGAGGTAGGTCCAGGGCGGACCAACACAGCGCGGTGCGCCTGCTATCGCACCTCCCCGCGCTCCCGACAGCTGCCGGCGGCTGCGGTGTCTACTTCGTCGCTGCTGCCGACGCCTTACGGAACAAGAGCAGAAGCTGGAGCGGCTTCCCGTCGGCTATGCCGTGCGGGAACTCTGCCACGGACTGCCACCCGTGAGCCGCCATGAGCTTGATCAGCCCTTGCGGCTCGTACCGTTTGAAGCGGAAGACGCAAAACTGACGCTCGCGTTTGTCGCTGGTGGTCACCGTCGCCATTGCGTCCAGGCAGTAGCTGCCCGGGACCGGACAGTGCGTCTCAAGCTCATAGCGGAGACTCACCTCGGCCGCGCCTTGGCAGTATCGGCGGAGCGGTCCGCCGAGCCATTCCTGATGCGCCGCCCGTACACCGGCGCGGAGCGCATCGTCTTGGCGGTGGATCGCCTCGGCATCATCGGCCGGTGCCCGCGCAAGATCGATGTGCAGCAGCAGCAGATCCCCGGGCGCGTATCCGCCCAGGCAGTGACGAAGGAAGCTCGGCTCGTTCTCGAGGTTGCCCAGCGTGTTGCCGAGCATCAGGATGATCCGCCGCCGGTGCGCACGCTCGGGCGCATAGTGCAGCTGGGTGAACCGCGGCAGATGATGGAAGTTGCCCTGTATCGCCCACACCGTCACGCCGCGCTGGTTCTCCAGGCTCGCGGCGGCGTGGCGGTAGGCTTCGCTCAGCAGCGGCTGACTGATGTCGAGCAAGTAGAGACAGATGTCGGCGCGATGGCCGGTGAACAGCTCGCCGCCCTGCTCGAGTAGGTGTAGCGCCAGGCGCACCTCTTGGCGTCCATCCCCGGCCCCGAGTGCGATCAGATCAAGACTCGCCCGGCCGGTGCTAGCCAGGATCGCCTCGGCGATCAGCCCGAGCGGCATATTTTCGCGATGCTCGGTGACGTAGCCGCTCTGGTTGGCGAGGGAGTACCAGTGCAGCGCCGACTGATGATCCAGGTAAGCATACGTTTGCTCGACGTGGCCCCCATGCCCGTTGAGCAAGGTAATCAGCTCGACGAACATCTTGATCGGGTCATACCCCGGCGCGATCCAGCAGTTTGGCGACGACGCCAGGTCAGTCTCGGCGGTCTGCTGCCAGGGCACTTGCTCGCGGGAAAGGCCCAGTTCCCGCACCGACAACAGCCGTAGCACCGTGGCGTGGGTCGGATTCACGCGCCCATGCTCGAGGTTGATGAGGGTGTTTTTGGCCAGCCCGGCGAGCTTGGCCAAGCCGGTCAAAGACAGTTTGGCAGCCTCGCGCAGTCGGCACAGGAGGGCGCCAAAGTCGAGGAGCTTGGTCGGGTCTAGCGTGCCCTCGACTTCGGGCGCATCTGCGTCGCCGGTCGCCTCCGTCGGGCAGGTCTTATGCAGGGTCTCCAGCAGCCGCTGCAGGTGGCTGATCTGCGTGCTCCACGTCTTGGCTTCCTTGGCCGGGCGCTGCTGCGCGAAGAGCTGCAGCCCCTGAATCGTCTCGAGCACCTGCGCCTGAAGTCCGTCGCCCAGCCGAGTCAGCAGCGAGTCAGACGACAGCTGGGACAGCGGCACGCTGAGCGCTGGCACAGGGGGCTTGGACGGCGGCGGCTTCCGCAACGACATGCAGAGACATTAGCCGGCCGGACCAGCGATCGGTAGTCTGTGCGCTAGGTTTGACGCGCTGGGGGACGGCAGCGCACTGCCCGGGCAAGGGCGGGCCAGGGCAAGAATGGACCGGCGTTGGACCGATTGGACCGGGATTGGACCGGCGTTGGACCGGGATGGACCGGCGTTGGACCGGCGTTGGACCGATTGGACCGGCGCTGGACTGCTCTTCTGAACAGGTGCGATACAAGCAGTCAGGTAGGCTCGACCCAGCGCGGAAAGGAACAACCGTTCCGAGCTGCCCGGACGATGCATCGGAGACGAATTCAAACCTAGCTCAGCCGATAGGGCATACCTGGGCATACGAGCAGGGGGTTTATGGTGGGAGTTTGAGGGGGGGCAGGCAGGAGGGCATGGGATCGCGCCACGTTGGGGGGCGCGGGGCGAACTCTGAGCGGGTTCGCGGAGAGCGATTTGGATGCTGGCGTCCCAACGCGTGTAAGAGGAGCGCCGACGACTAGAGCGGGCCGAAATGCAAAACCGCGCAAGCTCGGGAGGCCTCGCTGTCTGATTGTCAAGTCGGAGCTTGCATCTACGGGGCCAGGCTGTGCTAGCTTGCGTAAGAGGGCAGAGGTTGGTCGCGGCCCAAAGTAACAGAGCTACTAAAACAATGATGTCTCAATTAGATCGCTGGCTTACAACTCTCGGTTACGATCGAGAGCCGGAATTTCTAATCAAGAGTGGCGATGCCATAGGGGCACGACCATATGCAGCTGAAATAGACGATATTCTAAATCCGCAAGGAAGAATTCGCGCTAATGCCGTTTTCTGTGTAAAAGAAACTCCTACTATATGTTTTGTTCAACATCTTAGCCGAGATCGTGCCGAACGGATTGATGAGCTACGTCAGTCCTTATGGAACCAAGGATTAATCACGGTTATCATAATACTAAAGCAGCAGCATTTGTCCGCAATGTCCGTCCTTGATCGGCAGGCAGATCCGGAAAAAGTTACGTACCAGCAGGCGGCAACCCAAGGGCTCTGGTCTGCTACTGAGTTTAAGACAGGATTTGTTTACGACCGTTGTCCTGAATGGTTCACGCCTGATAATCGCGTTGATCGTAGGTTACTCAATAATCTGCATGAGGTTGTCAAACGGTTACGCTCATGCGATATGCAATCTGGTGCTGCAGAAGCGTTGATGGCACAGGTGATATTCTTATGCTACTTAGAACAGCGTAATATTATTGGCGATCACTATAGGAGTGTTCATGGGCTTAATAATTTACATTCATATATCAAGGCGCACGATGGGCGTGGAATTGATTCACTACTAGATAGGCTAGCGAAGGACTTTAATGGTGACTTTCTCCGATCATCAGATGAAAATGCGCTGTGGTCAAGTATACCTGAAAGGGCATTTTCTGTAATAGATCAGTTTCTGTCTTCTGTAGATTTGCTGACCGGTCAAGGTAACTTGTGGAACTATGACTTTAGTCAGATTCCAGTAGAAATGATATCTGGGATTTATGAAACTTTTCTAAGAGACCGGCAAGGAAAGCTTAGTGCTTATTATACACCAAGGCATTTAGCGAATTTTCTTGTTGAGCAATCTTTTGCTGATTATTCGGATCCAACAAGATTGAAAATTTACGATGGGGCATGTGGATCAGGAATATTGCTAACAACAGCATTCCGTAAGTTGTTAAGATTTGCTGAAGTGAGAGAATCCAGAAAGCTAGATCTCCGTGAGCGAATACAGCTTATGGAAGGTAGTATTTATGGTAGCGATATTGATAAAACAGCCTGTTGGATAACCGCCTTTAGCCTGTATTTATCTCTTCTAGAGGGTTTAGATGTTCGTGATATTTCACTCCTTCAGCGTGGCGAAAATGTCAAATTACCTAATTTAATTGGTTCAAATCGAAACATATCGAGTGGACCGGAGAATGGAGACTTTTTCTCTGCCTCAAACCGTCTTTCATCCAGGAAGGATTTTGACATCTTCATGTCTAATCCTCCTTGGAGAGAGTCGGAAAAAGACGAAATAGCGTCGTGGGAACTTTGGGCACGTAGTCAGACCCCCCCACTACCTCTCGCCAACAGGCAGATTGCCGCGGGGTTTGCCTTTCGAGCTGCCTACTGCGTAAAAGAAGAAGGGAGAATAGTCCTTCTTCTTCCGCTGAATTTGGTTATCAGTAAGACAAAGCTTGAATTCCGCCAACGCTGGTTACAGTTAGTGAATATAGAACGTATCATCAACTTAGCGGACATTCGCCATTTATTATTCCCGAACTCCGTCCATCCCTGCGCAGTCGTGTCGGCCAAGTGTCGATCGCAAGCAGAAGGGCTTATTTTCGATGACGACGAATCGATGGAATATTGGGTTCCTAAGGCTGATGCGAGTCTTGCTCTAGGTCGCTTAACCATGCATGTGTCAGACCGTGCAATTTTATCCAGTCGTCAATTCTATAGCGACCCAGATTTACTCATTGCCTACTACTGGGGTAATAATCGAGATATTGGATTACTAAAGCGACTTAAGCGTTTTGGCACACTAAACGCATTGTTTTTGAGCAAGAGGAAAAATGGCGCGTGGGTATCTGGTAAAGGTTTTCATGCGCCTAATCAGAGCAATCCTTCTCGTGACCTTGGGCTATTACAAGATTTGGTTTACTTGCCGGCGCCTATGTTTCCGAGGGACATTCCCTGCATTTCAACTAATACTAACTTTCCTTTGGTGAAAGATGATTTTGCTGAGGTTGCTAGCCCCGGCGGAAAACAGGGCAGGTTATATAGTGGACCACGCGTGTTGTTTACAGATGGAATGACAGAAGACTTTCAGGTTAAAGCCGTCTACACAGAAGAGAAATTTTCGTTTCAAAGCTCTATTGGATCCATTGGTGGTAACAATGATGATGTGCATTTGCTTCGGTTTTTAGCAGCATACTTACGTTCGCCTCTGGCAAGCTATCTGCTCTTTATGACGGGAAGCTCGATCGCATTCGAGCGTCCTAGAATTTCCGTGGAAGAGATTAAATGCTTACCGTTTTGTGAGCCTTCTGTTCATCCAAATCCTGATTTAGCTGCAAAGATACTTCAACAAGTAAATCATATTTTTTTAATTATTGACCAAGCTAATGAAGCGATCAGAGCAGCCATAGTGAGCCAATACGAGAAAAGGCTCAATGAATTGGTCGCAGAGTATTTCTGCCTGACCACTCAAGACTTGCACTTGATCGAAGATGTTATGAAGGCAATTGCACCCTCTATACAGCCGCAGAGTATGACTAATTTTCCAACACCTTTACTGAAGAAGCCCGATGTAGGAGAAATATCGAAGTATACTAGGACGCTTTTAACGGAATTAAATAGATGGCAAAGCCACCGTGACGGTGATGGCCTGTTTAATGTTGATCTTGTTGGAGACGATGGATTTCTTGGCGCCGTCCGGATATCAATCTCAGATGCGGAGGAATCTGGCAAGCCACGGTATGCGAGTGATGTAAATATTAAGAGCCTCATCTTTGATATTGAGGAATCGCTACGACAACAATTGAATGAAGAAACATTATCACCTTTAATGATACCGAATTTAATTATTTCCATGGGCGAAAGTTTGTACATTCTAAAGTTCATGAGAAAACGTTATTGGCTAGCAAGAACAGCTCTTGCTGATGCAGATAATATTGTAAGATCCATTGATATAGCTACTTGGGCGGAAAAAAAATTATGACCACAATGATCATAGGCAAGCCGCCTCCCCCTATTCTAAGGGCTTTGCCTGGAACAGATCTTCATCGAATATTAAAATATGCAGTTGAGACTTGGGGATGGCTTTTGATGCATTATCCCAATGCTCATACATTCTCATACGATGAGCCAGCACTCAGTCGAAGCTTCTGTGAAGCGTTGAATGATGATGAAAGAAAAAGGAATAATGGAATTAATGGAGAGTTTGTAACCGAAGCTCACGAATTGCTTAGAAAACCTGATGGAACTGTCATTCAGTACGGCAGAACTGATATCAAATTCATTTTCGGCGGAGAGGGGGCGCCAGTAATCGTTATTGAGTGCAAGAAACTCGATGGCGATACACCGGCCCGCAGGGCTTATTGCAACGATGGCGTGATGCGCTTTGTTTCCGGGAAGTACGCTAAAAACAACCCTCATGGGATTATGTGCGGATTTTCCACTTCAGTATCAGCAGAACAGGTTCAACTCGCCGCCTACATTAGTGATAGTAATCGCTCCGTGAGCCTGCATTGCATTGTTGGAGGTAGTGGTAGTCCCCTAACTCAGCCATCCATTTGTGCTCCTACAATTGCAATTTTCGATACTACACATAATAGGCCAAATCTGTCTCACGGCCAGTCTATCACGCTAGCACATCTCTTACTGGATTGCCCCATTGTTGCACAATCCAGACCTGGAACATAGCAGTGACGATCGCGTCAGGCTAAGAATACTTAAGACGGTATCCTGCCAAGTAGCTATATCAATGAAAGTCGGGTAATCGTTCCCGCGGCTATCGTCTAGCAATTCCTTTGTTCCAAGACAGAGGGCGGACGCAACGGACCAGGATGGCGCTACTTTCTGAACTGGCGTTGTGAGAATCGTTCCCCGTGTGGTCCTACAAATATGATCTGCTGTCGGAGATTGCTTAGAAGTTCCTTGATGGTAGTGAGTATCGAGCCGTCGCTGCAGACCGGCATTTGTTCCGCAGGCCGAGAGAAGGCGAGCGGACGCAACGGGCCACGATGGCACCGCTTTCTGCGCTGGCGTTGCGCGATTTGTTCCCCACGCGGGCATGCAATACGTTTTGTCGTCGGAGATCGCCTATCGCTCCCTCCAAGGTAGCGATGTCGGTGCCGTCGAGAAAGTGGACTGATCGTTCCGCGGTCCGAGTGGACACGCAGGGGAACATGTGGCCCACGGGGCACTGCGGCCAGCTGAGCCGTCAGCGAGGCGCGAGCTTCTCCTCCAAGCGCCAACCTATGCCCGATATGTGCTGAGCCTGTCCGAAGGAGCGGGACGCAGTTTCGGGGCGGGCTGAGCGACGCTCCAGCCGCGATAGCTTACCGATCAGGTTCTACCGTGGCTGACAAGCGTGCGTACTGCGCCGCCTTCTCATAGTTCAGGCGGATTCCGATGCCGGTCCCGTTAGTGAACTCAATTCCCCGGTGTTCAAGCTCCGCTTGGATCTTGGCCATGGTAGAGGGGCGAGGGGCACCGAGCCCCGCCTCAAACCGAAAGATCGTCTGCATGGCAACGCCAATTGCGGCGGCAAGCTCAGCTTGAGTGATCCCCAGCAAGTCTCTCGCCGCGGTTACTTGTCTACCCGAAAGTTTCATTTTCTTGTTGACTTTGCTGGGACACTTGCTAGACCTTGAAATTGTAATTAGTTAAACTTTTCAAGGCCTTAGTTCATCGTTTCAAACCGGCGGACTGTCTCACGCACTGGCTCTGCTGTCTAGGGCAGGGTGAATGGGCAAGTCTTGCTTATAAGGCGGTCCCATGGCTATCCCTCTGACCTTGCTACCTTTGCTGTCGGCCCGTCCAACTTCTGGCCCTGCGCATCTCGCCGGGCTGTCCGTCGCGCCATAGCCTCCTTGGGGAACGCCCGTGGCGACCGACATCGCTTCCTTGTCCTCGGCCGGCATTGACTCCGATCCATGGTCGAGTGTGCAACGGCAGGCGCTAGATCTGGCTGCGACGTTACGCGATCTCGCAGCTAGTAGATCTCCCGAGGTCCTTGACGCCTGTTCAGCCTACGCCGCGGTCGCCGACGAAATCGGCCGCTGGGCTTCCGAGCGTGGCTCCTCTTGGCCTTCTCACCGTCTCCCGCCTACTCTTTCCCTGTCGCAGCTTCAAGCGTTCGGCCATCTTCTCCGAGACAAACGGAACCAGGCGGGCTTCAGTCGTGTGCAGCTTGCCCGCAAGGCTAAATTGTCCGACGCTACGATTAAATTTATTGAGACCGCGCGGCATCCACCTAGCCGCGCCACCTTGCTTCGCCTCGTCGGAGTGGCGGAGCTTGGGCTGCGCTGGGCCGACACACCCGGCTCCTGCGCAGAAGTGGCGCCGGTTTGTTTGGACAGCGCAGACTCCACATCGCTGCCGGTAGAGCTGCATCGCTTCGACTCTCGGCTGACGCTCCCACTCGTGCTTGAGCTGATGCTGCTTCTCGACGAGCTACGCACCACGCAGTATGTCACCGAAACGACCTCGTACGGCGTTCGCCGCGCCTGTCGCTGGTGCGAGGCTCGCGCGGAAGCGTGGGCGGTCGACGCCAGAGGCGCCGCCAAGTTGCCGATCCGTCATGCCGTTTCCTGCGTGGGCAGGCTTGCCGACTCGCTCTATCAGCAACATCCAGCGATCAAGGACCTTGCCAACCAGGAGCGGCGCAGCCTCCGCAGCCCTCTGGCCCTTGCTCTTGACGCCAGTCGTCGAGCGGCCAAGCCTGAACGGTTCTACGGCTGCCGCTCGGGTCGCCAAATGGCCGCGTTGCTCACGCGCCTCACAGCGCGTCCCCTGACCCCCTACCGCAAAGGGGCGAGCGAGCTGTTACTCTGGGCGCTGGCGCTAGGTCCTTGCCCCGTGGAGCCCACAGCGGACCCGTTTACCGAGTCCCGCGCCGGCCATCTTGCTGAACAGCTCCGCGGTGCCAACGAAACCGACTCCCGCCTGCAGGGAGTGTCCGCCGCCGCCCTCTGGCTCCTCGGAACAGCGGAGCAAGAACCCGAAGAGACGCCGCTGACTTCCGTCGTAGATGCGGACATAAAAATCTTAGGCAGCGACTGAGATGGCCAAGCAAATCGAGATGGAGCTAGGCCGCGCAGGCTCGGCCGTGCCGTGGCACCAAGCCGCGCAAGCCTTCGCGGCCGAGGTCCAAAAGGAACGCCGGCACCGTTTGATGTCCACGTGGTCTCTGGCCGAACAATGCGGCGTGTCGGTGCGCCTCGTGCAAGATATCGAAAAGGGCTGGCCGGTCGAGCAAAGCGTCATCCAAGCCGTCTGTCGAAACCTCCTGCTCGAAATTCCCAAGCTCGCCGGCGGCCCGCTGCACACCTTCGCCCTTCTCATCCGCCAGCGCCGAGAACAAGCTCGGCTCCGTCAGTACCAGCTGGCTGCGTTGTCCGGAATCGCCGCCAAAACCCTCAAAGAGGTAGAGCGTGCCACTCGCTGGCCGCGTCGGGATACCTGCATCGCTCTCCTGTCGGTGACAGCGCTGCAGCTACAACCCCAAGACATCGCCGAGTTTGTGACCAATTCCGCCGCCGCCCAGGCCGTCGCCGAGAGCATGCGCGAGAGCGCCGAAGCCCGCCTACAAGCATGCCAGGACCGCATTCAGTCGAGGCGCCGCACAAGCCAAAGCGTTGGCAGCCCCGAACCCGTCCCAAACAAGACCGCCAAGCCCAAGGAGTCGCGGCCCCGAGTCTTATTCACGCTACGGGTCTACGTAGACGGTTCCGTGACGTTCGTCCCCTCCCTGAAGGCGCCCCCCGATTGAGCGGAACAATTCGCTGAATCGTTCCGCCCCCCTCCAAGGTACGTGCCGGCCCATGACTACCGATACGCCCGAGCGATGCCCTTGCTGCGGAAACGCGAGATTGGCCCCCTCATCGCGACCCGGCCGCGTGGTTCGGTACCGGAATACAGCCATCACACTGCCGTCCGACTTGCCCCTACTAAGCTGCCGACGATGCAAGTACGAAAACCTGAGCTTCGCCGCGCTCCCCAGCGGTCTGCTAGAGACCCTGTATCGCAGCAGCCTGCGCGAACGCGCGATGCTCGCGATTGCCCGCCTAAAGCCCTACAGCTCCAAGCGCCGGGTCGAGCTGCTGCTAAACCTGAGTCATGGCTATCTCTCCCGACTCGGCTCAGGCGACGGGATAGCAGGTGCACCGCTGGTCAGTCTGCTTGCTTTGCTAGCCGAGAATCCGGACTTGATCGATCATCTCGAGGGGTATTGGACCCTTCCGCCCACGGGGTGACTGAATCCATTTCTCCGCCAGCCCATCGCCATCACCCTGCGCTCGTAGGGCTTTTCCGCAGGGACTCGACGGGGCGGAAAAATCCAGCACCGACTCTCGACGGAGAGCTTAGTTCACCGCGACATCAAGCCCGATAAGAACGGAAGAAGCATTCATCGTCTGAGCACAGCGATTTGAAACTGGCATTTCACGGATTCCGCATGAATTTCAGAATGACTGCAGACTCCTATGTCTGGAAATTGCGCCATTTTTCTTTGCTCTGCATTCTTCTTTCGACGGGGAACGCTTCGAGCTAGCGCCGGCTTGGGATGCAAAGTAGGATATCCCTGCGCAGGAGTGTCTTTCTGCTTGCGCCGCTTGGTGCCATCCCTTCAGCAAGGTAGCGTGTATGCAAGAACTTCGTATTGGTCATTGCTCCTTCGAAAAACTCAACTTCACATTCGAGCGAATCGAGGATTCGCTGCGCATTTTCCTTGTCAATGCCGATGAATCAGGCTCGATGGGATCGCGCACCAGCGAGAATAGCAAGGCCTTTTTAGCCATCGCCGGGGTGCTCGGGCGCAAGTCCGATGTCGTCATTCTGCATGGATTCGCGTCCGATAGTTATTACGACATTTTCTTTTCGAAAAACGCGCGCGAGCGCCTTGGCGATCCCGCCGAGCTTATCGAAGCGAACAAAGGAACCGCGAAAATCGTCGCGGATGCCAGCGTTGCGGTTCGTGAAGCGGAAGCCTGCCTCGCGAAACACGAATCACGCGGAACGACAAATCCGCGCTCGCACGCGGCGTTTTTAGAGCGCCTGGGCGCCCTCATTGGCAAAAAGACCATTGATATCGAGCTCGTCGTCCTCAATTCATCCGACGGTGGATTTGACGCTGGCGCGAAAAGCCCGCTGACCCAGGCCATCGACAAGGCCATGCGCAGCCTCAATTCACGCTGCCGCTGCATCCTCGCTGCGAACGTCCTTGTCGGTTCCTCCGGATCTCCCGAGGCGCTGACGTTTTTTACCGGAGACCCCGAGCGCTTCGACAATCGCCTGCTGTTTTCTACCGACCAGGCCTCGCAAGGCGTGCTTTTGCTCCGTGACTTCGACGCGAGCGGCATGACCCTTGCCGAAAGCAACAGCGCGACGCACACGGTCAGCCCTGGCATTCCGTGCTGGATCGTCGAAGGAGCAAGCGCGCGCGAAATGCACTTGCGCACCTGGCATCCGGAAGGCACGACCGCCATGCCGAGCCCTTTGACCGTTCGCCGCATCGAAGTGCAGCAAGGCGGCCGGCGCGTGGTGCTGTCCTGCAAAGTCACGCCGCACTACAAAGACGTAAGCCTGGATCGTGACGGACAAGCGGTTTTTGCGCTCATCGCCAAAAGCTTGTCGGAAAACCCGTATTTGCGCGAAGCTTCGCGCGCCGAGCTCAATGCGCTTATCGCGCCGCTCGAGCAGCTTCTGGGTACGCGCCACGCTGTCATTGCCATGTTGACGGCGGCACCGGAAGCGGCGACCAAAGTCGAAGCGCTGCGCCAGCAAGTGGCAGAAAACACCGCAGCCATTCGCGCCGTCGTAAAGCAAGAGGGGCTTTTGCCTCGCGAACGCTCAAGCCGCATCAACATGCTGAACAATGCGCGGCACCTCCTAAAGGGCGAATTGCGGACCGCAAAAGAAACCATGGAGCAACAAGCTCTTGAACAGGAATTCGGATTTTACGAAAGCCACCCGAATCATTGGCTCGTCTGGCTGCAGCCCGCCATCGACGAACTGAAAGCGCAGCTTGGGCTTACCCAAGCCGATCCCGGCAACGTGATGGCGCACCTATCCACGCGCATTCGCACGGCGCGCTCGGTATTAGACGGCGTCGCCCGTTCCGAGGATCGATATCTCGATAAACTGCTCGTCGAATCGCGGGCGCGCCGCGATCATCTGGCGCGCAAAGCCGATCCGCGCGACAAAGAGCCTTTCGAAACTCCTGCGCCATGGACCGATGCGCTTTGTCCCATCAGTTGCCAGCCTTTGACCCAAGGTCTAGCCGCGATTCCGTTTGTCGCGGATCGCAGCGATTTGACCAGCGGCAATATCATGGCCGGCGGGCAGAACGTCGACCGCATGCCCATCGATTCCGGTCCGATGCTGGCGCTTGACGCCGTGCGCGATCTCATGTGGGGCGAGCTTGGTCAAATGGCGTCGCCCTATTTTTCAAATGGCGCCTGGTACAACGCTGCCATTCCCGTGCACCTGGGACCAGCGTCCAACGAATCTATGCGCGACCTCGAACGCGCCATCGGTTGGCTGTGTACCGGAACTTCGGCCTTCGGGCCGCAAATGGCCGAAGCGATTCCCGCCGCCCTTGCCGTATTGCTTGGGGCTCCCACGGATAGTCCGGGCCAATCCCAGCAAGTGCAGGCGCTGCTGCGCACAAGCGCGCTTTTGTCAAAGTATCGCTCGTATCCCTATGTCGCCGGCACGTCCGTATTCGATGAAAGCAGCCCCAAAGAATCGCTGACGGCGGTCTGGGCGCGCAGCGTCGAGCAAGCAGCGGGCGTGGCCTGTCTGCAAAACATGGGATGCATCACTTCCTTTTTCGCGCGCGCTATTGCCGCCGACAAGGTCGCTTTCGAATTCGTTGCCGAGGACCTTTTTGCCTGGGCCTGTCGCAATATCGCGCGCGGCGTGCTCGGCGCCTCCGAAGTCGACGGTTGCGGCGGGGTCGAAGGGGTGCGTCGTCTGGCGGCGCTCATGTACCACCTCATCGAAATTCAAGGATTTCCGCTGCATGCGACTAGCACTTCCGCTGCGCCGACGGAAATGCCGATTTTAGAGACGAAAAGCGAGCTTGATGCGCCAGCGCTTACCTGGGTGCTTGGGCCGCTTGCCGGTCGCATTTTGCTGCACGCGCCTGTGCCTATGTCCGATTTTACCGCCGCGCTTAATCACGAATTGACAAAGGTTGCCGCGTCCGAAGTGATGAGCGTCCTCGATGAACTAAACGGAGTGTTTGCGCGCCTAGACACGCTCTTGCGGGCGCAAGAAAAGGAAGCGCCATCGCCGCCGCCAGCGTCGTTTCAAAAAGCGGCAAACTCCGCGTCAGCCCCGCTACAAACGGGACAATCGCACGTGGGTTTTGATGACATCGCGGCGCTTGAGTCTTTGCGTCCTCGCCGTAACTCGACCGCTGCGCCGGTTCTGGCCAGCCCGCTGGCCGCTATTCGGCGCATGACCAAGGCTGGCGAAACTAGTTTTATTGCGCCGGCCGATGCCGCGCTGCCAATTTCTGCGCCGAATTCGAGCGCGCTGGCCTGGCTTTCTGCGCATACGGCGCTATATCCGCTGCGCGCCTGGTTGCGGCTATCCGACGCAGGTCTTGTCGGACTTCCAGCGCTTGAGGCCTTGCGCGCAAGTTCGGCCACGCCGACGATTGCCGAGCTCCCGTGCGTCTTGCCGCGGCTCGCCAAGCTCCTTGGCGGCATGCAGAAGGTCATGCTGCTTTTGCGGCGTTCCTTTGCTTTTGTCGTGGCCAATGCCTTCTCGTACGCCGACAACCAATGGGCGACGACGAAGTTGCGCACGGCTGAACCCGACGCCATTGATGCGGTGCTCGGCGCCCTGCCGGTGCCGGCCGCGACGCCGCGTGCCTATACGGCCGCCGACGCGCTGGATCTACGCACAGACCCAAGTTGGCCGATGCTGGACCAAAACGGTTACTTGCCCAAAAGTCGCGCCATTGACGGCCACGGTCGCGAAACTTCTCATCCGGTACAGCTTCGGCACGCGGAACTTGCGGGCAATGATCGCCAAGTTTGCGAGCGGGCGTGTGCGGTCTTGATTGAAGGTCTTGCCGCGCGCGGCGAATTCATTATCGGCGGCCTGCATCGTTGCAGTCGGCGCGTGCTGGGCGAGCATCCGGTCGATTTGCAAACCCTACCCATCGCCGAATGCCATCGGGTGATTGTGCAAGAGCTCACCCCCATCGTGGCTGGGCGCGTTCGCGGAGACGTTCAGAATGCGCAATTTTTTACGGATTGCGCGCGGGCGCTCTTGCAACTTGTGCACCTAGGCGGCGATACGCGGCGCTTCAAAGCCGAAGAGCCCGAAATCATGCTCGCCGCCGAAGCCGCAGAAATTCGCGCGCGCGGGGCTGCAAAGTAGTACGCGAGCGCTTCTCGTTAAGAAGCCGAAAGCAGGCGCTGCTTGAAGAACTCGATGACGCGGCGCTCGGTGCGCTTGGTTGCGCCATCGGGTTCATCATCGCGCAGGTTGCCGGTAAGCGGCGCGTGCGGCGGCTGGTTCCAAAGCGGCTGCGCATCTTTCGAATCGAGCTCGATGGCTTCGAAGCGATTGCCAAAGGTCGCTTTCAGCGTGGCAAAGCGCTCGGCCGGCACCACCGGATCGCCGTGAAAGCGCAGCCCGATGAGCGACAGATTTTCGTCCGTGAAGCGCCGCTTGGCGCAAGCGATTTCGGCCGGCGATACGCCAAGCGCCGCTTTGCGCGTTTGGCCGACCGGAAATGGCAGCGAAGGCTGCGCCATGACCGGCGCGATAACCGCCGGCTCGGTCATCATGGCAAGCGCGAAATTGCCGGTGAAGCACATGCCGAGCGCACCCACGCCCGGTCCGCCGCACTCACCGTGCACTTTGCGCGATAGCGCCCGCAGCCAGTCGACGATTGGACTTGAGCGATCCGTGGCCCAGCACTCAAACTCGCGCGAAATGCAGACCGCTTTGGCCATCGCGCCCAGCGCGTAGCCCATCGATAGGGGCTTGCCCGGCGTACCAAACAGGCTCGGCAGAAAGACCGTCAGGCCAGCCGCGGCGACGCGATTGGCGAAGCGCACAACCAAAGGATGCAGTCCGGGCATCTCGTGAATGATGATCACCGCCGGACCCTGACCGCGGCGATAGACGGGGCGGCTCCATCTCCCATCGTAAAAGTCGAAGCAGCTATATGCCGAAAGGCTGTACTCTTCTTCCATGCGCGTCTCCTTTGTATCCTTTATCGAAGGATGTGAGGAAACGCGCGAAAGCACAACCACTGGTCGAAATTCAGAGAAACGGCCTTCAGGTTCCGACTCCGCTGCAAACTGAATCCGTGAGGAAGAGAAATTGGCGAAGAACTCAGGGTTTAAAACTCCTTCCGCCTCAGTCCGGAATTTCAGCCCGATAATATTTTGTTTTCGCTTTCGGGGGTCGTAAAGCTGGTCGATTTCGGCTTGGTGAAGCTCATGGAGGACGAGCTGCACCTTACGCAAACCGGAATGCTTTGCGGAACGCCTTTATATATGAGCCCAGAGCAGGCCAGCGCCCATCCAATGGATGCGCGCAGCGATCTGTATTCGCTGGGGGCGACTTATTACGCGCTGCTTACCGGCCGGCCGCCTTTTTTGGCCGGTGGCGTGCCGCAGATACTGATGTCGCATGTATCCAAGCCCACTCCTGATCCGCGCCTCTTGGTTGCGGAAATTCCGGAAGCCTGTGTGCGCGTGCTCATGCGGGCCATGGAGAAAGACTGCAAGCAACGTTATCAAAGCGCTGCCGAAATGGGCAGCGATATGGAAGCCATTTTGGCCGGCATTCCGCAGCGCAATATCTCTATTTTTGACATGGAGGAAAGCGCACCGGTTTCTGCGGCGATGTCAGCGGCAGCGGTGGCAGGCAGTCCCAGTTTTGTCGGGCAGAGCATCGGCAATCACTCGCAGACTGGCACCAAGCATCAGGCGCCCAAACTTTCGCGGCGTGGATTTTTTACCGTTTTCGGACTTGGCGCCCTGGGGCTAGGCGGCGCGGGCGTCTACGGATTTTATGCCTTGCGGGCGCGCCGCACGGCAAATCCGGTTGTTGCGACGGTGGTACCGGTGGCAGTACCTTCGCCTTTGCCGCCCATCAAAGTCGGAATTCTGCATTCCTTGTCTGGCGCTTTGGCGGTTAGCGAGCGGCCTTTGGCCGACGCTGCGGTTTTGGCCATTGAAGAACTCAACGAAAGCGGTGGCTTGCTTGGACGTCAAGTGCAACCGGCCCTTGCCGACGGCAAGTCCGAAGTCACGGCGGATTCCGCCTTCACCCGCGCGGCCGAGCGCTTGCTCGTCAAAGAAAAAGTAGCCGCCGTGTTTGGCGGTTATGGCTCGGCAGGTCGCAAAGCGATTCGCACTTATTTCGAAAAATATGATCAACTGCTTTTTTATCCCGCCCAGTACGAAGGTCTCGAAGAATCGCAGAACATTATTTATACCGGCGCGACTCCCAACCAACTGGCGGTTCCGGCCCTTCGTTTTTGTGTCAATGAACTGCGCGCCAAGCGATTTTTCCTAATCGGAACCGATGGTCTGCGGGCCCGCGCCATCAATGCC
Source organism: uncultured Myxococcales bacterium (assembly GCA_964460115.1). Classification (GTDB taxonomy): domain Bacteria; phylum Myxococcota_A; class Polyangia; order Palsa-1104; family JAEUJZ01; genus JAEUJZ01. The sequence continues at coordinate 23,254 of CAYWPR010000036.1, forward strand.
ATTGTCGAGGACAATCTGAAGGAACTGGGCGGCGAAGTCGTCGGTTCACACTATGCGCTAGTCGGCGAGTACCATTTTGCGCCGGTGGTAAAAAAGATTAAGCATGCAAAGCCGCAGATCATCATCAACATGCTGGTCGGAGATTCGATAGTCGCCTTCTTTGAGGAGCTCGGGCACCTCGGCATCACTCCGCAGCGGCTTCCGGTTTTGTCGTTCACATTGGGTGAAAACGAGCTCAGCCAGCTTAGCAACCTTAGCCTGGCTGGCCACTACGTAGCGCGTACCCGTTTTCAGCCACTGCTGGTCTCGGGGGAACCGACCTTCGCGCAGCGTTTTATGAAAAAATATGGTTCCCATCGGCCGGTCAGCGAGGTCATGGAAGCCGCTTATTACGGCGTTCATTTATGGGCCGCCGCGGTTCGACGGGCGCAAAGCGATGACGTGAGCAAAGTACGCATTGCGCTCAAAGAAAAGGAATACGATCTGAAGGGCGCTCGGGTGCTGGTGGATCCGAGCAATCAGCATACTTGGAAGGTTTTTCAAATCGCGCGCATCATCAATGACAATCGCATCGAAGTGATAAAGACCGGCGATTCGCCCATTCCTCCCATTCCCTTTCCGGGTCCGCGCACGCGTGCCGAATGGCAGGCGTTTAGCGAATCTTTGTACGAAAAATGGGGCGAAAACTGGGCCAATCCTTTGAAGCCGCGCGTACAAAAAAGTTCTCGCTAAGCGCTGCCTTTGCTCTCTCGGCACGGCAGGGTAGGGTAGGGGGGCTACCGCAGACGGCGGATGTCGCCGATGCGCAGAGTCAGGCGTTCGGCATCAAAATGCTCGGCCAGCGGAATGCTGAACTTGCGCGTTTGCCCGCAAAGTTCCTTCCAGGCCGACGGAGTCATTTCGCGGTGCTCTTGCAGATACTGCACAAGGCGCTTTTGCAGTTCTGCAATGTGCGGCTTATAGAAAAAAAACTCGCCGATGCGCACAATCGTTCCGTCACGCAAAAGCGCATCTAGGGCCGCGCGCAGGTTTTTGCCGGCGTGCGTTGGCACATTCAGCAATTGGAAAAGCTCGGCGCTGCGCGGCGGGGCCAGACCGGCCGCGCGGTACACGGCCGTGATTCGGTCTTCTAATCGTCTTTGGGTTTCATCAGCCCTGACTTGGTGGCTGCGCAACCGGACGGTGTCTTGAGTGCGAACGACCTGGCCGCGCGCCGACATTTCAAAAAGAACGTGCTGAAACAGTCGCGGCGGCAAAGACGGTTGGGACTTGTGCACTTGCGAGCGCAAAGTCTGCAGCGAAAGCCCTGCGGTGCGCGGATCATTCTGATGCTGCAATCGCAGCATTTGCGAAATGGCCGCTTCGACAGTTTTTTGCGCCTCGAGGCTAAAATAGAGACGATCTTCGAGCTCGCCGAGCGCGCACAACTGATCAGTTTGAACCAGAGTCTGCAAAGTTCGCTGCAGTATGTCTTGGCCGATGGGAACGCTTTTGTGCAGCCAATTCGAATCGGCGCCGCGCAGTTCTTGCCGTTCCACTTCGAGCCGTAGCAGCGTTTCAGCAGCGCTTTGGCGTTGGCCTTGCCGCAGTTTGCAAAGCGCGGCGGCCCGCGCCGTCAGCGTCAAAAGCAGCGCAGGTGAAACGCGGCGTTGCCGGCCGGACATCGTGCGCAAGACGACGCCGCCACCAACTGTCGTACCGTGGTCCTGTTGCGGAACAAAGCCGCGCAGAATAAAGCGGTCGCCAGGAACCAGCACCAGCGGTTTATCGATATGAATTTGTACAAGCCCGCGTCCACCGGGAGGCAGCGCTGACTGCTCCGAATTCAGCAAAGTCACCGTACACAGCCGCTGCGCACTGGCCGCGTGAAACAGCAGGCGGCTGCGTCGTTTGAGGGGCTCGCGCGCGATTTTCGAAAAGGACAGCTCCGCTTCAAACCATTCCGACGGACTATACGTTTCGTTGTGCACAAGCGTGTCCCCGCGGCAAAGAGCGTTGCGCGGCAGCGTCAGATTGATTGCAGCACGCTGACCGGCCACTGCTTCTTGTACGGATTGACCATGCACGTGCAATCCACGGACTTTGGCGCTCGGTCGAGCATTGCCAAAAGTGCCGGATTGTACCGTCAGTTCATCGCCGACTCGCAGCCGTCCCGACCATACCGTTCCGGTGGCCACTGTGCCAAAGCCGTGCAGCGCAAACACACGGTCCACAGGCAGGCGAAAAAGCCCCGCGTCATCGCGACTTTGCAGCGCGGTCAGCACCTTGGCGATGGCAGCACGTAGGGCCGGCAAGCCTGCACCGGTATATGCCGAACACGGCACGATTGGGGCTTCTAAAAGGAAGGTACCGTGCAGCGCTTTTCGAACCTGCGTTTGCGCCCGTGCAAGCTGCTCGGCATTGACGCGATCAGTCTTGGAAAGCGCGACGACTCCGCCGCGCAGACCAAGCAGTTCGCAAATCTCTAGATGTTCGCGGGTTTGCGGCATAACTCCTTGGTCCGCTGCGATCACCAGCAATACCGCATCGATGCCGACCGCGCCGGCGACCATGGTGCGCACGAAGCGTTCGTGTCCCGGAACATCGACCACGGCCACGACTTCGCCGCTCGGCAGGGGCATATGCGCAAATCCAAGCTCGATGCTGATTCCGCGTTCCTGTTCTTCTTTGAGCCGGTCTGTATCGATGCCGGTCAGGGCTTTGACTAGACTCGTCTTGCCATGGTCGATGTGACCGGCGGTGCCCAAAACCAAATGTCGGGCGCGTGCGCTGCAAGGAACATCCACGCGGCAAGCCTACCGCAACCCGCAAACGCCAGGTAGGATGAGTCCGTGGCAATGCCCAAGGCACCGCATCCTGCTTTTCGGTTGGCGCTGCGAATTTGCCTGCTGCTGTTTTTCTACGGGCACGCGTCCAAAAGCCATGCCGACGTTTGGTCTTATGAAGAGGCCGGCGTTTTGCACTTCACCAACATTCCGCCGACTGGTGAAAACGCCCATCGCTGGCGCGTCGAATGGAAAAGCGGTCCCGGCAAAGCCGCAGTCGTCTCAGGCACTGCCGGGCCAGCGGGGTGCGAGCGCTCGCGCGCTGACGTCGTGCCCGCGCGCGATACGAGCCCCTTGCGCTATCACCGCTACGATCCCTTCATCGCCGAAGCGGCAGCGGCCTACGCCTTGCCCGAGCCGCTTTTGCGCGCGTTTATTCAAGTAGAGTCCGACTATGATCCGCGCGTGGTAAGCTGCGCCGGAGCACGCGGTCTTATGCAGATTATGCCCGAGGTGGAAACCGAGCAGAAAGTCGGCGACGTTTTTGATCCGCGCCACAATATCCTTGGCGGTGCGCGTCTGCTGCGGCTTTTGGCCAATCGTTTTCGCGGCGATTTGGTATTGACCATTGCCGGCTACCACGCCGGCGCTGGCGCGGTTCTAAAATACGGCGGAGTTCCGCCATATGAGACGACGCAGCGCTATGTCTACGCCGTTCTGCAACGCTATAACGGCTATAGAGCCAATGCCAATGGCCTCGGCGGCACCGCGGCGCACTGAATCCCGCAAAGCACGCTCCCTAGGACGCCAGGCTGCGGTGGTTCCGACGGAGTCGGCTTTTATTTTGAGCTTGCTCGGCGATGTGCTGCTTTTGCCGCTGTGGCTGGGCGGGCTGATTCTGGGCCATCGTCGGGCCCGCATAAGTGACGGGCTGCGACCTTTTTTGCGCCTGCAAGAGTTTGCGACCGCGGCGCGCATGACCGCGCTGCTTATCGCCGTCAATCTTTTGGTCTTTACCATCGAAGCCTGCCTGCGCAAAAGCGGCTTTACTGACAAAGCCCTTTTAGAGCATTTCGCGCTGCGCCGCGTCGATCTGCAAAACGGCCACTATCGTGGCTTGTTTCTGCACGTGTTCGCGCATGCCAGCCCCGGCCATTTGGGAGGCAATCTCCTGGCGCTGTTTGTCTTTGGGCGCGTTGTAGAGCGCCACCTTGGGCCCTGGCGTCTGCTTTTGGCCTACGGACTGTCCGCTGCTTTGGCCGCTGGAGTATCGCTTTTGGCGCAGCTTCTGTCCGCGGCGTCGGCGAACACAGCCATGCTCGGGGCCTCCGGGGCGGTGGCGGGTCTAGTCGCCCTGGGCGTGCTGCTGGAGCCTTTTGCCATCACCTTTGAAGCGCTTTTTCCCATGCCGCTTTTTCTATGCGGTTGGCTGACCATGGCGGCTGATCTGCTGGCGCTGTGGCAGGGGGCGCGTGACCATATCGATCATCCCGCGCATTTTGGTGGCTATCTGTCGATTGTGGTTTTGTACCAAACGCTAGATGCGCGCCAAAAACAACGGACGCGCGCCGGCCTGCTTATAAATCTGCTCAGCGCTTTTGGCGTATTCACGCTCTGGCGCCTGTTGAGTATGTAGTCAAAATCGCGTGCATTGTCAGACCTGTGGTTCAGGTTACAAGCATGCACGCACTTCACTTTTCTCCGGTCAGTAACGAGTTGTTTCTGCTTAACGGTCCGACTGCCGAGGAAGCGGCGGCTCCGGCGCTTTTTGCGCGGCTGCGTGCGCTCGGGTGGCCGGCGCGCGCCCGGTTGTGCAGCGCCAAAGCACCCAAACCGGCACAAGCGGTTGCGGGAGTTCTGATCGAACTCATCGATGCTTTGCCGCTTTTGGCACAGACTACTTCCTTTGAGGCGGATGGCGCCGCGTTAAGCTGGGTGCCGACGCTAGCGGCCTGGCAGGCGGCGGCCCGCTTGGCGCTGAATCTGACTTGCCGCGGACGTCTCAGCATTCATCTAGGCCAGCAAGGCAGCGGAGTGGATGCGCGCTGGCAAGTTGTGCAAAAAACGCCGGACGAGCGTGCCGCGCTTTTGCGCGTGCTGACCGATTTTTCGGCGGTTGTGGCGATTCCTGAAGAAAGCATGCGTCCGAGCGGCAAAGCTTTGGCGGAACGCGCACCGTTAAGTGCGCCGCGGCTGCTACAGCGATTTTTGGATGCTTGCGCGGACACGCTGGTGCGTGAGGCCAGCCGGCGGGGGGCGCTGGTGCGACTGAAGGCTTGTCCGGCGACAAGCTTTGAGCAACGCCTGGTGCGCGCGCTGGGCGAAGACCGCGCCCGTTTTTATTGCGAAGCGCAAGAGGCCGCCGCCCTTTGCGAAGAAATCAACGCCTGGGCGCATGAGCAGGCTGGCGCCGATTCTCAATCGTTTTGGCAGTTTTTGGGACCCGCGCCGGCGCGCTGGCAGGCTGCGGAATCGCTGGCCTCGGTGCTGCGGCGCCTGATGCTGCCCGCGGGACGCTTGGCCGAAACTTTGCTGGGTGGTCAGGCGGCGCCGCGCACTTTGCGTCCGTACTTAGGACAGCGCTTGGCCGCCTGATTGGTGTTTCGCGAAAGAAAAGACCGCTAGTAGCGTGGGCGGTTCAGCAGAATTCCGGCCGTGCCGCTGATTTCGTTTAGGTAGACAAGGTCCGGCTTTGTGTCACCATCCAAGTCGGCGATGGTGATGGGACCAGGGCCAGCTCGTCGTGGAGACTGCTCGGCCATAAAGAACTGGCCGGTGCCGAAATTGACCGCGACGCGAATGGTGGCATCGCCATCACATCCCGCCGCCAAGTCAAGCTTGCCGTCGTTATTCAAATCGACGACCCCGAACTCGGTCGGCAACGCACACGTCAGGGCAACGGTCGGGGCGGCAAATGTACCGCTTCCGGTGTTGAGCTGGGCTTTCAGGGCGCCGGCATCCGGATCGCTATACACCACATCCAGCTTGCCGTCGCTGTTCAGATCGGCAAGCGCGATCATCGTCGGGGAACCGACGACGGCAATGGTCTTGGCCGCATTGAATCTACCTGGGGGATTGGTTGCGGTTTGCTGAAGCAGACTAAGCGAGGCACCATCGGCGTTGGCAGTCATCAGGTCCACGCGGCCGTCTCCGCTGACATCTCCGGCGGCGATGCCGGTCGGGGCTTTGCCAAGGGCATATTGGACCGCGGCAGCGAATCCACCTGTGCCATTGTTTAAAAGCACGCTGACGTTGCTGCTATCGGTATTGGCCACAGCCAGATCGAGCTTGCCGTCGGCGTTCAGATCCACTGCGACAAGGCTGATGGGGCCACGACCGACCGAAAAGATACGCTGCGATTGAAACGTCCCATCGCCGTTATTTAGCAGCAGACTTACCGTTCCGCTGTCGTAGTTGGCGCTGACCAGGTCGATTCGTCCGTCGCCGTTGAAGTCGCCGCGTGCAAGCGCCGCCGGGCCGCTGCCCACCGTAAGCGCTACCGTCGATGGAAACACCTGAATGTTATTGCCAAACATGACACTGAGCTTGTTGGCGCTGAAATTCGCCACCGCTAGGTCGGCTTTGCCATCGCCATTCCAGTCACCCGCAATAACCGCCCCGGGGCTTGCACCAACCGGAATGGCCTGACGATCCTGAAAGATTCCGTTGCCCAGGTTGACTCTGACGTCGATGCCCCCGGCATCAAAGCTGGAGGACCCTTGGGTAAGGAACAGCGCATCGGCCTTGCCGTCTCCGGTCAGATCCCCGACAAGCCCATTTGCCAAGTACTCCGAAGTTGTCGTGGTTACGACTGCACCCAGCGTGCCGTCCCCTTTGCCAAAAAGGACGTTCAGTCCCGACTGGCCCGGAGCGCCGGTTGCTGGATCGCTTTGGCGGTAGGACTGAACATAAACATCGACTTTGCCGTCGCCGTTCAGATCCTTGGCATAAATGCGCGTAATCGGGTCGTTGCTGGCGACATAGGCGGTCACGGTTCTGAAGGTTCTATCGCCGTTGCCAAGCTGCACCGCCACTTTGCCAGCGCTTGTTCCGACGACCAGATCAAGCTTTCCGTCGCCGTTCAAATCGGCCAGCGCAAAGTCGGTGGGTTGGGCAATTGTATCGGTCAATATCGGGGGCTCGGGATATCCTCGGTAGTCGTGCCGAAGCACGGACACCATGGCGGTGGCGTTTGACAAAAGCGCCAGGTCTTTTTTCCCGTCGTTGTCGAGATCGGCTAAGTGCAGCCCCCAGATATCCGGAAGTCCGGTATCTAGGCTTGTGCTATTGGAGCTGTCTAGCGAGGAAACCACGACATAGTTGGAATAGCGATTGCCGCTGATGATTTCCGATTTCAGATCAGACTCTCGCTCGGCAAAATCGCCAATCTCGGTGAATTCCGAAGCTCCGCCGCCTCCCGGCGGAACGTACGGTCCGGGCCGAAAGCTTCCGTCGCCGTTGCCAAGAAAGATTTGCGTCATGTAATTCGGCAAGACGATATCGATTTTGCCATCCTCATCTATGTCTTGCGCGATGATGACTGAATTGGGTCCAGAGGTAGATGGGTAGTCGGCACTAAACGAAAATTCGCCGTCGCCGGTTCCTAATAGGACACGCAGTCCGCCAAAGTTGCCGGCGACCACTGCATCCAGCTTGCCATCTCCGTTAAAGTCAGCAAGTGCCGCGCTGTAGGGCGAAAGTGGCAGTCCCTGCCGCCCCGGCATGCGCCAGGCGATTTTGTCCGAATAGTAAGAGAATAGGTCGCTGCGCTCGACATAGCGGCCGTCGGGATTGGTGATGCGCACGTTGACCAGGCCAAAGGCCCCCGGGTTTTTGGGCAAGCCGACGGACATCGACGTTGTGCTGTTGACGTTTACGTAGGATGCATTGACACCGCCAAAGCTGACTTGTGCGCCGCTGCGAAAGTTTTTGCCGACGAGCGTGATGTTTAGTCCGCCGTAATCCGGTCCACTGTTTGGCGTAGCAGTGGTCAGTGTCGGCGTGCGACCGCTTAGTTCTTGATGCTGCTCGGCGATTGAATCGAAAGTAGGGCCTTGTGCATCCTCTGCCGGACCGCAGGCGGCAAGTACACCAAAAGACAGATAGGCGGCCCAGCGGACTTCAGATGTAAAACGACGGGAAAGAGCGATATTTTTCATGAGTACCTCGGTGAAGGAAAAAGACGGCCGGCAAGCTAGCACAGCCGGGGGATCCTTGAAAACCAACGTTGAAAACCGCGGTACTCTGAAATTCGTCTGTGAGGAAAAGGCCGACTACGCTTCGAACTGGTGACGCCCGGAACCGCTTGATAGGCTGCGGCCGCTGCGCGAAATCAGGCGGCCCATGTCTTCAAGCTCAAGGGAAGCCGCGCGGCGCAGCAGGCCCATGGTGATGGCGCCGCCTTCTTGCGCCGCCAAGAAGGCCGCCCGCAATGCGACGTTTTTGATGTAGCCGCCGGAAAGCTCAAACTCTTTGGCCAGGGACTTGTAATTGATATTGCGGTCGATAAGCGCAGTAGCCGGAAGCATAGTGCGCCACAGCCGTTCGCGTTCGGGCAAATCGGGAATCTGCAAGTGCAGATGCAAAGTCAGGCGGCGCTGCAGGGCTTCATCAAGCGCCGCTTCTTTGTTCGTGGTCATAATCACCACGCCGCTGTATTGCTCTAAGCGTTGCAATAGGTAGTTGACGGCCAGGTTGCCGTAGCGGTCGTTGCTGGTTTTGACCTCGGTACGCTTGGCGAATAGCGAGTCGGCTTCGTCAAACAGCAAAACGGCGTGGGCCCGTTCGGCCTGATCGAAGACGCGCGACAGTTGCTTTTCGGTTTCACCGACCCATTTGCTGACCACTTGCGCCAGATCGACCTGATAAACGTCCAGATCGAGCTCCTTGGCAATGATGCCGGCCAGCATCGTTTTGCCGGTTCCCGGCGGGCCGGAAAATAGCGCAATCATGCCTTTGCCATAGCCGACGCGCTGTCCAAAGCCCCATTCGCTATAGACGTGGGTGGCGTGCTTGCTGCGGCTGATAAATTCGCGCACGCGATCGACGTCTTCGGGAGGCAGAACCAGATCGTTCCAATCGGCCGTCACCGTGATGCGGCGGGCCATGTCGCCCAGTTCGTTGCGCAGTCGGCGATCAATGCCGCGGCGAACTTCGTCGTGGCTGACGGTCCCTTCCGGATTCAGGGTGGCCAGCGTCGCCGATTCGCGAGCCGTCTCGACGATTTCTCCGGGAGTCAGGCGAAACGCGCGCGCCAGACTGCCGATGTCCAAATCGGCGTTGCGCACGGGTTGCGGCAATGCTTTCTCCCACAGGCGCAGGCGTGCCGGCTCGCTCGGCAGCGGTACTTCGAATTCCTGTAGCGAATGCTCGATTTTTAGGCGCGGCAACTGCGAACTTTCTACGCCCAAAAGCAGCAGTGAGGGATAGTCATGGATGCGCTTTATAAGCTCGTGGGAGTTTTCACCGGTCAGATCCGAACGCAGCGGACCGATATATAAGACTGCGCCGCGCAAAAGTGCTTCGCGTTGAGCACGCCGCATCAAGTCATCCAAAGTTCCCTGATCGACGCGGTTTGGATTAAACGCCAGAAGCGGCCTTCCGGCATGGCCGGCAATGCAGCGAGCTATCTCTTGCTTGCCGCTGCCGCGGGCTCCCCAAAGCAGCACCCATGGCATCTGCGAGACCTGGCCCAATTTGCCCGATTGCTCTGCGGTGGTGCATAGCTTTTGCACCCGCCCAAGCATTTGTTCATCAAAGACCAAATCGTCCAGCTTATCGGTGCCTCGCAAGAGGGCCGCCGCGCGCACCAGCGCTGGGGCCATATTGCCGCGCCCGCACAAAATCGAAATGACGTCAAAGGTGGGCATGATGGCGCGGTAATTGACAGAGCTATACGATTCCATCGAATCGGGTGGCATGACTTGCAGCATGCGCCACTGCAATAGCGGGCGCTCGGGGTCGATGGCGTCAAGCAGCGCCAATCGATCGGCGCGTCTGAACTGATAAAGCTGCGCGATCAGCGCCAAGTCCACGCCGCGGCGTGAAGGGGCGCCGCGTAGCAAAGAAAACACGTCGCTTAGCGGCGTGTCTATGTGCGGGGCTAGGGCGACGACCAGCGTCTCGATTTCCATCGCGGTCAGGCGCAGATTTTCGGCCATGCGGCCGATGGGCGCCAGCTTGCGCAGGTGATGAATGGTGGATTCGGATTCGGCCAGCGCCGAAGCGATTTCGGCTTCGTCCATCGGGCCGGTGCTTTGCGTTCCACGCGACATGCGCCGCGCCGCGAAGATCCCTTCGATCTCAGCCAGGGCCGGATTGTCATGCAGCGGACGAAGCTGCGCCCGCTGATATTGCCGCAGGCAGCGCTCGGCCACGAGCCAGATGCGGTTGATCTCGGCGCTTAGCCAGTGCTCGGCCAATTGGCGCTCGTTTTCGCCAAGGGGGGAGTCTTCAGAACCGCTCATGTATTCTCCTTTTTTGAACCTGCGGCGGCTTTGGCGGGGTCTTTGTGCGTATCGGTGTGAATTTCGCCAGTGGCTTCGGCGCGTCGGCGCTTTTCATGCCAGCCGTCAAAGACCGCATCGGCCATCCAGCTTGGCGGCGGTGGCGTATCGATACCGGCGGCACGCTCGGAGTCGGGAAAAAAATCGCCATCCATTCCTTCGCGGAATTGGTCTCCAGGCTCGCGATGGCGCGCCACCAAATCGCGCGCACTTTGCCGCGGATCGGACTGGGCCACCACTCGCGTGTCGCTATTTGCCTTGTCGTCGTCCTCTTTCTCGTTGGCAAAGTGCAGATTGAGCTCCCTTTGCTGCTCGCGAGAGGCCGCGGTCTGCTGTGGCACTTCGGCAACAATGTGCGGGGCGACGATCTTTTCGGGCGCGGCGGGCGCGCTGACGGTCGTCGTTTCGGCGGATTTCAGTTGTTCTTGCTGAAACGGATCCTGATCGTGGTGACGAATTTGTTCGATCGTAGGCATGACGGCGTCCAAAACCAGAAGCCGAGACGGCTGCCTGCTTACTATCGCCTACTTTTTTAGCGAATACAATCTCCGTCGCTGGAGCTTGCAGTGCGGGTTATATTATTTGTGGTATGAAATACAATTTATTGAGATGCATTTTAAGCTGCCGAGTGTGGCGCCTGGGTCGTGCATTGTGGCTATTGCCTATAGCTCTTGGCTTTCTGTCGAGTTGCGTGTTTTTTGAGCTGCGCGATGCCCTCAATAAGACGCAAAAGGGGCTTGAAAGTACCAATGCGCAGCTACAGGCCACAGCCTCGCAGATAAATGCCGCGACGACGACCTTGGGCGAGAGCGCAGTCCCAGCCATGAATCGCACCGCGGTGGCGATTAAAGATGCGGAAGTCGGGCTTAACAGCGCCGCCAGCTTGGCCCAGCCCATGCGCGAGATGCGCACTGAAATGGAAGCGATGCGCGCTGATCTGATTGCGCTAAAGAGTCAGTTGGCACAGGCGGGGGCGCTGATTCCGGCGCTGCGGCAAGTGGCTGAGCTGCGCCAACCGATGCAGAACGTCGCTTCACTGAAAGATTCAATGACCCATGTCGCCGAGTTGCGCGACCCCATGAATAATCTTCAGCAACTGAGCGCGCCGATGCAAAATGTAGCGGCCTTGCGCGATCCTCTGACGGCGACCGGGCAACTGGTCGAGCCGATGAAAACGCTGGCGACGCAAAGCCAAGACATTCAAGCGGCCAGCGATAGGCTGAGTCAAAAGCTTCTTGGGTACAGTCTTATCGGGCTTTTGCTCTGGACCCTGGCGACGACTTTGGGCGTCTGGCTGGGCATTCGCTTTTCTCGCTTGAAAAGTTAAGACCGTCCTTCTATATCCCCGACATGCAATTTCCTGAATATCGCCCGCGTCGTCTGCGCCGCAGCGAAGGGCTGCGCCGTCTGGTGCGCGAAACCAATCTGTCCGTCGATAACCTGATTGCGCCGCTTTTTGTCTGCTCGGGCAAAAATGTGCGGCGGCCCATCGCCTCGCTGCCGGGGCAAGAGCAAGTTTCCGTCGATCAGGCGCTAATAGACGCCAAACGCTGCCAGGATCTGGGCATTCCCGGGGTGATTCTGTTTGGCGTTCCCGATGAGCAGCGCAAAGACGCCGTCGGCAGCGAAGCCTGGAGCGACAATGGTCTGGTGCAGCAGGCGACGCGCGCCATCAAGCGCGCTTGTCCGGAATTGGTCGTCATTTTAGATACCTGTTTTGATGAGTACACAAGCCACGGCCATTGCGGCGTGGTCATGGCCGAAAGCGGCTGGGGCGATGTCGATAACGACGCGACGCTTGAGAATCTGGGCCGTGTCGTCACTTCGCAGGCCAAAGCGGGCGCGGATCTGGTGGCCCCATCGGGCATGATGGACGGATTTGTCACCGCCTGTCGCGAGGCGCTGGATGAGGCGGGCTACGAACATGTAGGCATCCTGGCTTACTCGGCCAAGTACGCCAGTTGCTTTTATGGACCCTTTCGGCAAGCAGCCGGAACTGCCGCCGAGTTTGGCCATCGCCGAACCTATCAAATGGATCCGCATAACGGACATGAAGCCATTCGCGAAGTGACGCTGGATGTTAGCGAAGGCGCAGACGTGGTGATGATAAAGCCAGCGCTGAGCTATCTGGACGTCATCGCTCGAGTGCGCGACGAAATTGACCTGCCCATCGCGGCCTACAATGTCTCAGGCGAGTACGCGATGCTGAAGGCCGCGGCGGAAAAAGGCTACATCGATTATGAGCGCGCCATGATGGAGGTGCTGATTAGCATCCGTCGGGCCGGCGCCGACATGATTCTGACTTACCATGCGCGGGAAGCAGCGGAGTTGCTGCAGAAAAAATCCTCAGCCAACGTGATGTAAGCGCAGTGAGCATCAAGAAGCGGGCTCTGCCAGCGGGCCAGCCCGCTTCAGTTATAAAGTCACTTCTATAAGAGCTGCATTGGCGTAGCGGTCACCAAATCGAGAAATTCTTGCCGCGTCGAAAGCTGATCGGCGAAAGCGCCGCGCACGGCGCTCGTCACCAGCCGGGCTTCGTGCGCTTCAATGCCGCGCGCTGCCATGCACATGTGCAGGCCCTCGATATAGACGGCCGATCCGGTGGAGCTTAGGCGGCTGTAGGCAAGCTCGGTCAGTTCGTGCGTAAGATCCTCTTGCAAAATCGGTTGCCGCGCCATGAGGTGGATCAGCCTAGACAATTTGCTGATGCCGACGACGCGTTCACGCGGAATATAAGCCATCGAGACGCGGTAGATGACCGGCAACAGATGATGCGGACAGAGCCCAAAGCAGATGTTGTGCTTGCTGATGACCATGTCCGTGTGCCGCGCTGGAAAGGTCTTGGTCAAAAGATCGTCGATGGCAGCGCGTATCTCATGCTGTGGCAGCACTAATTCTTGTGCGGCTCGCGCCGCCCGCTCGGCGGTATCGCGAAAGTTGTCATCGGTGTGTGTGTCGTATCCCATCAGCTTGTAGGCGTCTAGGATCTGAGCAAAGGCTTGCTGAAACAGGGCATGGGCTTGAGCGTTAGGCATAAGCGGTTCTCGGCACTGCGCGCTTTGGCGTCAGTCTACGGAAAGGTTTGGGCCCTGGGCCGCCACCTGGGCCAATAGCATACTTACCCACGAGGCCAGCCCTAGCGCCAAAGGCTGACCAAGCGCGATCCATCGTCCATCCTCGTACCATGAAGTACTTGGGGTTTTCAGCATGCGGCTAGGCACATCCACAACATAGGGCGCAAAGCGCATCTCGCGATGGGTTAGAACATGCACAAAGGGCGGTAGGGGCCGAGCCCGGCGCAGCCAGGCGCCAGCGGTTTTGGCAAGGCCCAGGCGTTCCTGTGCCAGACGCAAAAGGCCGGCAGCCGAATCTTCGTTGTGCAGCAAAGACAGCGTTGGAGGTTCCCACAGGCCGCCCCAAAGCCCGCTTATCGGACGGCGAAGCAGCAGTACTTCGCCGCCAGAGTCGTTGTGCCGCATCGGCAAAAGCGTCACATTGTGCACTACCGGAACCGCGCGGCTCGGTTTGCGGGGGGGATAGCGTTCGGGCGAGCCTTCTTGCCGCGCTTGGCACACTTGAGAAAGCGGGCACATAAGACACAGGGGCCGCTGCGGCAGACACACGGTGGCGCCTAGTTCCATAAGCGCTTGGTTGAAGTCGCCCATTACATTCGATTTCTGATCGAGCTCGGCTGTCGGCAAAAGCGCTTCCGACAAGGACCAGTAGCGGCGCCGCGCTTGGCTATCCTCATCGGGCGATTGGGCGATGGCGTAAAGCCGCGACAGCACTCGAATGACGTTGCCGTCAAGAATCGCCGCGCGCTTGCCAAAAGCAATGGAGACAATGGCCCCTGCCGTGTAAGGACCAATGCCCGGCAGGGCCCGCACGGCCTCTAAATCCTCAGGAACGCGGCCGTTATAGCGGGTGACTACTTCTCGCGCTGCTGCATGAAGATTGCGAGCTCGCGCGTAGTAACCAAGGCCGCTCCAGAGCGCCAAAACTTCTTCCAAAGGTGCGGCGGCCAGTGTCGCAACCGTGGGAAAGCGGGCCGTGAATTGCACAAAGCGCTCTTTGACCGTCTCGACGCGGGTCTGCTGCAGCATGATTTCAGAGATCCAGACGGCATAGGGATCCTGGGTGCGCCGCCAGGGCAAATCTCGATGGCCGCTACGATACCAGTCGAGCAGTGCGGTTTGAATGTGCGCAGTATGCGGCGGCAACGGCGCGGGCGCGATAGGCCTTTTCATCAGGGCGCGGTGTGCTCGACGACTACTACGGTTCCAATGCCTCCGCGTACCGCAAATTCCCCTTCGACACGCAGCCGTTTGGGAGCAATGGCCGCAACTATATCGTCGGCAATTTGGTTCGTCACCTTTTCATGAAAGGCACCTTCGTTGCGGTAGGACCAAAGGTAGAGTTTTAGCGATTTGAGCTCCAGACATTGCTCGTGGGGCGTGTAGCGAATGCGGATGGTTGCAAAGTCGGGCTGGCCGGTCAGCGGACATAAGCATGTAAACTCCGGACAATCGAAGCGTACCTCGTAGTCGCGACCGGGACGAGGATTGGGAAAGGCTTGAAGATTCTTAGAAGGCTGGCTAGGCATGATCCTTTTCAAAGCTTGCCGAGACGGGTCGAATGCTGTGCAAAAACGACGGCAAATCGGCCCAGTCAAATGAGATGTTGCCATGGCCGACTTCTTTTCCTTGATCATCAAGGAGTTTGCTCGGCAGCGTGGCCATGGTGTAGCGGAAGTCCAGCAAACGAACGTCTTTTTGCCCGCTCAGGCGCAAATGCTGTTGCTCGTCGGCACCTACGGGGAAGGAAAGTTCATAGCGCAAAATGCGCCGATGCGGCCAAATCCAAAGACTGCCACTTACGGGCGCTGCATCGACCATTCCATCGATAAATGCAGTCCCGCTTAAATCGGTACGGCCCTCGCGAAGATAATCACCAAGGTGATCCGCTTGCACCCGCAGGCGCAAAACGACGCGACGATCGCCAGATGGAAAATCGGACCGGCCGGCAACAAATGTCATTGTCCCAGCCATGGTTTCGTCCAGTTGAAAACCTGGCAATTGCTGTGCTTTGTGCAGCAGCGCTGTATACAAGTGTGTTGACGATGCCAGCAAGCTTTGAAAACGAGCAATCCAATCAGGCGCGCCCATAGGCCCTCCATTTATTTTATCGTATCGCACAGGTGTATTTCCAAGATGCGGCACGGCAACCATGCGCGGCTGCCTAAGACTGAGAGATACGACAAAAAGCAGCGTTGTGCCAGTTCGGACTCTTCCCTACATCCGTCAAAAACGCGGCCTCTCAACGCGCGGAAAAACACGCAGCGGGTTTTCTCAGCGACTTTAAGACCGCAGCTCGGCCACGGCCAGTTGAGGAGAAATCGAGGACTTTGTGGACTATGCAGAGCCGCGCGGGCCGCGCGAATAATCCTCGTTGCCGATGGACTGACCTTCATATTTGAAGATCGTTAAGCGGGTAAGTCCAGCTGCCGCAACGCGCTGGCACAAAAGGTCTAGCTCACTGTCGTAGTCTACGAGCACGGCGCCATATAAGGGACTGTCAAGCTCGCTTATACCCTGCGCCTGCGACTGCTGCTCCACAGCCAGCCAGCGGCCAGCCAAATCCTGCAGCGTGAGGCCATGTACTTGAGGTTGGGGCATCGGTACGCCTAGCGGACATCGCCGCTAAAGCTTTGCTAACAACCCACGGAGCAGATGTCAAGCGCAAGTCCGCGATTTTGCAGGCTTTCCGGAAATTGCCGAAAAAAACCTCGTTGACAGAAAAACAAAGCCGGGGCTTGCTTGGCATCATGAATTGGCATAGGCAAAAAGCTTACTGGCCCGTCTTTCTGGGGGCGGTTTTGATGTCGGGGGCATGTGAACGCAACGCCGCAACGAACGCTTCTGCGCCAAAGCCGGCAGCGGCTGCGCTTGCTTCAAAAACCGCCCCGGCGCAAGCCGCCCCGACGCAAGCCGCTACAGCTTCTGCGGCGGGCGGGCACTTTGGCGCTCCGCTTTCGGCGGCGCCGGCGATTTCCGCACAAGAAGTGCTGGCGGATCCTGCAAAATACGACGGCAAGGATATTAAAATCAGTGGCCTCGTCAGTGCTGCTTGTCAGCGCAAGGGTTGCTGGATGACCTTAGGCGATGGTCAGCCGGGTCAGCCTTCGATGCGAGTTACCTTTAAAGACTATGGCTTCTTTGTGCCCAAAGACTGCATGGGCAAGATCGCCGTGGTAGAAGGGCATTTCAAGGTGACGACGCTGTCTGTGGCCCAGGCGCAGCATTATGCCAGTGAGGCCCCCAAGGCGAGCGGCGCTGCGCCACCTCAAATCACCGCGCCGCAGCGCTCCTTGTCGCTACTGGCCACCGGCGTCGATCTGCTGTAGTTATTCTGAAAGCCGAAACTGGTTGCCGGTGCTTTGAATGCCGTTGCGCTGGCAGACATAGACAAGGTACTGCCGGCCCGGCGGATCCAGGCGGCGGTAGGCATCATTGACCAGTTTGATGTCTTTGACGTTACACGCTGCCGAGCCAATGATGCGCCAGGCCCGCACCGGGCTGCCTTTTTGCACCGAGCGAGCCATGTCAATGGCGCGGTTGTAGTTGCCGTTGACATATTCGGTTTGGGCCTCGGTCAGCCTGCTGTCTACGTCGAGGTTGTTTTCAGGCTGCGCGGGATGCTCAGGCGGCGTCTCGATGCGAGGTTCCTCGCGCGGTCGGCGAGGAGGCCGCGGTTCGCGGTTGCGATCTGGCCGCACTGGAGCTTCCGTGGCGCCGCCTTCGGCGATAGGATGCTCGCCTTTTTCGCCGCAGGGGCGCTCTTTGGCGGCCAATGCCTTGGCGTGCTTGGCATCAAGGTTTAGCACGGCCTGCACGTGGCTGTGAAAGTCCGCGCATTTGTTTTGCGCGCGCGCTTCTTCGGCCGCTTTAAGGTGATTTTCAACGAAAAGCGGAAAGATCTGGTCGTATTGCTCGCGCGCAATCTGCCGATACACCGAATCTTCGGGAATCTCGCGATAAGCGGCCAGCGCTTGATCGTAATTTCCGCTGCCGGCGGCAGTGGCGAAATGTTCGTAGACCTTTTTGGACTTGGCTTCTTGCTCGGCACGGGTGCGCTTGCTTTGCGCGGCATCTTTGACCTTGCTAGACACCGCGGAGTTGGCAAGCACATGCCCAGTTTTGGTAATGGCATCTGTCCAGCGCTTGGCCTGTAGGTCATTTTCGACATCTACCAAGGTCTTGGCGGCTTCGGATTCAGGATCTGCAGCCGGTGGTCGGCTAAACCACCACAAAGCGCCGCCAGCGATAAGCAAGAGCAGCAAGGCTCCCACTGCAACTGTTGCCATCGGCGAGTGTCCATTGTCCAGATCGACAATCTTGTCGCGAATGTCGATGTCCTGCCCCGGTGGCACAAAGATGAGGCGTACATGACCTAGATCGATCTGGTCGCCCTTGCGCAGCTCGACTTTGCCGTATTCCTCGCCGTTGACGCGAACGCCGTTGGCGCTTTGCAGATCGACGACGTGGAAGTGATCTCCCTCGCGCACCACCTTGGCATGATGGCGTGAGATGGATCGGTGGTTGAGTACGATGTCGTTGTCGTCGGTGCGTCCGATGACCATCGCGCCTTTTTCCAGCGGAAATTCCTGGCGCGCAAAATTGGACGAGATCACGATAAGGCGAGCTGGCTTTTCAGGCGTTCGGCCTGGAGCGGGCGAGAGTGCCGGATGCTGCACCGTCGGCATCGAGCTTGGCTGTAGCAATGCCGTGGCCGCGGCCGAACTGACCTGAGACGCTGCAGAGCCGGCTTGGGGCGGGCTTTGGGGAGCGGCTTTGAGCTCTGCTTTGTCTTGCTTGATAGAAAGCCGGTAATCTCCGATGACGATAACGTCGCCATCGCCAATTGGGGCCTTGCCCTGAATCTTTTCGTTATTGACCTTGATGCCGGTGTAGCTCTGCAAATCCTCGATATAGAGGGCACCGGTTTGCCGAATGATACGAGCGTGTCGGCGGGACACATTGCGCTCGGTCAGACGAATCGTGTTTCCCTCCTTCCGCCCGATGGTGATCTCATCGCGGATGATGGGAACTGGCGTCGTCTTGCCTTCGTCGTCCTCGATAATGAGCTTATACATGGCCCGCGTTTTGGCGCATTGTTAGCCTAATACGGCAATTGCGATTTTAGGTCCCTGCCTCGTGAGGGTCAAGGACCTGCCCTGGAATTTGGCCGTCGTTTATGTCGGCCCTGCTTGGAACTTGGTATTTCATTGATTGGTTGCCCGGTCCTTGGCGATATCTGCTTCGCCGGGCGTTCCTTGGTAATTCCTATCGGCCATCGTGCCCGCGACATGCGCCGGGCCGTTTCGTCGCGGCAACATGCGCGCGGCGATAATGGACCAGGCTTTTAAATAATCGTAGGCCGTGCGCAATTGAAAATCTTCGCCCCCCGTCGCGCGTTGCGAGATGATGCCATACCCGGCTGGAGGTCCGCTGCGCACGCGTGCCGTATCACGCTGTTTATTTTTTAGATGCCCATGCAGATCGCGCTCTTTTTGCGCGGGCTCTTCGGCGGTCAGCGGTTTTACCTCAGACATCCGCACCTGATCGATAACCACGTCCGGGGTAATGCCCTTTTCCTGAATGGATCGCCCGGATGGGGTGAAGTAGCGCGCAATGGTCATTTTCAGGGCGCTGCCGTCTTCCAATTCGATGATCGTCTGCACAGAGCCTTTGCCAAAAGTCTGCGTGCCCATGACCAGGCCTCGGCTGTGATCTTGCAGGGCTCCAGCGACGATCTCTGCTGCCGAGGCTGACCCGCCGTTGACCAGGCAGATGATTGGAAAATCGCTGCGCGTGCCGCGCTTTTGGGCACGTTCTTCGTCCAGAATACGCCCGCTGCGTCCTTCGGTGCGTACGATAAGGCCGCTTTCGATAAACATGTCCGCGATACGTACCGCTTGATCCAGCAGACCGCCAGGATTGTTGCGCAAATCCAGCACCAACCCCGACAGCTTGCCACCGGATTCTTTCTCTAGCGAACCGAGCGCGGCTTCGACGTCACGATCGACGTTTTCGGTAAACTGCTTGATCTTTACCACCCCGTAGCCGGGCTCAAGCGTGAAAGATTCGACGCTGCGAAATTTGATAAGTTCACGCACTAAATTTAGTGTTCGTGAATCTTTCTGTCCGCGGCGCAGAACCGCAAGCTGCACCGCAGTGCCGCGTTTGCCACGCATGCGTTGGACATAGTCTGTCATTCCGCGAGTGGGCGAATCATCGATGCGCAGAATTTGTTCGCCCGCCAAAATGCCCGCCCGAGCCGCCGGCGTTCCTTCCATCACTGATAGTACAGTCAGCGCTCCGTCGCGCATATCGACTTCGATGCCGACGCCGAAAAACTGCCCGGAGGTATCGTTTTTCATCTCGCGATACTGATCGGGCCGCAAAAATGCGCTGTGGGGATCCAGCGTCTCGACCATGCCTTTGAGCGCGCCGTAGACAAGCTCGTCGGAATCTACGTCTTCAACGTAGCTTTGTTCGATATAGGAAAGCACGCGCGAAAGCATGGCCAGTTTCTGATAAGGGCTGTTTTTGCGCGGCAGCGCGGCGGCTACGCCGGCCAGCAGTCCTAAAAGGGCTATAGACAAGAGCCCGGCGGCGATCACAACCGCGGCGTTAGAAAGCGCTTTTTTCGCCGCTCTGCCGGAAGAAAAAGCCTTGGCCGCCTTTCGCAGTTGGCAAGCCACGCTGTCGTCACGGGGACTGCCTTGGCAATTCGTGCCTTGCAGGACGACTGGTTGAAGCCCGATAGCCACTGCGGTCAATATATCCTAACCATTAGGCTCTGAGCAATCGGATCGTGTCGGCGTCGTCACGTCGGGCTATTGAATGCGGCAGGCAACAGTTCGGGGCTGGGTACGCGCAGTGCCAATTGGTAGGCAAAAAGGCAAATTGTTAGCAGCAGCACACTTGCAGCATACGCTGTAAAAAGTAGTAGCCGCGAAGATCGCACTAGGTCCGACTTTTCGGTGCAGGCTTCTGATGGCGATGGCGATAGTCGCTTTTCGTGAACATTTGCTAGATCGGAGCTTTCGCCAGTTTGGGCTGGAAGCTGTACGCGCAGTGCGGCTTTTACATACATTAGGCGAAGTACTGCATAGGTCGATAATCCCAGCGCCAGACCCGCCAAAAGCGCCAAAAGCGAACGGCCATAAAAGTCCATATAGAGCTCAGTTTGCTCGGCCCCAAAGGCCCAGCGGCGACGAAGCGGAAAATATAGCAAGACCGGCAGCGGCGCGATCCCAGTCAAAAAGAACGCGGCGGAGGTGCCGATGCTTAATGCGCATACCGCATAAGCGCGAGCCAGCGAATTTGATATACGCCAATCCGTTTGCCGCTTGTTCGAATCGCTCGGCAAAGAAGATGCGCGGGGGAAATCCATCAGCGCAGGCTGCTAGCCTTTTAGGTAGAGGTCAAGTCCTCTGTTTTCTTGTAGCAAGAAATACAAATCTCTAATTTGCGCGTGGCCGATCTGCAATAAGAAGGAGCTATTTTTGGCATAGCTTTTCGCCCCCAGAATGAAAAATCCGGGCTCGGGATGATGCAGAATTTCTGAAGAGCGATGTGCCTGCGTCGCGCAGCCATTGCCGGCCGAGTTGGTCAGGCTGGCAGCCAACTTCATCGGGCCGAAGCTGGCATAACATTCATGCAGCTGTAACTCGCCATACATCGAACGATCGGGCCCGTAGCCGGTCAGACCAATAATTTCATCGAAGAGCTCTTCGCGCATGGTCGATTTTTGACCCAGGCTGTGCAGCCGTACGCGCAACTGATGTCCCTCGGCAGCCAATGAATCGACGAGAACCCCCGGACAAAAGCGCAGCCCGTCGCTACCACTTGGTGGCGTCATCGCCACACGATTGGCGGCATCTAAAAGACGCGCTCTTTCCGGCAAGGGATCGTCCAAATCTGGCGCGTAAGGCGGTCGCGCCGGCTTGCGCATCGCCCAGATCACTTGCGTGCCTTTTTCTTCGCTGCACAGCCGTTCCAGCTCGGTCGCTGCGGTGGCTGCGGACAGCCCGCCGCCGACTAGCAGCGTACGCCTGCCGGCAAAGCGTCGCCGATCGCGTCCCAACACATCCGGCACATGGCGAATCAGCCGCGCAGTCAGCCAGCGTTCCCCCGGGGCCGGAATACCCCCATCACCAATCGAATTCGGGCAAAGGTAGGTTCCCGTGCAATCCAAAACCACGTCCGCCGATTCAAGCTGTTCTCCCGAGCTATCTTCCAGAAGCAGACGAAAGTGGTGCGCGGCCCGCTCGGGGCGGTCGACTAGGTCGCCTTTCAAAAGTCCATGCCGACCCACCGCTACCACTTTATGACCCAGCCGCAGCCGGCCTTTTAGCAAGGGGCTGTGGCTTAAGGGCAACAGGTATTCGGTAACCATCTCAGCACCGGTCGGACAGCGATCGAGGTCTTTTATCGACCGTCCCATCTCATGTAGCAGACGGGCGCCAAGCGGCGTGATATTCATGCGCCAGGGCGAAAACAGCGTCACTTGGTTCCACATGGCCATGGCTTGTCCGACGGTGCCCTGTTCAATGACCACAACGTCATGGCCCAGGGTCGCGCCGTAAATGGCCGCTTCGATGCCGATGGGGCCTGCACCCAGCACTGCGATGCGCAGCGGCCGTCTGAGCTCCGTCATGGATCCTCCCTGACAAGGCACCAAAGTGAGGTTCGCCAGCATATTCTTACTGCTGGCAACCATGTTACTCCAAATTCTACAAATTCTTTTGAAAGTGTTTTAACCCGGCTGACTTTGACGCTTTCCGGACGGAGCCAGTCTGCCTTCGAAAGAACTCCGTGGTACCCTTTGGGGAAGAGGCGGCGGGCGGCAATGCGCGCGACGCGGTTCGCTGGTTTTCGGGCTGCTAAAATCGTCCGGCGCTTCTAAAAAAACGCTGAAAAACGCTGCAACCGGCCATGAACAAATCGGCACAAAAAGACGCCGCGCTCTCCGCATCGATCATTCCGCTGCAGCGGACACTTGTGCGTCGAGTGTTGCAGGTGTTTTCGGCGATTATGCTCCTGTGGTTTGGGGTGTATCTGGGCCTCAACGACCGCAACCTTGGGCGGCTTGTGACCTACGTCGCATCGGGACAGGTGCGCGGCCGCTTCATCTTGGGCTACGCCCACTATGATTACTGGAGCAGTCTCGGCTCGCTTATCCTCAATACCGCGGCGCCGGTGGCGGGCGGCGAGTTCGAGTTGCGCGATCCCAACGGCGATCTAGTGCTTGGCGTCAAGCGCATCGAAGCAAATATGTACATCGGCGAGCTGATTCGCGGGCTGATTCGTACCGCCGTCAGCGCCCCATTTGGGCGGGGCTCGTTTATCGAGATTCATGCCAGCGAAGGCCGTCTGCGCGGCGGCACGGCCAATATTCATCCGATTTCACTGCCGCGGCCCAAAGGCACGGTGGTGCCGCCGCCCGATGTGCCCTACACCGAAGTGAACATCCTAGCCGCGATGTCCGGTAAAAAACCGCGCACCGAGGATGCTCCACCTTCCCCCGGACACGTACGTATCGTCATCGACGGGCCCGGCGTCACGGTTGAAGATCTAACCTATGAAATGGCGTTTGCCGGTTGGCACGGGCGCATCGAGCGGATTCACGGCGCAGTCACTTTGCGCATGTCCACAGATAGTAGCGAGAATCGGCCGGGGCTGATGAGCTTTTACTATGAAGTGGCGCCGCTGACCGCCGAGCGGGGCACTTTGGTGCTGGGAACTCCGGAGGGAGCTGGCGAGTTCGTCTTTCCTCTGCGCAATATTGCTTTGCGCCGCTTCGGAGCTCGCGCCAGCCGCCGCCAAGATTTGGTCTTTCGCGGTCAGGCCGAGGTTGCCGGCGCCACCGTCGAGCTAGATGGCGGCCTTTTAGATACCTATTGCGATGCCGGCGTCAAGTTGCAACTGAGCTTTGAGCATGGCGGTGGGCTGGCGCTGCTGGTTCCGGGCAAAATGCTCAAGAGCAGCGGCAATCCGCGCGGTCGGGCCCAATTTTTTGGCCCCTTTTCGTCTACGCTTCCGCAAACTCCGCAGGGCCGTCCGGCGCCATGCCTGGGCGAAGCCTGGCATCATTCGCCGTTTTCCAGCGATCCGGAAAAGCGCAACGTAAGCATTGAGGGCCAAGTCGCCGGCGTCGAAGCCGAAGTGGCGACCATTGCCATTTCTGAAGCCAGTTCGCCCTTTTCACTGCTTTTGGGCGAGCTGACCTTGCCCAAGGTCGTCGGCAGCGCTCTTGGCGGCGAGGTTCGTGCCGAGCCCTTGCGCATTGGCCTAAGCGGCGAAATGCCGTGGTCAGCCCGCGTATTTGTCAGCGGCACCGATCCGGCGCAAGTTGCGCTTGTGCCAAAAAGCCTTGGCCCTTATGTGACCGGCAAGCTGCGCGGCGGTTTTCGCCTTTTGGGACATCTGGCCAAAAATGCGCATCCCGAACGTATTGCCATCGAGCGCGTCGAAGCGACCCTGGAACGTCTGGCCCGTCGCGATCCGCTCCCGCGCGAGGTCAAGCTGAGCGGCAATTTTACGTTTACTCCCGACCAGCTTGGCTGGCACAACCTGCATCTGACCGGCGAAACGCTGGCGCTTGATGCCGAGCGCGGCCATGTCGCCATCGAAAGCGGACGTCTGGATGTACCGGCGATGGAGCTGCACGGCAAGGGCCCTGCCGTGTCCCGCATTGTGCAGTCGCTTGGTGTCAATGCCAGCATTGAGGCCGCCAGCATGCATATGCGCATAGGCGGCAGTTTGCGTCGTCCCGAACTGTACAGCGGCGGGCTTGCGCTGACTGGGATGGACTTTGCCGGCCGCCGTTTTGTCGAGGGCTCTACCGATTTCACGCTGCGCGATGGCACGCTGGCGGTGGCAAAGCTTTTGGCCCGGGGGCCCCTGGGAACAGTGCAAGGCAATGGGTCGATACGGCTTTTTTTGAAAAATCTGCAAGATCGACCGACAGATCCGGCGATCTCACTTGGGGCCACGGTCGAAAAATTAAATCTGGAAGCCTGGAACAAGCAGCTTCCGCTTGGCGGACTTTTGAGCGGCCAGATCAATTTGCTTGGAACGCTGCACAAGCCGCTGGGAACGCTGGTTGCGAATGTGCCACTTTTGCAAATCGAAGCGGGGCAATTTCGCGATGTGGCGGTTGGCGTGGAGCTGGCTCCCGAATTCATCGCTTTGCGATCGCTGCAGGCGGCCCTGGGCACGGGCCTGCTCAATTTGAATGGTTTTTTGCACCGCGATGCCGAACATGGCGTCGATTTGACGATTCGGCCGCAGCGCTTGCCGCTAAGCGAGCTGCCGGCCATTGGCCAACTGCCTTTTCAGGTGGCTGGCACGCTCTCGGGCCTTTTGCATGTGCTGGGGATGACCACCCCGCTGCACCCGCGTCTTGACGGGCAATTGCACCTGGATGGGCTGACGATCAGCGGTCGCCCAAGCATTCGGCCGGCGCTGACTGTGTCTACGGTTTCCGGTCCCGCCGAGCCCGAGCCGCTTTTTACTCTGCTCGGCATGGCTGTGCGGGTGCTGACCTTAAACCAGGGCGAGCTGTCTTTCAAAGAGCGTGCCGACGGCGGAACGCAAGTGCGCGGCGCCCTTTTTGGCGCCTTCGAGCTCGACGGACTGCTTTATTTGGAAGCAGTGCATCCGCGTGGCGAGATCAACATCCGTTTTGGTTGTCCCGCAAGCGCAACCGAGCCCGAACGTTCGCTTGCCTGTGATCTGATGGTGAGCAAGCTGATTCCCGATCTGCGCACCTTTGGCGATGTCAGTGTCGCAACCAGCGGTGTCCTGACGCTACGCTTTGGTCCTGATCCGCGTGGGCTATTTTTCGCGGCTGGAAATGCGCGCGGCGGCTGCCCGGTGCTCGCCAGTCGGCCGCTTGGGGCGCAACACGCGGTGCTGGAGGATTCGGGTCTGGCGTTGGCTGCAACCCTGCGGCTTGGTCATGCGCTGCTCGACATTCATGCCGTCAATGAAGATGGCGACGATGAACGCTACCGCGTCTATAACGATGGCGATGTGCTGCTTTGCAGCGATGGACGCAGCATCGAGATGGGCAGGGTGCAGTTTCTTAGCCAGCGGCAAAGCAAAAGCCATAATAACGGCGCGCTGTCTAAAGGTGCGGCCGGGGCACTTTCCGGCAGTGGCAGCGGCCGCTTGGTGCTGAGCGGTCTTTACAGTCCCGCCGATAGCAATTTGCATCTTGTCGGACAATTGCGCCTGGAACTTTTGGAAGATTTGCTGCGCGGAACCTTTCGCCACATTCACGGCGAAGCCCAAGTCGATGCCTTTTTGCGCGGCAAGTCTGAGGATCTGAAATTGGCCGGTCGCGCCGAACTGCGTGAAGGCCGCCTCGTTCCGCACGCCATCGAAACGCCAATCGAAGTGACGTCCGGCGTTCTGGAAATGGAACCAAATCGTGTAAAGCTGCATAACCTCCGCGCGATTGTCGATGGCGCCGCGACCACCGTCGACGGCAACGTCGAGGTGCAAAACTGGCAACAGATACAGCTTGGACACATCGATTTCAAGCTTAGCGGCGATATTTCAGCGCGGCTTTTGCAGTGGAGCTTTGCGCACAACATTGCCGAGGCCAGCGGCAATCTGGGGCTGCGGACGCTGCATATCACCGGCACAATTTCCAATCCCGAGGTGGAAGGCACACTCATCGCCAAGGATTTGTTTTTGAATCTGCGCCGCTTTCATGAGCTTTTGTTCAACCGCGGCACGGTGACCTTTGCGCGCGCCAGAAGCGGCTCCGGCGGACGCATTGTCGTCGGCTGTCCAAATGGCCCCGCGGCCGACTGCCAACCGCTGGTCGGTGCGGTAGACAGCGATGGAAAAGTTCAGATCAATGGCCGCATCGAACACAGCGGCCTGGGCGATTTTATCAAGCCGAATTGGTATCGCGCGCTCGACAATGTGCGCGCCGCAGTCGTCCTTGAAAACGTTCGGCACACCGCCAGTGGCGTCTATAACGTCGAAGTCACCACGCCAGAGCCGGGTTTGCAGCTTATAGGCAACCGCGATCAGATGCGCCTTTTAGGAAATGTCGAGGTGGTTTCGGGCCGCTACATGCAGAACTTTGAACTGACCGAGCGCTTTCTTTCGGCGCGCCGCGTCCTTGAAGAAGAAGCGCCCTTCTGGGAAGGCGATCCGTTTCTGTCCAGTTTGCTCATGGGGCTTTCGGTACGTACTCGCGGTACTTTTCGCGTCTACAACAACATTGCCGATCTGCGGCTTTCGACCAGCGATTTTGCGCTGACTGGGCCGCTGGAAAACGTCGCCATGGGCGGCATCATCCGCGTCGAAAGCGGAACCTTCTATATTCCCGGTCTGCGCAACGAATTCGAAGTGCGCGGCGACAGTCGTATCGATTTTTCGACGGTGGCACGCTGGCCCGAGACGCCTTGGGTCGATGTCCGCGGCAGCGCCCGCGAGCTTGATCAAAATGATCAGCAGCGCAATTTGGAGCTGGCCCTGCGCGGCAAGGTCAAAGAACTCCGTGTCGAGTGCGTATCTTCGGAAAGTATGAGTGCCAGCGATTGCGCCAGCTTGCTTTTGCTTGGCGACAGCAGTTCTGATGTGCGCCGCGGTTCCGCCACCAACCTGGCTGGCTCGACGCGGCCTTTGCAGTTTGGCGATCCCGCCGCCAAATTGCTGTCCAGCCAGCTTTTTACCAATCAAGTCACCGATCCCCTGCGTGAAAAATTGCGTCTGGACAGCGTGCGTTTTCAGATCGGCGTCAGCTCTTTTGACTTGCAGTTGTGCAAGCACTTCGGCCTGTATTTACGCATGTGCGGTCTGGCGGAATGGGGGGTCTTTGGCAACGCCGGCAACCGCTATCGCGGCTACGGCGAGCTACAGCTTAGCGATTGGACCGTAGGGCAGGTCAGCTTCGAACGCATCGAGCGCGGCCTATCGTTTCTGGAAGACACGATCAATCGGTTCAAAGTACAAGCCGGATTGCGCCTGCCACTGCATTACTAACCTAAGGCTTTTTATGGTCACGTTTGTGGCTGGGTTTTTCCGCTTCCAACTTGATGATGGGCGGCTCGGCATCTTGGTTGCCATCTAGGATGAGCCGCGCCGGCTGATATCCTTTTATACGCAGCTCCAAGGTGACAAGCCCAGCCTTGGGCGCAGAGTTAAGATATAGCGGCGTCAGGCCAAGCAGTTCCTGGCCATTTACGCGGTAGATTTCGGCGCCTTTGGGATCGCTGTCGATGTGCCAATTGACCCCCTTGGCGGTGGCCTTTTTTGGCTGTCCCAAATCGCTGCCCAAATCGACGGGTTTGGAGGCCAATGCCGACTTTGTCGGAACGGCTACCGCCGGTGGATGTGCCGCAGGAGCACGCAAGATGTAGTAAACTAGGCCGCCGCTTAGCGTAAGCAGCAAGATTCCAGCCAGCCCCAGCGGCCAAGTGCGGCGCGGACCGTCGAGCTCGGAAAAATGCGAGCGAGATGGCTCGGAAAGCACGGTCGCGCTGTCATGCACGCTGGGCACAAGGGCGGGTTGCCGCGCGCTGGAAGAAGGCAGAGGTTGTGCAGGGACCACGGGGCCGGCGCTACTAATCATGGCGCCAATGCGTTCGAGCTCTGCTTCGACCTGACTCATCGACGGCCGCTCTTCCCGCTTTTTGGCCAGCATCAAGTGTATAAGATCGGTAAGCGACTGGGGCAGCGCCCGATCGGTATCTGATAATGGCGCCGGCTGAGAATAAATATGCATGGCCATGACTTCCCCGGGCCCTGCAGCGAAAAAAGGCGGCTTGCCGGCCAGCATGCGATAAAGCAGCACGCCCAGCGAATAGACGTCGGCCTTGTCATCAACATCGCGGGCGTTGCGGCACTGTTCCGGAGCCATGTATAATGGCGTGCCCATCATGACGCCGGCCCGCGTCATCACTTGAGCCCCGGCAGCCTGCAGCTCATGCTGAAGTTTGGCGATGCCAAAATCCAAAAGTTTGGTGCGTTCTCCCCCGGGAAATGCCGAGTCGGCCACCAGCATGATGTTGTCGGGCTTCAAATCGCGATGAATGATGCCCTTGGCATGGGCGGCAGCCAGCGCCGAGGCAAGCTGCCGTCCCAGTTGCAGCACGCTGTACAGCAGCATGCGCCCGCCCGAGGCCTTTAATCGGGCATTGAGCGTCTCTCCCTTCAAAAGCTCCATGACGATATAAGAAGTACCGTCAGCCAGGGAGTCAGAGCCGATCACCTGAACGATGCCGGGATGATCGACGTGGTTGATGGCTCTGGCTTCGTTAATGAAGCGCGCCGAAACCTGCGGGTTTTTGGCGTGATCCTTGTGAAGCACTTTGATGGCTACGTGCTTGCCAATGCGCTCGTCAAAGCCTTCGTAGACCGAACCCATGCCCCCTTCGCCGAGCTTGGCGAGGATTTTGTACTGCGCAATCTGCTGCCCGATCATCGTGCCGCCTTGGGCATCACGACCGACGGCCATTGCGATAACGCAGCCCGGCCTGGCCTAAGCAGATAGACGGGATAAATAGGCACAGCAGCCTGAGTATAGCCGCCGTGCCTTTCTGCGAGCAAGTCTCGGCGCCCGGCAGGTTTCGCCGTGCGCATTGAGACCAGCCGTCGCTAATTTTTAGCAGCTAGGGCGACCGGAGTTTCAAACGGAGAGTTCGGCTAGGCAGATTTTTGGGCGACTACGAGCATGAATCCGCCTAAATGCCGCGTGCCGGGAAGCTCGGCGGCCAGCCGTTCCAGCGCTTGCAGCGCCGGCGCAACCACTGGTAGACGATGAAAAAACGGCAGCGGAGTCAGCACGCGAATGCCATAGATCGCTTGAATCTGCATGTCTTGCGGCAGATAGCGGCGAATTTGCGGCAGCGTATCGTAGCGAGTATAGATAGCCTCATCGTGAAACTCAGAAGATGTAGGCGTCGGTGATTTGAGGCGCTTTATCAAATGCCGCAGCGAGATGGCATTATAAAACTCTGCGCACAAAGTTCCGCCCGGGCGCAGGACCCGACCGAGTTCTGCCAGGCCCTGCTCGATGTCCTTTATGTGCGCAAGCACCTTGAAGGAATAGACCACATCGAAGGAGGCGTCCGCAAAGGGTAGGGCAGTGATCGAGCCTTGTACAACTTCGAGGCCACGCTTTTTGGCCAGCTTGAGCATGCCGCGCGAAAGATCGACGCCCACTGCGCGGGCCGCGTAAGGCTGTAACCGACTGAGCAAAAGACCAGTGCCGCATCCTGCTTCAAGAATCTCTAGCTTTTGAGGGGGCGGACCTAGATAACGCCGAACTAGATCTGTTTCCAGTTCGTCGATGAAGGCATGATAACCATGATGTCGGTGACGTTCGTAGGATGCAGCGAACTCGTCATAGTAGTGGCGGTTGTCAATAACCATGGGCGTTAGCAGGTTTTACTGCGGACCGCGCCAAAAGTCAGCAAGACTCGGCGAGGAGAACGACCGCCGCCTTGACCCCTGCACCGGAGTCTCCGATGATGATAGATGATAAACGATGTCAGATTCGGTGAAAAACTCGCCGCCATCCGGTCCTGGCCGCGGCAGTGATACGGGCGCCAGAGAGGCAGCGAGCTACGGGGTGGGCACCTCTGGGCCAAGCGCTGAATCCGCGACTACGGCCGACATCGCAAATTCCGGAGGCGACCAAATCGGCGGGACCACCCCGCTTGGTTCCTCGATAGAGCCCTCGTGGTCGCGGCGCGTCGATCCGCGTCTTGGGCAAACCTTTGGAAAGTATCAAGTCGAGGCGGTTATCGGCAAGGGCGGGATGGGCCTTGTCTACGAGGGCGAAGACGTTATTTTGGGGCGGCGGGTGGCGATCAAGTTTCTGCCCGACTCGCTGACCGAAAACCCCAAAGCCATCGAGCGCTTCATCACCGAGGCACAAGTCGCTGGCCGTCTGAATCATCCCAATATTATCGCCATCTATGACATCGGCCAGGAAGGCGATAACTACTACATGGTGATGGAGCTGCTGAATCCGATTTCGGCAGCGAACTATCTGAAGGACCGCGGGCCGCTGCACTGGACGGAAGCGACGCGCGTTACCGCCGACTGCTGCGCGGCGCTGCAGGCCGCCCATCAGGTGGGTCTAGTCCACCGCGATATTAAGCCGGACAACATATTGTGTTCTCCGACGGGAAATACCAAACTCGTCGATTTTGGCTTGGTCAAAGATCTGGCGTATCAGGCAGCGCTGACCCAAACCGGGGTGGTAGCGGGCACGCCGCTTTATATGAGTCCCGAGCAGGCGAGCGACAGCCCGATCGATAGACGCAGCGATATCTATTCGCTGGGGGCGACCTACTTTGCATTACTGACCGGCCGGCCGCCTTACACGGGGGAAGCGGCGCCGCAGATCATGTTCAAGCACTGCACCCAGGCCACCCCCGATCCGCGTGATATCGTCCCCGACATTCCCGAGGCCTGCGTGGACGTGCTGATGCGGGCCATGGGCAAATCGCCCGAAGATCGCTATCAGACCGCGGATGAAATGCGGCTGGCGCTGGAGGCGGCGCTGCCCGATCCAGCGCGCCGCATCTTTAATTTCTTGGTGCCGCACGAACCGTCGCTGCACAACATGCGTTCGCGGCCGATGAACCGTGGTTCCTCGCTGCCCAGCGTCAGTTCGCTAAACCCCAAGAGCACCGGCAGCATTGGGGTCATGCCGACCAGCAATCGTTCGGCAGGCAACTCACCGCTTGGGCTGACCCCCCCTTCCGTCACGCCGCAGAAGGGCTCGACGTCGAATAACACGCCGGGGGGAATGGCAGGGCTTGGTGGTTCGGGGCCGCGGACTTTGCCGGGCATGGGTTCTGGGGCCAATCTCGAGGCGGATTTGCATCGCACCTCGCGATTGACGCTGTTTTTCGCGGGGCTTGGGCTGCTAGCCGTTCTAACCGGGATCGTAGTGGTGATTGGCCGCATGGCCCAGCCTCAGAAGGATAACGGTTCTGCTGGTTCCACTCCGCCCCCTGTTACCTCGCCTCCGCTTACGGTTACGCCGCCGCCGCCGGCGCCGCCCATTCGAATCGGCGTGCTCCATTCGCTTTCGGGCACCATGGCTATTAGCGCCCGTCCGATCGTCGATGCGACGCTTTTGGCCATTGATGAAATCAACGCCACCGGCGGATTGCTCGATCGCAAAATCGAACCGTTGCTGGTGGACGGCCATTCTGAAAACGACATCTTTGCGCGCGAAGCCGAGCGGCTGATTACGCAGGAAAAAGTCGTTACCATTTTTGGCGGTTGGACGCCTTCAAATCGCAAAGCGATCAAGCAGGTTGTCGAAAAATATGATCATCTGCTGGTTTTTCCCGCACGCGATGAAGGCATGGAAGACTCTCCCAATGTGATTTATAACGGAGCCACGCCCAACCAGCAGGTTCTGCCGGCGGCGCGCTGGGCCACCGACGTACTAGGCAAACGCAGAATTTTCCTAATTGGTACGGACGGTCTGCTTGGGCATATGTCAAATGAATTGCTTAAAGATTTGTTGCAAAATAGCCCGGCCAAATTGGTCGGTGAGCGATTGGTACTACTTAGCGAGACAAATTTCGCTACGATCATTAAGCAGATATTAAAGCTCAAGCCGGACATTATCTTTAACATCATTAACGGTGACTCCAATCAGGCATTTTTCCGCGAGTTGCGGGCCGCGGCAGTGTCGCCCAAAGATCTGCCAACGATTTCGTTTAGCATCGGCGAGAATGAGCTTGGCACTTTGGCGGGCATTGACATGCTGGGGGATTACATCGCGGCCAGCTATTTTGAATCGGTAGATCGCAAAGAAAACCGCGAATTCGTTCGTCGCTTTAAACAGAAGTATGGCGAGCACCGCGGCATCAGCGATGCCATGGAGGCCGCCTATTGCGGTGTGTATCTGTGGGCGCAAGCTGTCAAAGCCGCAGGGTCTGACGATGTCCGGGGCTTACGGCGTGCCATGGTCAACCAGTCCTTTAATGCACCTGGCGCGCCGGTGCGCATCGATCCAAGCAATAATCACACTTGGAAAATCTTTCGCATTGGCAAGATCGTCGAAGGCAATCGCATTGAAATCGTGCATAGCACGGACAAGCCGCTGGCCCCAGAGCCGTTTCCCTCGACCCGCACTCGGGCGCAATGGGAAGCATTGCTCGAGCACCTGCATCAGACGTGGGGCAATGAGTGGGTCAACCCGGCGCGCCCCAATTTGCTGAAGCTTCCCCGTCGTTAGATAGTTTGAATAAATTAGGCCGCTGCTGCCTGTCGAGCGCCCGTGGGAAAACTCTCTTTAGGTTTCCAAGTGGACGTGTAAACACTAAGTTGGCGTGTAAACACCAACTTGGTGTTTAAGCACCAACTTGGAGCGTAAACATCAACTTGGCGTGTAAACACTAAGTTGGCGTGTAAACACCAACTTGGTGTTTAAGCACCAACTTGGAGCGTAAACATCAACTTGGCGTGTAAACGCTAAGTTGGTGTGTAAACACCAAATGAATGAGTGTGTAAACACCAACCGCAGACTAACGCCCGCCCCGCGGTTACTTTGGGTTGGACAGTGTGTCGCCGGTCAAACGGCGCAGATTTAGCACGGACAGCGACAAATCGAACCGCGCTTGGGCAACGCCAACCTCGGCTTGGACGAGCACATCTTGGGCATTCAGCAAGTCAAGCTGCGTAGCCGTGCCGGCTTGATACTGGGTACGTACAAGCTCAAGCGTCTCTTGCGCCATTTGTGCCGATCGGGCCGCGGTTTCCATTCCTTGTTTTTTGGTATGCACCGCACGGCGTGCGACGATCACATCATCGGTAATCGTCGCACGTTGCTGCGCCAGCCGAATCGATAGCTCACGCTGCTGTGATTCGATGGCATGGCGTTGCGCATCGCGCCCAAAGCCGTCAAAAATCAGCCAGTCAAGTTGCAGGCCTAGCGCATAGCTGTCGATGCGGCCGGCAAAAGCGGTGGCATTGGTCAGTCGGATGTTGCCAAACAAAGACAACGTCGGGGTCCAGCGCAATAAAGATGAAAACGCTTGCTGCTTGTAGGCGCTGACTTGTAAATCGGCGCTGAGCAGCTCTGGCCGCTGATGCATGGCTTGATCAATCAGGCGATCCTCAGCGAGGAGTTCGGTGTTTGGTTCAGCCGGCGGCACCACCTTGAAGCTGGTCGCTTCAATGCGCAAAAGCGTCGCCAACATGCGGTACGCCGAGGCTTGGGTATCAAGGGCCTCGAGCAGCCGCTGTTCCGCCTGTAGCAGCGCCAGCGCAGCGCGCGTGACCTCGACCTTGTTGACCACACCAGCAGCCA
The DNA here is from genome assembly GCA_964460115.1 of uncultured Myxococcales bacterium. GTDB lineage: Bacteria > Myxococcota_A > Polyangia > Palsa-1104 > JAEUJZ01 > JAEUJZ01. The sequence goes on from CAYWPR010000036.1 coordinate 56,900, forward strand.
GCCGGACCTTAGCGTTATCCAGGGTCTTTTGCGCGACATCGATGGCGTGACGACGCGCGCCGACAAGCTCGTCATTGCCGGCCGCCGAGTAAAAAGCGGTAGCCACCGTCGTTAGCACCTGCACAACAGTCGCCTCAAGCTGTTTTTCTTGGGCGCTGAAGTTGTAGCGCGCCCCCTTGAGCAGCGGATAGGCAGCCGGCACGATAAGGGGCATGTTGAGCGCCAAGATGCCCTCAAGCTGCACCCGGGGTACGATCGTCGCCTTGATGTTTGCGCCATTTATCGACGCATCGAGGTCTTTTAAGCTAGGGGCTTTTATGTTGTTACAGGCCTGCTGAACGCCAGCCGGAATGGATCGGTTGGGATCGCTATTCTGACAGTAGGTGGCAAATAGCTGCGATGCCGATGGACCAAGTCCCGTGTTGCCGCTGCTGCTTTTTAAGTCGGCAATTTGTGCCGCCTGAAATGCCGAGGAAAAGACCGAGCCGCTTTGATCAAGCGTCAGCGACACTTCGGGCTCATTGATGGTCATCTTCCCTTGAAAGTTGAGCGTTGGCAGCATCGCCGCCACGGCTCTTTCCACATCGGTGTGCAAGCCGCGCAGTCGCTCTTTGGCCGCTTCGATGTCGCGGCTATTTTTTTGCGCCAGCGATATGGCGTCATCTAAGGTCAGTAGGCGCGGACCGCTAGGTACTTCCTCGGCGAATGCAACTTGGAAAGCCCCCGCGAACAACAAAACAGACACAGCGATACGTATTTGCAAGTTCATCGGTCTAATATCCACGCGCTTTAGTCGACAAGCTTAAGATGGCTGGGCCGGGGTTTTTTGCCCGCGCTTGTCGTTGGCCCTGGTTTGGGCGCGGTCGCGCTCGGCATGGGCCGCACCGCCTGGACCGGCCCCGGCTTGCGTTCAGCCTCGCCTGCATCTTCGGTTTCAAGCTCAAGGTCTTTGGGGACATCGTCCTGCCAGACCATGCCGTGATGATCTCCATCCGTCATGGCGAATACCGCTGACCAAGGCACCAGCGTCGAATAAGGTACTCGCCGAAAGGACAATGTCGCGTGAATTCCGCGTTCGTCAATCGTCAAGTCGTGGATGGGCACGGGCATGTTAAAGCCGTATTGTAAGACCACCCGCGATTGCTGGCGCAGAAAGTCGGGAAGCTCCACCCCGTCTCGACGTGGATCGAGGTGGACGTAGACCCAAGCTTCTTTCATCAGCTCTAGGAGTACCGTCATTTTATCTGGCGTCATGGACCAACACGCTCCATACAGATGGTAAAACGATTTTTATCCTTACCACAGGCTCTCCTCGCATGCCCGAAAAAGACCCTGCCCATTGGCTTTACCGACTTTCCCCCAGTGAATGGCTACAAGCTGCCGACAATGAACTTGCTTTGGCGCGTGCCGCATTTTTCAACAAACAGCAGAGGCCGGCAGTCGCGCACTCCCGCCGCGCTGCTGGAATGGCCTGGAATGCTTTACTGTGGCACGCCCCCGATGAACATTATGGCCGTAGCTATATGCATCATTTGCA
>CAYWPR010000037.1:0-57293 GCA_964460115.1 uncultured Myxococcales bacterium
CAGATCGCCTCAAAAAGCGCCGATCCGACTTCGTCATACAAGTACTTGGAAGGCAATTCCTTCTGTACAGAGCGGGTCAGGCCAGCACGCAAATCGTCGGCAAAGCATTGCACTTCTTGCGGCGCCATCGTCATGGCCGAAATCGAGTTAGCGTCCATCGTTAACACCTTTTTCCCAAGTCGTAGGCACAGCGAAACTTGGCGAAGACATAAGGATAATGAGGCTGAAACCAGTTGCGAAAAGAAGGTCGCAAAAAGATCGTATCGGTGCGCGCTGAAGCTCCTTTTAAAACAAAGTGCTGATTGTCAAAAAATGGCTGCGAATAACCGGGATACAGCGCGTTGCGGACAAATCCAGCAAAGGGCGCAAACGGAGTGCCCGTCCACTCCCAACCGTTGCCGACGAGGTCGGTCACGGCAAAGGCGCTGTCGCCGGCCGAAAAAGCTGCGACCGGTACGGATTCGTAGCGCTGGCAGCCAAAATTGCCATGCAAAAGCGGCACCGGATCGACGTTTCCCCAGGGATAAAAGCGCTCTGCATTTTCACATGCATCGCTTTCACAGCCCGGCTGACCGTAGGCGGCGCGATGATATTCCGCTTCGGACAAAAGGCGGCAGGACATTCCGCTTTGCCGAGTTTTGTAGCGCGTATAAGCGCGCGCCTCGGCCAGGCTGACCATGGCCGGCCAATCGAGCGGCAGCGGAATTTCGCGAAATGCCGTTCGGAGAAAATAACCGCCCCGTTCATCGCGACGCCACGCCTGCGGATGTAGCAAATTCAAAGTGCGTACAAAGCTCCAGTCCGCATCCGACCAAAGGGAGGAATCGCTATAGCCGCCCGCCTCGACAAAGGCGCAAAATTCTTCATTTGTGACATTGCGCGCATCCACCGCGAAGCCGGGCACCGAAACGGTACTTGGTTCAAATTCATTGTCCCAGCCAAAGGCAGCGCTGCGCTTTTGCCCAAGCTGCGTACTGCCGGAGGGAATTTCAATGACGCGCACTTGATGCGGAGCGCCGGCGCGCGCGTAACCCGGAACAAAGCAAGCGGATGCCGGTTCTTTTTGAAAAACACGTTCCGGCACAAAGCTATGCACGGGAAGATGCGGCAGCATGTAGGCCAGCGTCTCTAGATGCATCAGCCGATGCTCGATGAGCATTTGCAAAGTATGGCCCAGGGCGGATGCGGCGACTAAGTCATGGGCCGTGTTTCGCAAAAGCTGCGTGGAAAGTTCTTCATCAAGCGCACTGCGAACCCGCTGCCGATATTGCAAAAGTTCAAGCAGCGTCGGCCAGTCCGCAGGTTCATCACACGGCAATTGCCCATCGACCGGGTCAATGCCAAAGGCGAACAAGCGCTCGTATTCCTGATGCAGCGAAGGGCAACATAAGATTCTTGTGGCCAACAGATTCCAGTCAAAAGCTTCCAAATGGCCCACGTAGAATATTAGGCGGTGGCGCTCGGGCAGCGGACGAATGTAAAGCGCATCCGCGGTCATCAGATCAAAAAAGGCATCGGTTTGATGGCGCGCCTCTTGCAACCTAGTGATGAGTTTGCTTAGGAACGGCGCGATCACCGTCTGAATGCCTGTGCCGACTTTCATGAAGCGGACATTCTAGCTTGCCGCTTGCAGCGAGCAAGCCGAAGTTTTGCGCGGCGGCGAATTGTGCCGCCCAATCAGCTACGCAGCCCTTGCGGAACCAGCAAGCGATGCAGCAGTACAAACAGCGCATGAAAAAAAACGGCCATCAGCGCGGTCGGAATGGCCCCTTTTAACATGAGGGACAGGTCATTCATCGCCAGGCCCGAAGTGATATAGCGTCCGTATCCTCCGGCACCGATGAGCGCGGCAATGGTCGCGGTGGCCACATTGATGATTGCGCTAGTCTTGATACCGGCCATGATGTTTAGGGATGCGAGCGGCAGTTCGATAAGTCGCAGTCGCTGCCAGCGAGATAGCCCGAGAATTTTGGCGGTCTCAAGCAGCTTGGAATCAAGCGCCAGGAGTCCAGAAGTTGTGCTTTCTACAATCGGCAACAATCCATAGATGAATAGCGCGCAAATCGTAGGCACCGCGCCGATGCCAAAAATCGGAATCAGAAAACAAAGCAAAGCCAAGGACGGAATGGTTTGCAAAAGTCCGGTGATGGCCAAAAGCACATGGCCGATGCGACGGTGATAAAACGCCAAAATACCAATCGGAACTCCCACCAGGCAAGACAGCAACAAGGAAAGCAAAACCAGCAGCAAATGCTCCCAGGTGCTTAGCCATAATCCATCCAAAACTTCCCATTTTGAAACGCGCTTGGCATCGGGCCCAAAAGTCCCGTGGGCCTTCATGGCTTCCGCAGATTTCAGCAAATGATGTTCCCATAAAAAGGCGCGCGCTGCGGCCTCTATAGAAAGCTGTTTGGTATCGACCTGCGCATTCAGATGTACCATTTGTGCGTCAGAGATTTGCCCTTCCAGGCGACGCATTGCGGCCCAGGTGCGGGGCAAACGCGCCGGCAGCTCAAGGCGTGCAGTAATGACTCCGTAGTACTTGGGAAAAAAATTTTCATCGTCTATGAGCAAAGTCAGATCAAATTGGGACAGCGTTCCATCTGTGGTGTAGGCATCGGTCACATCGATTTGCTGGTTTTTTAAGGCTTGATAGGCCAGCGAATGCTGCATCGGCCTAACAGATGCCAGCTTGACGCCGTAAAACTCCTGCAGTTTGTAAAATCCGTCGTCGTAATTGAGAAAGTCAGGCGTGAAAGCGCCGCGTAGATTCGCATGGCGACGCAAATCGCTGATGTTACGCAGGCCAAGCTCGGTCGCGGTCTTTGTACGCACGGCAATGGCATAGGTATTGTTAAAACCTAGCGAAGCGCTCAGCGTCAGGCCCTGCGCGACAAGCGCGGCTTGCAGCTCTTCCACGCTCACATTTTTTTGATTGGGCAAAAATAGATGCGCCAGAGAGCCGGTGTAATTTACATCCACATCGATATTGCCGCTGCGCAGTGCCTCTACGACTAGATTCGGACCGCCGAGTCCAAACTTGCGTTCGGCAGTCGCTTCTTGCGCATCCTCGACGAGTTGCGCCAGCATTTCGGCCAGAATGTAGCTTTCGCCAAATGGTTTGGAAGCGATGCGGACAGTGGCTTTTTTCGCGGCTTTCTGCGCTGCCGCTGTCGCTACCGCTTTTCCCGATGCAAAAATCGCCCACAGGGCGCAGCCACTTAGAGCGCCTAACAGAACCGTAGCGAGCAGGCCCGAGAGCAAGGGAGCCCGCCCGCAGCGGCCTACGGGCCGTGAGGACGGACGACCTTGTGATCGGGACGCGCAGTAGGTTCTGTTAGGTGCTCTTATGGCCCAAGCAAAACGCTTCATGAGTTTAGCGCCGAGAGCTTAGGCAGCGGACGCTGCGCCTGCAAAAATTCGGTCACATACGGATGCTGCGGAGTTTTGACAAAGTCCTCAAACTGGCCGTGCTGCAACACGCGACCTTGATAAAGCAGGGTGATGGTATCGCCAAAAAAAGCGGCCTCTCCCAAGTCATGGGTGACAAGGACCACGGTGGTCTTCAAAAGCGCGAAGACTGTCTTTAGGGTGCCTTGCAGGTCGCGACGAATGATCGGATCCAAAGCGCCCAGTGGCTCGTCCAAAAGAATGATTCGCGGCCGCATAAATAGTGCCCGCATAAGCGCAATGCGCTGCTTTTGTCCGCCGCTAAGCTGCGCGGGAAAGCGCGCCAAAAGCTGCGGCTCGATGCCGACGAGCTCGGCCAGCTCGAAAAGCCGCTCGGTGCGCTTTTTTGCACTCCAGCCGCGCACTTTGGCGACAAGCGCCACATTTTCTCCGGCGCGCAGATGTGGAAACAAGCCGCCCTCTTGAATCATATAACCCAGCCGATCGGAAAGCAGACAGGGATCTTGCACCATGACCGGAAGCGCATCGACGAGAATTCGGCCGGAATCGGCGCCCAGGGTTCCGGCAATCATACGCAAGAGCGTTGTCTTTCCACTGCCGCTACAGCCCAAAAGTACGTGCGTGCTGCCTTCCACAAGACGCAGGTTCAGCGAGTCAATGACGAGCTTGCCTTGCAAAGACTTGCAGACATTTTCGAGCACGATCATCGCGGCAGAGTCCATTTTTGCCTGACTTGTCGCCCTTAGGCCAATTGTTGCGTTCGGTGCAAAAGACGCGCGATGCCGGTACGCAAGTCGGCCGGCGCGCTTAGCAGACTAAGCACCACATAGGCTTCTTGCGAAAAATCGAAAAAATAGCCGGGATGGCACAGCAGGTTGTCTTGCAGAAGCAGCGTCTCGACCCATTCTTCTTCGCTGCACAGCCGCGGCAGCCGCACCACTGCATAAAAGCCGCCCTCAACGGGCAACATTTGCAGCGCCGTGTCTTGCAGTCCGTGTCGCAGTTGCTCCAGATTTTCGATGATACGAGCGAAAATGCCGGCCGACAATTGCGGCTGCGCGGCCAAAAGCCGCGGCGTCGCCAGTTGCACCGGCGTACCGACCGACAAAAACATGTCGGCGATAATCTCCAGGCGGTCCTGCGCTTGGCTGCGCAGCGGTTCGGCGCCACCGACGTGTATCCAGCCAAGCTTTAACTGCGGCAAGCCCAGCACCTTGGACAGCCCCGACAAAACGAAGCACAGCGGCTGCTTTTCGCTCTTGGGCGCCACAAGCGCCGAGCTCCACGCCGGATCATGCGGATCGGAATTGGCGTTTACGATGTAGTCTCCAAAAACCTCATCGACGATAAGCGCCAGATTGCGCGTCGCACATAGTTGCAAAAGCGCGCGCCACTCGCTGTCGTGCACTAGCGATCCGGTAGGATTGTTCGGACTTATCAAAACGATGGCCCGCGTGCTGGGGCCTATTGCTTGCTGCAGATCCTCCAAGTCGATGCGCCAGCGGCCGTCCAAATAAAGCTGATATGGCGTCACTTGCACGCCCGCAAGTCCGCTCAAAAACTCAATAAGCGGATAGCTTGGCTGCGGAAACAGAATTTGTTCGCCGGGATTGCACAAAAGCTGAAACAGCCATGAATAGGCTTCGCTGGTGCTGGCGCATAAAACTAAGTGTTCTGCATCGGCGCAAAGGCCGCGGCGAGCATAATAAGCTGCTATCGCCTGCCGCGCCGTCGCATCTCCGCGTGGCGACGGGATGTAGCGCAAGCCTGCAGAATCGGCCAGCGCCAGCAAAAGCTCTCGCCCCTTGGCCGCATAGATTTCCGGCAACGCCAGCGTCGGGTTACCGACCGTCAGATCGATAATTGGCGCCGCCGCTTTGTGTTTTTCGGCCAGAATTTGCCCCAAGCGGTTTTTTGGCAAATGCCACGGCAAGCGCGCAGAAAACATGATGCAGGCCCCGTGTATGCCGCAGCTCCCCGTTCTGTCAAAGAAAACAATCGAACAGCTTCGCCGTCCCTGGCAAGCCGCATAAGTCCGCAGGCTTGCGCAGTCGCAATTTCAGTCGTACTAGACTCTACGCGGCTTTTAGCGGAGGCTTTTAGCAGGAGGTTTCTTTGGGTCTTGGCCAGTATGTATATCCGCGCTACGCCGTTCACATCGCCAGCGGTCAGGCGGTGCCGATTGAGCGGCTGCGCGCGCGCTGTTTGTGGTATCCGGCGGTCGGTCTGGACGGGCGCATGGTTTCTGGACATGTGCTTTATGTCTCGCAGGCGCTAAATGAGGTGATGGAACTGGCGCTCGGGATGCACAATATTTATGACTGGAATGCCGAAGCCGAAGCCGAAGGCGGCGAAGAGGGCATCGCCCATCGCCTGGCTCCGCCGATTCGCGCCAGCGCCTATGCCTCCGTCGCCAAATTGATACAGGCGGTCGTCGATCACACAAAGCCCGCGCTGCCGCCAAGCAAACGCCGCCTGCTTGCCAGCTTGGCGCAAGTTTCCAGCAGCGAAGCGCTGTTGCAACTGGAAGAAATTCTTCAGTTACACGGGCTGCACGTGCTCGTGCCCCTTTACATCGGCAACCAGTATCAGCTTTTTACCGATGCCACCGAAGCGCTTATGCCGGTGTCGCCGCTCAATCTGAAGCGCACGCCGCGGCTGTGCTTTGTGCTGCTTTCGACCGACAGCCTTAAAAACGAGCGCCGCGACAGCCCCTGGTTGCGTCAGGCTGCTGAACTTATGGCGTTGCCGGTGCATGTCGTGTACGCCCCCGACATCACCCGCTTTATCGATGAACTGCCGGCACTGCGCCCGGCGCAAAACGACACCCAGCTTATGGCCGAGCTTTTGGTGACGCTGCACGAAGTCTCCGGCGGCTGGCCGGATCTGTGCGACCGTTTTTACAGCATGCTCAGCCAGCTTGCCGACGTACCGGCGCTGCGCGAGCGGCTGCGCCGCTTGGCCGTCCTATTGCGCAAAACCGCGTGGGAGGCAGCGCACAGCGCTGCACTTTTGGAGCAAGCTTTCGGCGGGCGCACCGAGCTACCCGACCTGGCCAATCTGGAAGTTTTGGGGCCGCTTTTGCGCGAACCAGCGGTCTTTACTTGGGAAGAACACGGCCGCAGCTACCTCGAAGGATTTATTGGCTGGGAGCGCGGCTTGGCCGTGCCACGCAGCCGCGCCGTCGAGCTATCGCTTAAGCAGCACTTGGCCAGATTGCGCCCCGCAGATCTTCAAGCGCCAAACGCCGACAGCACGCTGCCAAGCCTGCCGCAATTCGGCATCATCAAAGCACCAAGTGCGCATACCGTGCGTTGGCTGCATATATCCGATTTCCATTTTTCCGATAAGCATCAGGCACAGGGCGCAGGAATTGTTCTGGAAGCGCTGCTCAACTCGCTTGTCGACATGCAAAAGTACGGACGCGGGGCGGATCTGGTTTTTGTCACTGGCGATGTCGCGCAAAGCGGCAGCGAAGCGGAATACCGCCTGGCCGAAGATTTTTTGGGACGTTTGTGCCAAGTTCTGGGACTGCCGCGGTCCGCGGTCTTTCTCGTTCCGGGAAACCACGACGTCTACCGTCCGCGCGGCCAGCAACTGGTGCGAACGCTGACTTCTTACGAAGAAGCGCAAGGCTACTTTCAGCCCGGAGCCGAGCGGATGCACTTGCGCAAAATGGAGGCCTTCGCCGCCTTTTACAATCGCTTTTATGCCGCTGAATCAACCGGCGCGCTGCCCCCTCGGCAATATGCCCCCGGCTTATGTACAGCTGCGGCCGAAATTACCCGCGTGCGCGACGTGACGATTGGCGTTTTACCGCTCAACAGCGGGCTTTTTGCCCAGGATGACCAAGACAGCGGCAAGCTGTTTGTTGGCGAGCCGCTTTTGCGCGAAGGCTTAAAGCGCGTTGCCGGCGCTCGGCTGCGTCTGGCGATGATGCATCATCCGTTGTCCGATCTTTCGGATCTGGAACGCCGGCCGATTCAGGAACTCGTGCAGGAGCACTGCCATTTTCTGCTGCGCGGACACCTGCACGACAACGAAGCGCAATACATCTCAAGCGCCTACAAACAGACCCTGGTCCTTGCCGCCGGAGCGGCCTATCACGGACGGGTGCAAGTGCAAAATCGCGCCCTGCTTGTCGAAGTTGAGGTGGACTCAAACGCCCGACGGTGCCGCGTTTCGCCCTACCCCATCCGCTATGAGTACAGCGGGCACGACCGCTGGACCCTTGATACGGGACTATTTCCCAAAAGCTACCCAACCTATCTGGAAACACTCAGCCTTAATTTATAAAAAGCCTCTTTCGCTACGTCAGGGGCCGATTGTTGAGCGGGGAATTGACATGATTTCGGTGCCGCTGGCGCGTTCCAGGGTAATTCCGGCTAGCCACAGCTGTTCCAGCATCGTTAAATAGCGCGTCTTCACTTCGATCATTTCGCGCAGCGACGCAATGACGCGAAATAGATCAAATTTGCCGGCCTGCCAACCGCGTCGCAAGAGTTCAACGTTTTCCTCGGCAGGCGGCAATGCGTCTTTGGCAAAGGATTCGATCTGCGCTTGACGCAAGCGCAGCGTGCGCAGCGCTTGCGTGACTTCGACACGTATACGAGTTGAAAGCAGATGCTCTTCTTCCTTTTGAGCGCGCTTTTCGGCCTGAAGCTGCGCCAAGGGCCCCTGGTTGCGCTGAAATACCGGCAGCGTCAATCCGACAGTCCCGCCAAGAAATATCTGTCCGGCCAAATCTTGTTGATAATCAAAAGCGACAATTGGATTGGGCGCGACTTCGCGGCGCAGCCGGCGCTCTTCCGCCACAAGATGATTCTGCTGGGCCTGCACCGCCCGCAGATCCGGACGCAGCGCCAAGGCCTTTTCAACGTGCTTTTGCACATCGACTTCCGGCAAAGTTCCAAAAGGAACGCTCCCGGCCACCTGCGTCGTAAAGTGAAACATGGTGCTTGTCGGAGTGCCAGTCAGAATGCGCAATTCGCCAATGCGCGCCTCCCGTTCGGCAGCAATTTCTACGCGATCTCCGACCACCCGGCTGACTTCGATGCGCGCCAAATTGGCTTCGATGGCACCCGCTGCTCCAAGCTGCACGCGAGTTTGTACAGAAGAAAGAAGCTGACGTGCGACGTCCTCTCCTTTTTGCGCCACAGCCAGCCGCTGCTCCGCCAGTACGCATTGGATATAAAGCGCTTTGACCAAAGCGCGGGTCAGCGAGCGAGCATACTCCACTACATCGCGCTGCACCGCTACGGCAGCGGCGACCGCAGAAAGTCGCGTCCACCTTTGGCCGGCCACTTCCAGCGCTTGTTCAATGTGCAGTTGATGCTGAATTCCGCGGAGCGCGGTTCCATCGGGCTGCTCTTCTTTGCGCAAGCCGATCATCAGCGAGGCCAAGGGATTACTTGGAAAAAAGTGAGCCGCCCCGACGCGGCGGGCACTTGTATGGGCCAACTGGTTGCGCGCGCGCACAAGTTCCGGAGCATAAAGGTCGGCTCGCGTCATCGCTTCCTCCAGGCTCAAGGGCAATTCCGCAGCTTGGGCCTGGAACAAGAAGCCACTTCCTAAAAGCAGCATTCCCCACAACATACATATCCACGACCAGGTCGATTTTCGCCTCTGCATCTTCGCGGCTCCCAGGTTTGATGAGCGTTCTGCGTTGAGTCATGCTAGTCGTACTGCTACGCGCTTGTTGCAGCAAGGAGTTTGCAGGCCACCCCCTCATGAATTTCGAATGCTCAGGATTTGTCCCTGAGCGGACATGGAGACGTATGAAGTCGCTTGTAGAGATTGCAAAACGCGTTGTCCCGATCCTCTTGATCGCCGCAATCGCACTATTTATAGGCCGAATCAGCGTCAAAACGCCAAACGCTGCCGCCCCTGTCGAAAAAGCGGCGGAGCAACCGGAAAAGGGGACGCATGTGGCGCTTTCTCCCGAGGCCAAAAAGCTAAACCGGGTAGAACTTGTGAAAGTCATAAGGACGCGCCTGGCTCGCGATGTCGAAGTCGTCGGATCCGTCGGATTTGCCGCCGATCATTCGGCCGAAGTCGGACCGCTTATCGCTGGCCGTGTGGTATCGATTGGAGCTCGCGTAGGCGACCTCGTCAAAAAAGATCAGATCTTGGCTGAAATCGAAAGTGCCGAGGTGGGCCAGGCCCAGGCCAGCTACCTAACCGCGCGCGCGGCATCGCTGGCCGCGCAGGCCAATCTGCGGCGCGAACGGGAACTGGCGGATCGCAAAGTCAGCTCGGAACGCGAGCGCGAGCTGGCCGAGGCCGCGGCCATCACCGAAAGGGCCCAGCTTGCCGCCGCCACACAGCGGCTGCGGGCGCTTGGACTGCGGCAAAATGACATCAGCCAGATTGGCGACGCCCGCGCCGGCCGTGTGTCACTGCTTAGCCCCATTGCTGGCACGATCATTCGCCGCGAAGTATCCCTGGGACAGGCGGTACAACCGGCGACGACCGCCTTTCAGGTCGCCGATCTCAGCCATCTGTGGGTGCTTCTGGATCTATTCGAAAAAGATCTGCCGTATGTACACAGCGAACAGCACGCGGAAATACGCACCGAAGTCTATCCCGGCAAAAGCTTTCCGGCGCGGGTGGCCCTAGTCGGCAGCGTCATTGATGAAAAAACCCGCACGGCGCCAGTGCGCATTGAATTTGACAATGTAGACCGCGTATTTCGCCCCGGACAATTCGTGACCGCGACGCTGCGCGGCGACTCGAGCAGCGCCGGAAATCCAGTGCTGGCCCTGCCCCGCAAAGCCGTCATTACGGTGGAGGGACGACCGCTCGTATTTGTCGAAGATCCCGGCGGCAGCTTCTCGCGTCGGCCGATTGAGCTTGGCCATTCTGGAGGATCCCTCGTCGAGATTCGCTCCGGCGTCAGCGAAGGCGAACAGGTCGTGGCAGACGGCGGGTTTTTGCTGAAAAGCGAACTTTTGAGGTAAGTCATGCTCGATCGATTGGTCGCGTTTTCGGTGCGTCGGCGGGGCGTAATTTTAGTCGCCACAGCGATCGTCGCTATAGCCGCCCTATTGGCCGCACGCCGGATGTCTATCGATGCGGTTCCCGATGTCACCAACGTGCAGGTCTCGGTCCTTACCTCGGCGCCGGGATTGTCACCGGCCGAGGTGGAACAGTACCTGACCTATCCCATCGAGATGGCCATGAACGGCCTGCCCGGAGTTAGCGAAATTCGCAGCATCAGCCGCACCGCCGTATCCGCGGTCACCGTCATCTTTCGCGATGACATGGATGTCTGGTTCTGCCGGCAGCTCGTCACAGAACGGCTGAAGCTGGCCGAAGCCGAGATCGATCCGGCATACGGACGTCCGGAATTGGCCCCGGTATCGACCGGACTTGGCGAAATTTATGAATTCTATCTGGAATCTCTCGATGGAAAACATACTCCGATGGAGCTGCGCACGCTGCTCGATTGGGAGGTCACAAGGCGCCTGCGTTCGGTTCCGGGTGTCATCGAAGTCAATGCCATGGGCGGCGCGGCCAAAGAATATCAGGTCGTCGTCGATCCCAAGCGCCTGGCCGCCTATCGTTTGACCTTGGGAAAGATCTATAGCGTCCTTATCCGCAGCAACGCCAATATCGGCGGCGGCTATATCGAAAAGCAGCGCGAGTCCTTTGTGATACGCGGCGAAGGCCAGTATCGCGACTTGCGTGACATCGGCAACACAGTAGTGACCACCGATGCCAGCGGCACGCCGGTGCTGCTCAAGCAACTGGCAGCCATCAAGTTCGGACCGGCGCTGCGCTTTGGCGTCGTCACCAAGCACGGCAAGGGGGAAATTGTCGCCGGCACGGTGATGATGCTCATCGGTCAAAATTCGCGCGAAGTCGTTTCCAACGTCAAAGCCAAGCTGGCCGAAATCAGTCGCGAGCTTCCGGCAGGGGTCAAAATCTCTGCCTACTACGATCGCGCGGAATTTATAAACCGCATGCTTAAGACGGTCTTCATTAATCTTGGCGAAGGCGCGGGGCTTGTCGTATTGGTGCTGTTTTTGACCCTGGGTACTTTGCGCGGCAGCCTGATTGCGGCCCTCGGCATTCCGCTGGCCATGGGTGTGGCGGTCATTGGCATGACGCGTCTTGAAGTGGTGGGCAATCTGATGTCGCTTGGCGCCATTGACTTCGGACTGCTTGTCGATGGCGCCATCGTCATGCTGGAAGGGGCCATGGTGGCACTGGCCACCCTCAAAAAGGAACAGCGCGCCGAAGTGCCCGAAGTCGTGGCTCGCACCATGGGCCAAAACGCGCGCGCGGTGACCTTCGCGGTGGCCATTATTCTCCTTGTCTACCTTCCGCTTATGACCTTAGAGGGCGTGGAAGGGCGCATGTTCAAACCGATGGCGATTACCGTCGCCCTGGCGCTGGGCGGCGCCCTCTTGTTTACGCTGACCGTATTTCCGGCATTGGCGTCGTGGGTGCTGACCATTTCGGCGCATTCGCCAAAGCCTTCTGCAGAGACAAGCAGCCATGCTGCGCACGGGGCCTCCGGAGTTTGGGGATCTTTGCAAAAAGGATATCTAAAAGCCCTGAAATGGGCGCTCGCGCAGCCGCGCCATATGGTCTTTACCGTTCTAGGACTCGGCGGTCTGGCGGGAATTGCCGCGATGACCCTGGGGGCCGAATTCGTCCCGCGGCTCGATGAGGGTGAACTGTCGCTGGACATCAAGCGCTTGCCATCTATCTCGATTACCGAAGCCCAGCGTTTGGGATTGCAGGTCGAGGGAGTGCTTAGCCGTTTTCCGGAAGTGCAGTCCATTGTCACCCGCACCGGCCGCGCCGAGGTCGCAACCGACCCAGTGGGACCCGATGAAACCGAAGTAATGGTCAAATTGGCCGACAAAACGACCTGGAAGACCGCCAAAGATCTGGACAGTCTGGGCGAAAAAATCAAAGCCACGGTCGAACGCGAAGTTCCAGCGACTTTTGTTTCGGTTTCACAGCCCATCGAAGATCGCGTCAATCAACTTCTAGCCGGATCGCGAGCCGACGTCGTAGTCAAAGTATTTGGCGCCGATTTGGGAATTGCCAAGGCGCTGGCCGATAAGATCGGAACGGTCATGCACACGGTGCCGGGGACCGGCGATTTGCGCGTCCAGCGGGTGCTCGGCCTACCGCTGCTCAACGTCAAGGTGGATCGCCAGCGCCTTAGCCGCTATGCCATTCCGGTCGATGAAATTTTGGATACGGTGGCAGCCTCGCGCATCGGACAGCCTGCCGGACAGGTCTTTGAAGGAGCCAGGCGCTTTCCTATCAAGCTGCTGTTGCCGCCGGCGCAGCTTACTCCGGAATCCTTTGGCGAACTGCTAGTCGGCACCGAGGACGGCTCGCTAGTTCCCTTGGCCCAGGTCGCCGAGATTACCGAAGCGGAAGGCCCCGCCGTGATCAACCGCGAAGCCCTGGAGCGCCGCGTGATGGTTGAGGCCAATATTCGCGGCCGCGATCTGGTCAGTTACGTACAGGACGCCCGCAGTCGCGTGGAAGCGCAAGTGAAGATACCGCAGGGCTATCACCTGGAATGGGGCGGGCAGTTTGAAAACTTCACCCGCGCCAAAAATCGCTTGATGCTGGTGGTACCGCTGGCGCTGGGCATTATCTTCGGAATGCTGTTTTTGATGTTCGGCGATGTGCGCTACGCCCTGGCGGTTTTCGGCTGTGTGCCGCTTGGTATTATCGGCGGAATTTTTGCGCTGAAATTGCGGGCGCTGCCATTTTCGATTCCTGCGGGAGTCGGATTTATCGCGCTGTGCGGAGTCGCGGTCCTAAATGGCGTGGTCCTGGCTTCTGAACTGCGGCGCTGCCTGGCGCAGGGCCAAGCCCTTTCTTTTGCGCTTTTCGAAAGCGCGCGCAGCAGCCTGCGGCCCATTGCCACCACGGCGCTTGTCGCTGCCATCGGATTTTTGCCCATGGCCATCTCCACGCGTGCCGGGGCCGAGGTGCAACGGCCGCTGGCCACAGTGGTGATTGGCGGCATCCTGTCCTCGACGCTACTTATGCTGCTCATCTTGCCGCTGCTATTACACCGCCTTTTGCGCCATTCCGAATCGCCGCCTCAGGCGCTGAATTAGCTCCTAAAATGGGCGGCGCAAGCCCACTTCACATTTCACGCCAGCGTGAACGCGGAATCTTCGCTTTCACGCGCCCTTCGGCTGTGCTACGAGGGCCGCATGCAAACGAGCCTTAGCTCTTCTATTCATGAGCATCTGCGCGCCATGCTCGACGAGGCGGCGCAGGGTCTGCCCAATATCGTCTCACGCCGCATGTTCGGTTGTGACGCGCTTTTTACAAACGACGCAATCTTTGCGCTGATCTGGAAAGCTGGTCGCATTGGTCTAAAGATTTCTGACCCCGCGCTTTATCAGACGCTGGCCGCGCAGCCGGGAACCGATCCGTGGGCCCCGGGCGACATGCGGCCGATGGCCCATTGGCTGCTTGTGCCCGAAGATTTTCATGACAATTCGGAATTGCTGGCTCAATGGGTTCGGCACGCCCACCGCCTGGCCGCTAACGCCCCTGCGCGAGCCGCCAAACCCGCTGCGCGATCACGACGCGGATGAAGCGCATGTATCTTTTGGCCGCACTCTTGTGGGCTCAAAGCGCGCTGGCCGCCAAACAGGATTGTGCGCTACCGCTTTCTCAAAACGACGCCATTGCCCAATTGCTGCGAGATGTAGCGGAATGTCCGCGCGATGTCTTCGCATTTCGCTTGGCCCTGCTTGGCCGCGGCGCTCGGCTGGAAACCACGCTCGTGGCCAATCGCGGATTTCACAATCCCACGCAGGGTAGCTTTAGCATGTTCGAGATGGCGACGGGCCCGCTGAGTACCCAAGCAGCCGTAAAAAACCTCGAACTGGGTGACTTTTTCTTTGGTCACTTTACCGCGCGCGATGGTCAGCGCCTGGTCGCCGACCAAAATACCGTGAAGGGCAGCTTGATGATCGAGGCGTTTGCCTGGGATGCCCCTAAGGGCCTGTACAATTTCTATGAGCTGCGCGGCGATGGTCAGACGGGGCGATGGTTTTACCGAGGCGATTCGGCGGATATCCTTTACGACCTTAGGCTCTTGCACCAGCAGCCCGTACCTAGCAAGCCGGAATTTGGCGGACGCTTGCGCTGCAGCGGCTGCCACATGGCGGGCGGGCCCATCATGAAAGAGTTGTCCGCGCCGCACAATGACTGGTGGACGCTCGAGCGCGGCCTAGACTTTGGCGGGCTTGTGCTCGAGCCGCGTTTGGCCAAAATTTTTGCCGGGCTGGTTTCGGCGCCGCGACTGGCGGAAGGCGTAACGGCCGGACTTGGGAAACTAGAAAAAAGCCCGTCGCTCCGCGCTATACAACGTAGCCAAAGTTTGCCCGAAAGGCTGCGACCGCTTTTTTGCCCGGTCGAAGTGAATTTTGCCTCTGATGTGGCGCCGGCTGTATCCGCAGGAAATCAGCTCCTGATTCCCACGGAATGGCTCATCTCTCCTTTTTTCGACGAAAAGGAACAGCTTCTGGCCGCACGCCGCGAGTACCAATCGGTTCTAAAAAAGTACGAGAGCAAGTTTCCGGAAACCGATTTGCCGGACGCCGATCATGCGTGGCTAGGACCCGTCAAAGCACATTCCGATCTGATGGCCATTTCGGCGCTTATTTCAGACAAAGTCATCGACTGCGAATTTGCCGCCGACGTGCTGGCCGTAGATATCGTCAATCCCGCATTCTCGCGCCGCCGCTGCGAGCTGCTTAGACTTGTACCAAATCAGAACAGCCCGTCATCGTCATGGATCGAGCCATTCAAGGCTGCGCTGGCGGCAGCAAAGAATTCCGCCGCGCACGAGCTTTTGGCGAACCTTGAAGATGCCGCGCGCGATTTGAATTTTCACAAACGGACTGCCAAGCAATTGCTGATGGCGTGCGCCGCTCGGCTACATACGGCGGAAGGAATGGCTGAACTTTACCGGCTGCTTTTGCAGCGCCGCCAAGAAATCGCTGCTTCCGAAATTTCCGCACATCCGCGCGGTCAAATTCTAGAGCCTGGATTTCGCGTCATTTTTCCACAAAGTAAAGCCGCCCCTGCCTCGAACGCTTTTACGCTGGATGCCCAATGTCGATTGGTACCTTCCGCATAGAGCCGTAGGTTTAGGGCTGGGAATTATCAAGACGCTCGGCGGCGGCGATGCCGCGGCGGACGCGAAAGCGGGCCAAGTCGCGCATGGGGCTCTTTTTTTCGAGGACGGTCTTCGGCGAGCGGAACGTGACTAGCAGTTCATCCGGACGCGCCTCAAGAACGCCATAGCCACGCGCCAGAACTTCAATGTAGCTGAGATGCGGATTGCGCTCTTGCGCCTCTTGCTCCAAGGCGCGCGCAAACTCAGCATCATCTGGAGTCAGCTTAAGCAGTCCTTGCGAAGAAATCGCGCCGCCGCAGAACTCGACGAGGCCGGCATCGCCGCCTCCGGCGCGACCGGTCGCGGTCACCGGCGCCACCAAGAAGGTATGCAAATCGCCGCTGACTACAACAACATCCTTGATCTCATTTTTCAGAATTTCCTCAATGAGGCGGCGGCGTTCCGTAGGATAGCCATCCCATTGATCCAGATTCAGGAGCGTTCCAGGCGCCAGCTCCAAACCCATCATCACCGTTGAAGACGCCACCACCTTCCAGGTTGCCGTCGAGCGGCGCATGCCGGATATAAGCCAGTTGAATTGGGCCTCACCCGCGTAGGGTCCATCACTTCCAGGAAGAGCCGCATAACTGTGCAGATCGAGCAGAAAAAGCTCAAGATGGGCACCAATGCGTATCGATCGATAGAGCGCCTGATCGGAGGGACCGGGCGCCATGGGCATTTGCTCCCAGAATACGGCTCTGCCGTTGGCTTTGCGCTCTTCCCAAGAAAGCCGCGGCGGCGGCATTCGCCAATCTAATGGATCTCCCAGGTCGTGATTGTCCCAGACCGCAACCATGGATTGCGCCTTGTGCATGGCCTGCAAATCGAGGTCGCTGCGGTACAGACGGTATTTGGCGCGATATTCCTCGGCCGTCTGCGCGAAACCGGCTTGTCCGTCGCCGATCAGATCAACGCGATCGGCGGGGCCAGTGCCATCCGTCCATTCATAAATGTAGTCGCCCAGGCACAGAACCAAGTTCAAATTCGGCTCTGCGGCCAGTCCGACGTGCGCCGTGTAGTAACCAGCTTGCCAGCCCTGGCAGGAAAAGAAGGCCATGCGGGCGGGCCGGGAATCGTCCGGTTGGCACAAGGTCGTAAAGCGTCTGACGGGCGAGCGCTCATTTCGCAGGACGAAGCGATAGTAATAAGTTCCGCCCGGCTGCAAGGCAGGATCATCGATGGTTACGCGCACAGGAACTGCGGCATCAAAAGGAAGCTCGACGATGCCGCGATAGACGATGCGCGCAAGCTCCGAATCCTCCGCAACTTCAAGCCCCAGCCGCGGTGAGCCGGAACGCTCGGCGACCTCGGCGAGTAGCGTAATTCCGTGAGAAGTTGGACTCCCCGAAACCACGCCGCCGGGAAATTGCGCACTTTGTAGAAGATCTGCGTTGTCCCAGAAATGATCCGGTTCCTGACAGCCGCTCAGCTTCAAAATGGCCGGCGCCGCCGCCGAGCCCAGCGCCGCGCGAAGGAATGTCCGACGCGAGATTTGGTCCTTCATGCGAAGCACCGTAGTTTGCCGCTTGAGCCTTGACAATGAAAATTCGCAGCCTAACGCTCGATCGTTAAGAAGCGTGCTCCCTCAATCATCCGCTCTTTTCACGGGAGAAAGCTGCGGGACTTACTTCTCACCAAGAAGCTGCTCTTTGGTTTTCTCTGGGATGATTCTACCGGCGAGAAGATTGCGGAAAAACCAGATGACTTCGATGGAGTCTCGGGCGCGGACTCATCGAAACTTCATACGTTCGTAGGCGCTTGGCGGACGCGTGCTGGGCTGCGTCCAAAACGCAACTCGGCGCCTTGCGGATCATTCGCGGTTTCGATGCATTCACCATATGGACGCGGACGCTACTCACTTTGGACGGGCGATTCTGGGATCGCTTGCTATGTATGGAACTGCCTGATCGAGTGTGACGAGATGGCGGGACTGGGTCTGTTTGATTGAGGTACCCGTCCATCCCCGCTGGAACATACGGCGTGGTCATCGTGGCCACGCGCTGTCCATCGGCGTCTTTTCCGCCCTGGCTGCGCTGTACATGTACGATTCTGGTCGGTGCCGAGCTCGGCTGGGTCATTTTCCAGAGTATGGCCGTCCGTGCAGCCGGGGGTTCCCTAGTGTAGGATGAGATGCGCGCGGGAAATTGCCAAGATGCCGACTTCGCCCTGCGCATGGTTCGGCAAAACGCTGAGCAGCTGGGCCGCGCGATGGCTGGCTTAGGGGTCCCATGGGAGCTTTGCATGGCCTGCGGATGTAAGTCCGCAGATTCTTAGTCGCAAGGAAGCTTGGTTGTAGAGTTAGAGCGGTAGGCGTTATAGGTACGGCCGTTGTACGTTTTCCAGTGCTCAGGCTCCTTAAGGGGGATGTGCCCGCTCTCGGTCACGTTGGTCACGTGTTACGAGTGCTGGTTCCAGATCCGGCGCGCTGCTCTCCATGTGTCGCTGGCATCGCCCCACACTGCTAGGCCGTTCGGGAAGTTACTTCCGGTCGAGCAGAAGTTGGTATCGTTGTTGGATGAGAACACGATCTCCGCCTTGCCGTCGTTGTCGACGTCGGCGATGATCGGGTTCTCGATGCGGGTGCGGCTTGGTGAAGGGTGCTTGAAGAGCGGCGTGCCGTCGCGTCCGTCATAGATACGGAAGGAACACTCATCGCTGTAAAACACCTCCGCCGCGCCATCGCCATTGAGGTCAAATCCTGTGGACGCGGTCACGCTGCTCGAGTCGTCCTCGACGATGCGCCGCCAGCCATTGTGCAGACACGCGCACATTCCCAGGCTGCTATTGCACCTCGCGCCGGAGGCGCAGTCCGTATCGGTCGTGCACGCGCTGCCCGGGGCGCGAGGGGGGTTAGTCTGTGCAGCACCGTCGGCGATCGCGGTAGGCCATGCCGGGCACGCAGGCGTAGAGGCCTGCAGATCGATCATGAGGTAGTTCGTGCCGAACGCGGTACCGATCTCGGGGAAGCCGTCGCCGTCGAAATCGTCGATGCTGGGCGCGCCGCCGTTGGCCCCCGCCATAAGGTTGATGCTGCGCCGCAGCGTGCCCGTTTCGCCGTTCAAAACAAGGAGGTAGCCCTCGGCGATCACCACGAGCTCTGCCTTGCCGTCGAGCGGGTTTAGCGGCCCCGGTGCTGCGGCCTCGTCGGCGCCGAGCACGTCGGCGATCGCGCAGAAGCCGTCGCGCTGCGCGTTCGGGAGCGCGGCGCTGCCATTTACGGTCTGGCCATCCCACACCACGTCGAGCCTACCGAGGCAGAAGCTGTCGGTTGCGCCCGGCGCGCAGTCGGCGCGCTTGGTCACGCCGGGCGGCGACGTGGGCAGGCGGTACGCTGTGGTTCCCGCGACGATCTCGGGCCTAGAGTCGCCAGCGATGTTGGCGACGCAGGGTAGCGGCCCCTGCGAGTTCAAACCGCTCGGCAGCGTACCGCCGGTGAATCGGTCGACAAACACAAGTTTGTTGTTCATGTCATGGGCTAGCGTAAACACGTTATTGCCAACGATGATCTCTGCGAAGCCCTGGTGGTCGAGGTTGGCGATCGTCGGCGCGGGGTTGACGTAGCCGGCGGGCCACTGCGCATTCGCGCTACGCGTGATGGGATTTCCCTTGTTATCGAGCACGAGGATCGCGTCGTTTTCAGTGGGCACAACGATTTCGGGGATGCCGTCGTAGTCGAGATCGGCGACTGCGACTGCCGCAGTGGAATTGCCCTCGGCGTTGGCGCAAGCGCAGGCCATGCTAAGTGGGTCGCCCTCATGCCATACAGTGGTCCCGCACTGCGCGAAGAAGTCCTTGCCCTTGCTCGGACCGCCGCCGTGGATGGCGCGCACGATGCCGTTTGCGCTGATGTCGGTCCCGCAATAGGTCATAAAGACGAGCTCGGGAAAATCGCTCTCGCTTATGATCCCATCGCCGTTGTCGTCATCCAGATTGGCGACGATCGGCGTAACGTCCACCTGTGACGATAATGGGAAGGGTGCATTCACCGCCTGGTTCGCAGGAGAGCCCGACCCCGTACCGCCCCAGAAGATTTCGCTTACCGGCATCATGTTGGCAAGGCTCGCCGGCGGCAGTGTGCACGTCGGGGGCTTGCCGGTGCCAGTGCACTTGCCCGCCTCGCAAATGGTGTTGGCTGGACAATCCCAGTCGTCTTCGCAAGAGCAGTAGGCGTCCCCATGGCCCGGATCTGTGCACGCGCTTAAATAATAAGCCTGGCTTCCGCATGAATACTTGGCGCTGAAGGCGCTCCCATTCGACGCGCACTCATGCAGTTCCATGCCTACGCAGATGTGCGTACCCGGCACGCAGGTGTCATCGCGGCAGATACTGCCGTTGCAGAACTGCGATGCGGAGCAGTCACCGTCGGTCGCGCACGAAGCACATGAGATGCCACTGCACGAGCCGCTGCCGTCGCCGCTGTCGACAGCCGTACCATTACACGACACAATGGCGATCGTCAGCGAGGCAAGCCAAGGTAAAATTTTGAGACACACACGAGACAAGGAATGCCTCGACACGCAACAATCTCCCTTTACATCATATGCAAGCGCGTCCTTGCGCACGTGTCAATTCTGCCGAATTGGCGCTCGCCTGCCCCCGAAGCTAGCAGGGAAAACCGTTGAATCAGACCGGAAGCTCGATGGTGCCCGTCGAAGAAAGCGTCCAGTAAGGATTATAAGCAACTTCGAAGGGGTGACCATCTGGATCGGCGAAATAGCCGGAGTAGCCGCCCCAGAAGACTTCCTGTGCGGGCTTCAGGATTCTTCCGCCGGCTCGTTCTGCGGTGGTTAGCGCGGCGTCTACTTCGGCCTTGCTGCCGAGGTTGCGCGCCAAGGTGACACCGCCAAAGCCGCTGCCTTGGGCCGACAGGTTTGCGTCGTGGGCCAGGCTCTGCCGGTCGTATAGAGCCAGCACGACGCCACCTGCCTGCATGAAGACGATGTGTTCGTTGCTGCTGCTCGAAGGTTGAAAGCCGAGGCCCTCGCAATAAAACTTTCGCGAGCGCGCGAGGTTGGAGACGCCGAGAGTAATAACGGTCACGCAGGGATTCATGCGGAGACCCTATCAGAATTCGTCCGATTCGATCAGGTCAGGCGTTCGATGGCTTGGCGGTATTTGCCACCGCGTCGCCGATGACGGAAGTGCCGTGTAACGGCAGCACAAGGGCAAAGCGCTGATTCCACATGCCGAGTACCTGCTCGTCAGGCGATCTCTACGAGAGATATGACGAAAAGGCGCCGCGACCCAAGCTCGATCGGATCGGATGCCGGCCGCCCATTTCACGATTCTGGAACGGGCAGGAGCTTACAACCTACTGCCACATGCGAAAGTGCGTCGTCGGGTTATTGTCCTAAGGTGCTGGTTCAGCACCTCGACGGCAGCGTGCTGTCTTCGAAATCCAAGAAGGAAAAGACGCCCACTTTGGTGACCGGCGCATACGAGATCTGCGAGGATGGGCATTTCGTCACCGAGATCACTTAGAAAGGCGGCAAGATCCGGCCGAATTCTCCGCAAGAGCCACCCGTCAAGTCCGCATGCACACCCGGCACCAAGCGCTCGAGTGAAGCCCTGCTTCCCAGCAACAAAAAGGGGGGGAAGCGGCAGCACTGGTAGCTGGCATCCTTTCAGGTCTGAAGGCAAACTATCCGGATGCCTTCCAATTCCTCCTATTCAATTGGCACTCCCGGCCAGCCCTGGGGAGACTCTGAGCGTGTCGCGTGGCGTGCGTTGCAGCGACGGCAGCGCAGCTATGCCCATGACGTTCTCGCGAAAATCGAGCGCTTGCGCGAGCGTTTCGATGTAAAGGCGTACGGAGAGCTTTACTACGCGCCCGACCGCTATCCCCTGTACGCGATCCGCAGCCGCGGCTTTCACGCGGATCGGCCCGTCGTGCTTGTCACGGGTGGCGTGCACGGCTACGAGACCAGCGGCGTCCACGGCGCTCTACGCTTCGTCGAGCAGCACGCAGAGTCCTACGCCGGGCGAGTCAACCTTCTGGTGGCGCCCTGCGTCAGCCCCTGGGCCTACGAGCGGATCCATCGTTGGAACCCGCACGCGGTGGACCCGAACCGCTCCTTTCGCGCGTCCAGCCCGTCTCCGGAGGCTGCGGCCCTGATGGAGCTCTTGCTGCCGCTCCTCAATCAGGTGGAGCTCCATATCGACCTGCACGAGACCACCGATAGCGATGAGAGCGAGTTTCGGCCAGCGCTGTCGGCGCGCGACGGCAAAGCGCATGAAGCAGGCACCATCCCCGATGGCTTCTACTTGGTCGGTGACTGCGACAATCCCCAGCTCGACTTTCAAGGGGCCGTGATCGCGGCCGTCGCCAAGGTCACCCACATCGCTCCGGCCGACGAAAAGGGGCAGATTATCGGCTCTCCAGTCGTGGCTCCGGGCGTGATTCTTTATCCTCTTAAGCCGCTCGGTTTGTGCGCCGGACTGACTAGCGCCCGCTACACCACCACTACCGAGGTCTATCCCGACAGTCCGCGGGCTGACGCCGACCAGTGCAACGCGGCCCAGGCCACGGCCGTCTGCGCCGCGATCGACTACCTCCTGGCCAGCGCCTGAGGATTGCGCCCCTTAGAGCAGGAATCGATATCAGCCTACGTGCGCGCTGTGGCGATCATGCTTTTGACCGTCCGCTATCCGTGGCCTAGCGTGATGCCTGCCATCACTACGGCATTGGGTTTTAGCAACGGGCCAGTGGTGACGATGGAGTCTGGGCTGTTGGCGAGACGCGCGCTGTGGCACTGCTCGATCAGAGCTGCAAGCTGGCGGCTGGCGATGGGGAAGTGCTAGCCATCGAGATTATCAACAACCTAGAGGCACTCGGGAATCCCGACGCCGAGTTGGCTCTCATCGAGCTCTTGTCGCAGAACTTGGAAGAGGTCCGAGTACGAAGGGTAGAGGTGCTAAAGCGCATCGGAACGATTCGCGCGGTTGAACCACTACAGCTCGCGGCGAGCCACAGCTCTTCGCGTGATTTCAAGAACAGCAAGTCGCCACGACGATTTCACGTTGGACGCACGCAGAACCGATGGCGGGAACATGATTGTCCTTTTCGCCATCTTGCGCCAGGGAAAAGCCGCCGCGCAGGCCATCCTATGCCGAATCGAAATCAAGGAGTACGGAGTTGCCGTCACATGAAGGATCCAAATCCCTGAATGCAGGAGACGGCGCCGCACAATAGCGCAACGGTGCCCTGCTTTCTGGCACAGCGGCGCTGTCAGGCGAATCAGACACGAAGAAACAAGCGTCGCATGAGGCTTATCAGTTTGGGGCGCCAAGGCAGAAGGAATCGCAAACTGGAAGGCGGACCTGCATGGCGCTCTCATATCGTTGAGAGTTGGTCTGGGTGTGCCGGTGGTGAGTACTTTGGTCCTCTCTTTACACCGGAAGCACCTGGGCCAGGACGCCGACTGGGGCGCGTCTTTTGTGTCTGTGCTGAAGGCCATGCCAAACGTATCTCACCAGGGTGTCAGCATCAAATTCATCTCAAGTGCCGCCGCTAAATCTCGAAGTGCAGCCGCCTCCCAGTCCCGAGGCAGCGGTAGCCTGTTTAAAAACATCCTTTTTTCGCGTCGGGGCATTGACGATGGACAAGAGATAACAATTACCCCGCGTCAGCGGTTGCATCGGTTTTTTTTTTCAGAAGGCGCAGCGTCAAAAATAAAAGAATCGCGCTGGTTCCCAAAAGTCCGCCCCATAGCAGAAGTGCCGACGGTGCATTTTGCATATATTCGCTACCGCTTGGGCGAAATGCCGAGTTTTGCAGCAAAGGACCCTGCGTCACCGGCAGCGCTACGTCATTAAGGACAAGCTCGCGCAGGCGCTCGATGTCGTAGCGCGGCAAGAGCAAATTCGGAGCGCCAAAATAAAGCTGATAGGGCGGAGCCTCCGGGTTTAATTTGAAAGACAGCCGCGGCGCCACCACGACACCGCGAACTTGGCGCAGATTTAGGGCCGCGTTGTCGCCGTTGTCGATTTCCAGAATCAGTTCACGCTGATCGGCAAGCTGCCGCGATAGCGCCAAGCGGTGTACCGCCGCATCTCCATCTTGCGCGACGTTGTGCGAAATCTCGCCGAAGTACAGAAGGCGCGTAGCTTCCTCGACTTCCTGTTCGGAAAGCCGCGGCCTTAGCCTGTGCAAATGCCGCCGCGAGGATTGCGCTGTATCATCCGTTTGCTGCCCCTGGGCCAGCGTCATGATGCGTACGCTACGGGCATAGTAGGAATCGGCAAATTCCAGCTCGAGCGCTCGCAGGGGCAGGGATTTTTCTCCGTTGCCGTAGCGCAGACGATAGCGGCTGCGGCGCGCGGATGGCTCGGAATTCGGTGCCGCCGTGACCTCCAGAACGACGCTGCTTTCTACGGCATCGGCTTCCAGCACGTAGGGTACCTGCCGCCCTTTGCCGTCGCTTATGCGCAGATCCGCATAGTCAGTTCGAACCAGGCCCAGATCTTCGGGCCGCAGGGTCACAGAGTAGATGTCCTCGGCGTTCGGAATTTCCAGTTGTCGCGATACCCGAAATATGTTGACCTCGAGCGGAGCGCCCACCCCGGCGACAAAAGAGAGAGGAGGAATCGGCCGGTAGCTGGGATTTGGCTCCTCGGTACCAAGCACAGCCAAGGGAAGCTGGCGCAACTGCGCCAAACGGTCTTTGAGCGCTTCCAGATCGTAGCGCGGGGCGCGCGTCTTGTCGTTGCCGTAGTACAGCATAAAGCGGCGCGCGGTGGTCACGGCCGGATTCGGATCGATGGGAAAGATCAAGCGCTCGCTGGTTCCGCGGGCATGCAGGCGCAGATTCACAAGCGCTGGAGAATCGCCGTCTTGAACTTCTAAATAAAGCGTTCCGTTTGCCGGCTTGCTGTGCAAGCGCAGAGAGGTCTTGGCGGCAGATGGGAATTCTCCGGAGGATGCCGATTTGTTACTCACAGCCACGCGGTAGACTAAACCGCTGCCCAAGGACGTGCGTTGCGGCGCCTCACCAGATGCGGCGGTGAATTCGGCAAATAGCTCGACATTTCGTGCAAAGGTCGGGGTATCGGTCGAAATTTCTAGCTCTTCCACGGGAAAGCCCGCGGGTACCTGTAAACGATAACGGCTGACGGACGGCGCCGCCAATTGCCTGCCGCTGCGCATCGCGGGCTTTATGTCTGGACGGACCGCTACTTCTTGCTGCCAAAAAGTACCGGGTGCGGCGCGCCGCCGGTACACACTAAGTCCGGATAGCTCGATGGCGCGGCTTTTGCTGTCATCAACGGTAATGCGCAGAAAGCGCGCTGCGGCTCCCCCTTCAAAATTCACCGTTGTGTGATGGATGATCACGCTGCGTGCAGAGGCCCAGGCTTGATCGAAAACGCCGACATCGCTGCGCAAAAGATGAAAAGGTCCGTTTGGCTCGTCTGCGGCCTCGATATTTAGATGCTTGCTGAAGTCTGTCTGATCAATCTTTAGCTCAATGCGTTCAAAACTGCATCGTTCTTTCAGCGATACGACAAAACTGGATTTGTGCCGCGGTTCGCGACGCGTGTCGATAAGCGTTCCTTCGTAGACATCCTCTTCCGCAAGCGGAGCTTGGCGGTGAATCACATAGGGAATATCGCCTCCGGATTCCTCCTTCGCATCGGTTGTGGCCAGGCGCAGGTCGCGCCAGTTTGCATTCGCTGCAGCCTGCAATTCAGGGGGCAGGGGCAGGGCGGCAAACCCATGCTGCGCGCTGGCTTTGGGCCCAAGCGTCACGGCGCGGCGCAGGCGCCAACCGCTGTGCCGCGCATCGCTGGAAAGCCCGCTTCCGCCGGCGGCGGTCTGCGCATGGGCGACGCTGCCGTGCAGAATCAGCGCCAGGGCGAACCATTTCAAGCCATTTCTCATTTGCCTTTGTCCTTAAATACAAAGCGCTGGTAGAGCAGCGAAACCAGAATGAGTGAGAAGGCCAATCCCAAAAATGACAACGACCGATAGATGCCGTGTACGTTGCTAAGATCGTAGAAGAAGACTTTGGCGATGGCCAAAAATAGGAATGCGAAAGAGGTCAAGCGCAGGACGCGGTTTTGGCGCCACATGCCCACGCACAAAAGCAGAATTGCATAGCCGCCCCAGGAAAGGGACATGGTCAAATCGCGCACATAAGAACGCTCAAAGCCTAGCTCGACGTAGTGGCCGGCTGAAAATGCATCGAAGATTTCGAGATTGATGAGGACAAATAAAAGGAGCACGCCGGCGGTGCTGACGATGCGCGAAAGCGGCAGCTTGGGTTCGCGCGGCCGGCGGTGCGATTCCTCGACCGGCGCCAGGCCGAGCGCTCCCAAAAGAAAGCACAGCGTTGGGACTCCGTAGGTATAAAGCAGCCAGTTGATAAGGATGTGGCCGCGCTCGTGGTAATGTAATACTTCCTCGGTGGGCCACAGTCTTAGGGCGACGATGACGTATAGAAGCAGGCCGAAGTATTTTAAGCCGGGGTGCGGCAGCCGACGGTACAGCCAGAAGACGGCGGCAGCCTCGATGGCCCAGGCAACGGTGATCCACTGCCGATGCAATTGCAAAGGAATGGCCAAGGCCAAAAATCCCAGCGCTACTGCGGCCAAAAGCGCCAAGTTGGCAAGCTTTTGCTCTTCCCACGCGGCGGGTTCTAGTGAATCGGGCCGCACGAGGTTTCGTACTTGCGAAAGCGCGAGCACGCTGCCAAAAGCAAACAAGAGCGGCAAAATGCCCAGAAAATCGCGTCCGAAAATTTGCACGAACGGACGATAAATCGGAAAAAATAGCGCCGGTCCGGCAAGGCCTATGGCGACGATGGTCGTCCAACTGGCACGCAAAGCCGGCCGCCGCTGACACAGAATCAGCGGAACCGCCAAAAACGCCACGTAGAACAGCATTTCCCAAAGCAGCAGTCCGCGCGCTTGCGGTTCCGGCGTATGGGAATCGACCCACAGAATGCACAGCCCGGCGGTGATAAAGAGCTCGAGCAGCACCACCCAGCCCCAGTCGCGCCATCGCGCCAGCACAAAACCCATCGCAACATACAAAGCCAGGGCGATAAGCAGCGGAGTCAGGCCGCAGTCGTAAAACAGCGCAAAAAACGCCGGCCCGGCCAAAAGCGAAGTGTAAAACGGCAGATCGTTTGTGCGCCATTCGGAAAGCAGCGGTCGCAGCACCACCGGCGCAATCAAAAAGAATAGGTAGAAGGCGAAATAGGCGCCCAAAAGCGCTGGCCGCGCATCGATATGCCAAAGCCCGCACAGCGCGGCGCTAAAACCCAGGGCGTAAGGCAACAGCGCCAGCCATTTTTTCGACTGGCCCAGCACAAGCAGCGCCGCAACGTAAAGCGTTAGACCGGCAAAAGTCGGCAGTGGCGCAGTGGTCACATAATACAAAAGCAAAAGAAAGCTGGGACCGGCGCCAATCATGGTCAGCCGCGGACTGATTCGCGTGCGCCAGGCGCCGATGTATCGCGACAGAATCCCGAGAATCAGCAAAAAGAACGCATAGTAAGACCAATAAATGGGAATCAGTGTGTGCCGATCGCTCGGCTGCAGATAGATGCCTTGCCAGCTTGCACACAGCGCCGTCGCCAGGCCCAATGCCACAAGTAGCAGCTTGGTCCAGTTGCGTCGCAATGCCGAAAGCAAAAGGAGCAGCACATAGCCTGCCATCGTCAAAAGCAGTGGCCAGGCGTCGTGACCGGTCGCTGGAGGGACGGCAGCGGCGATAAGCCCAAGTGCGCCCATCACAGTGGCGATAAGCGCGGCAATTTCTCCGCCGTGAATCGCCTGCGTGTCCGTCAAAATGTGCCAACGCTTGGCGTTTTGCAGTTGTGAAGATGGCGGGCTTATCGCGGCGCGGCCGGCGCCAAGGGCTGCGGCGACTCCAAAGCCAGCGCTAAGCCAAAGCGGTACGCAAAGGTCGCGCAGCCATAGGTCGCTGCGCAATAGCAACAAGTCGTCGCCGTTTCCGAGCAGGCGTTCATAAAATAGCCAATGCTGAGCCAGTCCGGCGATAAGTCCGCTTAGCACGGGCAGCGCCAGGCGCAGGCTGCCGGGCCGGCCGCGTTCTACGGACAAAACAAGACCGGTCAGCAGCAGCAGTAAAAACGGCCAAGGGGGCTCGCTTTTGACATGCACCAGCACAAGTCCATGGAAAAGGAGCCCGAAAAGGCCGATAAGTCCGGCGACCTCCAGGAGCATGCGCTGGCCAAGCTCGCTGTTTTCGTCGGTTTCGAGCTCCTTGGAAGCGCTGCTCAAGAGGCGGCGCAGGCGCGGTCCGGCGTTGCAAAGGACAAAGAGTCCTAAAATGGCCAAAGTCGGGCCAAGTGCGCTGCGTGCCGGCAGATTTCGTGTGTCCCAAATCAGCAAAGTCAGCGCTGTGGCCAAGGCCGCCGCGACGACCAAAAAAGCCTGCGCGCGCCGCGTGCCAACGACTAGAAGTGCCGCATCCAAACAAGCCAGAAAACCAAGGAGCAGCGGCCAGGGAGTATCATGCCAAAGCGCGCCGGATAGGTAGAACGCGAATGCGAACGGGGCCAATCCCGCGGTGACCGCGACGCCAAGGAGCAGACGATAGGACCGCGGCTGCTGGCGCTGCACCTTGCCGGCCAGGCTGGGCAGTACCAAGTACAAAATCGCCAGCACCAGAAATGCCACTGCGGCGATAGGAGCTTTTTCCGGACTCAGATGCTTGATGGCCCAGCCCAGCGCCAAAAGCGTGGTCAGCGCCAAGCTGGTCGCCGCCAGACGGGCCCATCCCTGCCGCGCAGAGATGAACAGAAAGCCGAGGTCCATCAGGAATACATAGGCGAAAAGTCCGGCCGGGTGATCCTGTCCGCTGGACAAAACCACCGGCGTGACAAATCCACCGCACAGCCCAAGCACCGCAATCCATACCGATTGATAGCGCAGCGACAAACCTGCAGCTAGCGCCGTGGTCAGCACCATCAGCACAAAAGTCGGCGGCATGGGAATCAGCGCATAGACTTGCTTGGCAGCGAAAAAAGCGCCGTATAGAACAGCCACTCCGGCGCCGCATAGGGCGTTGGCAGTGACGGCGTAGCGGCGGCGCAGGCCAAACTCTGAACCCAAAAGCGAGCCGAGTCCCAGCGCGAGCAGCAAGCCGACGCGAACTTCTTTGGGAATGCGGCCGGTCAATCCGCTTTCAATCGAGTATTTGACGAATAGTAGCGCGGCGATGACCATGGCGATGGCGCCAAGCCAGGCCGCTCCGCGTACGCCGAGCAGGGCCTCGAAGTCAAAGCGCTGAGCGGGCGGTGCCGGCGGCGCTTCCTCGGCGGGCGGGAATTGCAAGACGGGAACTTCTGCTTGAACCTCGAGGGCAACTTGGGCCGGTTTCGGAGGTTCAAGCAATTCACGAAATGCCGTGGTTTGGAAATCAGGCAGCGATACAGGGGGCGCGACCGGAGCCAGAATGGGCTCTGGCGGTGGCGGCGTAGGTGCAACAATCTGGGGAGGCAAAGCCAGAAGCGGTGGATGCGGCGATATGGCGACAGGCGGCACGTCTGGCTGTGCCAAGTTGGCCATGGTTGCAGACGGCAACGGCATGGCACTAGACTTGGCATTTTCGGATGCGGCCAATTGCAGCGCGTTGACCGTATGCTTTAGCCTAAACAGTTCGTCTTCGACGCGCGACAGTTGATCGCGAAGGCTTGCGGTTTGCTGCTTGAGCGTCGCCGTTCTGGCCAGGGCAATAATTGGAGCGATGAAAAAAAAGAAGAATACGCCGAAGCCGAGTAGACCCAGAATCCCCATGCGCCGGCCTATACCTTAGCACGACGGAGCTTTTCGCGGTCAAACTGCCGTCTGCCGCTACTGGCGATAGGAAGCTTTATTGGCTGCTTTTTTGCGGCAATTGGCGGCAAATGGCCGCGCAAAGTGGCTCCGGATCCTGAGAGCCTAAAAGCAGCCGGTCGCCGCCTTTTAAGACGAGTTGTACGCCGCGATTGCCGCTTAAATTGAGCGCACGATTTTTGCGGGTGCCGCGCATTCCCCAGCCGCCGTACTCAGCCAGCGGACGATAGGTTCGAGCCTGCGCGCTTTCGATATCGGCCCAAGCAATGGTTCGGCGATAAAAGGGGCGCATGTGTACAAATAGCCCATCGGGCAAGACTTCAACCACCAATTGCCACTTGGCGATGAGCCAAAGCAGCGCGGCCCCAAGTAGCAGTACCGCAAAGGTGGTCACCGCCAGTCCGAAATTGGACATGGGACGGGTGCCAATGGGAACTCCGGCATGGAGTTGCCGAATCAGCAAGCCCAAAAGCAGAATTCCCGGCGCGATACTTCCCGGAAGCACCACCGCCCAGACCCATAGCGGTTTTGACTGCTGAGCTTCTCGAAAAATAGGAACAGTGTCGGTTGCCATGCTGGTAGAGTACCCCTGGTTTTGATGCATTGCCAGCGTGCTGTCTTTGCTCAGTTCATGGAGAGAGGAGAAAGCATCTTTTGGGCTCGTCTGCGGTGACCTTGCCACGGGTTCAGAATTCCATGTATGATAATTTCGTACCCTGCGCGGTATTTTGCGCGCTGGGAAGCAGCGTGTTTCTTGGGCTGTTTGCACCTGAAGGATTAAAGGCAAATCTATATGACGACATCAACTTCCGAGGCGTCGATCGAAGGAAATCTGCTAAGTCCGCACAATGTGCTGAATCCTCATCCGTACTTCGCCAAACTGCGCGTTCTAGATCCAGTGCATTGGGAAGAAGGGCTGCAAGCGTGGCTTTTGACCGATTTTCATGACGTTTCCGGCGCGTTTCGCGATACGCGGCTGCGTTCGGACTACGTTCAGGAATTCCTGATGATGCAGTTGCGAGGTCGCGGACACGATCCGATCATCGCCAAGGACAGCCTGCGTATCATCGGCGATATGATGGTCAGCAAAAGCGGCGCCGAGCATACCCGTCTGCGCCGCCAGGCCGGCCCTTCTTTTGATCCGGCAGCGGTGGAAAGCTGGAATTCCATGATCGTCGAGCTCGTGAGCAGTTTGCTGGATCGCATCAAGCCGCCAAGCATGGATTTGGTTCGCGATCTGGCTGCGCCGATGGCAGCAGGAGTGATGACGGAAGTCCTTGGAGTTCCGCAAGCCGATCGCGAGACCTTTATGCGCTGGACCACCGAAGCCGAACCCTTTGTTGGCATCGCGACAGGAGATCTGGAAGAAGCCGCCAAGGTCGCCAATAATAGCTATCTGCAACTTGAACGATACATCCTAGATCTTTTAATAGAGCGCCGGCAAAATCCGCGTCACGATGTGATAAGCATGCTCTTGGCGCATGAAAACGATGGCCATATGACGCCCGAGGAGCTTGTCGCCAACGTCATCATGCTGCTAAATGCCGGCAACGTGACGACCATGGATCAACTGTCAAACGGCATGCATGCACTTTTGTCGCATCCGAAGCAACTGGCGCTTTTGCGCAGCGATGCGAAACTTTTGCCCTTTGCTGTCGAAGAAATTCTACGCTATTGCCCGGCGCTTCCGGCCATGCCGCGCATGGCGGGAGAGGATTTGGTCATTCGCGGCAAGAACATACAAAAAGGACAAATGCTCTTTATGTCTTCGGCCGCCGCAAATCGCGATCCTTCGGTATTTGCGCGTCCTGATGAATTTGACATTACACGCACACCGGGCCGCATTCTGACCTTTGGCTTTGGCGGCCATATGTGTCTGGGCGCGGGTCTGGCGCGGCGCGAGTTGCAGATTGCCATCAAGCTGCTTTTGGAACGATTTCCGAACTTGCGCCTAGACGAAGAACATCCGCCGCAACCCAAGAATCAGAGTCTTATGTTTCGCGGATATTTTACGCTTCCGCTGTGGTGTTAGAAGACCCCCAGTCTGTACAATCTGGACCTGGCTCGTGATGGAAACGCCGACCGGTACAGAATGCGCCTAGGTAATCCTTTCGTTCAAAAAGGCGGAAGCGATCCTCAAACTCCCTTGCCAGGCTGACTCGCCTCGTCGTAACGTGTGCGCCGAGTTGAGCGGAATGAAATCAGCCCTTGCAGCGCTGCTTCTGATCTTTCTCGGTGGATTTGCGCCTTTGGCGACGGCAGCCCCGGCGGAATCTCTGGAGCGTATAGTCCACCTGACTGATGGGGCGCTGAAACCCTCGGCCGAGCCCCCCGCGCCGCTGGTGATTCAGCCCGTCGCGCCCCCCGCGCCGCGGCCGGTTCCTTCTCCTTTCGGCGTTTCCGCAATCGAAGATCCCGCTGCACAAGCGCATCTGCAACAAGGCGACCAAGCTTTTGCCGCCCGCAGCTATCAAGAAGCCTTGGCGCACTACCGCAAAGCGGCTGAAGTGTCAGGAAGTCCGCGCATTCATGCGCTTCTTGGCATGACGCATCGTAAGCTCGGCCACTATGCACAGGCATATGATGAATACCGAGCTTCCCTGGCCAGTGACGCCAGCTTGACTCTTGAGCGACGTCAACAGATTCAGGTGCGCTTGACAGAGATGTTGCGTCGCCAAGAAGCGTTTGCCGCCCTCGCCCCGGAAGCCAGCACGCAGGCTGAGGAATTGGCGTTTGTGTCGGTGCGCTCTTCGGTGTCTGGCCTTGGTCTGCAAACTCGTGTGGTCAGGCGCGACCAAGAAGATGGTTATTGGCTTCGTGCCAAAGAGACGTGGCGCACCGTCTGTCAAGAAGACTGTAATGCCTTCATCCCGCGGCACTCCACCCTGCGAATTCTGGGCAAAGATGTGAAGCCGGCCCCGACCTTCACACTCCCTGCCGAGGATCGGGACGTCGTGCTCCACGTACGCCCCTACGCCAAGAATGTTCGAATTGGAGCCTTTGCGATGATGGGCACGGGCATTGTGATGAGCCTGGTGGGCGTTGGCCTTATGGGAGCGTTTGCAACTGCCAGTTCGAGGGCGGTTCCCAATGCGATACACCGAACGCCGATGCGGGAAGGCTTGAGCCTGTTTCTAGGAGGAAACGGGGTGGCCTTGGGCTCGATCTCCCTCTTTTTGGCTGCCCGTCCATCCGTCCGCATCGAATAACGGCGCCTATTTTTGCCTTAGAATTCCCATTTATCCGAACAGATTGCCTTTGCTCAGATCAAAATACCGTCAGCTTGCTTCCATCGCTTGTCTTTGTGCCAGCCAACGTCGAGCTTGCAGTTTCACACCACTTCCGCGGACTCTATCATAAAATCGAATGCATGGATTCATCCTCAGTACCGCTGTCACCGTCGCTAGAGGCGGCCTACGCCGATCTTCAGGCCGAAAACGGCCGGCTAAAGGCACAGCTTGTGGCGCAGGAACAGCGCACTTCGCAAACAGCGCAGAGGACGCATCTGATACTGCAAGCAGCCCTCGAAGGTTTTCATATCGTCGGCCCGGACACGCGCATTCTCGACTGCAACGAGTCCTTTGCGCGCATCGTCGGCTATACTCGCGAGGCGCTCTTGCAGATGCGCATTACCGAAATCGACAAGCGGCCTCCGGAAGAGCTTGGCCGCGTGATCGAAAATATTATCAAAAAGGGTGCAGCGCGATTTTACGCACAGCACATGCATCGAGAAGGACATCTCATCGATGTTGAAGTGAGCGCGCACCATGTAAAACTAGACAACGAAGAGTTCTTCGCAGCGTTTTCCCATCCGATTACCGAACAGCTTCAGCGCGAAGCGGCCCTGCGTGAAAGTGAACAGAAGTTTCGAGCCATCTTCGACAAGTCCTCGATGCTCATCGGGCTATTAAGTCCTTCCGGCGTTCTTCTAGAATCCAATCAGGGGCTGGCTGCAATTCTGGGAAAAGACCAGCAATCTGCCAATGGGAAGGCCGGGACTTTGCGGTTTTGGGAAGGTAGCTGCTGGCGGCAGGACCGCATCCGGGCGCACGTGCGAAAATGTGTTGAGGAAGCAGCGGCAGGCCGCCAGGCCGTCTGTGAGGTCGAGCTTTTGCGCGATGATAGTACTTCCTGCTTGATCGAACTTACCATCAAGCCAAGCCGCGACCAGAGTGGTCACAACGTTCTGCTTCTGGCCGAAGGCTACGATGTCACCAGTCTGCGCCGTACCGAAGCCGAACGCGCCAGCCTGCAGGCGCAGATGATTCAAGCCCAGGAAGCGACAATTCGCGAGCTGTCCATTCCGATGATTCCGGTAGATGCTGGCGTGGTGGTCGTGCCGCTTATTGGCAGGTTCGATAAGGGCAGGAGTGCGCAGCTTTTGGAGAAACTTCTGGAAGGAGTGGCCAGCCAGAGCGCGTCCATCGTCATTCTCGATGTCACAGGAATCACTCGCGTCGATGGCGACGTTGCCAATTCGCTGATTCGCGCCACCCAGGCGGTTAAGCTGCTTGGCGCCCAAGTGATCTTAACCGGTGTCCGTCCCGAGATGGCGCAGTCCATGGTGAGTCAGGGAATAGATCTTTCTCAGCTTGTGACTCTTGGCTCCTTACAGGCCGGGCTTATACACGCGGCAAATCACTTTGTCCCATCGACTTTATCGCGCGACAAGCGCGCGGCACCTAGGGATGAGAGGCTTCATCGGCTTTACCGATGAGGACGACACGTGAAAAGTGCCCCTCGTATTAGGAAGCTGATCGAGGGATACCGCGTGCAGTTAGACTTACGTTATAGTTGAACGATTACTCTTGCGCCGCAATCCGAGAGAGAGCTGAAGTAGGTTTGGGGGGCTCGAATACGGCTGTCGCAAGCAGCTCCAGGCATTCTTGGGGACAAGCCCTTGCCGGCCCGCTCTCGTTAAATATGGAGGACCGCATGCCGAGTGCACCTTATTCGAATCGCCTGCTTGGTGCCCTGCTTGCCCTATCGCTGGCCCTACTCCCATCCCGCTGCGGCAAGGATGAGGCGTCCACATCGCCCGACGCCGGCATGCAGCCCACCGACGCCGACATGCAGCCCAAGGCACCGGTCCCCCCGGTGCTCGCTGCGCCGCCCCTTTTTCCGACCGCAGCCACCAACCTGGCCGATGCCACAGAGTTCCTCTACAGCGGAGACAATCCCGTCCAGGTGGGCGTGTC
Source organism: uncultured Myxococcales bacterium (assembly GCA_964460115.1). Taxonomy (GTDB): domain Bacteria; phylum Myxococcota_A; class Polyangia; order Palsa-1104; family JAEUJZ01; genus JAEUJZ01. Next base: position 34,594 of record CAYWPR010000037.1, read on the forward strand.
CAAGGGCACGATCGTCAAAGAGCATGTGGCCGTCTTGCGGGGCATCGTGCGCTCCCGCGATGGCAACCCACTCCCCGGGGTGAGGGTGAGCATCCTCGCCCATCCAGAATTTGGCAGCACCCTCACTCGGCTGGACGGCCTGTTCGACCTGGCGGTCAACGGCGGCGGCCTTTTGACCGTGAGCTACGCCAAGGACGACTACCTGGCGGTGCAGCGGCAAGTGCGGGCGCCCTGGCTGGACTATGCTTGGCTGCCCGATGTGGTGCTGATTCCACATGACGCCCAGGTCACCGCCGTCGACCTGATGGCCGGCGCGACGCAGGCGGCCCGCGGCGGCTCGGTGACCGACAAAAGCGGGACCCGGCAGGCGACCCTGCTCTTTCAGCCCGGCACCCAGGCCGTCATGGCGGTTGAGGGCAGCACGCAACCCCTTACGACGCTGCACGTGCGCGCCACCGAGTACACGGTGGGCGATGACGGCCCCAAATCGATGCCGGCGTCATTGCCGGCAACTAGCGGCTATACCTACGCGGTTGAGCTGAGCATCGACGAGGCGGATCAGGCGGGAGCGAAGCAGGTTGAGTTTAGCAAGCCGGTCGTCTTCTACGTGGAGAATTTCCTGAATTTTCCGACGGGTGGCGCCGTGCCGGTCGGCTACTACGACCGGGAGCGCGGAGTCTGGGTGCCCTCGAACAACGGGCGCGTCATCAGTATCCTTGGCGTCACGGGGGGGCTTTCGGACCTGGACACCGATGGCGATGGGCAGGTCGACGACGCGGCCACTTTGGCCACGCTAGCGATCGATCAGGGCGAACGCCAGCGTCTGGCAGCCCTGTATCAGCCCGGCCAGAGCCTGTGGCGGGTGCCGGTCACGCACTTTTCGCCCTGGGACTGCAACTGGCCCTTCGGGCCGCCGGATGGAGCAACGCTGCCGAGCCGGTCCCCGAGCACCCCCTCGGTCGAAGACCATCCCGACCTCCAGTGTGGCTCGATCATCGAGAGCCAGAGTCAGACGCTGGGCGAGGCCATCCCCGTAAGAGGCACGCCCTTCAGCCTCTATTACATGAGCGATCGCGGGCGCGGGCGCACGGCGGCCTACACGCTCGAGATCCCGCTGAGTGGCAAGAATCTGCCCGCGGGCCTGAGCCGGATCGAGCTGGAGGTCAGAGTCGCGGGACAGTTATTGCGCAAGAGCTTCGCGGCAGAGCCCGACCAGCGTTACGAGTTCATCTGGGACGGCAAGGATGCCTACGGGCGGATGATGAGCGGTGGACAGCCCGCGACCGTCCGAATCGGCTACGTGTACCGCCCGGTGTACAGGACGCCAGCCCAGCTCGAGCGGTCCTTTGCCGCCTATGGAGAAAATGGCATTAGCGGCGACCGATACCGCGGGGAAGTCACTCTCTGGCGGGAGTGGCAGCGCGTACTGGGCAACCAGTGGAGCAACCAGGCCGCTGCGCTGGGCGGTTTCAGCCTCAGCGCGCATCACGCCTACGTTTCCACCCAGCGGACGCTGTACCTGGGGGACGGCAGGCGGCGCGGCGGGACGGGTTCCGAACAGATCAGGGCCAACCAGTCCATCATGATCAAGACCGTAGCGGGAGTGTATGGGCAGTACGGGGAAGAAGGGGACGGCGGCCTGGCCACCGAGACTCGGATCGGCGGAATCTTAGGGTTCCAGGTGGGCGCAGATGGCAGCCTTTTTTTCGGAGAGAGCGGGGCGGCAGGCAATCGCATCCGCCGGGTCGGGCGGGACGGCATCGTCACCACCCTGATGGGCCTGCCAGCGGTCGGGCTGTCGCGTCTCGCCCTGGGGCCGGACGGGAGCCTTTATCTCAGCGATTTGACCACGATACGCCGGCTCGGGCCGGATGGGAGCATCACCACCGTGGCGGGCAACGGAATATCCGGCGAAAGCGGCGACGGCGGTCCCGCGGTCCAGGCGAGCCTCTATGACGCCAATAGCATCGCCGTGGGGCCGGACGGGAGCCTCTTTATCGCCAGTAGGAGCCGGATCCGCCGGGTCGCTCCAGACGGCATCATCACCACCATCGCTGGTGACGGGATGCCATATCAATGGATGGGGGAAGCGGACGGGGGTCCGGCGCGCGACGCGAAGTTCAGCGAGCTGTTCGACCTCGCCGTCGGGCCGGAGGGTAGCCTCTACCTTGTCGATGCCGTCCCTTACTTGGACCTGAGTCGCATCAGGGTGATCGGACCGGATGGCCGCATCACCACCGTGGCGGGCAAGTACATCCGTGGCATTAGCGGGGACGGCGGCCCCGCCACCGAGGCGGGTCTGGGATGGGCCAACGCGATCGCCGTGGCGCCGGACGGGAGCATCTTCATCACCACGGCTGACCGGGTGCGCTTGATCGAGCCGGACGGCGTCATCACCACCGTGGCCGGCGATGGCACGGCTACGTACCGGGGAGAGGGCGTCCCCGCTCTCCAGTCCGGAATCGGGGGAGCGTACCATACTGCGGTGGGGCCGGATGGGAGCGTCTATTTCGGCGAAGCCGGCTACTCGATTCGCCGCCTGTCCCCGGTCCGGCCCGGCTACTCGGCGGGCGAGAGCCTTAAGCTCCCCTCCGAGGACGGCAGGGAGTTCTATGTCTTCGATCGCAGCGGCCGACACCTGCGTACCCAGGACGCCCTCACCGGCGCGCTGCGCTATCAGTTCGGCTACGATCCCGCCGGCCGCCTCAAGACCGTGAACGATGGCGACGGCAACATCACCACCGTCGAGCGGGACGCGCAGGGCGCTCCCACCGCCATCGTCGCCCCCTACGGCCAGCGCACCACGCTCGCCGTGGACGGTGACGGCTACCTGCAGAAGGCCGAAAGCCCGGCGGGTGAGTCTTTCACCTTTGCCTACCAGGGCCAAGGTGGGCTCCTGGCCGCGTTCACCGATCCGCGCGGCAACGTCCATCGCTTCGAGTACGACTATCTCGGGAGGCTGAAGAAGGACACGGACCCGGCGGGCGGTTTCAAGACGCTCACCAGGACCGAGCAGGGCGGGGGCTACACCGTGGCCGTGAGCACTGCCGAGGGACTCACGACCACCTATCAGATCGACAATCTGGCCGATGGAGGACAGAAGCGAACAAGCACCGGACCCAGCGGGCTTCCGACCCTCACCCATTCCAGCGCCGCCGGCGCTCGCCAGATCACGGACCCGGACGGCACGATCACCGACCTGGTCGAGGGTGCCGATCCCCGCTTCGGGGGGATGGTCCCGCTGACCCAGTCCATCACCGTCACGACCCCGGGTGGGCTCTCCATCGCTGAGACGGCGGCGCGCTCGGTGGTACTAAACAGCGCCGATCCTTTCTCGCTCCAGTCGCTGGCCGACACCGCCACCCTGAACGGCCGCGTGTTCACCAACGTCTACGATCGCGCCACGGCCACCATCACAGCCACGACTCCGCTGGGTCGGCAGCGCACGGCGAAGCTGGACGACAGGGGTCGCGTCAGCGAGCTCCATCTCCCCGGACTGGAGGCGCTCAAGCTTGCATACGACGGGCGCGGCCATATCGTCGGGATCGGCCAGGGCGCTCGCAGCTACACCCTGGCCTACGATGACAAGGGCTACCTGGCCAGTATCCAGGATCCCCTGTCGCGGGTGCGGGCATTCGAGCGCGATGCGGCCGGGCGGACCGTCAAAGAGACGCTACCCGACGGCACGTCGATCCAGCTCACCTATGACGCCAGCGGCAACGTCCGGACGGTCACGCCGCCGGGGCGCCCCGAGCATGGCATGCTTTATACGCCGGTGGATTTGCTTTCGGAGTACGCCCCGCCGGATGTGACTGGAGCCGGCACTCGGCTGACCCGCTACAGCTACAACCTGGACCGCCAGCTCGTACAGGTGAGCCGACCCGACGGGCAGCGCATCGAATTCGGCTATGACAGCGCCGGGCGCCTCAAGAATGTCACCGTTCCCAGTGGTGAGCTCAGCTTGGCCTATCACGCCCTGACCGGCACATTGAGCACGCTCACCGCACCTGATGGCGGCACCCTGACCTATGGCTACGACGGCGGCCTGCTTAAGACTGCGACCTGGGCGGGAACTGTCTCGGGCAGCGTCGGCCATACTTACGACAACGACCTTCGAATCATCACGGAAAGCGTCAACGGCAGCGACATCAGCCTGAGCTACGACGAGGACGGGCTACTCACCGGAGCCGGGGCGCTGGCCCTTACGCGCGATCCCTCCACCGGACGCGTGACCGGCACGACGCTTGGCAGCGTCACCGACACCTTCAGCTACGACACCATGTACGGAGAGCCGTCCCTTTATCGTGCGCGCTACGGTGCGACAGACGAGCTGGTGATTCAATACACGCGCGACGCGATAGGACGAATTCAGCAGAAGGATGAGACGGTCCTAGGAACGACTCATACCTATGTCTATGGATACGATACGAACGGGCGTCTCATCAGTGTGATGCGCGATGGGGCTGCATACTCGGCGTATGCTTATGATGCAAATGGGAATCGAACCAGCTACTCGGGTCCGGGCGGCAGTGTCTTTATCACGCAGTATGATGCTCAGGATCGGCTGCTAGGCTATGGTACGACGAGCTATACGTATACCCCAAATGGCGAGCTGACGTCGAAGACCGACGCAAGCGGAATGACGAGCTATGTCTATGACGTGATGGGAAACTTGACATCCGTGACGCTGCCGAGCGGAACGAAGATCGAGTATGTCATTGACGGTCGCAATCGCCGCATTGGGAAAAAGCTAAATGGGGTGCTGGTGCAGGGTTTCCTTTACGGGGATGAGCTGCGGCCGGTCGCGGAGCTTGATGGCAGCAATGCAATCGTGAGCCGCTTTGTCTATGGAACGAAACACAACGTGCCCGAGTACATGGAAAAAGGAGGAGCTACCTATCGAATCATTACAGATCACCTCGGCAGTCCGCGTCTCGTCATCAACATGGCGACCGGCGCCGTCGCGCAGCAGATCGATTATGACGAGTTCGGAATAGTGCTTGGAGATAGCGCGCCGGGGTTTCAGCCCTTCGGGCTGGCTGGGGGGCTTTACGAAAGCGATACAAAGCTCGTGCGCTTTGGCCAAAGGGATTATCAGGCGGAGACCGGACGATGGACCGCCAAGGATCCCATCGGCTTTGCCAGCACCGATATCAATTTTTACAGCTATGTGCTGATGGACCCAATCAATCTTGTAGATTTTTACGGCACATCGCCCGAGATGACGCCGGCTCTCCAAGCAGCCATCTCTGAGGTGGCAAGCGACCCTGGTTTCAGAGGTCTCCTTGACAGCGTCCTTCCAACCAGCATTACGGGATTTTTCAATTTATCTGGAGATCTGCGGAATTGGGGGTTCGTATTCTCCCGCAAGGACCCGAGTGTCCCCGAGAATGCCCAATTCCTCTGTACCGGGATTCGCGATTCAGCAGCGCTCATCCTCAAGGCAAATCAGGAGAAGCTCGGAATCACCAAAGTAGATTATCTCGATCGTTCTGGGTTTCTCGACACCGCTCACTCTGCCCTTGCTGTAACTTTTAACGATGGTACCTCTGTCGCACTTGACTGGCATGCGACCCTACAGCCAGAAAGTCCTCTCGTTCAATCTGTAAATGAGTGGATGGGAAAGTGATGATTTACATCTGGGGATCTTATACGGCTGCTCTCAGTTTGGCGTACGCCATCGCAGATGGCATACAGATGATTCCTTTGGAGCCGCTCGTTAAGTACCTTTTTCGAAATCCTCAGACGAGCTCGGTAGTAGGCAACAAAGACTCCAAAGTGCTGACGACAATTTCCCATAGCTGCTCATAGCGAATGCTGTGATCCCCCGGAATAATGCGCGCCGCAAAAGACTGGTCGGTATGTTTCATCCAGTCGGTAATTCGATTGGCATCGATCATGGGATCTTGTCGGCCGACGATGGCAGTGATGGGAATGGATAACACCCGCTGCGCTTCATAGGAATAAGAGCGCAGCACTTTTAGATCCGCTCGCAGCGATGGCACAAAAAAGGCCCTAAGCTCGTCATCGTCGAGCTTTTCGGCACCGCGGCCCAGCGCCCCAGCCCGCCGCAGAATGTCGAGAAGCTCGGCATCCGTCAGGGTTTCACTGGAAAATGTGCCTTGAGCATTGTCCTTGCCAAAGCCCAAATAATGTTCAAGCTCGACGCCTCGGCGCGGCGCCGCACAAGCAGACACAAACAAATGAATGGGACCTACCCCGTGCATCCGCAGCAAATGCCGGGCCGTCTCAAAAGCCACAATGCTGCCCAAAGAATGTCCCACAAACGCAACAGGAGTGCCATTTTTGAGCACCCGCACCAAATCTTCGCGAATGCCTTCCAGCAATTGCTGCATGTCGGCATAAGGGGATTCGGTCAGCCGCGCGCCTCGCCCAGGTAGGTGCAGACCGCTAATACTTATGGCGTCAGGGAGCTTCGTGGTCCAGCGCTGAAACAGCTCCGGACCGCCGCCGCCGGGAGGAAAGCAGATCAAATGTAGCGATGGCGATGGCGCCGTATGCAGATGAACCAGCGCCTCGCGCCGCGAAGAAATTTGGCTTGTGGCCGTAAATCGCTCTGCAGAGTTCGCAGCCGCGGACAGCAAAGGCCGTACCGCGAAATGGTTTTCCTCCGCAGGCTTTGTCGTCACTTCACTCTTGGTAATTTCTCGGTCGATGTACTCTGCAAGTCTGCCCACGGTGGGATAGGACCACAGCAAACTGGCCGGCACGCGAATTCCAAGCACCGACTCGATACGATTGCGCAGCTCTAAACCCATCAGGGAATCCATGCCCATCGTGGTCAGCGGAACCGTCATCGAGATTTGATTTTCCGCCAAACGCAATACCTGGCCCACTTGCGCAAGCAAGATCTCGGCAAGCAGACTGGCCCGCGCTGACGGTTCGGCAGCGACAAGACGTATTTGCAGATCGCGCGTTCCTTTTTCGCCGCGTTGCGCGCCACCTTGCGCGGTCTGCAGCAAGGACAGCCGACGCGAGGTCGCAGCCGCGCGATAAAAAGCCCCCCACCGCTGAATGTCTAGTGGGACGACGCCCATCTGCGCCGGCGCCCCCCCAAGCAAGCGGCCAAGCGCGGCCAGGCCTTGGTCCGGTGTCAGGTTCTGCATTCCGCGACTGCTTAGGCGCGCGCCGCGATTGTCTTTTTCCGCGGCCAACCCGACCTCGGAAAAAGCCCCCCAGTCGATGCTCAGCGCCGGCAATTCAAGCGCTCGACGATGATGTGCCAGCGCATCCAGAAAGGTGTTGGCCGCCGCATAATTGGCTTGGCCTGGCGAGCCGAGAAGGCCTGCGGCCGAAGCGTACATCACGAAAAAATCCAGCGGCAGCTTGCAAGTCAGTTCGTGCAAATGCCAGGCCCCTTGCACTTTGGGCCCCATCACGGTGCGAAAGCGCAAAGGCGTCTGCTGCATGATCAGCCCGTCATCCAGACAGCCGGCCGCGTGAATGATTCCGCGCAGCGGCATTCCCGAGCTTTGTATATCGCTCAGAATCTGCTCCATTTGGCTGCGCTTGGCGACGTCCCCCTTGGCAATCGAGACGCGCGTTCCGTTGACCACCAGCGCCGAGACCGCCATTCGTTGCTCAAAGCTAACGTCTCCGGCGCGGCCCATGAGTACAAGGTGCCCCGCGCCCTGTTTGCTCAGCCACTCTGCCACTTTCAGCCCCAGTCCCCCCAGGCCACCTGTGACGAGGTAGCTCGAATCGCTGCGAATGGAAACCGAGTCGCTCGGGCTGACTGAAATCATGGCCTCTTTGTCGGCCGTACAAAGGACTAGCTTTCCGATGTGCTGCGCCTGCGCCATTTTGCGAAATGCCTGCGCCGCGCGCGAAATCGGAAAGGTCTCAAGCGGTAGCGTGGGCAGCACTCCTTTGCGAATGAGCGCGGTGACTTCGGCAAGCAGCGCGCCAAAACGTTCCGGACGATTTTCTCCAAGCGCCGCCAGGTCCACAGCACTATAGGAAAGGCTCTTTTTAAAGGGCCCGAGCCCAAGCGCCCGATCGGCGTAGATGTCGGATTTTCCGAGTTCGATAAAGCGCCCGTCTTGTCCAAGCGCGGCAAAGCTTGCCTCGATGGCAGGACCAGACAGCGAATTGAGGACGAGATCCACCCCTACTCCTTGCGTCTCGGCCAATATCTGCGCCGAAAAATCCAAGGAGCGCGAATTCAAAACATGGCGTACACCTTGCGCCTGCAACCAGTCTCGCTTTTGCGCAGTTCCGGCTGTGGCAAACACCTCGGCCCCAAGGTGCTGCGCAATCAGGACGGCAGCAAATCCGGTACCGCCGGTTGCCGAATGAATAAGGACACGTTCTCCAGCGCGCAGCCTTCCCAAATGCACCAAACCATACCAGGCCGTCATGTAGGCAACGGGTAGCGCCGCCGCCTCGGCCGCTGAAAGCGCAGCGGGCCGCGCTACCACTTTTCGCGCCGATACCGTGACATGCGAACCAAAGCATCCCGGCGTCACTGCCAAAACGGCATCTCCCACCGCAAAGCCATCCACGTCCGCGCCTAGCGCGACGACGCGGCCGGCGCACTCCCCGCCTAGCAGCAAAGACGCGCCATGGGCCCCCGGGCGAATTCCCATCGCAGTCAGGATGTCCATGAAATTGAGCCCGGCCGCTTCAATGGCAATCTCTACTTCTCCTGGACCGGGCGGTCGCCTTTCACAAAGCCGCAGGCGCAAGTGATCTAGAACGCCGGGCTTGTCGATTTCCAGACGAAAGGGCCGTCCGGCGACAAGCTCGCTGCGCGAAGTCCGCTCGGCTTCGGGCAAGCGGTGTATAAGTCGCGCCACCAGGCGTTCTTTGCCGCGAAACGCTACTTCTTCTTCTGCATCATCGGCCAGTAGCTCTGCCACCACGGCCTGCGCTTCATCGTCCGGGCGTGCCGGATCCAAATCCAGCCGTACACAGCGCAGTTCGGGATGTTCCACCGCAATCGTCCGACCAAGCCCCCAAAGCGGCGCTTGTGTCAAAGCCACCAGGCCCGGCGTGGCGGCCTGCGCACCGCGCGTAAACAGCCACAGCCGCGGCGCCTCGCGATATGACATTCCGACGAGCGCCTGCACCACGTGCAGCACATTGTCGCAACCCTGCAGCAGAGCTTTTTCGGCGATATGGGCATCGCTGGCTCCGTCCACTCCGACGCGACCTAAGTGCACCACCGCGGTGGGCGCTTTGTCGTCAAAAGCGCCGGTCAATAAGGCGCGCAAAGCCGTCGAATTGGGCAACAGCGATTCACCCTGCACGACCGAATGACCGGCCGACTGCAGGGCTTGCCGCAGCGCTTGTCCAAGCGCGCCGCCGTCGCCCAAAAGCAGCCAGCGTCCGGCCGATACACTGGGCGGCGGAACCAAGCTCGGCTGCCAATCGACTGCCATAAATAGGCGATCCTGTTCCGTGTGCAGCGCACTGCCAGTACGCCGCGCAATGACCAAATCCTGAATTTCGGCAACCAGTCCGCCTTGCGAATCGACGATGCACAAATCGGCCCGCTGGCGCTCACCCGCGGCTACTTTCGCTGCGGACAGGCGCGCATGACAAAACAGCGTAGAAGGAGGTCGCTGAAACAACCGCAAAAGACCAATCTGAAGCGGCAGCCAGGGAGCATTTTCGCGAGCCGAACCCAAAGCCTCGACAATCACCTGCATACACGCATCTAGAAGCGCCGGATGAAATCGATAGGCATCGGCGAATTCGACGGCCGCTCGGGTTTCGATTCGTCCCAAGGCTTCTCCAGCGCCGCCCCATAACTCGGCAATTCCTTGAAAAGCCTGGCCATACGTGAGACCCATGGTTGCCATCTGGGCATATATCTGGGCCGCGTCCGGGCTGCGCTGCAGCCGCTCGCGCAGCGAGATCAGATCCAAACCCATCTCAGCTACTTCTGGTTTTTGCCGTTTCAGCACGCCACGCGCATGTATGCGAAATACCGTCGAAAGCTTTTGCGATTCGCGACTGGCGATATGAAAACGCAAACGTCCGGGCTGCTCTTCGGTGGCCAAGACTTGCATTTGTAGCGCCGCATCGGCAGCCAGAGGCAGCGCTTCGACAAAGGACACATCGCTGACTTCAAAAGGCTCTGCGGCAAATATTTCAGCGCCCAAGGCCAGGGCCATTTCCAGATAGGCAGCGCCAGGAAAGACCACCGCGCCTTGAACCTGATGGTCGAAAAGCCAGGGAAGCTGCTGGCTCTCCAGAGTACTTTCCCAAAGGTAGGTATTGATTGAAGTCGGCAGCGTCTGCATCGTGCCAAGAAGCGGGTGGCCGGAGGCAGGAATTCGCAAACTCCTTGGGAGGAATAAATTGGGCGGGTCCACCCAGAAGCGCTGCTTTTGCCATGGATAGGGCGGCAGATCCACCCGATGTCTGAAGCCGGAAAATAGCTTGTTCCAGGCGACCGGATATCCGTTTCCCCATAATTCTCCCAAGGTGGACAAAAGTTGCACGCGCTCTCCACGTCCGCGCCGCAACGAAGCGCAGGCAGCGCCTTCTTGGGAGTTTGCCTGCCGCAGCTCCTCCACGGCGGCGACTAGAATTGGGTGGGCGCTTAGCTCTAGCGACAATCCATGGCCGCTTTTGTGCAAAGTCTGCATGACGTCGCAAAAGCGCACCGGCTGCCGCAGATTCTCTGTCCAGTATTGCGCCCCAAGTTCTGGTCCGGCGACCACCTCGGCGCGCACCGTCGAATACATTGGAATGACGCAGGGGCGGGGATGCAGGTCGGCAAGCAGAGTCTGTAGCTTGTTCAGCAAGGGCTCGACTTGCGGGCTGTGGCTGGCCACATCCACTTGCACGCGCCGGCAGAATACGCCGCGCGATTCGAGCTGCGCCAAGACTGCGCCAAGGGCCGCCGGCTCTCCGGAGATTACCGTGGAGCGTAGGCTGTTGCTGGCGGCGACGCTCAATCGGTCTTGGTACTGAAAAAGCTCGGCGGCAGCTTCGGCCGCTGGCAGTTCGACAAGCGCCATTTCACCTTGGCCGCTGATTTCGCGGAGCAGCCGACTGCGCCGGCAAATGATTGCGACCGCATCCTTTAGGGAAAGCGCGCCGGCGACATAGGCCGCCGCGATTTCGCCCAGGCTGTGCCCAACGACAGCATCCGGTTTTATGCCCCACGAGCGCCATAACGCAGCCAGGGCGACTTGCATGGCAAATAGCACCGGCTGCACCACATCGACCCGCTGCGTGCTTGCATCCTCTGCGGCTAGCTCGGCAAGGACGGAAAAACCCGCCTCGATTTGAATCGCTCGATCGCAGGCGGTTAAGGCCTCCGCAAACACCGATTCCTCGGCAAGCAAACTGCGTCCCATGCCAAGCCACTGCCAACCCTGTCCGGGAAAGACAAAAACGACTTTGGCAGGCATGCCGGAGGACGGCGCCCTGCCCCTAAAGGCACCTGCGGGAAGCGTCCCCCGTGCCGCGCTTTCCAATTGTAAAAGCAAATCCGACCGCGAAGTGGCGGAAAGGGCCAGCCGGCATTCCATGGCACTGCGAGTACTGGCCAGGGTGTACGCGATGTCAGCAAGCGATTCTTGGGAATGGGTCAAAAGATGCGCATGCAGCCGACCCGCTTGCGCAAAAAGTGCGGGCTCGGTCTGGGCCGACAAAACGCAGAGCTCCGCCGATTTCTCAAGCGCGGCGCGGCCGGGCGTATCTGCTGAAGCTGCTTCGGACGGCGCTTCTTCGAGGATGATATGAGCATTGGTGCCGCTAAGCCCAAAAGCGCTAATTCCGGCCCGACGCGGCCGCTGGCTCCGCGGCCAGGGCTGGCCGTGGCGTGCCACACGGACCGGAAGCTCGGCCCAGGGAATGTGCGCATTCAGTTCGAAAAAAGGCGGCTGCGGCGGAATCTGCTCATGCTGCAGCGCTAAAATGACTTTGATAAGGCCCGCCAAACCGGACGCTGCTTCCATGTGTCCCAAATTCGCTTTGACGGCTCCTAGAATCAGCGGCTTGTCGGCCGCGCGGCCAAAGCCGTAGGTCGCAGCCAGCGCTTGCACTTCAATCGGATCCCCAAGCTTGGTTCCCGTTCCGTGGCATTCTACATAATCGACCTCTGCGGGATTGATATCCGCCTGCTGCAGCGCTTGTCTTATGACTGCTTGCTGCGCCGGGCCATTGGGAGCAGTCAAACCGCTGCTGGCGCCGTCGTGATTGACGGCCGTGCCGCGAACCAGTCCCAAAATCGTATTTCCATCGCGCACGGCATCGCTGAGGCGTTTTAAAACGACCACCACACAGCCTTCGGCGCGTCCGTAGCCATCCGCATCGGCGGAAAAAGTCTTGCAGCGGCCGTCCAAAGACAGCGCGCGCATTTGCGACATCATCACAAAGCTCGATGGCGACAAAAGCAAGTTCACGCCGCCGACAAGGGCCGCTTGGCACTCTTTTGCATGCAAGCTTTGACACGCTAGGTGCAGCGCCACAAGCGATGACGAGCATGCGGTATCTACAAACAGACTGGGACCACTAGCGCCCAAAAAGTAAGACAGCCGCCCGGCCAGTACACTAGACAGATTGCCCGTGCCGACATAGCGGGCCGCGGCTTGGTCCGTCATGTCCTGCAGGCGTTCGGCGTACTCATTGGCACCAGCGCCGACAAAAACGCCGATTTGCTTTTGCAAAAGTGCCGATGAAGTTTCTCCGGCCTGCTCGAGCGCTTCCCATCCTACTTCCAAAAGCAGGCGCTGCTGAGGATCCATGGTGATCACTTCCAGCGGTGCGATATGGAAGAAGTTGGCGTCGAAATTCTCGATATCGCGCAGAAAGCCGCCGTGCTTGACCGATGTACGAAAAGGAGCCTCGGGATTCGCATCGTAAAAATTCGCAAGCGAAAACCGACTGGCCGGCACTTCGCCAGTGACGACGGACCCTTCTTGCAGCAAGCGCCACGCCGACTGTGTATCGCTTGCTTCTCCAGGAAAGCGAAATGCAGTGCCGACGATGGCAATGGGCTCGTTCACAAGAGGCGAAGGCGCAAGGGAAATTGTTTCCGGTGCCGCGTGCAGCAAAAGGCTTTTTTGCAGCACCTCCTTGTTTAGATGCGTCACTAGGCGCTCGATGGTGGGATAATCAAATGCCAGGGTCGAAGAAAGGGATACTTTCAGTTCGCGCTGCAAGCGATTGCGCAACTGCACCGCCAAGAGCGAGTCCATTCCCATTTCCGCAAAGCGGCGCTGCGGATGTATCGATTTTGCACTGGTCAGTTCTAGAACCTGCGCAACGCTGCTTCGTACGAGGTCAGTAAGTTCGGCCAAAGTTTGCGGCGCGGAATTCTCCGCTGGAATTGCCACATTTTCCGGTGTGGCGTCGGCAACTTCGCGAACCAAGTTTTGAATCAACTGGCCATGGCGCAAAGAAGGCGGCAGCATGGATGCAAATTTTCGCCAATCTATGTCCATGACCAGACAATGCGGCAGCGCATAGCTCAGCAGTCGATCCAGCGCCGACAAGGCCAATGCCGTGGGCATGAGCTGCACGCCCCATTCGGCAAAAAGGGATTGGCGCGACGCAGTTGCCATTCCCAGGTCCCACATTCCCCAGGCAATGCTGCAAGCCGGAAGGCCCTGGGCGCGACGAAAACTGGCGAAAGAATCCAAAAAGGCATTGGCCGCGACGTAGGTTCCATTGCCAAGTAGACCCACGGTGGCAGCCAGCGAAGAAAACAAAACAAAGAAGTCTAAGGGCTGCGTCAAAGTCAGCGTATGCAGCACCCAGGTACCTTCTACTTTGGGACGCAGAACCGTCGCAAGTTGCTGTTCATTTTGATGCGTCAGCAGTCCGTCACTGACCACTCCGGCGGCGTGTAGGACGCCACAAAGCGGCAAATCAAGCGAGGCAAGCAGCGTCCGCATTTGTTCGAAATCGCCGACATCTACCGCGGCCGTTCGCACTTGCGCGCCTTGCGCTTCCAGTTCTTCGATCGCGCTGATTTTTTCGTGTACCGCCTGTGGATGTTGCTGCGTCCAATCGGAGCGGGGCGGCAGTCCGTTTCGGCCAATTAATAAAAGGTGCCGCGCGCCGCGCGCGACCAGCCACTTGGCCAAGCACAAACCAATGCTTCCCAGTCCGCCGGTCACTAAGTAAAAGCCTTTGGCCGAGATCGGCAGCGAATTTGATGACGCAGGCCACCTTGCCGCGTTCAATCGCGCGGCATAGCGCTGCTTTTGACGAAAGGCAATCTGATCTTCCGCATCAGGGGCCAAAAGCGAATGAACCAGGTCATCGACTTCGTGCAAGCTGCCATTGGGATCGAGGTCTACAAGGCCGCCCCAATGTGCAGGACTTTCTAGGGCGGCGACTCGACCAAGGCCCCAAAGACCCGCCTGCCAGCAGGCGCTTTTTTCATTCTTATGCACCGCGCAGGCGCCCCGGGTCACAATCCATAGACGCGCAGCGTGGTTCGCGGCCGTCAATTCCTGCCACAATGTCAGCATGGGAGCCAGGGAACGGTGAACAAGCGCTGCGACCTCGGCAGAGGAGTCCGGTTCGGCGGTTTGTGCGTCTAGCCCGCCTACTCCAGCTAAATAGACCACGCCATCCCATTTCTTTGGTCTCGCAAAATAGGCCGCTAGCGCTATCTTATCTTCGGACGAATCGACAACCGTCACTTGGCAGCCACGCGCGGACAGCGCTTTTGCCAGGGTGGCACTCAAGCTTGTCGCATCGCCGAAAATCAACCAGTTTTGCGCATGCGTTGCCGCAGGCAGCGCGGAATGCTGCGGCTGCTCTGTCCATTGCAATGTGTAGAGCCAGTCCGCCAAAGGATCTACGCGCGGCCGACGCATTTCCAGCCAGTAACGCTGCCGCTGAAATGCGTAGGTGGGCAGTTTCACGCGGCGACCGGCGCTTGGAAAGATGCTCGAAGGGTTTACGGAGCGACCTTGCGCAAAGACGGTTCCAAGCGCTTGCAGCGCAGTCTCTTTTTCGCTCGACGCGGCTTGCTCGTTTGGCTCGGGTCGCAGGCTTGGAACTAGCGTCAAATCGATGTCCGGCAGACACTCCGAGACCATTCCCAAAAGCGTAGGTTTTGGGCCTAGTTCAACAAAGACTCGCACTCCCGAATGGCCAAGGGTTTGAATTCCATCGGCAAAGCGAACGGTCTGCCGGGCTTGGCGCACCCAATAGTCGGCGGTGCAAATCGCATCGGTACAGATCTGCCCGGTCACATTGCTAATCAGCGGAATCGACGGCGCTCGGTACTGTATAGCTTCGGCCACCTGACGAAATTCAGCCAGCATGGGCTCTAAAAGGGCTGAGTGAAATGCATGCGAGACATTCAGCAGCTTGGTGCGCACCCCGCGCGCGGCAAATTCAGCGACGACCGCGGAAAGCTGGGCCTGTTCCCCCGAGATCACCACTTGCAAAGGAGCATTTACCGCGGCAATGGAAACCTGGTCAGCATAGGAAGCAATGGCTGCCGCCACCATCGCTACATCGGTCGCAATCGATGCCATCGCTCCGCCTGCAGGCAGCGCTTGCATCAATCGTCCGCGGGCGGCACAAAGCCGCACGGCATCTTCCAGCGTGAACACACCCGCGACGCAGGCGGCGACAAGCTCACCAATGCTATGGCCGACCAGCCAGTCGGGCGTTAGGCCCCACGACTGCCATAGGGCATACAGCGCATACTCCAGAACGAACAAGCTCGGCTGGGTGTAGCGGGTCTCATCAAGCCGTGCCGACATTGGACTTTCGGGTGAGGCCCACATCACTTCGCGCAGAGGGCATTGCAGCTCGCGCTCAAAAAGATGCATGGCGCGATCAAAAGCCATCTGAAATGCCGGAAAAGCCTGATAAAGGCCGTGGCCCATTTTCGCAGTCTGCGCGCCCTGTCCGGTAAATAAAAAGGCCAGCTTGCCGGGTGCGGAAATCACATTGCCGCGCGCCGCGCCATTTGGGATATGGCCCTTTGCCGCGTCGTCTAGCGCGACAAGCAGTGCCTCGCGCGAGCTTGCCACAAGGGCCAGACGGTGCTCAAGCGCGCTGCGTGTCCTAAAAAGACTATAGGCCACATCGGCAAGCGTCTGCTCAGGATGGCATTGCAGATGCGCACGCAAACGCGCGGCCTGGGCGGCAAGAGCGGCTTCGCTACGCGCTGACAAAGGAATGAGTTGGATAGTCTGTGAGGCCAGGTCCTTTTGCGATGGGCCATCGAGGTTTTGCGACGGCAGATCTATGCTTGCGCCGCGTATCCAAAGCTGAGCGATTGTATCTAAGAGGGCCTGCTGTTCATTTTCGCCACGAATTAACGTTCCACACGCATATCCATTTTGACCCGCGGCTTTCATTCCCTGCTGAATGGCAGGCAGCAAAATCGGATGAGCATTTACTTCCACAAAGAAATCAACTTCGGAAGCTGCAAGTTCGCGAATCGCTTCGGCAAAGTGCACGGGGCGGCGCAGATTTTGCGCAAAGAAATTCCCATCAAGGCTGTGGCCATTCACCATGCCATTTTGCGATGTGGACCACATCGGAATACGGCAGGCACGTGGCTGCAGATTGGACAAGGCGGCGCATAGCTTGCTTAAAATCGAATCCATCTGCGGTCCATGCGCAGCCACACTCACGTCAATGCGCGTCGCAAAGATTCCGCGGCCGGCAAGCTGTATGACAATGGCATCGAGCGCGGCTTTACGTCCGGAAAGCACCGTGGTCCTTGGTCCATTGTGTCCAGCGATGCAAACGGCGTCGCCAAAGGGTTCCAGCAGCGCCGACACTTCGCCAAAAGGAAGCTGCAAAAGCGCCATGCCGCCATCGCCCATGGTCGTGGCTTGCAGTTGGCTGTAGTGTACAATTGCTTGCGCTGCATCCTGTAGCGAAAGCGCGCCCGCCACATAGGCGGCGGTAATTTCCCCCAAGCTATGCCCGACAACTACGTCAGGATGAATGCCGTAGGATTGCAGTTCGGCGGTCAGTGCGACTTGCACGGCAAAGATGCACGGCTGAATGATTGCAGGGGACGCAGACAAAGGACCTTGCGTGTGCAATTCCTGCAGAATCGAAAAATGGCCATGCTGGGCGATGGCGGCGTCGCAAGCTGCCAGCATTTGCCGAAACACGGGACTTGTGCGCACTAGGTTTGTGGCCATGCCGCGCCACTGCCCACCTTGGGGTGAAAATACAAACACAGTGCGCTTGGGCTTGGTGGACGCCGGCGCGATGAATGAGCGGCAACCGTCGGACTCTTCGGTATTCAGCCAGCGTTGGGTTTTTTCGAAAAGCTCGTCCGCTGTTCGCCATAGCACCGAAAGACGGTAGGTACCGCCATTGTGGCAGGTGATAAAGCGATGCGATGGCGGCGTCAAAGACTGCCGCACCGATTTGACCGCGGCGGCCGCCGCCTTTGCCAGGCTGTCTTCATCGTCGGCGCCAACAAGCAAAAGTTCAGAAGGTGCCGCATCAAGTCCGCTAAGCAGAACATGGCAGTTGGTACCGCCCCAGCCAAACGAGCTGACGCCAGCAATGGCCGGGCCTAAAGTGGGCCAGGTCTCTAGTTCTGTAACCACTTTGAGATTAAGCTGAGAAAAAGGAATCAACGGATTGGCGGTCGCAAAATGCAGGCTGGGAGGAATTTGGCGATGCGCAATGGCCAGCGCTGTTTTTATCAAACCAGCGATTCCGGCAGCGCCTTCCTGATGTCCGATATTGGTCTTGACCGAACCCAGGCGTAGCGGCTGTTCCGCAGCGCGTCCGGAGCATAGCACCGCGGAAAGGGCCGCGGCTTCCAGCGGGTCGCCAAGCTTGGTTCCGGTGCCGTGCGCCTCGACGTAATCGACCTCTTTGGGGGCAAGCGCGGCAGCCTGGCAAGCCTGGGCCAAAACGGCCCGCTGCGCGGCGGGATTGGGGGCCGTAAGCCCATTGCTGGCGCCGTCGTTATTGATCGCACTGCCGCGAATCACGCAGTAGATGGAATCGGCATCCGCCAAGGCCTTGGACAAAGGCTTTAGCACGACGAAACCACCGCCTTCACCGCGCACAAAGCCATCGGCATCGGCATCAAAAGCGCGACACTGGCCGCGCGCCGAAAGTCCGCCAAACTGGCTAAGCACGTCTGTGGTATGCGCCGACAGCATCAGGTTGACGCCGCCGACCACTGCCAGGGAAGATTCGCCATCGCGCAGACTTTTACAAGCCAGATGTATTGCCACCAAAGACGATGAACAAGCCGTGTCCATCGCGATGCTTGGACCTTGCAGGCCCAGCGTATAGGAAATGCGATTGGCAACGATGCTTAGGGATTGTCCGGTTCCGGTGTGTAGCGCAACCGGTGCATTGGCTTGCAAAAGCAGATCGGCGTAGTCATGCCAAATGACGCCGACATAGACACCGCAGCGCGTGCCCGCAAGGCTAGTCGCCGGAATTCCGGCATCTTCCAGAGCCTCCCAGGCCAATTCCAAGGCCAGGCGCTGCTGCGGATCGATTTGCACAGCTTCCCGCGGAGAGATTCCGAAAAAGGCTGGATCAAAAGTCTGTACATCCGATAGAAAACCGCCCCAGCGCGCACCGAGTTTGTGCGAAAGGCCAGATTTCGAATCGGCTGCGAAATCGATGTTCCAGCGATCTTTGGGCACCTCAGTGATGGCATCGACACCGCTGCGCAGCAAATTCCAGAACTCGTCCAAAGTATTGGCTTGCGGAAAGCGGCAAGACATTCCAACGATGGCAATCGGCTCGAAATTCGCTGGGCCTAAAGACGCTGGACCCAAAGGCGCCGGCTCCAAAGATTTCGGCGTTGCTGCTACGACGGAGTCTTTAGAAGTGGCATCGCTTGCAAGATAGCGCGCAAGGGCGATGGGAGTCGGAAATTCCCAGACCAAAGTCGGCGCTAGCGGACGATGAAGTTTGCTGCCGAGTTCACCGAGCATTTCGAGCGCTGCCAGCGAATTCAGGCCGAGCGTTTGAAATGTCTCGGTTGCTTCTATCTGTGCCCGCGTCACATCGAATCTGGCGGCCAAATAGTCGGCAATCCAATCGCAAAGTGCCGTAATGGCAAGTTGCTCCTGGTTCGCTTGATAAAGGCTTAGGCTGTCCGGTACAAAATTGGCATCTTGAGGCATGGCGTCCTCCGGGCCGTGACTTCTTGAGGTGTAGACTCTGTGGTGGCGAAAATGGCCTACACTTCCTCAAAAATCCGGCCGGCTATCAAAGCCGCGGGGGTTTAAATGGCCCCGTTTGGTGGATTCGCCGAGGTTCGCTTCCCTTCATGCCTTCAGGATCTCATCCATCCAGCGCTCCACCGCGTGCGACTGCTGCGTCAGCCGTACGACGATTCGGCCTTGCGCTTCTTCCAGCGCTGTGACTTTGACATAGGCCTCTCCGATTTCGAAGAGCTCCAGCCGCAGATTCGAAAAAACGCTGGGCAGCGGCACGTCGTCGCCAAATCGCAGCACGGCGACATTGCGCCCAATGCCTAGGATGTATCCGGCGTGAAAATCTGGCGCAATGTCCTTTTCGTAGACGCGCCAGATCTTTACCGCAGGCGGATCCTTAAGTTCGATAAGTTCAGCATCGGTGGATCGGATGGTCAAAGCTGGCGCTTCCTCCATTCCGCCGATTGAATAAATCATAATCGGTCCAGGGCATCCTTTGGGATGGGCGCGGGTGCTGCCAAGTAGCAAGATTCCCGAACCGGCGGCCTGTAGCGTCGCCTCAGAGGCAAGGATGTCCCCACCCACAGAATAAGATTCAATGCGAAAGGCCAGATTCACCGCTTTGCCGACGGCACCATACTGCGCCCGCTTCTCAGAGCCGACATTGCCAATGACGACTTCTCCGGTGTTGATGCCGATTCCCATTTCTAAAGCCGGATAGCCGCGTGCTTTCATGTCCGCGTTGACCTTGGACATTGCAGCCTGCATGGACAGTGCACATAAAATCGCCCGGCGGGCGTGATCAGCCATCTCGATGGGCGCACCAAAGTACACGATAATGCCATCCCCTAAAAACCCGCCGACGGTGCCGCCGCGATTGGCAATTGCCTCGGACATGATGCCCAGGTAGCCGTTCAAAATCTGGATGATATCTTCTGCCGGTAGCAGCTCGGCCAGGGCGGTAAAGCCGCGCAAATCGGAACTTAGGATGGTGATTTCCCGCCGCTCTCCGCCTAAGGTCTCGTTGTCAGGCACTGACAGAATTGTATCGACGACTTCCTGCGTGACATAACGGCCAAAGACATGGCGAATGAACTCATTGCGCTTTTCCAGCTCAGCTTCAATAAAGTCGGCATGCTCAGAGGTCGTATCGATAATCGTCTCTAGATCCTGGCAACGCTGCTCTAGCTCGGCGATGCGCTTTTTATAACTTTCGCTCATGAATGACGGCTCGATCATTCTAGTTCGACGCGGATTTCAGGAACGATGCGCTGCAGGTTCTGCAGCGATTTGCTATGCCAGGGAATTTTTTTCGAACCGCGCAGACGCAACGAGCCTTTGGCATCTCGAACTTTGATAGCAAAGCGCATCAGAAAAGCGATGCCGGAACTATTTAGGAACTGCAGACCGCGGAGGTCTACAGTAATCATTCCAGCGCCAAGTCCTTCTTCTAGCAAGGCCATGATCGGGGCGTATTCTGGCGTGCCATTTAAGCGCAAGGCTCCGCGAATGGTGACTTCATTTGTATCCTTGTTGCGGATGGCTGAGTATGAACCGTCGGAAATCTCTTGAGTTGCCATATTGTCCTCACCCTAGCTACTCGCTCTTGCAATCGCCTGGTTTTGTTCGGTAAACAAGTGATTCTGATTCACAGCGGAATTCTGACCGTGGTTGTCAAAAGCAGACTCCGCTCGTCATACGGCATGAACCGCCAACCAAGTCGCGCCGAATAGTCGGTGAGCATTGATAAAAGGCCCAAACCCGACGATCCATCGTTGGCCTGCGCTCTGCGTTCATATTCGGCCCATGGGTCAGAGGTAACAAGCCGCCGTACGGCTTCTTCGTAAGTTTTTGAACCCGAGATCGATGCACCGTTGCTGGCGAAAAAAACGAGCTCACCTTCGTGCATCGTAAGTCGAATGCTAATGGGAATCCCATCGACATCTGTGAACTTCATTGCATTCTCGATAAGCTCATTGGCAACAAAGCTCACTGCGCCCTTAATGTATTCTAGACGTCCCGCTTCGTCCGTCGCATGGGTGGCATAAAAAGTTGCAAAATAGTCGGCCATGAAGTCCGCGGACAAACTGTTGTTTTTCCAGCGTTCCTTCAACGAAACCGAGGTCGGCGAAAATACAATGGTCAGTCCCTCGATCACCAGCGGGACAGTCTCTGTAAAATCACCGTAAGTGCGTGACGGATCCATTTCCTCACCTTTCCGGCAGTTTGCCAACCATGAAGCCGTTCAGTCTTTTCGCTTCACGACTAAGAGCGTCTCGTCATCGTGCTTGTTCGCAGGATCGATGAGGAGCAAAAGCTTACTAAGAATGTCATCGACAGCGGAGTACTGCGCGGCAGCAATCTGCAGGAGTTTCCCAAGGCCCGCAGAATCGCGCATTCCCTCTCCAACCGGCACTTCGGTCACGCCATCTGTATAAAGGAGCAGGACATCTTCTGAATGTAGCGCCAGCTCCGAATCCACCAGCATTGGGCGAATGTCATCAAGCACTCCCAGCCAGACTCCGGACGTCTCAATCTGCTCGATCGAACGGGTCGCCGCGCGATAGACCAGCAAATCTTCATGCAGACCACTATGTACCAGTCTTTCGCCATCCACTCGAAAGCCGGTGATGGTCATGTAATGACCTTCATCAATGCTCGTCAAATTGGAACGGACGGCAAGGTTGACGAGGCCTATAATCTCCGAGGGGCCTGGCGTGCCGCCCATCTCATAGCGGTCGTACACAGCCGTGCGAATCGCCGTCTGAATCATCATCATGCTTAGACCGGCGCGGACGCCGTGTCCAGACACGTCGCCAATGAAGATCCAAGGCACGCCGCCGGCCATAAAGACATCGTAGTAGTCGCCGCCTACTTGCTGACACGGACGCATGACGGCCGCGACGTCGTAGTGCGGAATTGTCACATTGCTCGGCAATAAGACCGTCTGAATCTTGCGGGCCAGATCCATTTCGCTCCAGATCTCGGCCAGGGCCCGTTGCAGCTCCTCGGTGCGCTGCGCCACTTGCTGCTCTAGCGTGTCATTGGCGCGAACAATGGCCTGGTTGGCCAGGCGTAAACTGCTTAACAAACGGGAGTTTTCTAGCGCCAC
Organism: uncultured Myxococcales bacterium; assembly: GCA_964460115.1. Lineage (GTDB taxonomy): Bacteria > Myxococcota_A > Polyangia > Palsa-1104 > JAEUJZ01 > JAEUJZ01. The sequence continues at coordinate 56,824 of CAYWPR010000037.1, forward strand.
GGCGGCTTGTGCGCCTAGCATCGTTAGAATCTCTGTTCGCGACGGAGTAAACGCCCGCTCGACAAGTCCGTTTTCAAAGTAAAGCACGCCCACAAGGTGGCCGCGGTGTATCATGGGAAGGGCCAGCACCGATTTGGGGCGACGCGTGGTCACGTAGGGATCGGCCACAAATTGACCATCTACGGTGGCGTTGCCGAGCACAACGACCTCACGCGTGCGGGCGACATAATTGGCGATACTGCGCGACAGTTCGATACTATTTTCCAGCGGCACAGACAGATTGGCATCCACCACATCCGGATCCACCGAAAACTTGGCTTTGATAACCAATGGACCGTTGTCGTGCAAGAGCAAGAAGCCCCGCTGCGCTCCGGCATTTGTGACCATGATCTGCATGATCTGCGCCAGTACTTTTTCCGGTTCAATTTCACCGGAAATGGCATGGCTGGCCCGCATCAAAGAAGCAATGT